>SFJM01000007.1 GCA_004555915.1 Clostridiales bacterium | reverse complement strand
CCTGTTCGGCGGCTTCCAGCTGACAACGGCAAAGCTGCTGGGCGTGAATTCGTCCGTGATTCTGGGCGCCCAGTCGGCAGGCGGCGCCATTGGCAGCGCAGTCAGCCCGAGCAAGATTATTCTCGGTACCACCACAGCTAATATTCTCGGCAGCGAGGGTAAGGTCATGAAGAAAATCATGATGATTACGATTCCGGCCACCATTCTGATCGGTATCATCGTCTTTCTTCTGGTCTCATTCTGATGGAGGCATGGTAAAATGGAACAGAAAGGCTTTTTTCAAACCAAGGCAGGCGGCCTGACCATTGCATTTATTGTGATTATGATTGCATTTGCGATGATTATGGTCGGATTATATACCGGGACATCTGTCCTGTGTACCATTGGATTTGTCGCAATTGTGGTCTCGATGCTGTATTCCCCGGTAAAGGTATATATTCTTGACCGGCTGAAGCAGAATGGATAATCACAGATAAAAGGAGGAACCAGGAAATGGCAATTGAAGACGTTGTTGCAAGAATTGCAGCGGATCTGGAACATATGAAGGCATTTACGGCAACACCGGGGGCAGGCTGCACCCGTCTGCCGTTTACAAAGGAAGCACGGCAGGCGGTAGAATATCTCAAGACCATTATGGCGGAAGCCGGTCTGGAGGTAAAGGAGGACACAGCAGGCAATGTATTCGGCACCCTGCAGGGCACCAATCCGGAGCTGCCCTGTGTCATGATGGGCTCGCATTATGATTCGGTTGTCAACGGCGGTGACTATGACGGCATTGCCGGTGTCATCTGTGCCATTGAAGTGGCAAGACAGCTGAAGGAACGCGGCGTACAGCCAAAACGGAATTTTGTCGTAGCAGGCTTCTGTGATGAGGAAGGCATGCGTTTCGGTACCGGCTATTTCGGTTCCGGTGCCATGCTGGGCAAGCGGGATGTCAATTACTGCAAGCGGTTCCGGGATACCGACGGCATTTCCATTTTTGAAGCAATGCGGGAATATGGTCTGGACCCGTACCGCATTGAGGAGGCAAAATGGCCGGAGGGCTCCATTGGCTGCTTTATCGAGGCGCATATTGAACAGGGTCCGGTACTGGATTCCGGAAACATTGAGCTGGGTCTGGTGGACTGCATTGTGGGCATCCAGCGGTATATGGTGACAGTCAATGGCCGAGCTGACCACGCAGGCACCACGCCGATGGACATGCGTATGGATGCTGTAGAGGCAGCGACCAAGGTCATTTCCAAAATCCCGGACTGGGCAAGGGAAAAGGCGGATGGCACGGTTGCTACAACCGGCTTTATCAGGACAGTTCCGGGCGGCATGAATATTGTCGCAGAGCAGTGTGAATTTACGGTGGATGTCCGTTCGAGAAATAACGACAACATCAACGATATTATCCGCCGGATCAGCGCGGCACTGGATCGTGAGACCGAAGCCATCGGCGGAAGCTATGAGATGGACAACAAGCTGACCATTACGCCGGTCAACCTGTCCAGAGAAATGCTGGATATTATGGAGGACAGCTGCCGGGAGCATGCCTACAGCTATCAGTACCTGCCCAGCGGTGCCGGACATGACGCGCTGGAAATTGGACAGGTGATTCCCACCGTGATGCTGTTTGTGCCGAGCCAGGAAGGACGGAGCCATTGTCCGGTGGAATTTACCAGGTACAGTGACTTTGCGAAGGCTTCTGTTGTCCTGCTGGATCTGACTGAAAAAATGCTGGCAGAATAAATTCCATTCGTTCTGCATTGTGCCAGAAAGGGGGTATGATATCATGCAAATCCAGTATGGTATTATCCCCCTTTTTTTGCTATACTATAGATGGCAACCAATCTTTGTAAGAAATCAAACAACGGCGTGCATGTGAGGGCAGAATGATGGGACTGACGGTAGAAGATCTGCTGCAGATTGAACAGGCGAATCAGATTTCACTGATCTGCGGCGAAAAGGGACTGAAAAATGAAATAAAAGGTGTGACCATCATTGAAGCACCGGATATTGTACATTTTATTACAGGGGGAGAGCTGCTGCTGACGGGATTGTATGCATTTCAGTCCTGCAGCCTCAGCACCTATAAAACGTATATTTATGAGCTGCAGAAAAAGAAGGTCAGCGGTATTATCCTGAAGCCGGGACGCATGGTGGAGGATGCGGAATCCAAAATCGCATGGCTGAAGGAATTTGCCGAACAGGCATCCATTCCGCTGATGGAAATGCCCTTTGAAATGTCCTTTCAGAGCATTCTGTCCACAGTCATGGAACGGCTGTTTAATGAGGAAGTCACACAGCTGAAATATTATAAGACAACCCATGATAACTTTATGGCGCTGGCATTTGCCGAGGAAAATGAAGGCCATCGGATTGAGGATATTCTTGCCATGCTGGAAAAGCTGATCGGCAATCCGGTTGCCCTGTTCCAGCAGAATATGCACTGCTATGCCTGCTCCGGTGAGGCAATCTGTGAATTCCGGATTTCTCCCAGGGTAAAAAAATATAACCCGGGTATTCTGACCAATTATGAATATCTGGTTCAGCAGGATGGAGAACAGACCCAGTATATTGTCCAGCTGGATTTGAATGTGGGTACAAAAATGTATCTGGTCATTACGGAACAGACCACGGAATTCAATCCAATGAACTGTATTGCGGTGGAAAATGCCATTGTTTCCCTGCAGTATGAATTTGCCCGGGCCTTTGCGGTATCGGAGCTGGAAAAGAAATTCCAGCATGATATCCTGTACAGCATCCTGCATGGCAAAAATATGCCCATGGAGGAGCTGCAGAAAAATATCGCTTTGATTGGTATGGATCTGGATAGCAGCTATCGTGTCATGGTATTTGGCACGGCAGGGGATATCTGGCGCAAACGGAATTTCAATGAACGCATTTTCTATCTGGATATTCTGGAGGATGCGGTACGGCAGTGTATGCCGGAATGCAAAATCCATCGGGAAACCGACCGGATTGTGGCAGTCCGCAGGGAAAATCCCGATACAGCCCAGAGTGAATACCGCCGTGATTTGAGGGAAAAGCTGGAACGGATTCAGGCCGCCGTGTTACAGCATCACCGCAACCTGCAGGTAAAGGCCGGTGTGGGCAAGCAGGTGCGGGGGCTGACCAACCTGCCGGAAACCTATCATGAGGCCAATGATGCCTATCTGTTTGTAGATATTGCGGGAAATGCCGTAGGGGATACCGTAGGGGAAAACAAGGCGCAGATGGTACTGTTTTCCGACCTGGGTATTTTTAAGCTGCTGTGCCAGATTGAGGACCCGAAGGCGCTGATGGAATATGTGCCGGAATCCCTCCAAAAGCTGTTTGAATATAAAAAGCCCCAGCGGGATGACCTGATTATTACGCTGAAGGCATATCTGGATCATAATCAGAACCTGTCCAAGACGGCACAGGATTTGTTTGTGCATTATAAAACCGCGGCATACCGCATGGAAAAAATCGCAAAGATTACCGGCATTGATTTTGACAATGCCAATGAGATTTTAGCTGTCCGTATCGGTCTGGTTGTTTACCAGATGATTGGAAATTATCATAAAAAATCAGAAAATGCATGAAAGGATTGAGTATATCATGAAGTTAGTCATTCTGGAACCGCTTGGTATTGCGGATGAAAAGCTGGTTGCCATGGCACAGGAAGCCTGCGGCGATAAAATGGAACTGGTTTACTATAATACCCGCAAAGAGGATACCGAAACCCTGATCGAACGCAGCAAGGATGCGGATGCGGTCGTCCTGTCCAATTTCAAGTATGGCCGTGATGTTATGGAGCATTGCCCGAACCTGAAGTACATCTGTGTTGCCTTCACCGGCTATGACCATGTGGATATGGAATATTGCCGTGAAAAGGGCATTCAGGTTTCCAACTGTGCCGGTTATTCCACCGTTGCCGTGGCAGATCTGGTGTTTGGCTTTATCATCGACCTGTACCGCAGCATTATTCCGTGCAATGAGGTTGTCCGCAAGGGCGGTACCAAGGCTGGCCTGATCGGCCCGGAAATGGAAGGCAAGAAGTTCGGTATTATCGGTGCCGGTGCCATTGGCCTGCGTGTTGCGACCATTGCACAGGCATTTGGCTGTGAGGTTTATGCGTACAGCCGTACCAAAAAGGATGTGCCGGGTGTGACCTTTGTGGATATGGATACCCTGCTGTCCACCTGTGACATTGTATCCCTGCATGTGCCCCAGACCCCGGCAACCGTTGGCCTGATCGGTAAGGAGGAGCTGGCAAAGATGAAGTCCTCTGCCATTCTCATCAATACGGCCCGCGGCCCGATTGTAGACAGCCAGGCTCTGGCTGATGCACTGAACAATGGTACCATTGCCGGTGCGGCTGTCGACGTATTTGAAAAGGAACCGCCGATTCCGGAGGATCATCCGCTGCTGCATGCGAAGAACTGCATTGCAACCCCGCATGTTGCCTTTGCATCCAATGAAGCCATGTACAAGCGTGCTGTCATTGTCTGCGATAATGTCAAGGCATATCTGGCAGGAAACCCGATCAATCTGGTTTAAGCAACAGGAAAAGGAACATAGCCGCCGATTTTTCGGCGGCTGTTTTTTTGCGTTCCGGGCAGAGAATTGTCATGGCAACGAAAATATGGTACGATAAAAGAAATATGACAGGAGGGAACAACGGTATGTTTTGCAAAAATTGTGGGACACCGCTGAAGGATGAAGCAAAATTTTGTCCGAATTGCGGACAGGCAGTGCCGCAGCATCTCCGGCAGGAAGCACAGGAAATGCCTCAGGTACAGCTTCCGCCGCAGGCTAAGAAGAAGTCTGACCTGTGGATGTGGATTGCGGCAGCTGTGGTGGTTGTCATTGTGGCAGCAGGCGTGTTATTTGTTTTGCCATCCCTGCGGAATGGGGAGGACAGCCAGCTGGAGGATACAACACCGTCACAGACTGCTGAAAACACGGAAACGGATACACCGGAGACCACGCAGCGCATCGAGCCGGAGGAAACAGAAAATACTGAGCAAGAGGAACTGGATACGGACACGGATATGCAGCCGGAGCAGGATGATGTGGAAACCGCCGGTTTGGATGATTACAGCACGGTACTGGACCCCATGGCATTCGCAACCTATTCCGGACACCACAATGGCTTTTCCTTCTGTTATCCAGAGGGCTTTTACCAGCATATGGAGAAGCAAAATGATGAAATGCAGGAAACCGTACATTTCTATACCGAGGATTCGGATTCTGAAGCATGGTTTACTTGGCAGAAACGCACAGATGGTGTCAGCCGGTCTGCTTATTATCAGAGCCTGTATCAGGAATACTGGAATGATCTGTACCATGCGGAAAAGATTTTGGCCAAAGAGCAGACAGATGACGGAGGGTCACGGTTTATTGTGACCGGTTATGCGGATGGGGGACTGACCATTCCGGCATATCATCTGGTTTATATCACAGATGAGGCAGTGATGGAAATGTATATTACCTATCCCTTTGAAACCAGTGCGGAGGATAAAAATGAGAAATGGTATTATGTGGAATGCATGTACCGTATGTGCGGCTTTTCCGGCAGCGCCAGGTCACCCCGCAGCTTTCAGGAGTATCTGAAAAACAGTTGATTTCCATGCAGGCATGATGCCCCTGTCGGGAGGCAAACCCGCCCTTCCGGCAGGGGATTTTTCCCGCGAGAAAAAATAATCGAAAAAAGTTGAAAATTTTTCTTGACAATTCGGGAGACCTGCGGTATACTAATCAAGCACTGAAAAGTGCGGTGTTTTTCACGCCAAACACCTAAAACAAGGCTTATGATACTCTTTTTGTTGCGATGAACAGCAGAAAGACCATTTGCCTCTGTAGCTCAGTTGGTAGAGCAGGGGACTGAAAATCCCCGTGTCGGTGGTTCGATTCCGCCCGGAGGCACCAAATATGCGGATGTAGCTCATCTGGTAGAGCGCCACCTTGCCAAGGTGGAGGTAGCGAGTTCGAGCCTCGTCATCCGCTCCAGCAAAGCAGTCGAGAGAATCGGCTGCTTTTTCTTTTTGGCGAAAAGATTTTTATTATACGATTTGTATGTTTCTGCTCCGAGAATCTTTCCCTCTTACTGCAAAGAGAGCACCAAGGTTCTCTCTTTGCAATCTCTCTCCTTTGCCTTACTTGGTGCGGACCGCCGAAATCTCCCATACAACAAAAGATTTCGGCGGTCTATGGGGGATGAGGACAGAGATTTCAGGGCGGTACCGTAAATTGGATATCTCAGCCGGTAAAATGAAATGGTATTGCTCACAACGCAGCTCTCTGTTCGCTGGTTCACAAGGGCGGTCAAAGCTTTTGGTATATGGCAGCTTTGACCGCCCACATCACGCTTACCAGGGGCTGGGGTGTTGCAAGAGGGGACTCGCCTAAGAGTCCCCTTTTGCGCTCGCAGAGAAAGTGGCTCCAGCTCAGTGACGTGCCAACAGGAGGGACGGCATAGAAGACTGGCAACCACTTCCGCTTCTTTTTTTCTCCGGCTTCTGGTATACTGGACACAGCATTGAAATTGGTGGTGAAGAACATTGAAGCTGATGATTGGTCGTGCCGGTACAGGCAAGACAACGGAAATCCTGCGGCGCATTGCGGCACGGGCGGACAGCGGCAAACGGCAGATTTTAATTGTGCCGGAGCTGGCTTCCCATGAATATGAACGGATGCTGGCACAGGTGACACAGAATACCGGGGCACGGTATGCGGAGGTGCTGACCTTCCGCCGGATTGCAAACCGTGTGTTTGCGGAAGCAGGGGGACTGGCAGATACCATCCTCACACCGGCAGGACGTTTGCTGGTATTATACGAAGCTGTCCGGCGGTCATCGGACGCTTTGACCGTATATGATGGCGCCATCCGCCGGCCGGATATTTTGCGTGACCTGCTGCAGGTATTGGACGAAATGAAAGGCGGACGGATTACAGCGGAGGAACTGCTGCGGGCTTCCGCGCAGGCAGATGGGCATTTGTCCGACAAGCTGCGGGATTTGGGCGCCATTGGTACCGTCTATGAAACATTGACAGAGGAGGAACTGCCTGACCCGCGGGATCAGATGACAAAAATTGCGGAACGTCTGCCGGACAGCACGCTGTTTGACCAGTCAGAGGTCTATCTGGATCGTTTTGACAGCTTCAACCGGCAGGAGCTGGACATCCTGTCTGTCCTGCTGCAAAAGCATGTACCGGTGACCATTGCGTTGACCGGCGATCCGGCAAGGCCGGAATTGTTCCCGGAAACCGCAAAGGTGGAAGCCCGTCTGGTTACGCTGGCCAGACAGTGCGGAGAACCATTGGAACGGGAATATCCGGAACAGATGCGGATGCCCCGTCCGCCAGCCCTTGCCATATTGGAACAGTATGGGCTGGAAACCACCGCAGACCATATGGAAACAGAGGATACCAGCGTGCGGCTGCATGCGGCAGGAGACCTGTTCTCCGAATGTGAATTTGCCGCGGCGTATATCCGGCGTTTACTGCGGGAGACCAATGCCAGACGGCGGGATATCGTGGTGACCGCACGGAATTTTGACCAGTATGCTCCATTGCTGGAGCTGGTATTTGAACGCTATGATATTCCGGTGTTTCTGAGTGAAAAAAGCGATATCCTGCAAAAGCCTGTCCTGGCTCTTGCCAGTGCGGCACTCCATACCGTCACCGGCGGCTGGCGGTATGAGGATATGTTTACCTATCTGAAAACCGGGTTTGCCGGACTGACGGCAGAGGAATGCGATGAACTGGAAAATTATGTGCTGTTCCGCCGCATCCGGGGCAATGCCTGGCGCAAACCATTCACCGCCCATCCGGACAGCTTCAGCGGGGAAATGGATGAAGCTGCACAGCAGAAGCTGGCCCATCTGAATCTGCTGCGGGAAAAAGCTGTACAGCCCTTGCAGCGCTTACAGGAGGAACTGGAACAGGCGAAAACCGCAACACAATATGTACAGGTACTGTATCACTTCCTCGAAGCCATCGGTGCACCGGAAACCATTGCCGCCCGTGCGGATTTGCATGAACAGGCGGGACGGTTACAGACAGCGGAGGAATACCGCCAGCTGTGGGAAATCCTGATGGAAGCCATGGAACAGTTTGCCTGGGTACAGGGTGACGCGCCCATGGAAACCGATGCCTTTGTCACCCTGCTGGGACTGGTGCTGACGGAATATGATGTGGGTACGATTCCGGTTTCTCTGGATCGTGTCACCTGCGGCTCCATTGACCGTGTATGCAAAACCGGCATTCCCCACCTGATTGTCCTGGGCGTCAATGACGGCGTGCTGCCGTCCGCCGGAGAAACCGACGGCATTCTCACTGACCATGAACGGGATGTATTGCTGGGACTGGAAGTAGAACTGGAAACCAGTGAGGACCGTATGGCACGGGAACAGGCGGCTATGTACCGTGTGTTTGCATCCGCCGCCCAATCCCTGCTGCTGTCATGGAGCACCGTGGGTTCAGACGGGGAAATGCGTCCCTCCTTCCTGATCGGCACGGTGCGGCATCTGCTGGATCATGTGCCGGAAACCAGTGAAAGCGGGCTGGAACAGCAGTACCGGCTGGAGGCGGAACGTCCGCGCTTTGATCTGGCCTGCCGCGGTGCGGCACGGGACAGCGCACCGGCAGCACAGGCAGCTTTCCGTGCGGCGGAGGTTCCCATTCAGCCGATGGAGCAGTCGGTCCGGGGGCCGCTGCGGAATACCGGCGTAGTTCATGCGCTGTACGGTGAAAAGCTGCGGGTAACCGCCTCCCGTGTGGATGCCTTTTACCGCTGCCAGTATGCCTATTTCCTGCGGTATGGCCTGAAAGCAAAGGAACGCCGCCGGGCGGCCTTTGATGCACCGGAAACCGGTACCTTTTTGCATTTTGTCCTGGAGCATACCCTGAAGGGCATGCGGGAGCAGTATGGCGATGCCATTCCGGAAAATGAGGCGGTGCATCAGCTGGCAAAACGCTGGACTGCGATTTATATTGAAACCCAGCTGGGAGGACTGGAACAGCATTCCGCACGGTTCCGCCATCTGTTCCGCCGTCTGGTGGATATGTTGACGGATGTGTTGGATAACCTGCTGGAGGAAATGCGGTGCTCGGATTTCACACCGGTGGATTTTGAACTGGATTTCGCCTATGGCGGGGATTTGAAGCCGATTGTCCTGCATAGTCCGGACGGAACCGTGGAAATGAACGGCAAGGTAGACCGTGTGGACGGCTATGTGAAGGACGGGACCCTGTATATCCGGGTACTGGACTATAAAAGCGGACAGAAAAAGTTTGAGCTGTCCGACCTGTGGTATGGCCTGAATGTGCAGCTTTTGCTGTATCTGTTCGCCATTGAAAAACAGGGACTGGCGCGTTACCGCACCCTGCTGGCGGAGGACATTGACCGCATTGTGCCGGCAGGTGCATTATATGTACCCGCACATGACGCAATTGTCAGCGCAAAGCGGGATACCGGTGCGGAGGAGCTGGACCAGCTGCGCAAAAAACAGCTGCGGCGTTCCGGTTTGCTGCTGGACGAACGGGCAGTCATTGATGCCATGGAGCATGACATTACAAAGGAAGGTACCTATCTGCCCATTGGCTTCCTTGCGAAAACCGGCGAGCCCAGCAAGGCGAGCCTGTCCAGCCTTGCCAGTCTGGAACAGATGGGCAAGCTCAGTGCCCATATCCGCAAGGTATTGCAGGAGATGGGAAAGGAGCTGCTGAACGGCAGCATGGAAGCCAGACCGGTACGCAGGGGCCCCATGGAGGATGCCTGTACCTGGTGCCCGTACCGGGCGGTATGCCGGTTTGACCCCACATTGGGCGATAAGCCCCACAACATCGCAAAAATCAAGCCGGAGGAATTCTGGCAGAGCATAGACGCAGAACTGGAAGGAGGAGAAGCGCATGGGCGTTAACTGGACAGAGGAACAGCAGGCTGCGATTGACAACCGGGGCGGCACCCTGCTGGTTTCCGCGGCAGCCGGTTCCGGCAAGACCGCCGTACTGGTACAGCGCGTGCTGGAACGGGTGACCGACCCGCAGAATCCCTGTGACATTGATTCCTTCCTGATTGTGACCTTTACCAAGGCGGCAGCCAGTGAAATGCGGGGGAAAATCGCGGATGCGCTCACCGCACTGGCGGCAGAGCAGCCCCGGAACACACGCCTGCGCAGACAGCTGATGCTGGTGCACCGGGCGAAAATCACCACGGTACATGCCTTCTGCATGGGACTGCTGAAGGAGCATTTCCATGAGCTGGGATTGCCGCCGGATTTCCGCACCGCGGAGGAAAGCGAGCAGAAGGCCATGCGGGCAGAAGTACTGGAGGAGGTATTGGAAGCCCAGTATGCCAGAGAACAGGACAGCTTTGCGGCACTGGTGGACGCAGTCAGCGGCGGGCGCAATGACCGGCAGCTGGAAACCGTGATTCTGGAGACCTTTGACAACTTACAGGCATCGCCCAAGCCGAAAAAGGTACTGGAAGCCTATCAGCAGCAGTTTGTCCGTCCCTTTGACCGGCTGGCGGATACCGATTGGGGAAGGGAACTGCTGGATACGGCAAAGGACCGTATCGGCTATGGCATTGCCGCCCTGCGTGACGCACTGGAGGAAATACAGGGGGCAGATGAGGTACAGGAAAAATATGAACCGGTATTTCTGGATGACCTGCGGCAGGCACAGAACCTGCTGGCGCTGGCAGAGGATGGCGCCTGGGATGAAGCGGTACGGCAATGCCTTGCCCTGCGCACACAGCGCAAACGGCTGACCAGTCCCCGGGGCTATGAGGACAAGGAGTTCCTCAAACGGCTGCAAAACAGCCGTGCGGTCTGGAAAGACATTGCGGATGAGCTGGCGGACAAGGTGCTGTGCGTCAGCGAAGCGGAGGTACGGGCAGATATGCTGCTGATGGCCCCGGCGATTCAGGCATTGTGTGAAACCGTGCAGGCGTTTATGGATGCCTATCAGGCGGAAAAGCTGCGGCGGGGCGTGGTGGATTTCAACGATCTGGAGCATTTTGCCGTGGAACTGCTGACCGATGCGGAGGACAAGCCCACACCGCTGGCGAAGAGTATGCATTTTTCCGAAATCATGGTGGACGAATACCAGGACACCAATGCGGTACAGGATGCCATTTTCCGGGCGGTCAGTGATGAGGAACGCAATATCTTCATGGTCGGTGATGTCAAGCAGAGCATTTACCGGTTCCGTCTGGCAAATCCCGGCATCTTTTTGCAAAAATACCAGAGCTATACCGATGCGGAACGTGTGATGGACAATGGGCCAAGGCGGGTGGTGCTCTCCAAAAACTTCCGTTCCCGTCCGGAGGTGCTGGACAGTGTGAATTACCTGTTTCGGGCATTGATGAGCGAACGGCTGGGCGATCTGGCATATACTGACCGGGAAGCCCTGCATGTGGGCGCGTCGTTCCCGGAGGGGCAGGACGATTACCGCACGGAATTCTGTGTGCTGGAAACCAGGTCTGAGGACGAGGATGCACCGGAATCCATCCGGCAGGAGGCGGCATACTGTGCAGGCAGGATTCGTTCGATGCTGGATGCAGGCTTCCGGGTCACGGACAAGCAGACCGGACAGCTGCGACCCTGCCGACCGGAGGATTTTGTCATCCTGCTGCGCTCGGTGAAAAACAAGGCACCCGTATTCCAGCGGGAGCTGATGGCGCTGGGCATTCCTGCCGGTGCGGATACGCCGGATGACATGCTGCAGACCCCGGAAATTCTGACGCTGATTTCCTGGCTGGAAATGGTGGACAATCCACGGCAGGATGTGCCGCTGCTGGCGGCAATGAATTCCCCCATCGGCGGCTTTGACGAGGAAGAACTGGCAGAAATCCGGCTGTATGACCGGGACAATGACTATTACTGTGCCCTGAAGGCGGCTGCGGAACAGCTGCCAAAGGCGGCTGAATTTCTCAACCGGCTGAAGGAGCTGCGCCTGCTGGCAGTAGACCTGCCGGTACGGCAGCTGCTGTGGCATATTGTGGACATCACCGGTGCCATGGGCGTTTTCGGCGCCATGCCCAATGGCCGTGCCCGGCAGCACCATATTACCGCGCTGATTGAGCTGGCCGGCAGCTTTGAGCGGGGCGGCAGCCGGGGGCTGTTTGCCTTTGTCCGGTACCTGCGGGAGCTGCGGGAATCCGGCAGCGGCATGACGGCGGCAGACAGCGAGGAAGCCGGCGGCATGGTGCGCATCATGACCATCCATAAATCCAAAGGACTGGAATTCCCCATTGTCATCGTGGCGAACTGTACCAAGCGGTTCAATGAACAGGATCTGAGCAAGGCGGTGCTGGTGCATGAACAGATGGGCATCAGCATGCGCTGCCGGGACCGGGAACGGGGACTGCAATATGACGGGCTGGACCGGCGTGCCATGGCCTCCGCCCTGCGGCGGGAAATGGTCAGTGAGGAGCTGCGTGTACTGTATGTTGCCCTGACCCGCGCAAAGGAAAAGCTGATCTGCGTGGCAGCTTTGAAGGACATGGAAAAACAGGTGGAAAAGTGGGCGGCCATTGGAGCGCTCAGACCGATTCCACCCTATGCGTTGTCCGGCGCCAATCAGTATGCCCTGTGGCTGGGTGTACCGCTGCTGCGCCATCCGTCCGCCATCGAGCTGCGCAAGCTGTGTGTCCGTCCGCCGGAGCTGGATGTGGACGCGCCCGACTGCTTTATCATCCGTGCGGTACCTTATCAGCGGCCGGAGGACCGGGAGCTCACAGGGGAAAACGGGCATGTGGAACAGCTGGAACGGCTGGAAGCACCGGTATTGAAGCCCTATGCCCGTGACGCATTGCGTGACCTGCCCTCCAAGCTGACTGCCACTGCCATTCCGGAATCCTTCCGGGCAGTGGAAGCCCAGGAGGACACCCGTCTGACCCCGCAGGAAACCAGCCTGCGCCGGCCGTTTTTTGAGCGGGAGTCCAGAGGCCTGACTCCGTCGGAAATCGGCACGGCACATCATCTGTTTTTGCAGTTCTGTGATTATGCCCGTTGTGAATCACATGAGGGCAGGCAGGCGGAGCTGGAGCGTTTGAGGGAAAAGCATATTCTGAGCGAAGCCCAGGCAGATGCCATCCGGCTGGACCGGATTGCCGCATTTTTCACCTCCGACCTGTACCATCAGCTGAAAACCGCCAAAGCCGTGCATCGGGAATTTAAATTTTCCATGCTGGCCCCGGCCGGGGAATATTATGCGGAGGCTGCGGATTTCCCGGATGAACAGGTGCTGCTGCAAGGTGTTATTGACTGCCTGCTGGAAACCGGGGACGGGCTGGTTGTCATGGATTTCAAGACCGACCGGGTATCCGCACAGTGGGTTCAGCAGCGGGCGGAGCAGTACCGCGGACAGCTGGAGGCCTACCGGCGGGCGGCGGAAACCGTGTTCCACAAACCGGTTAGGGGATGTGCACTGTTTTTCCTGCATTGCGGAAAGACGATTTGGCTGATGTGATACAGAAAAACCTTGCGAAAACCATCGGTTTTGTGATATACTGTTCAATGGAAATACGGCTGGTATCGTATTTCGGCGTAATTTTTAATAAAACGACGCTAAATAAAAAAAATCCTTGCATTCAGCCTTGTGTTGTGATAGTATATCTCTATGACTGTAAGGCTTATGCGGAAAGAGGTGAAACGAAGATGAAGGAAGGAATCCATCCGAATTACAAGCCGACTACCATTCGCTGTGCTTGTGGTGCTGTATATGAGACCGCTTCCACCAAGGAGAATATCTCTGTAGAAATCTGCTCCAAGTGCCACCCGTTCTTTACCGGTAAGCAGAAGCTCGTTGATACCGGCGGACGTGTTGACCGCTTCAAGAGAAGATTCAACCTGGACAAGTAATTGGTCAGGAAGTGAATGTCTGCGGGCTGAAACGCAGCTCGAAAAACAAGAAACAAAAATGCCGCTGTTTTCACGTTCTGTTGAAAAGGCGGCATTCTTACATTTCAAAAAAAGAACGCCTGCAAACGGTTACAATTTGTGGAGGGTATGTATATGCTGAAGGAACGCGCGAAAGAATACTATAACCAGAATTACAACTGTGCGGAAACCATTGTCCGTGCAGCCAATGATGAGTACAACCTGGGCCTGACGGAGGAAGCCATCCGGATGTGTGGCGGCTTTGGCGGCGGCATGGGCTGCGGCAAGGCCTGCGGTGCCCTGTGCGGCGGCATCTGTGTCATCAGCTCGAAGCTGATTGAAAGCTGTGCACATGAAACACCGGAGCTGCGCAAATCATGCCAGCAGCTGGTATCCGCATTTAACCGTATTCTGGGTGATACTGAATGCAAGCATCTGATGATGAAATATAAAAAACCGGATACCCGCTGTCTGGATACCGTCCTGCTGGGCTGTGAAGCGCTGGAAAGCGTCATGGAGTGACAACAGGCGGAAGGTTTGGGAAAAACGGTGTCCATCCGGGCGTGACAAAATGCATATGGTATATTTTGGCGGAAGGAGGATGAGCGCCGTGGCCCATGAACACGGGCAGATGTCCGAATCCCTGCTGGTGGGCATGCTGCTGGCCCTCGCCGGCGGTTTTATGGATGCGTATACCTATCTGATCCGCGACCAGGTGTTTGCCAACGCACAGACCGGCAACATTGTCCTGTTCGGCATTCACCTGATGCAGGGGGAATGGTGGGAGGCGCTGCATTATTTTATCCCGATTGTGTCCTTTTCCGTGGGGGTACTGCTGGTACTGGCGATCCGTGCACGCATGAAGGACAACCGTTCCCTGCACTGGCGGCAGCTGGTGCTGGTGCTGGAAATCCTTTTCCTGTTTGTGGTGGCACTTTTGCCCCAAAGCATGAATGTGCTGGCCAATGTACTGGTGTCATTCATCTGTGCGATGCAGGTGGAGTGTTTCCGTAAGATACGCGGCGTGACCTGCGCGACAACCATGTGTACAGGAAACCTGCGTTCCGGCACGGAGCTGCTGTGGCAGTACCGCCGGTCGGGTGATCCGGACCAGAAGCGGCGCGGGCTACATTATATTGTTGTGGATGTGGTATTTATTGCAGGCGCGATGCTCGGCGCACTGGTGACACGGTTTGCGGCGGAGAAGGCGATTCTGGCGGCCTGTGTGCTGCTGTGCATGGCATTTGTCGCCATGTTCATAGAAAAAGATATTTTTTCGCGGACTGGCTGAGCAGTCTGCGGGACAAAGGAGGGACATGCTGTGGAGCAATGGATGATGGATGAGGTACAGGAGGACCGTGCGGTGCTGGTAGGCCTGCATGCGTCTGTGTTTACCCCGGAGGAGGATGCCAGCTGGGAAACGCTGGATGAGCTGGAAGCCCTGCTGGAGACAGCCGGAGGTGAATGCGTGGCCAAAATGCTGCAGACCAGGAATGCGCCGGATGCACATACCTTTATCGGTGAAGGCAAGACACAGGAGCTGGTACAGCTGGCACGGGACAATGATGCAACTTTGATTGTGTTTGACAATGAGCTTTCACCATCCCAGATGCGTGTGCTGGAGGAAGCAACCGGCAGACCGGTACTCGACCGCAGTGCGTTGATTCTGGATATTTTTGCCCAGCGTGCCCGTACCGGTGAAGGCAAATTACAGGTAGAGCTGGCACAGTACCAGTATATCCTGCCCCGGCTGACCGGCATGGGCAAGAGCATGTCCCGTCTGGGCGGCGGCATCGGTACCCGCGGCCCGGGTGAAACCAAGCTGGAAACCGACCGCCGCCATATCCGCAGCCGCATTGACCGGCTGCGCCGGGATCTGGAAGCGGTGCGCAAGGTACGTGCTGTCCAGCGCAGGCAGCGGAAAAAGGCAGAGCTGCCGCTGGTTGCCATTGTGGGCTATACCAATGCGGGAAAATCCACGCTGCTCAATACGCTGACCGATGCGGGCATTGAAGCCAATGACCGCCTGTTTGATACCCTCGATCCTACCACCCGCAAGCTGCGCATTTCCGATACCCAGGAGGTGCTGCTGTCGGATACCGTTGGCTTTATCCGCAAGCTGCCCCATCATCTGGTGTCCGCGTTCAAGGCGACGCTGGAGGAGCTGTCCTACGCGGATCTGCTGCTGCATGTGGTGGACATTTCCCGGGAGGACTGGCGGGAACAGGTGGAAACTGTGGACAAGGTCATCCGGCAGCTTGGCGCGGAACAGATTCCTCAGCTGCTGGTATGCAATAAGGCAGATTTGTGTGAAAATCCTGACCTGATTCCCGGAGGAGAAAATGTTGTCGCTATTTCCGCCAAACAGGGCCGGGGCATGGAGGAGCTGCTGGCTGCCATGGAACAGGCACTGGGCCGGGGCAAGCACAAGTTCCGGCTGTGCATCCCCTATGCGGAGGGCTACCTGCTGGATGTGATCCACAAGGAAGCTGCCGTGTTCTCCACGGAGTACAATGAAGCCGGTACGGTACTGGAAATTGAATGCGATGACAAGCTGTATGGACAGCTCCGGCAATATGAGGTGGCGGAGGATGCATGACAGCTACCTGATTCCGGCAGCTTATGGCGAAGGACGCTATGAGGACCGGAAATCCAAGTTTATCGGTGAAATCTTTCCGGTGGAGACACCGGAGGCTGCCATAGAAGTCATCCAGTCGGTCAAGGCAAAATATCGTGACGCACGGCACCACTGCTATGCGTATATCATCCGGGAAGGCAATTATATGCGGTATTCCGATGATGGTGAACCCCAGGGCACGGCAGGCATGCCGATTCTGGATGTGCTGCGCCGGGAAAATATCACCAATGTGTGCTGTGTGGTGACACGGTATTTTGGCGGTGTGCTGCTGGGCACCGGCGGGCTGGTGCGTGCCTATACCAAAAGTGCCCAGCTGGGGCTGGAAGCGGCAGGAATCAATCAGATGAGCCGGTATTCGGTGCTGCTGATTACCTGTCCCTATTCCCTGCTGGGCGTGGTGCAGAATATTCTGCCGGAGCATGACTGCGTGGTAGAGGAAACCGACTATGCAGCCGATGTCACGCTGACCGTCACCCTGCCGGAGGGCGGGGAAGCTGCACTGGAGCAGGCACTCAAGGATGCCACCAGCGCAGGCGTGGAGGTAGAATGCATGGATACCCGGTTTATGGGACGGCGTATCCGGTAAAGCGGCCTGTCGAAAAAATTTTTTAAAAAGATTGCGCAAAAAAAGAGGATTTTTCGCAGTCCATATGGTATTTACATATGTACGGATTTTTCGCTGCTGTTGTTGGGAGGTGGATGCCATGCGGGAGGATCAGGAACAGCTGGAACGGCTGACACTGGCCGGCTGGGCAACCCTTGCATCAGACAGTCAGGGAAGACAGCATCCGGTGGAGGAATGTCCACGCAGAACCTGCTTCCAGCGTGACCGTGACCGCATTGTCCATTGCAAGGCGTTCCGGCGGCTGGGACATAAGACCCAGGTGTTTATTTCCCCGGAGGGCGATCATTACCGTGACCGGCTGACCCATACGCTGGAGGTGGCGCAGATTGCCCGTACCGTGGCGCGCAGTCTGCGGCTCAATGAGGATCTCACTGAAGCCATTGCGCTGGGGCATGACCTGGGGCATACGCCCTTCGGACATGCCGGAGAACGGACGCTGAACCGGTTATGTAAAAAAATCGGCGGGTTCCGGCACAATGACCAGAGCCTGCGGGTGGCAGACCATCTGGAACGGGACGGTGCGGGGCTCAATCTGACACAGGAGGTGCGGGACGGCATTGCCTGCCATACCGGCAAGAAGCATGCTGCCACACCGGAGGGACGGATTGTCCATTTTGCCGACCGCATTGCCTATGTGAACCATGATATTGATGATGCTGTCCGTGCGGGCATGATCGGGCCGGAGGATTTGCCAAAAGAGGCGGTCCGGGTGCTCGGCGCCACCCATGGCGACCGGATTGATACCATGGTTGCCGATATGGTGCGGTATGGTGAGCGGGAGCATGAAATCGGCATGGATGCCGCTGTACATGATGCCATGATGGAGCTGCGAAGCTACCTGTTCCGACAGGTGTATGATCGCTGTTCCCGGCAGGAAGAACACAAGGTGGATGGACTGCTCACTGCACTGTATGACTATTTTTTGCAGCATATTGAACAGCTGCCGGAATTTTATCACAAGCATATCCCGGACGATGGGGAACGGCGGGTGGTCTGCGACTATATCGCGGGCATGACCGACCGGTTTGCCATCGAACAATATACCGAATTATTCATTCCCAGAAGCTGGGAAATCAAATAATGTGGAAAGGCGGCATGGAATGGCGATTGATGAACGATTCCTCGATGAATTAAACGCAAGGTGTGACATTGTTGATATCGTTTCCCGCTATGTATCGCTGAAAAAAAGCGGAAGCAACTATTTTGGCCTGTGCCCGTTCCACAACGAGAAAACCGCATCCTTTTCGGTTGCGCCGGACAAGCAGATTTTTTACTGCTTTGGCTGCGGTGCAGGCGGCGGGCCGATCCGGTTTATCATGAACATCGAAGGGCTGGAATTTCAGGATGCCGTCCGGTTTCTCGCAAAGCAATATAATATGACCGTACCGGAGACTGAAGGGAATCCGGAAGAACGGCATCGGCGGGAACATATTTTACAGGCACTCAAGGAAGCCGCACGGTTTTTCTATGCCCAGCTGCATGGCCCGGCAGGTGCGCAGGCACTGGCCTATTTCCAGAGCAGGCGGCTGAGCAAAAAGACCATGAACAACTTCGGACTGGGCTATGCGCCCGATTCCTTCCATGCACTGATGGATGCGATGACGGCAAAAGGCTTCAGCAAGGAGATTCTGGAAAAGGCCGGACTGCTGGCGCGAAGTGAAAACGGTACATATTATGACAAGTTCCGTAACCGTGTCATGTTCCCGATTATTGACATCCGAGGGGATGTCATCGGCTTTGGCGGACGGGTGATGGATGACAGCAAGCCTAAGTACCTTAATTCGCCGGAGACACAGGTGTTCAACAAACGCCGCAATTTATTTGCCATGAATGTGGCAAAACGTACGAAAAATGAGTATTTCCTGCTGGCAGAAGGCTATATGGATGTGATTGCGCTGCATCAGGCGGGCTTTGACAGCGCGGTGGCATCACTGGGCACGGCATTGACGGAGGAACAGGCACGGCTGCTTTCACGGTACACCAAAACCGTGATTGTGTGCTATGATGCGGATGCTGCCGGTCAGACCGCTTCCCAGCGCGCCATTGATATTTTGAAAAAAGCCGGCCTGCGGGTGAAAATTCTCAAAATTCCCGGGGCAAAGGATCCGGATGAATTTATCAAAACCAAGGGCCCGGATGCGTTCCGCAAGCTGATTGAACGGTCGGATAATGATATCCGGTATCGCATTGAGTCGGCACGGGAAAAATATGACTTCACAGAGGATGACCAGCGGATTTTATTTCTGCGGGAAGCGGCAGGCATTATTGCCGCGCTGGAAACACAGGTGGAACGGGATGTGTACACCACATCCACGGCGAAGCTTGCGGGAGTGACACCGGAGGCATTTGCCCAGGAGGTGCGCAAGGCACAGCTCCGTCAGGGCAAGAAGGCAAAACAGCAGATGCACCGGGAGGTGCGTGCGCCGGTACAGGCGGCACAGCCAAAAGACCGTGGGATACATTTTGACAATATCAAATCCGCACGGGCAGAGCAGGGCATTCTGGCATTGCTGTTCTCGGATGCCTCCCTGATGGAGGACATGCGCAGACAGCTCAAGCCCCAGGATTTTTCCTCGCCGGAGCTGGGTAAAATGTATGGATACGCCTCAGCGCTGTACAATACCGGGCGCAACATCACGGTATCCGCCATGGAGCCCATGCTGGAGCCGGCGGAGGTGAAAGTACTGGTGGAGGCCATACAGACACAAATTCCGGCGGATACACGGCACAAAGCCATGGAAGACTATATCCGGGTGATTCGGGAACAGAATGTTTTCGTAAACCCGGCAGACCCCGGGGAAGACCCATTGCTCCGCAAGGCACAGCTGCAGCGGAAAAGCAAAGGCTTTGACACGGGAGAATAAACGCATAACAGCAGCGGAAACAGCTGCTTTATGGAGATACATTTGATTTGATGACACATTAATTTGGGAGGCTTAAAGATGACACAGGACATGGATGTAAAAAAGCAGACTGCCATCAAGGAGCTTCTTGCACAGGGCAAGAAAAAGGGTAAGCTCACGCTGAAGGAAATGTCTGATGCGTTGGAGTCCATCGACATGGAGTCGGATGAGCTGGATAGACTGTATGAGGAGCTGGAAAAGGCCGGTATCGAGCTGGAAGGCGCCGAGGTTCTGGCTGCTCCGACAGAAGGCGAAGAGGAATTTTCCGAGGATGCCGTGGAAGAGGTCACA
Organism: Clostridiales bacterium; assembly: GCA_004555915.1. Taxonomy (GTDB): domain Bacteria; phylum Bacillota; class Clostridia; order Oscillospirales; family Butyricicoccaceae; genus Butyricicoccus_A. The sequence continues at coordinate 63,588 of SFJM01000007.1, read as the reverse complement.
AAGGAAGAGCTGGAGGACACCGAGTCTCTGGCAGAAGGCTTTGCGATTGATGACCCGGTACGCATGTATCTGAAGGAGATCGGCAAGGTTGACCTGCTGTCCCCGGAGGAAGAGGTCGAGCTGGCACAGAAAATGCAGGCCGGCATGGAAGCCAAGGAAAAAATGGCGGAGCTGGAGCTGAAGGAAAAGAACGGCGAAACCATTGATGAGAAGGAATATCAGGCACTGCGCAAGGCAATCCGCGGCGGTGAAAACGCAAAGAAGCGCCTGTCGGAAGCCAACCTGCGTCTGGTTGTCTCCATTGCCAAGCGATATGTGGGCCGCGGCATGCTGTTCCTTGACCTGATTCAGGAAGGCAACCTGGGCCTGCTCAAGGCAGTAGAAAAGTTCGACTGCACCAAGGGCTTTAAATTCTCCACCTATGCGACCTGGTGGATTCGCCAGGCCATCACCCGTGCCATTGCAGACCAGGCACGTACCATCCGTATTCCGGTACACATGGTGGAGACCATCAACAAGGTCATCCGTGTATCCCGCCAGCTGCTGCAGGAGCTGGGACATGACCCGCAGCCGGAGGAAATTGCAGAGGAAATGAATATGCCGGTAGAGCGTGTGCGTGAAATCCTGAAGATTGCACAGGAGCCGGTTTCTCTGGAAACCCCGATTGGTGAGGAAGAGGACAGCCATCTGGGCGATTTCATCCCGGATGATGACGCACTGGAGCCGGCTGAGGCTGCATCGTTCACCCTGCTTAAGGAGCAGCTCGTAGAGGTGCTCAAGACCCTGACGCCCCGTGAGGAAAAGGTTCTGCGCCTGCGCTTCGGCATTGAGGACGGACGTACCCGTACGCTGGAGGAAGTCGGCAAGGAGTTCAACGTAACCCGTGAACGTATCCGCCAGATTGAGGCAAAGGCACTGCGTAAGCTGCGCCACCCCAGCCGTTCCAAGAAGCTGAAGGACTTCCTCAACTGACTTTTCTTTGCAAAAAGAAAAGTCAGACAAAAGAAACGTCTGGTGCGCTCCCGCGCACAGCAGACATGCCGGTCGAAATATGACCGGCAGTCTGCCCCCCCTATTGTTACATAGATAAAGGAGGCAAACAATGGTTCGGCGTGATAAGCAGAATTATTATCTTGATATGGCACAGGTCGCGCTGGAACGCAGTACCTGCATGCGCCGCAGCTTCGGCGCGGTCATTGTAAAAAATGATGTGATTATTTCCACCGGCTATAACGGTGCGCCGCGGGGACGGGCCAACTGCATTGACCTGAATTACTGCATCCGCCAGCAGCGCAACATCCCGCGGGGAACACAGTATGAGCTGTGCCGCGCCATCCATGCGGAGGCCAATGCGATTATCGCCGCCTCCCGTGAGGAAATGATCGGTTCCACCCTGTATCTGGTGGGACGGGATGCGCAGACCGGTGAAATTATGCAGGATGCGGATTCCTGCCCTATGTGCAAGCGGCAGATCATCAATGCCGGCATCAGCAAGGTGGTCATCCGCAGGGATCAGGACCGGTATGATGTCATTGATGTCAATGACTGGGTACAGCAGGATGAGCTGCTGGACGGTAAAATCGGATACTAAACCATAAAAAAGTACATTGTTTCGCAGAACAGGAATCTCGCCACATATGATTTGTATGTGGATGAGGTTCCTGTTTTCCGTGTTCACAGAAATGACATAAATTATTAACACACTCAACTGTTGACTAGCTCAACTGTTAGTGCTAAACTAAGCAGCGTACAAAATGGATGTGGAAAGGACGGTGCATGATGGAGGATGAAAAATGGAAGGAGACAAATGCATTTGTGCGAACCCTGAACAGCATAAAACCACAGCGTTGGAGCGGCCTGTTGCAGGGAGTTTCTCACCATGAATTTGGATTTCTTATGATGATTTTACGGTTCCAGCGACAGCATCCGGAGGTAAAGGGAATTTATGTCAGCGAGCTGGCAAAAAACATGTGCATTACCAAATCTGCGGTTTCCAAAATGCTGGGGAATCTGGAAAAACGGGAGCTGGTAGAGCGTGCTGTGGACCCGGGGAACCGGCGCAATACCTTTGTGTTTCTGACAGAAAAGGGTACTGCGCTGTGCGACATGCAGCATGAACGGCTGCGGAGTTTTCTGCAGCAGGTAATAGCGGAACTGGGCGATCAGCGTTACCGGGAAATTTTAGACGGTATACAGGAGCTTTCTGATGCCATGGCAGCGGTTATGGCATCATGGGAGCCACAAAATCAAACCAAGGAGGAAACACGATGCGATCTATTTTGCGATACATGAGGGATTCATGGAAAGCAGTCTGTGTTGTCATTTTGCTGTTGATGGTACAGGCGTATTGTGACCTTTCCCTGCCCACATATATGAGCAATATTGTGGATGTAGGCATTCAGCAGAACGGTATGGATGATGCCGTCATGGAGCAGATCCGTGCCGGTTCACTGGCACAGCTGGAGCTGTTTATGACGGAGGAAGAGATGGAAACCATCGAGAATGCTTACGGTGAGGCGAATGAGGTTGGCGTTCGGTATGTCAATACAGATTTAAGCGAGGAGGAGCAGGCAGCCGTATCGGATGCGCTGTGCGTACCCATGGCGCTTGCTTACCAGATGAGCCGGTATGACGGCGAAACCAGCGGGATGTACAGCCTGAGTGAGCTGCAGGGGGCGATAGATGCCGGAAGGATAACCCGTGACCAGCTGCTGGCTATGAAGGATCAGGCGCTGGAGCAGATGGGTGATATATCCGACAGCACCATGCTGCAAATCGCTGTGATGTATATGGAAGAAGAATACAACGCAATGGGTGTGGATCTGGGTACGATCCGCAATCATTACCTGTATACCACCGGTGGGAAAATGCTGGGCCTGACAGCTCTGGGTCTGACAGTTGCCATGGTAATTGGCCTGATTGCCAGCCGTGTGGGTGCCGGTGTGGGACGCAAGCTGCGTGACCAGGTTTTTGGACGGGTGCTGCGGTTCTCCAGCATTGAAATGAACCAGTTCTCCACCGCTTCACTGATTACCCGCTGCACCAATGATATCCAGCAGGTACAGATGGTGTGTGTCATGATTTTGCGCATGATGCTGTTTGCACCGATTTGTGCCATCGGCGGTATTTTGAAGGTGTACCATACCCAGACCGGACTGGGCTGGATTATTGTGGTGGCTGTCTGCGTGATTCTGGCAGTCATTGGCACGCTCATGCGTATTTCCATGCCGAAATTCAAAATCATGCAGTCATTGGTTGACCGGATGAACCTCATCAGCCGTGAAATCCTCACCGGTATCATGCCGATTCGTGCCTTCAGCCGGGAGAAGCGGGAGGAAGAACGGTTTGCCGGTGCCAATACGGACCTGATGCGTACCCAGCTGTTTACCAACCGGGTGATGAACTTTATGATGCCGACCATGATGCTGACCATGAACGCCGTGACGGTTGCGATTGTCTGGTTTGGCAGCAAGGGCATTGAAGCCGGCAACCTGCAGGTTGGTGATATGATGGCATTTATTACCTATACCATGATGATTGTCATGTCCTTTATGATGATGACCATGATTTCTATTTTCCTGCCCCGTGCCGGCATTGCGGCAGACCGTATCAACGAGGTAATTCATACGGAGCCGGTCATTACCGACCAGCCGGAGCAGGCGGAGAGCAAAACCGACTGGAAGGGTGAAATCCGCTTTGACGATGTCACCTTCTGTTATCCGGGTGCGGACCATCCGGCAATTGAGCACATCAGCTTTACCGCACAGCCCGGAAAGACAACGGCAATTATTGGCTCCACCGGCAGCGGCAAGTCCACGCTACTCAACCTGATTCCGCGTTTCTTTGATGTTACGGAAGGCCGGGTGCAGCTGGACGGTGTGGATGTGCGTAACATCCGGCAGGAAACCCTGCGCAGCCAGCTGGGCTATGTGCCTCAGAAGGGTGTGCTGTTTTCCGGTACCATTGCATCCAATGTAAAATTTGCAGACAGCGATATTTCGGATGAACAGATGAAGCTGGCGGCGGAAATTGCCCAGGCAACGGAATTTATTGACAGCAAGATGGATCGGTACAACACCCGCATCGCGCAAGGCGGTACCAATGTATCCGGCGGTCAGAAGCAGCGTCTGTCCATTGCACGTGCGATTGCCGCACAGCCGAAGGTATTCCTGTTTGATGATTCCTTCTCCGCGCTGGACTATAAAACGGATGCAGCGCTGCGCAGGGCATTACATGCGAATATCAGTGATGCAACCGTCATCATTGTGGCACAGCGTATTTCCACCATCCTGCATGCAGATCAGATTATTGTATTGGATGAAGGCAAAATGGTGGGTATTGGTACCCATGAACAGCTGCTGGCCAGCTGCAGCACCTATCGGGAGATTGCGGAAAGCCAGCTGAGTGAATCCGAACTGAAGGGAGGCAGCGTACAGTGAGTGGAGCAGGAAGACCACGCCGCCATGGTCCTGGCGGCCCTGGAGGCATGCCGGGTGAAAAAGCAAAAAATTTCAGAGGCACCATTGGCAAGCTGTTAAAATATATCGGCAGCTATCGGATCGGTATCATTGCGGTGCTGATCTTTGCCATCGGCAGTACACTGTTTAACATTGTCGGGCCGAAAATCCTGAGCCGGGCAATTACCGTACTGTATGAGGGTGTGATGAACCAGCTTTCCGGTGCCGGTGCGATTGATTTTCAGCGGATCGGACAGATTCTGCTGTTCCTGCTGGGCATCTATGTACTCAGCGCAGCACTGAATTTTGTACAGGGCTGGGTTATGACCGGTATCACACAGAAGCTTTGCTTCCGGATGCGCCGGGAGATCAGTGAAAAAATCAACCGTTTGCCATTGGGATATTTTGAAAGCCGTACCGTCGGTGAGGTATTATCCCGTATTACCAATGATATTGATACACTGGGGCAGAGCCTGAACCAGAGCGTCACACAGCTGATTACCTCAGTTACCACGATTATCGGTGTCCTGATTATGATGCTGACCATCAGTCCGCTGATGACACTGATTGTGCTGGTCATTCTGCCGGTATCCATGATTTTTGTTATGGTAGTTGTGAAGATCAGCCAGAAGCATTTCCGTGCACAGCAGCGGTATCTGGGTGAAATTGACGGACAGATTGAAGAAACCTTTTCCGGTCATACGGTGGTACGTGCGTTTAACCAGGAGGCACGGATAAAGGAAGCATTTGACCGAACCAATGAAAAGCTGTATGAAGCGGCATGGAAATCCCAGTTCCTGTCCGGCCTGATGCATCCGATTATGAATTTTGTGGGCAATCTGGGCTATGTCAGTGTTGCGGTAGCCGGTTCCATGCTGGCGATTGCCGGCGTCATCACAGTTGGCGATATTCAGGCATTTATCCAGTATGTCCGCAACTTTACCCAGCCGATTACCCAGCTGGCGCAGGTTTCCAATATGCTGCAGTCCATGGCGGCAGCATCAGAGCGTGTGTTTGAATTTCTGGAGGAGCCGGAAGAAGATCAGCATGTGGACAATCCGGTTTCCATCGAAAAGGTAAAGGGATCGGTACAGTTTGACCATGTACGGTTTGGCTATGATCCCAAACAGCCGGTTATTCATGATTTTACCTGTGAGGTCAAACCGGGACAGATGGTTGCCATTGTCGGCCCCACCGGTGCGGGCAAGACTACCATGGTCAAGCTGCTGATGCGGTTTTATGATGTGGATCAGGGTGCTATCCGGCTGGATGGGCATGATGTCCGTGACTTTAACCGTTCCGAGCTGAGGGAAGGCTTTGGCATGGTATTGCAGGATACCTGGCTGTTTAAGGGAACGATTATGGAAAATATCCGGTATGGCAGGCTGGATGCTACCGATGAGGAAGTCATTGCAGCAGCGAAGGCAGCCAAGGCGGACAGCTTTATCCGTACCCTGCCGGGCGGCTACCAGATGGAGCTGAATGAGGAAATCAGCAATGTATCCCAGGGACAGAAGCAGCTGCTCACCATTGCCCGCGCGATTCTGGCAGATAATCCGATTCTGATTCTGGATGAAGCAACCTCCTCTGTCGATACCCGTACCGAGGCACTGATTCAGTCCGCTATGAACCATCTGATGCAGGGCAGAACCAGCTTTGTGATTGCCCATCGCCTGTCTACCATCCGGGAAGCTGATCTGATTCTGGTCATGCGTGATGGTGATATCATCGAGCAGGGCACCCACAAAAGCCTGCTGGAACGCAATGGCTTCTATGCGGAGCTGTATAACAGCCAGTTTGAACAGATGTCAGCCTCCTGATAAAAAAGAAGCATTCCGGTGCGTTGGCGCACGAAACCCCGGCGGAGCATCCGTCGGGGTTTCATCATGTAAATCGTGTGGAAGGCAGAATGGAGCCATTGACAACTGAAAATAGAGATGGTAAGATAATGATAATATGAGAGGCACACGGATAGACGGTGCTTTCTCCCTAAGCGTTTTAAGAAATAGCCGCCGTGGTTGTCAGCTGAGGGCGGTTATTTCTTTTTGCCTGAAAATAAGGCTATCAGTGCAATAATCATACAACCAAATGTAAACAATGTCATCAGACACTGAAATAAATCAGAATATGTTACATACATGATATCGCCCTCCCTTTCTCAGAGAGGAGCGAAAAGAAATTTGGGTTTCTCCCTCTCTGGAATCGACAGGGAGAACACAACCGCCTACCGTAAATCGTGTGCCTGCTGTTAGGATAGCAGATAACACCAGAATGGTCAACAAAATGAAACCGCTTTTCTATGCAGAGAATGTACAAGGGAAAGCGGTTTTATCTTGTTTTATAGAATCTGTCGGATAATCGCACCTGCGGGAGGATATTTTTTGTCAAAAATGTTGCTGTTTATTGACACGGTGCAGGAGGATAGGTAGAATATAACATAAGAAACCTAGAGGAGGGAGCTGGTCTTATGGACTGGAAAAAACGTGTGACAGGAGCCCTGTTGGCAGGTGTGATGCTGCTGTCCATGCTGCCGGCAGCGATGGCGGTTGGGACCGACACATCCGGCATATTGGACACAGGGACACAAGTACTGACAGAACAGGAACCGCAGGAGCCGGCAACCGGAACGGAAAATCCGGTTGTGACCGAACCGGAGAACCCCGAACCGACGGAACCGGAGCCCACGGAACCGGAGCCAACTGAACCGGAACCGACGGATCCGGAACCAATCGACCCCGAACCAACGGAGCCGGAACCGACTGATCCGGAGCCAACCGAACCGGAACCGACGGAGCCGGAGGAACCGCAAACTGTTCCGCTTCGTACCGATCATTTCGCATATATGTCCGGTTATACGAACGGAAAATTCGGCCCGTATGATGCTCTTACATGGGCACAGGTCAGCTCGATTCTGTACAATTTACTGGCGGATCAGTCCATGGGTACATATCCCTATACCTATACCGATGTAAAGCCCGGTGTGTGGTATTATCAGGCGGTTTCCGTGCTGGCATCACAGGGCATTCTGGAATGTGATGGCGGAAAACTGAATCCGAATCAGGAAATTTCCAGAGCGGATTTTGTGGCGCTTGTGGTTCGGCTGGTTGGCGTGGATGAAACCGCAACATGCAGCTTTACCGATGTCAGCCCCACAAGCAGCTATTATCCTGCCATTGCAACCGCTGTGCAGAAGGGCTGGATCAGTGGGTATGACAACAATACCTTCCGGCCGGAGGCCTCGCTGAACCGTTCGCAGGCAGCAAGTATTTTCAATAAAATTCTGGAACGGCAGATTGACCAGAATATTCTGGCATCAGCAACCGATCTGCGCAGCTTCCCGGATGTTTCCAAAACAGCCTGGTTTTATCCGGCCGTGATGGAGGCAACCATTGCTCATGATGGCGTCAACAATGGCGATGGAACAGAGACCTGGAACAGCTATACGCATTCCTATGTGATTACACTGAAATATTCCGGTACAAGCACCACCCAGCTGGTATATGAAGGCCTGAAGCCCATCGTTCCGCAGAAGGATGCAAACGGCAAGGTCATTACCCACTGGTTAGCAGCAGATGGCACCATTGCCAATCCGGCGAAAACACCGGTATATGGGCCTGCTGTTTATACCGCATGGTATGCGCCGGGTTTGATTACTGCACATAAGCAGTATGTATCCGGCTATGACAAAAAGAAATTCGGGCCGAACCAGGCGCTGACCCGTGCACAGGCAGCGTCTCTGCTGTATGGACTGCTGGCAGACCAGAAAAAGGGAACATACGCCAGCACCTTTACCGATGTCAAGAGCGGCGCATGGTATTATAATGCAGTGACCGTCCTGGCATCCAAGGGACTGCTTACAGCCGGCGGTGCATTCCGTCCGAATGATGCCATGACCCGCGGGGAATTTGTGGAAATGGTAACCCGTTTGACACCCTATACCTCGGGAACCGTGTCATTTACAGACGTACCGGCAGACCATCCGTATTATGATGCCATTGTAACCGCGTCGGCAAAGGGATGGGTAAGCGGCTTTGACAACAACACCTTCCGTCCGGAAGGTACGCTGACCCGTGCACAGGCAGTTTCCGTCTTGAATAAGATTATGGGCAGAACCGGTGACAAGACCACGGAACAGCAGATGGACAGCCGGTATACCTTTACCGATGTTGGCAAATCCGCATGGTATTATCAGGCCGTGATGGAGGCAGCAACCACACATTCATATAAGAAAACATCCTCCGGTACAGAAAAGTGGTCGGAATACTACCATAATTATACGGAAAAGGTATCGTGGGAAAGCTCCTCCAGTGTTGTTGCGGCATCCAAAATCACCAACAGCATTACCAGCACTTATGGCGGCGACTTTACCCATAACTACAATGTGGATTATTCCGATGGGCTGAAGGAATCGTATGTGAACAGCAAGGGCTATTCCAGCTCCACAAAATATCTGGTATGGGTCAGCAGACAGAACCAGAAGGTATATGTGTTCACCGGCTCCAAGGGAAAATGGAAGATTTCCAAGACCTATATCTGTGGTACCGGCAAGCTGTCCACACCGACTCCCACCGGCGTGACCTATATCACCTATCGTGAAGCCGGATGGAACCACAGCACTTATTCCTGCAAACCGGTTGTCCGTTTTTATCCGAATACCGGTTATGCATTCCATTCCCGTCTGTATTATCCGAATTATAAGGGATTAAAGGACCCGAGCATCGGCTGGCCGGTATCGGCGGGCTGTGTCCGCATGCTGGATACGGATATTACCTATCTGTACAAAAATGTACCGGACAAGAGTACGGTTGTCATTTATTAACCTGAATCAACCCACAGGTCATTTGACCGGATGAACGTAGAGAATCCACCGCAGCGTCTCAAACCTCTGTGGTGGATTTTCTTTATAACTGGAGCGATTTATGGCATATTGTGCGGGAAAGGAGATCACACATGGGTTACGTTGTTTTTCTGTGTATTTTTTACGGTGTTCCCATTGGAACATTGCTGTTTTTTATCATTAGTTTATATCGCTATTTTTACGCAAAAAGAAAAAATAAAACAGAACCGGGCAGCTTCAGCCCGGAGGAGATGGAAAGGCGGAAGTCCTTTTTGCAGGTATCCGGCGTAATGGCAGGCGTGCTGGCGGTGGTTATCATCGGTCTGGCGGTTTTGCTCGTCATGTCGATTGCGTATATGTGAGGATAGGCTTATGAAGGATCAGTCATTCAGAAAAGTGCTCCTGGCCGTTGTGGGCATATGCCTGCTATTGACGATTGCCCATCTGGCTTATGCGGTCTATGCGTATCAGCATTGCTCCATCATCTATTTTATCGCAAAGGAGCTGTGGTAAGGTATGAAACAGCAAAACCGTTTGCGCAGGCAGATTCTGATTGTTGTGCTTATCGTGGCTGTATTTGAAGCATTCCACATCAGCATGTATGCGTTGCTGACACGGCGGCTGTCCAACAATTTCAGCGGGACTTCTCAGGCGAAAATGATCGACGTGGGAGCCTATTTGCCCCATGAAGAGGGATCTGATTTGGTACATATGGATGCTTCCTTACATTTGACGGAAAATCTTCCGGTTCTGGACGGCGCAGCAGCACTGGTTCCCGTATACGCGGCTTTCGTTGACGCGGTATATCCGGTGGGTTCGGTTACCTATGAAGGCGGTTCCTTCTCCGATGACAATTTTTACGGCGAGAACTTTGCTGCGGACAGTAAAATGCAGTATAACAATACCGTGCGGGGATATAAGGCCGTGGTGGACGGTACGACGGATATCCTGTTCTGCGCTGCTCCGTCTGAGGAACAAAAGCAATATGCGGAGGAACAGGGCGTGGAGCTGGTTTATGTCCCGATTGGGCTGGAAGCATTTGTTTTTTTCGTGAATGAAAATAATCCGGTGGATACGCTTTCTGTGGAGCAGATTCGGGATATTTACGCAGGGGAGTATACAAACTGGTCGGAAGTTGGCGGTGCGAACCGTGTCATCAATCCGGTGACAAGGCTGTCCGGCAGCGGAAGCCAAAGTGTCATGGATGCCTTTATGGGGGAACGAAGCATAGCCAGAAAATCCCCCTTTTCGATTGCCGGCGGGGCCATTGGCTTTTCCTTCCGATATTACATGGATGGTATCGTTGGAAACCAGGCGGTCAAGATGCTGGCATTAAACGGCATATATCCCAGTGCGGAAAATATTCAAAATGGCAGTTATCCGATCATATCGGAATTTTATGCGATTTATCGTGCGGACAATACCAATGAAAATATCCCGGTTCTGATAGACTGGATTCTGTCGGAGGAGGGGCAGACGATTATCGAGCAAAGCGGGTATGTCCGGATACAGTAGCCATCCATAAAAAATAACAGGCAAGGCTTGACGGGAGGGTCATACCTTGCCTGTTTTGTATTTTTCTTATTCTGCGTAGGACAGCAGGGTTGCAACATCCTTGCGGCGGGGTGCCTTCGGCTCTTCTGCCGGATAGCCTACCGCAATCAGTGCGGCAATTTCCTGATCCTCCGGGACATTCAGGTATTTTTCCAGTGCCAGACGGTCGAAAATACCCATGATGACGGTACCCAGTCCGTGCTCATGTGCGGACAGGCAGAGGGTCTGTGCGGCAATGCCGCAGTCATACATCTGCCAGCCCTCGCCACGGTCTGTGGTGAACGAACCGTCACGCTCAAAACCGGAGCGGTTCTTGATAAAGGTCTGGACAATCAGCAGCGGTGCGGTGGAAACCGTACGTGCATTAAATGGTGCATAATCCTTTGCCAGCGCATCAATAGCTTCACGGCCTTCCACAGCGATGTAACGGGAAATCTGGGTGTTCTTCCAGGACGGGGCATAGGCTGCGTCGGCAATAACTTCCTCCAGAACCTCACGCGGTACCGGCTTGTCCGCAAAATGCCGGATGCTGCGGCGGGAACGGATGCATTCAGTTGTGTTCATGGGAAAAATTCCTCCTTCGGATATATCATATACAGGAATGATAGGGTTTGCAGACCCTGTTGACAGAGATTGTATGGTATTGGCGCTATATTTGCCGGTACAGGGGCAAATCAGACCCTTTGCAAAAAGTATTCCGGCTGCTGTCGTTTGCCTGCCGGAACAATTCGCGGGTACAGTATACCATATTTTAGTTATCAGGAAAAGCGGCAGGCGGGAATTTTCTGTCAAAAAGACACAGGGGAAAACCTGTGGATGGGATTTGTCACGGCACGGAAAATATGGTATGCTTAGAAGACATGAACAGAAAAGACAGGGGAGAACAGCATGCTTGCATTGATTGCCGCATTTGCAGAAAATCGAATCATTGGAAACAACGGGCGCATTCCATGGGATATCCCGGAGGAAAAGCATCGGTTTCGTGACCTGACAATGGGACATGTCATCATTATGGGCAGGCGTACCTATGAGGAAATCGGATTTCCGCTTCCCGGACGGGAAACCATTGTGATATCCCGTACCAGACAGTTCAATGCACCGCACTGCAAAACGGTTTCCAGCCTGGCGCAGGCGCTGGAGCTGGCGGCAGGACAGGATGCCTTTATCTGCGGCGGTGCACGGCTGTATGAGGAAGCGCTGCCGCTGGCGGATGTGCTGTATCTGACGGAAATCCATGGCAGCTTTGACGGGGATACCCGGTTCCCGGTATTTGACCGTGAGCAGTATGTACAGACCGAACAGACCCATGTTGCCGGGGAGATTCCCTATACCTTCCTGACCTTTCGGCGGAAAGCCATGGATTATCCCCAGGCCAGGGCATATATTGCCGGCCTGACCGCGAAAAAAGGCATTGTACTGGGATTGCAGCCCATGAAGGATGTACTGCAGCGGCTGGGAAATCCACAGGACCGGTATCCGGTCATCCATATTGCCGGAACCAATGGCAAAGGCTCCACGCTGGAAATGATTTCTTCTATCCTGCAGGCAGCAGGCTATCGGGTGGGTACCTATTCCTCCCCGGCTGTGTTTGATGAGCGGGAATGCTGGCGGGTCAACGGGAACATGATTTCCGAAACTGACTATGCCGCATGGATGACACGCCTGCGGGGGATTTGTGACGGGATGCAGGCGGATGGACAGCAGACCCCCACGGCCTTTGAGCTGGAAACCGTGCTGGCCTTTGGCTGGATGGCACAGCAGCACTGTGACATTGCCGTGGTGGAATGCGGTATGGGAGGCAGGGAGGATGCAACCAATGTCCTCTCGACAACCGCAGTCAGTGTGCTGACATCCATCGGCATGGACCATATGAAATTTTTAGGTGATTCCCTTGAGGAAATTGCCCGGGCCAAGGGGGGGATCATCAAGCCTGGTGTACCGGCAGTGCTGCAGGGGCAAAGCGATACCGTGGAGCGGGAAATTGCCCAAATCTGCCGGGAGCAGGGCAGCAGGCTGACGGTGGTGCGTCCGGAGGACTATGCCGTTACCCATGCGGATGCGCATGGCATTACCCTGCATACGAAGGAATATCCGCAGCTGGCGGTCTCTCTGCCCGGATTGTTTCAGGCGGACAATGCGGCAACTGCCATTGCGGCGGTACAGCAGCTGGAGGGCTTTGCCATATCGGAACATGCCATCCGCACCGGCTTGCAGCAGGTACAATGGCATGGTCGGATGGAGCAGATTTGCGACCATCCGGTGATTGTACTGGATGGCGCCCACAATCCCAATGCCGCAAAACGGCTGAAGGAGGAAGCGCAGCGCCGATGGCCGGAAGGAAATATCATCGAACTGGTGGGCGTACTGGCAGACAAGGATTTTACCGAGGTGGGACGGCTGCTGGCTCCCATGGCACGGCAGATCATTACCGTGACGCCGGACAATCCCCGGGCGCTGCCGGCAGAACAGCTGGCACACTGCCTGCGTGCGTTTTGTGCCGATGTCATACCGGCGGATGAGGTAAAACAGGCATTGGAGCTGGCGGAACAGGCAGCAGATGGACGGCCGATTCTGGCATTTGGTTCCCTGTCCTGGCTGCATGAGCTGCGGAAGGCGGTGAGAGAGCAGGTATGATACAGCATATGGAACGGGTTCAAACCCTGCTGGAACACCCGTATTATCGCAGCTGTTTGCAGGAAATCGAACAGCTGGAGCAGGACCGGATTTACTGCCGCCATGGCCTGCCCCATTTACTGGATGTGGCGCGGATTGCCGCATTGCTGGCGGCAGACCGAAAGGCAGCATACCCGCGGGATGTGATTTATGCCGCGGCCTTGCTGCATGACCTGGGGCGGCTCAAGCAGTATACAACCGGACAGCCCCATGCACAGGCGGGGATTGCCATGGCAAAGGAGATTCTGAAGGATATGGCATTTACACAGCAGGAACAGGCAGAGATTCTGGACGCCGTGGGTGGACATCAGGCCGGTGCCGCACCGGACAGCCTGATCCAGCTGCTATATGAAGCGGATGAAGCCAGCCGGATGTGCTTTGCCTGTCCGGCTGCAGATACCTGTTACTGGCCGGAGGAACGCAGGAACCATACCGTCCTGCTCTGACAGAAAGGAATACAACATGTTAATTGGTAAAAAACAGTTTCAGACAACCGGAAAAACCTATGTGATGGGCATTTTAAATGTGACGCCGGACTCCTTTTCCGACGGCGGAAAATGGAACAGCATGGATGCGGCATTGAAGCATGCAGAGCAGATGATTGCGGATGGCGCGGACATTCTGGATATCGGCGGCGAATCCACCCGTCCGGGCTATACCAAGCTGCCGGATGAGGAAGAAATTGCACGGGTTGTGCCGGTAATCGAGGCGGTCAAGCGGGAATTTGACATCCCGGTTTCCGTGGATACCTATAAAAGCCGGGTGGCAACGGCTGCACTGGCGGCAGGTGCCGATCTGGTCAATGATATCTGGGGACTGAAATATGACCCGGATATGGCAGCTGTCATTGCACAGGCAGGCGTGCCCTGCTGCCTGATGCACAACCGGGAGCAGGCAGTGTATGAGGATTATCTGCCGGAGGTACTGGATGACCTGCGGGAATGCGTGAAGCTGGCAAAGCAGGCAGGCATTGCAGAGGAAAACATCATTCTTGACCCGGGCATTGGCTTCGGCAAGACGCTGGAGCACAACCTGATTCTGATGAACCATGTGGAAATGCTGCATGAGCTGGGATACCCCATCCTGCTGGGCACCTCCCGCAAGTCCATGATCGGCAAAACACTGGATCTGCCGGCTGACCAGCGGGAGGAGGGTACCCTTGCCACCACCGTTATGGGCGTAATGAAGGGGTGCATGTTTGTGCGCGTGCATGACGTGCGGGCAAACCGCCGTGCGGTGGATATGACAGAGGCAATTCTCCGGGCAGGAGGACAAGCATAATGGATGAAATTCATATCAAACAGCTGGAGGTTTTTGCCCATCACGGGGTATTCCCGGAGGAAAACCGTCTGGGACAGAAATTTATTGTCAGTGCGGACCTGCGCACAGACCTGCGAAAAGCCGGTCTGGCAGATGACCTGCAGCTGTCCATGGATTATGGCGCAGTCTGCGGGGAAATACAGGATTTCCTGACACGCCATACCTTCCAGCTGCTGGAAACCGCGGCAGAACAGCTGTGTACCCATCTGCTGCAGACCCTGCCGCTGCTGGACAGCCTCCGGCTGGAGATTGAAAAGCCCTGGGCACCCATTGGCCTGCCGCTCAAAACTGCGTCCGTGAGTATCGAAAGGGGCTGGCATACGGCATATATTGCGCTGGGCTCCAATATGGGGGACCGCAAAGCTTATCTGGACGGCGCGGTGGAAGCCCTGCAAAAGGATTCGTCCATGCGTGTGGATGTGGTGTCCGATTATATTGTGACAGAGCCATATGGCGGTGTGGAGCAGGAGGATTTCCTCAATGCCGTGCTGCGGGTACAGACCCTGCTGCCGCCCCATGAGCTGCTGGATGCGCTGCACGCCATCGAACAGGCGGCAAACCGGGAGCGTATCATCCACTGGGGCCCCCGGACACTGGATCTGGATATCCTGTTTTATGATGACCTGATATATGCGGATGCGGTGCTCAACCTCCCCCATCCGGAAATTCCCAAACGGGATTTTGTCCTCCGGCCCATGGTGCAGATTGCGCCGTTTTTTGTCCATCCGGTTTACCGCAGGACAATGACCGAGCTGCTGGAAGCGATTTCCTGATAACATACAAAAAAAGACGGGTGAAGCGACTAACTTCATCCGTCTTTCTTTTACTGGTTTTGGTGCTCCTTCGCTTCAGCGGGGGCGGACTGTGCCGGCTCCTGAGGAAGCACATTGCCGAACCGGTCTACGGTATCGTCGTCCGCACGGATGACCGTGGGAATCAGCTTGGCGGCAACGCTCTGCCTGTGTCCGCGATACTTGATGTAAATGTAGCCGATGATGGAGAAGGCAACCGCGCCGATAAAATTGACAAATAAATCCTTCATGGTGTCAATCAGGCCGATGTCCAGATATCCGCCATAGGCTGCCATCCAGTCCTCGCCATTCACCAGCAGGGACTGGATTTCCATATGTACCGGGACATTGTGCCCATTCGGGTTCAGGGCCACCGAATGGATGGCAGAAACAAAGAAATCCTTCTGCATATCGGTATGGAACAGCATATCCATACCAAATTCAAAAAATTCCCACAATACGCCGATGGTCATGGAAAAGCAGAATGCTACAATTGCCACGAAAACCGGGGACAGCTTGACCAGAAACCGTTCACTGCGGTTGAAAATATCCACAAGGGAAAAGCCGATGGCTGCCATCAGAAAGCCGTTCGCCGTATGCAGCATGGTATCCCACAGGGGTATCCGTACATAATAGGCATTGACTTCACCGAGAATTTCCGCGGAGAAAATAAAGATCATGATGACAACCTGCAGGAAAACCGGCAGCTGGATGGCAAACCGTTTGCTGATGAAGTTGGGAATGCTGAACAGCAGCAGGCAGAGAATACAGGTAAACACGTTTTCAAACGCGCCGTTCATAAATTGTCGAACACAGCAGAGGACAACCAGAATGGTCAGGATGACCCGGACTGTGACTTCCTTATGTTGTTTTTTCATCGTATCCCTCAGTCTAATTCCCTGCCGTCCAGTGCGGCGAGAGCATATTCCAGCGCCAGCGTCAGCTTGGCATAGGAGCGTTCGTCATTGCCGCAGCGTTCCATGCGAGCCATAAAGTCACGGGTTACTGTGCCCCGCAGGCCATCATCGTCCTTATAGCGGTACAAATCCTGCATGACGGTGGATTCATCCAAAAGCACGGCATGGAAGAAGGAATGCCGCAGGGAACGGGTCAGCGCGGACAGGTTTGGCTCGTACATCCGGGTACCGGTCAGGCGGATTGTGACACAGATGCGGGAGGGAGGTGTGGGCAGCAGGGGCAGCAGCGCCTCGCCAAGCGCGGTGTCATCATGCAGGCCGGTCATGGGCAGGGAAACCTCCATAAATTCCGTACACTCTGACGGGCGGAAGGTGAGGGAAGCATTTCCCTTTTCCAGCTTGCCGGTGAGATAGCCCTTCACACCGGTTTCATTGGAGGCAGTTGCCGAAAAACAGCCCGGACAGCTCAGAGCGGTTTGGCCGATGCGGAACACGCCGCTGAACCGGTGGTTGTGTCCCAGGGCGATGTAGTCAAAGCGGCTGCTGATGACAGCGCTTTCGGAAATGGCATTATAGCCGCCGGTACCGCCCAGCTCGCCATGGACAACGCACAGGTTGAGCTTATCCGGATTCAGCGGGGCATCCAGCGGAATCACAGCTTTATTGTCCTGAAATGCGGCGCCCCAGATGACGGTTTCCCCGTCATCCAGTGCATATGGCTCCAGCGTGCGGGAGGTAAACACATGCAGGTTGGCGGGCAATGGCTGGGTTGCATAGGGGCTGCCCGCATGATAATAGTCATGGTTGCCCGGAGACAGGAAAACCGGGCAGGGGCATTTGCCCAGCACGGAAAAAACCGCAGAGGAAATCTGCGGGCGTACCTCCGGGGTATCAAATAAATCTCCCGCAAGCAGCACCGCATCCGCGGCGGATTCCGCCGCATAGGACACCAGCGCCTGCAGGGCTTCCAGCTGCCGGCGCACGGCCTTTGCTGCCAGCTCGGACGGGAGAAAATCAAATTTTGCGCCGATATGGAAATCAGCGGCATGAATAATATTAGGCATAGAAAAAACCTCCGAACAAACGGAACGAATCACTCATATTTGTTTCATTATAACAGGTTTTTGGTATATTGGAAAGTGCAATCCAAAACTTGGGGAAAAACAAAACAGCCATCCGCAAGGGATGACTGTTTCGTTCGCATACGTTTCACAAAATAAAAAGGGGGTAAGAGAAATTCAAAGATACCGGCATATCTTTTTGGAAGGGATTGCAGTTCCCTTTCCATGGCTATAGTATATCGCATTTGTCCGGCGAAGTTGTGAACAAACCATGAAGTGATTGTTACAATTCTATGTGTGTTTTGAAAATGTTCTTTAAAGACGTTGTTTTTTGCGGATTTTACGGATATCCTCACCGATGAAGCGCAGCTGGGTAAATTCCCCCAGAATGCGGGAGGCAATGGCGACGGAATAGCGTCCTTCCAGCTCATCCGGCAGCAGATTGGTGCTGAGGATGGTGGGCAATCGGCGCATCAGGCGGCGGTTGAGCAGGTCATACAGGCAGGAGGTGTGGAAGGCGTTGGGCATTTCGGTGCCCAGGTCATCCACAATCAGCAGGTCTGCGCTGTGGAACCGATTCAGTGCCTGAGAGGCGGCGGATACATCCCCGCTTTTGAATTTTACGATGTTGTACTGGTCAAAAATCGAGATGGCGGTGTCATAGGTCACGGAAAAGCCCCGTTCGGTGACACGGCGGGCGATGCAGGAGGACAGGAAGGTTTTGCCCAGTCCTGCGGAGCCGTATAACAGCAGGTTTTCATAGGAGGAACCAAACTGTTCGGCAAACTGCATGCACTTTTGGAAATTAAATCGTGCCATTTCCCGGGGAGCAATGCCGAAACGGGAATCCGGCTGGGTGCCGTAATAATCCAGACGGAAGGTCTCAAAGGTTTCCCGCTCCACCGGCAGCAGGGAGGACAGGTTCTTTTTCTGGATTTCTGCCGCCCGGCGTTTGACACAGTTACACAGCTTGGTGCCATGGTAGCCGGTGTCCCGGCAGACCGGGCAGTCCATGGCTACGGCAAGGTAATCCGCCGGATAGCCATGCAGCAGCAGCAATTGGCGCTTTTCTGCCTGTAAAGCCAGATTTTTCTGCTTGAGAGCTTCGATTTCTGACGCGGTATTGTTGGATTCAAAGGCAATTCGCATGGCCTTTGCCGCAGTGGAGCGAAGCTCCCGGTCAATTTCTCCCAGACGCGGGATTGCCATGGTCAGCTGATAGCGGCGGCTTTCCGCTTCCGCTTCGTACTGGTCATGCTGGTGTTCCATCTGGTGCAGAATAGACGAGATCAGTGCGCGGTCATATGCCATTGCCGTTTCCCTCCTTGCGTGTCATTGCGTGAAATTCCTCCAGCCAGTCACGTTCCCAGTCGGCAAGGTTGCCATCCTGCTTCACAGGCGGCTTTGGCGCTGCAGCTGCCGGTGCGCCGGCAGCTGGTTTGGGCTGGCGCAGCTGGGGTTCCACTGCGGTGATTTCCGCGGCGGTATGCAGTCCCTTGGCATGCCAGCTTTCCATAATGCCGGCGAGATATTTCCAGCTGAATTTTCCCAGGCGGGCATACATGCGTTCCTTTGCCAGCTGAACCGCTTCCGCATCAAAGCCCTGTCGGATAAAGCCGGACAGATAGCGGTATTCATCCGGCGCAGGCTCCCGGCCTGCCATATCCAGCGCACGGAGCATCTCCTGAAGCAGCGGTTTTTCCGCCTCCCGGCGGGACAGGAATTCCGCAGCGGCTTCTGCTGTAAAAATACCCATATCCGCCCACAGATATGCCTGTTCCTCGATATCCCGGCGGGTAACCGTTTGTTTTTCCCGGTGCAGGTAGGTCAGCAGGTCGATGAGCACATCGGCAGGCAGACCCAGATTGGCATAGGCATTCATCAGGGTACGCAGCTGTGCCTCGGTGAGCGTCCTACCCAGCACCATTTCCGCAGTCTGGCATACGGATGCAAACCGATGGTCGCCCTCCCGGCGGGCACGCAGCTCCGCTGCCGTGTACCGCGGCGGTACGGCAGGCTTTTCCGATGGCTTTTGTGCCGTTTCCGTCGGTTTTGTGGCAAGGTTTAGGCTGGTCAGCGTGTGCACCGCCCGGTCATACCGGTCACGGGTCAGGTTCAGGTCACGCAGGGCAGCGCGTTCATCAAAGGCCTTTCCCTGTCTGACCAGATACAGGTACAGCAGGGCGCTGTCACCGTCGCGGCAGGCAAGCAGGTTGTCCACAATCTGTGTGCGCAGGACACAGAATTCCTCACTGGCAGGAATCAGGGATGCAAGAGACATAATTTCCTCCCGAAATACACAGAATAATCGGGAACAACGTTCTGTTCCCACCATACACACTGCATTTACCCGGCAGATGATGGCTACTCTATTATATCGTGACAAATGTAATAGTGCAAGCGAAAAGAACCCGGCGAAATTTTGCAAAATTTATAATGTTTTTTCTGTGAAAAAATAGTATAATAAATTATGTATTTCTCTGGGGGGCGCATTGCACCTTTTTTCAGCGTGCTTCGCCTCAGAAAGGATATTGACAATGTCTTGTAATAAGTTGAATACGATTTTACTGGGCGGACGCAAGGGAAAGGACGGAAAATACCCGGTTCAGCGGGAAATCCTGTTTTCCCCTGTGGGCAAGCTGGTTGCAGATGCACTGCCGGAGCAGTGTGAGCTTCTGTATGTCCGGCAGCAGAGTGAAAGGGAGCTGGAGGGCGTTCCGGATATGGTATGCCCGGACGATGCGGACTTTACACAGATGCTTTCGACAGCAATTGACAGTATGGAAGGGGATGTGATGCTCCTGTCCACACCCATGCCGGAGGTGACAACGGAGGAATATCAGCATGTCATGCGCCTGCACAGCGAGGCGGAAAATGCTGTTACGATGCTCACCTGCGGCGCGATGGCAGACCACTGGCACTGTGCGGTATATCGGGTAGAAGTGCTGCGTGAAATCCTCAGCCACCATCCGATGTCGCTGACACAGTCCATCCATATTGCCACGGAAATCAGTGCAAAGACCGAATCCTGCCGTACCGAAAGCCGTATTCCGGTTTATACCGCGTGTGATGCCTATTGTGCACAGAAAACCCTGCAGCGCAGAGTGAACAGTGCATGGATGGATCAGGGCGTCAACATTCTGGATCCGGAATACACGTATATTTCCCCGTACAGCACCATCGGCTATGACACGACCATCCTGCCGGGCTGCATGATAAAACCGGGCAGCAGGGTAGGCAGTGGCTGCACCATTGGCCCGAACACCATTCTGGATCGTGCGGAAATCGGTGATGGCACCAGTGTGAATTCCTCTCAGGTATATGAGAGCAGCGTAGGCTGCCATGCTACCGTAGGTCCCTTTGCTTATATCCGGCCGGGATGCCAGGTAGGGGACAACACCCGCATCGGTGACTTTGTGGAGCTGAAGAAGGCACAGATCGGCAATGATACCAAGGTATCCCATCTGACCTATATCGGCGATGCAACCGTGGGCGAACGGGTCAACTTTGGCTGCGGTACCGTGGTTGTCAACTATGACGGCTATGTGAAGAGCCAGACCGTCATTGGAGATGACTGCTTCATTGGCTGCAATACCAATCTGGTCGCACCGGTAACGCTGGGTGACCGCGTCCTGACTGCGGCAGGCACAACGGTAACACGAAATGTACCGGATGGCGCTCTGGCTGTGGCACGTGCACGGCAGGAAAACAAGGAAGGCTGGAATGACCGCCGCCGCCGTATGCATGGGCAGGACCGATAATTCACTGTAAAAAATAGATATAGATACAGATAGAGTTGGAGCAAAACGGACCGGAAAGACTCTGGTGTGTTAAAGGGAATTTTTTTCAAGATGCAGGAGGATACATGAATTATGATTTCTCACGGTAAAAATATTAAGATCCTTGCGGGCAATTCGCATCCCGCACTGGCAATGCAGATTGCATCCGCACTGGGCCTGCCGCTTGGCAAGTGCGAGGTTGGACACTTTGCTGACGGCGAGGTTTCCGTTTCCATCGGTGAAACGGTCCGCGGTTCGGATGTATTCCTCATCCAGTCTACCTGTGGCCCGGTGAATGACAACCTGATGGAGCTGCTGATTATGATTGACGCATGTAAGCGTGCTTCCGCAGGCCGTATTACTGCTGTTATTCCGTATTTTGGTTATGCACGCCAGGACAGAAAGTCCAAGGCACGTGACCCGATTTCTGCCAAGCTGGTTGCTAATATCCTGACCGCAGCAGGCGCTGACCGCGTGCTGACCATGGATCTGCATGCACATCAGCTGCAGGGCTTCTTTGATATCCCGGTGGACAACCTGATGGGTGCGTCTGTCCTGATTCCGTATATTGCAGGCAAGTTCGGCCGCAGCCGTGATGATGTGATGATCGTCTCTCCGGATCTGGGCTCGGTTACCCGCTGCAGAAAGTTCTGTGAAAAGCTGGATTACCGCCTTGCAATCATTGACAAGCGCCGTCCCCGTGCCAATGTCTCTGAGGTGATGAACATCATCGGTGATGTCAAGGATAAAATCTGTATTCTGAGCGATGACCTGATTGATACGGCAGGTACGCTTTGCCATGCCGCTGAGGCGCTGATTAAAATCGGCGGTGCAAAGGAAGTCTATGCATGCGCTACCCATGGCGTGCTGTCCGGCCCGGCGATCGAGCGCCTGGAAGCAAGCCCGATCAAGAAGCTGACCCTGCTGGATACCATCCCGCTGCCGGCTGAAAAGCGCATTGACAAGATTGAACTGCTGCAGGTTGCACCGGTATTTACCGAGGCAATTGCACGTATTTATGAGGAATCTTCCGTTTCCCCACTGTTTGATTGAGTAAACCGAAGTACATAAGGCGGCATAGAGGTCTTCTGTGCCGCCTTTTTTACCAGATTAATGTGAGGAGAGTATCATGAAAATTCTGACTGTGGGTGATGTGGTATCACAGCCCGGGCTGCTGACCGTGTCGCATGTGCTGCGCCGCATCAAGCGGGAAACCGGTGCGGATTTTACCATTGTCAATGGAGAAAATGCCAGCGGCGTGGGCATCACGCCCAGGCAGGCGGACAGTATTTTTGCCGCCGGTGCGGATGTGATTACCCTGGGAAACCATTCCTACCGCAAACAGAATATTGTGCCATATCTGGAGGACAACCGGTATATCATCCGGCCTGCCAATCTGGCACCCCAGTCGCCCGGCGAGGGCTATGGCATCTTTGATACCAGCGCCGGATGGCGGGTACTGGTGTTTGAGCTGATCGGACGCTGTGACATGCAGTATGGCCCGGATAACCCGTTCCTGTGGGCAGACCGCATCCTGCGGGAGCAGGAAGGACGGTATGATATTGCTATCTGTGAAATCCATGCCTCTGCCACCTCGGAAAAGCTGGCTATGGGGTATTATCTGGATGGACGGGTTTCCGCTGTATATGGCACCCATACCCATGTGCCCACGGCGGACGCGCGGGTCAACCCAAAAGGCACCGGATATATCACCGATCTGGGCATGACAGGCCCCAAATGGTCTGTCCTGGGCGTGCGGTCGGAGCAGTCGATTGCCATGTTCCGTGGGGACCTGACCAGCCGGTTTGAACCGGCGGAGGGGGTCTGCGTGCTGCAGGGCGCGGTGTTCGATATCGACGAGAGCACCGGCAGATGCAGGAGCGTGCAACGGATTGAAACCGAATATACACCGGAAAAATAACAAAAAAGCACTCAGACACTTTCAATGGGAAGCTGTGTCTGGGTGCTCTTTTTTTGCGTTCAGGCGGTCTGTTCCGGACCGGAGGGCATTGGCTCGGTGCTGCCGGAGACACGGGTAAAGGTGTCATATGCCTCCTCGTAGTAGTCATAATAATCAAAGGTTTCGGGGGATTGCTGGCCCTGGGGAAGGTAGAACCACATATCCAGCTCAGCATCATCATCCCATTCGGCAGCCATTGCGTAGATAGAATAATAGGTAAAGGAATCCAGCGGATAGTCTTTGATTTCATCCACAGAGCAATACTCCTTCTGGTTGTCTTCGGTCAGGTTAAGCCGTTCAAACAGCGGAACATCATCCGAATGGATACCGTCAGCATCGGACCAGGTGACCACGCCTTCCTCGTCGATGGTCAGCGTCAGCGAGCCGTCGGTATTGCGCCAGGTTCCGGTCAGGACGGTCTGGATGTCAACATCCTCGCCAATGTCCTCAGCACTCTCCTCCAATGAGGAGAAAATGAATTCACTGACACCCTCCGGTTTAGCCATCACGTTGAAACCAACGGCACTGATGATTTGAATGGCGGTGATGAGGATAAAAACGATGAGGATAATCAGGCAGCCGCTTCCGCAGCCGGATTTTTTCTGTTTCGGCTCCAATGGATTGGCATGGGTATGCTGTCCGGCAGATGCCTTCTGCCATGCGGCTTCGGTAGAACTGCTTTTGTTTCCATAGGTCTGTTTTCGTTCTGTGGACTGGGCGGATGGCTTTTTCTTTGGCTGGTGGGGTACATCCTTATGGGAAGTACCTGCGGACGACTTGCGTGCCGAAGATTTTGCAGCCTGTATGCCGGGGCGTTTGCCGCAGACCGGGCATTCTTTTTCCCCGTCCGTATAATAGATACCGCAATGCGGACATTTCATCGTATTTCCCCTCCTTGCTCTGTATCGGAAGTAAGCTTTGTTACCCTTATCTTACCATATCCGGAGGGAGGATGTACAGAGGTTTGACAGATTTCGCCGCATACAGGAAAATCCAGCCGGGAAACGGGTCCTGGCTGGATTTTTTTGGGTGGTACAGGGGATAAAACGGTATGAATTACTGCAGGTTCAGGTGGCGGGTCAGGATGTAATTGGTAATCACAAAATTGATCGCCAGCTTGATGCCATAGAACAGCAGGAAGCCGAGCATGGCAACATAAACCTGTGCGGTTGCGTTGGGAATCAGCGTGTCAAGATTGACGCTGAGGGATGGGAACAGGGATGCGATGCTCGAGCAAACCAGCATCAGGATTTCAGACAGGACACCGAAGCCGAGATACGCGAGAAAGGCAAAGCCCAGACGGTGCTTGTTGGCGAGAGAGCCTATAGACAGGCACGCATAGATATGCATGCAGAAGTTTGCCGTATAAATGATGCCGAGCACAATTGCCAGCAGTGGGACAAAGATCAGATGAATGCTGTATTCCTGCCACAGGGTATGCATCCCGAACGCCAGCTGCTGCCGGAGCATGGTCAGATCCGCAGAGGTGGTTTCGGAAAGCATAATCGGAACCATCAGCGTAAACAGGGAAATGCCGCACACAATGGTGGTGAAAAGCATCCACAGGGAGGATGTAATGCACTTGGCCCAGACCAGCTGGGAGGGGCGTGCCGGAAGGGTAAACATCAGGTAGCCCTCGTCGCCCAGCAGGTTTTTGTAAAACCGGCTGATCATATAGGCAAAGGTCAGGATGCACACGGCGAACAGTGCCAGAATGTACACCGTCAGCAGCACGCCGAAGGGGGCGCTGATGGTATCCATGGAATTGGTCAGCAGCATACAAATGCCATTGACAATCGACAGCAGCAGGATGACTGCGTAGGCCGGAAGGAAAATCCGGCGGGTGGATTTAAATTCATATCCAATCAGCTTGTTCAGCATGCGAACACCTCCCGGAACAGTGCATCGACAGACTTGCCATATTCCTCACGGATATCATCCACGGTCTTATGCAGGGTAATCTGTCCCTGATGGAGAAAAATGACATCGTCCAGTACCTTTTCAATATCCGAAATCAGATGGGTGGAAATGACAACAGTACTGTTTTCGTTATAATTGGTCAAAATCGTATTGAGAATATAATCCCGGGCAGCGGGATCAACGCCGCCAATCGGTTCGTCCAGCAGGTACAGGTCAGCTTCACGGCTCATGACCACAGCCAGCTGGATTTTTTCCTTGGTGCCCTTGGACATGGTTTTAAGGGAATCCTTCGGGCTGATGCCCAGACGGGTCAGCATATCCGCTGCCTTATCCAGATTGAAGTCTGCATAAAAATTCGCAAAGAACTTCAGCAGGTCATCCGCAGTCATCCAGTCACTCAGATAGGTGCGTTCCGGCAGATAGGATACCTGCGCATGGGTGATGGGGCCGGGCAGGTTGCCTGCAATGCGGATTTCGCCGGCAGTAGGGGTGAGCAGGCCGTTGGCCAGCTTAATCAGGGTAGATTTGCCGCTGCCGTTGGGGCCCAGCAGGCCGACAATGCGTCCGCGCTCCAGCGAAAAGGTGACATCCCGCAGGGCATCCTTTTTGCCATAGGATTTGCATAATCCGGTACACTGTAAAATCGGTTCACTCATCTTGCTTCCTCCTTTTCCGCCTGACGAATCAGTTCAATGGTTTCCTCAATGGAATATCCCATGTCCTTCATGGAGGACAGAAATGCCTGAATCTGTTCCATAGCCAGTTCCTTTCTCTTTTGTGTGATGTTTACGGATTGATCGGTAACAAACCGTCCTGCGGTGCGCTGGGAATACAGCAGACCGGAACGCTCCAGCTCGGACAGGGCACGCTGCATGGTGTTCGGATTGACACCCGCCTGTGCCGCCAGCTCGCGGACCGAGGGCAGCCGGCTGCCTGCCGGCAATGCACCGGAGGTGATGGCCAGTGTAATGGTATCCATCAGCTGCAGGTAAATCGGACGGTCATCGGTTAAATTCCACTGCATGGTTTTCCTCCTTTATCTTGACTTATTGTACTAATTGATTGATACAATAATACAACGATACAATACAGATGTCAAGAGGAAAAGAAAAAATTTTTCCACAGGCGGTCAATTCGTTGCGGTAGACAACGGGAAACCGTACCGTATTATAAAACCTGTGAGCTGCAAAAATTGAAACCATAAGGGAGGTATGCCTTTGGCGCAAGCAAAAAACAGCCGCAGACGGAAAAAAACACACAATGATGTGGTACGTGATATCCTGTGTGAACATTCCCCGGAAGCGGCGCAATGCCTGTGTGACATGCTGGAGGATGATTCCCTCAGCGGAACCGCACGCGCAGGTGTTGCAAAGGAAATTCTGGAACGGGCTGTGGGAAAAGGACAGCTGACCGTTCCGGATGCGGAGGATAAGCCGGAGTCGGCCTTTGAACTGATTCTCCGGGTGGTGGAATGATGGAGCTTTCGGTTACCCGGCGGCAGCTGGAATTTATCCGTTCCACTGCCATGGAAACCCTGTTCGGCGGCGCGGCAGGCGGCGGCAAAAGCTATGCACAGCTGATTGACGCATTGATTTATGCCCTGACGTATCCTGCATCCCGCCAGCTGATTCTGAGAAGAACCCTGCCGGAGCTCAAACGCTCCCTGATTCAGGTTTCCCTGACCCTGTACCCGCAGGAGGTGGGAAGCTACGGGGAAACCAGCCATTTGTGGACCTTTCGCAACAAATCCACCATTGAATTCGGCTACTGTGACAGTGAAAACGATGTGACCCGTTACCAGAGTGCGGAATACGATGTGATCCGGTTTGACGAGCTGACCCATTTTACCAAATTCCAGTTTACCTATATGCTGTCCCGTATCCGCGGCACGAATGCATATCCCAAGCAGGTGAAATCCTCCACCAATCCGGGGGGCGTGGGCCACAGCTGGGTCAAGGCACGGTATATTGATGTGCTGATTCCCGGAGAGGAAAACGATGGAAAGCTGTTTCTTCCCGCAAAGGTACAGGACAATACCTTCCTGATGCAAAAGGACCCCGGCTATGTCAGACGGCTGGAAATGCTGGACGAGCGGAGCCGCAAAGCCCTGCTGTATGGACAGTGGGATTTGTTTGAAGGGCAGTATTTTTGTGAATTTTCCCCCGAGCTGCATGTATGTCCGCCGCCGGAGTTCCCCAGTTGGTGGAAACGGTATCTTGCCATTGACTATGGACTCGACATGCTGGCAGCATTGTGGATTGCCCTGTCCCCGGACGGCACCGCATGGGTATATCGGGAGGTATACCAGTCCGGCCTGATTATTTCCGAAGCGGCGGAGGCCATCTGCCGGGCGGAAACCGGTGATGAAGTGATTTTCCAGCGCCTGGCTCCGCCGGATTTATTTAACCGGCGGCAGGAAACCGGACGTTCCGCTGTGGATATCTTTGCCGAAGCCGGATTGTTTTTTGATAAGGCCATGGGGGAACGGATTCCCGGCTGGTATGCCGTCAAAGAATACCTGCGCCCGTTTACCGATGAACAGGGCATTCTGACGGCAAAGCTGAAAATCAGCCCGGTGTGCAAAAATCTCATCCGCACCTTGCCCATGCTGGCGGCGGATGAAAAAAATCCCAATGATACGGCGAACCATCCCCATGAGCTGACTCATGCGCCGGATGCGCTGCGGTATTTTGCCGCCACCATCCAGCCTCAGGGACAGGCATGGAAGCCGGGACAGTATGACGGCGATATGGATGCCTTTCTGTCCTATCAACGATAAGGAGGAAGCGATGGAATATGTAATTTGCTGCCTGTGCAGCCTGCTGTGCTTTGCCTGCGGCGTCTGGGCAGCCAGAGGAATCCCGCACCTGCCGCGGCGGAGGAAAAAACAGGAACCCTTCCGTCCTGCCGATGCAGATGACGCACTGAGCCGGGATATTGCGGCACTGCTGGCATATACCGGCCCGGGAAAGGAGGAGGAACATGCGGACAGCTGATGCGGTCTGGAAGGAATACCAGCGGAGTGTGGACTATAACAACCGGATTGGATTGTATGACCGTGTGAAAACCAATGAGAATTTCTTCATCGGACGGCAGTGGGAGGGACTGAATGTCACCACACTGGACCCGCTGATTTTCAATGTGCTGCGGCGTGTGGTCAATCTGTTCATTTCCATGCTGGTATCCGATGATATCGCGGTAACCACCCAGCCGTTCCAGTCAGAGCCGGATGGGGAAACCATGCAGAAGGTGATTGACCGGGCTGTGGCATCGGTGATCGAGCGCGCCGGGGTCAAGAGCAAAAACCGCTATATGCTGCGCAATGCCTGTGTGGATGGTGACGGCTGCTTTTATATCCGCTTTGACCCGGATCGGGAGAGCGGCCAGCCCATTGCCGGGGATATTGAAGTGGATCTCATTGAAAATACCGATATTTTCTTTGGCAACCCGGCTGTGGATGAGGTGCAGCGTCAGCCGTACATCATCATTTCCATGCGCCGGTCGGTGGACAGTGTCCGGCAGGAAGCCATGGCGCGGGGCTTAAGCCGCAGTGAAGCGGAAACGATTCAGCCGGACAGCCTGCTGGAGCCTCAGTATGACGCGCAGACCGAAGATACCGACAATATGGTCACGGTGCTGCTGCGTATGGAGCGCACAAAGGATGGCATTGCCTTTTTCAAGTGCACACAGAATACCGTCATCATGCCGGAGACCGTGACACCATACCGGCTGTATCCGGTGGCTTATATGAGCTGGATAAAGGTGAAGAACTGCTTCCACGGCGAGGCGCCGGTGACCGAGGCAATCCCCAACCAGATTGCCATCAACAAGCTGTATTCCATGTATGTGCAGTGCATCAAGCATGTGGCATTCCCCAAAATCATCTATGACATGACCCGGTTCCCCTCCGGCTATTCCTCCGATGTGGGCAAGGCCATCGGCATGCGGGGCAATCCCAATGAAGCGATTGTCACGGCATTCCAGGCACCGGATATTTCCGCACAGGTCATGCCGCTGCTGGAGCAGATGATTAAGGATACCATGGAGCTGATGGGTGCATCCGATGCCACCCTTGGCAATGTCAGGCCGGACAACACCTCCGCCATTGTGACAGTACAGAAGGCAACCATTGCGCCGCTGGAGCTGGTGAAAATGGAATTTTACCGCTTTGTAGAGGACAGCGTGCGGATTTTTGTGGATCTGATGCGTGTCCATTACGGCACCAGAACGGTTTGCATTACCGATGACACGGGAGAAGAAGCGGCGGTATCCTTTGATTTTGACACGCTGGATACGGCGACACTGGAACTGAATGTGGAGGTTGGGTCCAGCTCGTACTGGTCGGAAACCATGCAGACCATGACCAATGACAATCTGCTGGCCCGGGGTATTATCACCGATCCGATCCTGTATGTGGAAAACATCCCGGACAACCAGATCCGTGGCAAGGCCCGCCTGCTGCGTGCCCTGCGGGAACAGAAGGAAAGCGGACAAATGACTGAAATCCAGCCGCGGAAGGATATGGAAACACCACAGACGGTACAACCGTAAAACAATCGCACAAGCGCTCCTCTGGATGAGGGAGCCGAACAGAGAACAGAAAGGAGGCTGCTTTTTATGCAGAACAAAACCAATGCGGCACCGGAGAACGGTGCGCCGAAGGATATGCCACTGATGGACAGCGAAGAACAGACCTATCCGGTCAATGTGGATGGGCAGACCATCGAGCTGACACTGGAACAGCTGATTGCGGCAGCAGAACAGGGGCTGTCCAAAGCCAATGCCGCCGCCTATCGCGGACAGGCAGCGGAAAACGTGCCGGGCGGCAATGTCTATCAGGCATTTCTGGATGAATATCCCGAAATTCAGCCGGATGAAATCCCGCCGGAGGTGTGGGACAGCGCAAACCGTTCCGGTGACCTGCTGGGTGCGTACCGCGTCTATGAGCTGCACAAGCTGCGCAAGGAGCTGGAGGAACTGAAAAAGAATGCGGAAAACCGCAAAATGGATGTGGGCTCGGCCCGCTCTGACGGTGAAAACAACATCACAGACCCCATCATTCTCGCACTGATGGGAAAAGGCTAAGGAGGTAAACGGATATGGCAGTAAATCTTGCGACAAAATATTCCAGTCAGATTGCAGAGGTCTTTACAGCGGGTTCCTTTGTCAAGGGCAAGACATCCACGACCTTTGACCTGACCGGTGTCAAGACACTGAAGGTATACACACCGGTGACCGTGCCGGAGGTGGATTACACCCGTGAAGGCATGGCACGCTATGGTGCCGTGACAGAAATGCAGGATATCGTGCAGGAGCTCAAGATGACACAGGATAAGGCGTTTACGCTGACCATTGACAAGGGCAATTATCTGGACCAGAACATGAGCAAAAAGGCAGCGGATATGCTGCGCCTGCAGATCAATGAACAGTCTACGCCGGCAGCGGACAAGTATGCCCTCAGGCGGTTTGCCATGATGGCAGGCACCATCGCCACCGTGGATGAAGAACCGTCCAAGGATACCATTGTGGAGCTGATTTCTACCGGCGCCCAGGCGCTGGATGACAATCTGGTGCCGGAAAGTGACCGTTATGTCTATGTGACCAGTGAGGTATATAAGATGATCCGCCTGTCCCCGGAATTTACCGGGCTGGAAGGTCTGGGCGTGAAGGCCATCGGCAAGGGCGTCTGCGGCGAGATTTCCGGTCTGAACATTGTGCGTGTGCCAAAGAGCTATATGCCGGAGGGCTGCTTCTTTATCATCACCCATAAAAATTCCGTGCTGATGCCGTATAAGATTTCTGACGCAAAGGTACACAATGACCCGGTGGGCGTTTCGGGCGCACTGATTGAGGGCAGACATTATTATGATGCCTTTGTGCTGGGTGCCAAGTGTACCGGTGTATATGCACTGGTGCTGGAGCAGAACAAGCTGGCAGCACCGACCATCAGTATTTCCAGCCTGAAGGCAACGGTTACGACACCCTCCGGTGCGGAGGAGGTACGGTATACGGTGGACGGTACCGACCCGCGCTATTCCGACAGTGCAAAGGTGTATGCCGCACCGGTCACACTGACAGCAGGGACCACCATCCGTACCGCGGCATTTGCGGCAGGCAAGTTCACCTCCGATCTGGCGGAAGCGTCCTGCTAAAACAGCAAAGGCGGGCGCATCATGCGCCCGCCGCTGAATGTATGCAGCATTTTTACCATCGAAAGGAGGAAACAAGATGACTGGCAGACAGCTGTATGAACAGGCACTGGTGCTGCTGGGACTGGAAGCGGAAAATGTCCCGCATCTGGAGGAACTGGCACCCGGCTGCATCAACCAGATGCTGTATGACCGCAATTATGAACAGAATGCACTGCTGCGTGCACAGGGAGATGAGGCTGCTCTGGCAGGCTGCATTCCGGCAGAAAAGCTGGACAGCCTGGAGGAGGAGATTCCCTATGAGGAACGGTTTGTACAGGAATGCTTCCCCTATGGGCTGGCTGCCCTGCTGATTGCGGAGGATGACCGTACCATGTTCAACTGGTTAATCAGTGAATATCAACAGCATGCGGCATATTATGCGCCTTGTACGGAGACTGTCATCCGTGGAATGGAGGAATGAGCATGGTGTATCAGTTCCCTGACGCGGAGCCCATACAGGAGCTGACGGTGGAACGATTTGCCGGTGTGGATTTCGCCAACCATCCCACCAAGGTGGACTGGTCCCGTTCCCCGGATGCCTGTAATATGATCGCCAATGAAACCTATTTCCCGGTCAAACGCACGGGATACCGGCGCAGGGCACAGTTTGACGGCAGGATTTACGGGCTGCACCGGCTGAATGAGGATGTGCTGTGCCATGCAGGCACACAGCTGTGGCGGCTGAAACCGGACGGCACCACGGAGCTGCTGTATTCCGATATGAATGAAGCAACGTCTACCTCCTTCCTGATGGGCGGAAAGCTGTGGCTGCTGGATGGAAAAACCTATCTGGTGTATGACGGCAGCACGGCGAAGCCGGTGCGCGAGGTGGCATTTGTCCCCACAACCACCATTGGCAGTCCGCCGGGCGGCGGCGGTACCAGCCTGGAAGCGGTCAACCTGCTGACGCCATGGCGCATCAATACCTTTGTGGGTGACGGCACCAGCAGGGTGTTTCAGCTGGACAGTACCTTTATTGACCTGGATGATGTGGTCTGCGAGGACTATGAGGTGGATCATGTGGATACGGCCAGCGGAAGGGTGACGCTGAAAACCGCACCGCCGGATGCCGGCGGGCTGGCCAATGTGCGCATTCGGTTTGCCAAGACAACCGAGCACATTGACATCAACAGATGCCGGATTTACGGCCTGTACGGCGGTAAAAATGATACCCGTGTCTTTGTCTCCGGCAATCCGGAGGCGCCAAACTGTGACTGGCAGTCCGGCCTGTATGACCCCACCTATTTCCCGGATACCGGTTATACCACAATCGGTTCGGATGCATCCGCCATCATCGGTTATGTCCGGCAGTATGACACGCAGATTGTGTTAAAATCCGATGGACAGGATGCCAAGCAGTACCTGCGTACCTTCCAGCTGGATGACAATGACAAGCCCACCTATCCGCTGAAGCAGGGTGCCGAGGCAGCCGGTGCAGTCAGCCCGTATGCCATTGATGTACTGGATGGCACGCCATATTATCTGTCCGCCCAGGGCGTGATGGGGATTTATGGTACCTATGTCACGGAATACCGCACGATTGCCGGTGTTTCCCAGCGCATCAATCCGCGTCTGCTGCGGGAAAAGCTGGAGCAGGCAGTGGCCTGTGTCTGGGATGGGAAATATTATCTTGCCGTTGGCGGGCACTGTTATGTGGCGGACAGCCGGCAGATGGAAAACAACATGCCGGAATGGTATTATTGGGACAATATCCCTGCGCTCTGTTTTCTGGCAGATGCGGATACCAGCGGCTATTTATGGTTTGGCACGGCAGACGGGCGGGTGTGTACCTTCTGCCATACGGAGGATGTGGATGCCTATTCCGATGACGGAGAGCCGATTGCCGCACGCTGGGTCACACCACTGTCTCCGCTGCAGGCATGGGAAAAGGGAAAAACCATTTTATCCTGCCAGGCGGCCCTGATGCCCTATGGCTATTCCGGTGCGGAGCTGTGGTATCGCACGGAAAAGCTGTATACCAAGGTGAAAACGGTGGCATTTTCCCAGTTTTCCTTTGCACATATGGATTTTTCCCGGTTTTCCTTCCGTTCCACGGCGGCTTCGTATCCGGCGGATGTACGCCGGCGCATCCGCCGGGCATATCAGTTCCAGCTGATTGTGAAAAATGAACAGGATGGCGAACCCTTTGGATTGCTGGGCATGACCATACGGTATATCGTGCGCAGGGATATACGCCGGATCTGAGGAGGTAACAGCACAAAATGGCAACGATTAATATTGACGAATTATACCGTGCAGTGGAAACCAGCAGGCTGAATGCGTTTCAGGCCGCGCAGCAGCAGAGCCTGGACCGGCTGCAGGGTAACCTGCGGGATATTGCGGCATCCCATCGCAGCAGCGTAACGCAGGCCCAGAACGCGGCACGGATTTCCGCACTGGGACAGGAGGAAAAGCTGGCGGCATCGGGACTCAGCGGCGGCAGTGCCTATACTGCGCCCACCAGCGGGTATACCGAAAGCTCCCGTGTGGCAGCGGACAATACCCTGCGCACCAACCTGAATACCCTGTCTGCCGAACGGCTGAAGGCGGAGCAGGATGCACGCAATACCAGTGCTTCGGAAATTTCCCAGGCGACACAGGACTATCACAACGGGCTGGCATCCATCCAACTGCAGCAGGCACAGGCGAAGATTTCCCAGTATAATGCGGACAGGACTTATGATTACAATGTGAAGAAAACCGCTTATGAGCAGGCTATGGACCGCTGGAAAACCTATGGCGTTGTGCTTCCGGCGGATGCCGCCATTCTGGGCGTCAAGGCAGGAACACGCACTGCCAGCAGCACTTATCAAAATGCAAGGCTTGCATTGGATCGCTGGAAAGCAACCTTATAAGCAAAACAAAAATCCCGCAGAGATCAAATCTGCGGGATTTTCCATATCACATGCGTTTTTTATGCTTTTTTCTTGTCTCCCATGACAATTTTCAGCAGCACCGGGGTAATGAGGGTTGTGACGATGACAACCAGGATAACCGGGCCGAACAGGCTATCCGGCACCAGTCCGAATGCAGCGCCCTTCTGGGCAACAATCAGGGCAACCTCACCACGGGATACCATGCCGATACCAACCGACAGGGCTTCATGGTTGGTGAATTTAAACAGCTTCGCGCCCAGTGCACAGCCGATGATCTTGGAAAGAATGGCAACTGCCAGCAGCAGCAGTGCGAACACCAGCAGGCTGAGGGTCAGGCCGCTCAGGTCGGTTTTCAGGCCGACGCTTGCAAAGAACACCGGGGAAAACAGCATATAGGCACAGATGGTAATTTTCTGGCTGATATAGTCACGCACACCGGACAGGTTGCAAAGCAGCAGGCCGGCAAAATATGCACCGGTGATATCTGCAACACCGAAAAAGGTTTCGGAGCAATAGGACAGGATGAAGCAGAATGCCAGTCCATAGATGGCAACACGGCGGTGCATCTTGTCGTTGAACGCCTTGTTCAGATGCTTGAAGTACTTGTAGACAACAAAGCCAACCACGGCAATAAAAACAAAGAACAGGACGATTTTAATCAGGACAGTCAGAATCTGGACATCCGGATTGGTGAAGCTGGATACGATCGTCAGGGCGATGATGCCCAGGATATCGTCGATGACAGCAGCGCCGAGAATGGTAACACCCACCTTGCCCTGCAGTTTTCCCATCTCAAGCAGCGTTTCAACTGTGATGCTCACAGAGGTAGCAGTCAGGATAACGCCGACAAAGATGGCTTTCAGCAGATGCTGGGGATCTCCTTCACCGTTGAACCAGACGAGGTACAGGGCAGCGCCGCCGAGAAGCGGGATAATAACACCTGCCATGGCGATGACAAAGGAGGCAGCACCGGTTTTTTTCAGCTCCTGCAGGTCGGTTCCCAGACCGGCAGAAAACATCAGCATGATAACACCGATTTCAGAAAGAACGGTAATGACACTGTCTTCCGCAACGAGGTTCAGGACGGAAGGTCCGAGAATCAGGCCTGCGAGCAGTGCGCCTACAACCTGCGGCATGTTGACTTTGCCGGAAGCAAGGCCCAGCACCTTCGTGGAAAGAAGGATAATTGCCAGAACCAGCAGGAAAGTATAGTTTTCCATAGTTTACACCTTCTATAAATATGTTATTTGTGCAGAGCGGGAAATGTGACCGGATCATCTGTAAAAAAATCCATAAGGCTCCTGCTCCACACTGCGACTGTATTATACATGCTTTTGTTTGTCAAAACAAGATAAAAAGCGCATAGATTTTGCTAGGATTTGGTATAAAACGAGAGAAATTTGAACAAGGAGAAAGGATCGTATCTCCATCATCCGGGCAAAGAAAAAGACCCGGTAAGCAAATACCAGGTCTTTCTTGCATGTAGTTTGCCGGATTACTCCTGGGAGATTGCACCCATCGGGCAGGAACCAGCGCAGGAACCGCATTCGATGCAGGAACCAGCGTCGATTACGTACTGACCATCACCCTCGGAGATTGCGCCTACCGGACACTCGCCAGCGCAGGAACCACAGCTGATGCAAGCACTGCTGATAGTATAAGCCATAGAAGTAACACCTCCTGTTTCAAATTCAACTCTATTGTATCACAAAGTCTAAAAAAAACAACTCCCAAAAAGCAAAAAAACAGATCCATTTTGGCAAGTCAAAAAATTGCCCGGGAAATGCCCAAAATGACGTCTAAAAAGGAAGGAATTGGGTAAAGATGAAGAAAGGAGCAAACGAAAGTGAGGGAGTGAAATGGAATTTCAGGGACCGTTTGACCGGAATGCAAAGCGTGTACTGGAAACATCGGCACGGCGCGCCGGATTGCTGGGAAAGGATACGGTAGGAACAGAGCATCTGCTGCTGGGGCTTGTGGCAAGGCGGAACTCCGCTGCCGGCAGAATCCTGACACAGGCTGGTGTCAGCAGCTGGCGCGGATTGTATTATACGGCAAAGCTCACCGGGACAGGGATGCCGCGGCAGAAACCGCAGCATATCAGCCGGAATTTACAGATGGTATTGCGGCAGGCAGCCGGAGCGGCGGGAAACGGTACAGCGGGGGAAAACCATCTGCTGTGCGCGCTGGTCAGCTGCCGCAATTGCACGGCACGGCGGGTAATGGAAAAAATGGAAGCGGATATCCCGTCGCTGGAACGGCAGACCGGTATTTCCGTGGCACAGGAGCCGGCAGGCTGGCGGTCCATGGCGCGGCTGGCCTCCACCTCCACGCTGGACCGGTATACCACGGACCTGACGGAGCTGGCACGCAACGGCTCGCTGGACCCGGTCATTGGACGGGAGGATGAGCTGTTCCGGCTGATTACCATTTTACAGCGCCGGACAAAAAACAATCCGGTGTTATTGGGCGATCCGGGTGTGGGCAAAACCGCTGTGGCGGAAGCACTGGCGCTGGCGATTGCAAACGGTGAGGTACCGGAGGAGCTGCAGAATGCCAGACTGGTTTCACTGGATATGGCAAGCCTGATTTCCGGTACCAAATACCGGGGTGAATTTGAGGAACGCCTGAAGAATATTGTGCGGGAGCTGAGTGCATCACACCATATCATTGCCTTTATCGACGAGGTGCACACGCTGGTGGGGGCAGGCTCCGCGGAGGGCGCCATTGATGCATCCAATCTGCTCAAGCCGGCGCTGGCCCGGGGGGAAATCCGCCTGATCGGTACCACCACCACAGCGGAATACCATAAGACCATTGAAAAGGATGCGGCACTGGAACGACGGTTTCAGCGCATTGATGTATCCGAGCCGGACGAAGCCGGTGCGGAGGAAATTCTCCGGGGCATTGCATCACGGTATGAACAGCACCATCATGTGCACATTCATCCGGATGCCCTGCATGCGGCGGTAAGCATTTCCGTGCGCATCAGCCCGGAACGGCATCTGCCGGATAAGGCAATTGATTTGCTGGATGAAACCTGTGCCGCAGTGCATCTGGAGGGCGGGAAAGACATCACTGCACAGGAGGTAGCACGTGTGGCCAAACGGTTTGACGGCTTTTCCGCAGCGGCAGAGGGAGATACAGCGCAACGGCTGCTCCAGCTGGAGCAGGAGCTTTGCCGGACGGTCATCGGACAGGATGCCGCAGTGAAAGCCATCTGCCGGGCAGTCCGCCGGGGAGGAGCCGGCTTGCGGGATGAAGCCCGTCCGGTGGCAGCTCTGCTGCTGACCGGCTCCACCGGTGTGGGAAAAACCTCTGTCTGTACGGCACTGGCACAGGCGCTGTTCGGCAGGGATGGGCTGATCCGCATTGACCTGTCAGAATACCAGCAGTCACAGGATGTATCCCGGCTCATCGGTGCACCTCCCGGTTATAAAGGTTATGGCGACGGCGGGCAGCTGACGGAAAAAATCCGCAGGCGGCCACGTTCACTGGTGCTGTTTGACGAGGTGGAAAAGGCACATCCGGATGTGCTGCGCTTGCTGCTGCGTCTGCTGGAGGACGGCAGGCTGACCGATTCCGAGGGCAGGAGCGCGGATTTCCGCCATGCGGTCATTGTACTGACCTCCAATCTGGGCAGCGGACGGCAGGGACGGAAGGTGGGCTTTTCTTCCCAAGACAATCCACGTCAGGAGCAGGCGGAGGAGGAAGCAAGGCGGGTGCTGCAGCCGGAGCTGGCAGCACGGCTGGATGATATCATTGTCTTTTCTCCGCTGACCGTGGCGGACTGCACGGCGATTGCGGCGCAGGAGCTGGCCCGGCTGGCAAACCGCTGTCTGGCAAGAGGTACCCGGCTGACCTGGGATGCACAGACGGAGCAGCTGCTGGGTGTCGTGGACGTGAACCGGGGAGCACGGGCCGTACGTGACGCGGTGGCACGGAAGGTGACAGACCCGCTGGCCAGCCTGCTGCTGTCCGGAGGGGCAGGACAGCAGGTGGAGCTGCGGGCAGAAAACGGAACCATTGCCCTGCTGGTCACCCAGAGCGCCACAACCTGCTCCGGGGCGTGAAGAGTATGTATCGTTGGATACACCGGCATATGGGTTTCATTTCCTGCTTTTGTTGAAACTGTCGGTTGACAAGGACTTTTAACAGAGGTAAAATAAATAACATCTATAGACAAAAACGGCGTTGATGGGAATAGACAGACTGCAATCGGCAGGCCTGCAGAGAGTGGATGCAATAGCTGGGAGCATCCGCGGCGGCGGCAGTTCTGTGCACCGGTCCCGGAGCTTCGCAGGGGAAAACCAAGTATCCTGCGACGGAGTCCGCACGTTACAGCGGAAAATGAGCGGGTACAGTTTTTTTGCTGTACCAAGCAGGGTGGAACCGTGAGATGCATTGTCATCCCACCCCTGATTCTGGTCAGGGGTGGGATTTTTTTCTGCCCCGTGAAAATAAGGAGGAATTTTTCATGGCAGACAATCAGTATACGTTTGAAAATGAGCAGTATCGCAAAACCTACTGGCATACCTGCTCCCATATTCTGGCACAGGCTGTCAAGCGCCTGTACCCGGAGGTAAAGCTGGCAATCGGCCCGTCGATTGACAACGGCTTCTATTATGATCTGGACTCCCCGTTTCCGTTCACCCCGGAGATCATGGAACAGATTGAGGCGGAAATGCGCAAAATCTGCAAGGAAAAGCTCAAGCTGGAGCGTTTTGAGCTGCCGCGGGCGGAAGCGCTGGAGCTGATGAAGGATGAGCCGTATAAGGTTGAGCTGATCAACGACCTGCCGGAGGACGAGGTTATTTCGTTCTATAAGCAGGGCGAATTTACCGACCTGTGTGCCGGTCCGCATCTGGATTCCACCGGACGCGTCAAGGGCAATGCCATCAAGCTGACCGCATGTAATGCGGCATACTGGCGCGGCGATTCCAGCCGTGAAACCCTGCAGCGTATTTATGGTATTGCATTCCCGAAGAAGGATCAGCTGGATGAATACCTGGCAAAGGTGGAAGAGGCAAAGAAGCGTGACCACAACAGGCTGGGCCGTGAGCTGGAATACTTTACCACAGTAGATACCATCGGTCAGGGCCTGCCGGTTATTCTGCCGAAGGGTGCGCGTGTCATCCAGCAGCTGCAGCGTTGGGTAGAGGATGTGGAGCAGGCACATGGCTACCTGCTGACCAAGACTCCGCTGTTTGCCAAGCGTGAATTCTTTAAGATTTCCGGTCACTGGGATCATTATCTTGACGGCATGTTCATCATGGGCGACCCATATGATGAGACAAAGGAATGCTTTGCCCTGCGTCCGATGACCTGTCCGTTCCAGTATCAGGTCTATCTGAACCGCGCACGTTCCTATCGTGACCTGCCGATGCGCATGGGTGAGACCTCCACGCTGTTCCGCAACGAGGATTCCGGTGAAATGCACGGCCTGATCCGTGTCCGCCAGTTTACCATTTCCGAGGGACACAATGTAGTCCGTCCGGATCAGCTGGAGGAAGAATTTAAGGATTGTCTGGAGCTGGCAAAGTATATGCTGGATACCGTTGGCCTGCTGGAGGACTGCACCTTCCGTTTCTCCCAGTGGGACCCGGCAAACCCGAACAATAAGTATGAGGGCACCGCAGAGCAGTGGGAGGTTGCACAGGCAACCATGGCACAGATTCTGGATGACCTTGGCGTAGAATATGAAGTTGGCATTGACGAGGCGGCATTCTATGGCCCGAAGCTGGATATCCAGTATAAGAATGTCCATGGCAAGGAGGACACGCTGGTTACCATTCAGATTGACATGCTGCT
Organism: Clostridiales bacterium; assembly: GCA_004555915.1. GTDB lineage: Bacteria > Bacillota > Clostridia > Oscillospirales > Butyricicoccaceae > Butyricicoccus_A. The sequence continues at coordinate 23,441 of SFJM01000007.1, read as the reverse complement.
GGCAGAACGCTTCGGCATGTACTACACGGATACCGATGGCGAGAAGAAGGTTCCGTATATTCTGCACAGAACCTCTCTGGGCTGCTATGAGCGCACGCTGGCATACCTGATTGAAAAGTATGCAGGCTCCCTGCCGACCTGGATGGCACCGGAGCAGGTACGTGTCCTGCCGGTTACCGACCGTGCCGCAGACTATGCGGATGAACTTACGGCAAAGCTGCGGGCAAAGGGCTTCCGTGTGGAAGTTGACCATCGCTCGGAGAAGCTGGGCTATAAGATTCGTGAGGGCCGCAATGAGCGCATCCCGTACCTGCTGATTGTGGGTGACAAGGATCTGGAGAACAACACCGTATCCCCGCGCCACCGTGCCGAGGGTGATCTGGGCGCCATGTCCTATGAGGACTTTGAAGCCCTGCTGACTGAGGTTGTGGCAACCAAGGCAAAGAAGTAAAAGAAATTATTCTTCGGGCTGTTCCAGGGTCCGGCGGAGCATGGTGTCAGCGTGAATGCTGACCTGATACAGCACGCCGGGCTCCAGCGGCCCAAAGACAAACCGGCCCAGTGCATCGGAAAATGTCACACCGGCAACCGTATCCGGCTGGGCACCGCCGGAGGCATACAGCACCGCAAGGGCATTTGCCAGCGGCTTGCCGTCATCCCCCACAATGGTGCCCAGCAGAACCGGACGGTCTGACGCATGCAGGGTGACGGTGGTTTCGACCTGTTCCCGCTGGGCGGGACGGACATAAAATACAGATTGCATGACCTGAACCTCCTGACCGGGAAGCATTTGTTCTGCTTCCAGCGTATGATGGCGCAGGGGAAAAGGTGCATGTCGAAAGGAATGGAAGCATTATGAAAATGAGCAGCATGCTCGGCGCCCGCTTTAAGGAAACTCCGGCGGACTGCCAGCTGGACAGCCATAAGCTCATGGTGCGCGGCGGCTATATGAAGCAGCTGACCACCGGTATTTATTCGCTGTATATGCCGGCAAAGCGCATCACCAAGAAAATTGAGAACATTATCCGTGAGGAAATGGATAAGATTGACGGACAGGAAGTTATGTTCCCGGTGGTTATGCCCGCATCTCTGTGGCAGGAATCCGGCCGGTATGAGTCCATCGGCAGTGAAATGGCACGCTTTAAGGACAGAAGCGGTCAGCCGGTGGTTCTGGGCATGACCCATGAGGAAGCTGCGGTACATCTGGCCCGCGGCACTGCCCAGTCCTATTCCCAGTATCCGTTCATGATTTACCAGATTCAGACCAAGTTCCGTGATGAGCCCCGTGCCCGCGGTGGCCTGATCCGTGTCCGTGAATTTACCATGAAGGATGCCTATTCCTTCCATACCTCTCAGGAGGATCTGGAAGCATATTATGAGAAGTGCTATCAGGCATACGAAAATATTTACCGCCGTGCGGGTATCCCGGAGGTTGTGGCAGTCAAGTCTGACTCCGGCATGATGGGCGGCAGCGTATCCCATGAATTTATGCTGCTGACCGACTGCGGCGAGGATACCATTGTCCTGTGTGACTGCGGCTACCGTTCCAACATGGAAGCGGCGGACTGCATCGTGGAAGCACCGGAAACTGTGGAAGCACCGCTGGAGAAGGTGTTTACTCCGGAAACCAAGACCATTGAAGCGGTATGTGAATATCTGCATGCACCGGCCAATGCTTCCTGCAAGGCGGTTGTATACCAGAAGAATATGACCGATGAATATGTGGTTGCGTTCATCCGCGGTGATCTGGAGGTCAACGAGACCAAGCTGCGCAACTTCCTGGGTGAGGAAATCCATCCGGCAGAAATTACGCTGGAAAGCGGCATTGTGGCAGGCTTTATCGGCCCGGTTGGTCTGCCGGAGGGCGTGGACTATGTCATTGACAAGTCTGTTGCTGCCCTGAACAGCTCGGTCTGCGGTGCCAACGAGGAAAATTACCATTATACGGGCTACAATGTCAAGCGTGATACGCCGGATGCAAAGGTTGCAGATTTTGCCAAGACCTATGAAGGTGCCATCTGTCCGGTATGCGGCAAGCCGCACATCCGTGTCAGCCGCGGCATTGAGGTGGGCAACATCTTCCAGCTGGGCACCAAGTACACCAAGTCCATGGAAATGACCTATATCGGTCAGGACGGCAAGCCGCATTATCCGATCATGGGCTGCTATGGCATCGGTGTCGGCCGCCTGTGCGCATCGGTATGCGAGGTCAAGCATGATGATTACGGCCCGATCTGGCCCATGTCGATTGCGCCGTGGCAGGTACACATCTGTGCCATCAAGGCAACCGACCCGCAGGTACGTGAGACAGCGGATATGCTGTACAACCAGCTGCAGGCAGCCGGTGTGGAGGTCATTTATGATGACCGCAAGGTCAGTGCGGGCAATATGTTCTCGGATGCTGACCTGCTGGGTGTACCGGTTCGTGTAATTGTCAGCCCGAAGACGGTCAAGCGCGGTGCAGTAGAGGTTTCCAAGCGTGACAAGTCTCTGCGTGAGGATGTGGCGCCGGAGGAGGCTGTTGCATACGTGGAGAAGCTGGTACAGGATATGCTGGCGGAGCTGAAATAAACAAAACATAGAATAACCGGAAGGGCACGCTGTGAGGGAATACATTGCAGCGTGCCCTTTTATCAGGAGAGGAGATTAGATATGATGGTTTGGAAGCTGGTGCAGGGCTCCGGTGTGATGACTACGGATGACGCGGTAGAGGTTACCAATGATGCTACGGCCACGGCAATTGAAAGCGTTCAGACAGTCACGAGCTTTTTTCATCTGCCAACCTGGTTTGGACGGCTGATTTTTATTCTGATTGCTGTTTTCATTATGTTGATGGCAGTGAAGCTGGTGAATAAGGCATTCCGGCACACGGTTGACGCCATGACGGCGGCGGGAAATACCAGCGTGACACTGATTTCATTTGCACGGTATGTAGTGCTGACGATTGTGTATTTTATCGGCGGCGTGGTGGTTGTTTCCAGTATTCCGGGGGCATCGGATTCCCTTGCTGCGATCCTGGCATCCGGCGGCATCGTTGCGGTCATTGTGGGCTTTGCGGCCCAGGAGACACTGGGCAATGTAGCCGGCGGTGTGATGATCCTGTTTTTCAAGCCCTTTGTCATCGGTGATTTTGTGCGGTATAACGATGTCTCCGGCACCATTGAGGAGATCACCCTGCGGCATACGGTCATCCGGACCCCACAGAACAAGCGCATTATCATCCCCAATGGCACCATCAACAGTGGTGTACTGGAAAATGCGAACTATGGAGACAACCGCATTTGTGAATTTTTTAACGTGGGTATCACCTATGAAAGTGACATGGAAAAGGCGATTGCCATCCTGCGGGATGAGGTGATGCGTAATCCGCTGCATTTGGATGTCCGGACACCGGAAACTGCATCCATAGAGCCGGAAGTGAAGGTTGAAGTGACAGAACTTGCAGATTCTGCAATTATTATCCGTGCCTGGCTATGGGCGGAAAACCAGACAAATGCGATGGAACTGAAATTCGCGCTCAATCGTTCGGTGAAAAAACGGTTTGATGCGGAAGGAATTGAATTTGCATATCCGCACCTGACCATTAGCAAATAAGTATTTTTTTATAAGAAAACTGCTTCCAAACGGCACGGAAGCAGTTTTTTTTCTGCAATATATATGTTTTTTTCTATGGAAATGCAGATAATTATTAATGGTCAAAACATACAAAATCTTGCGGTATTGATTGTGTGAATTAAATAACGAAAATTGGTTAAATTATGTAACATGCACAATTACACGATGCATAAATTGGTTATATTTATGATTTTTGGGTGTTGCATGCCATGCGGAAAATGTGTATGATATAGCCAAGCTGAAGGAAAGAAATCCGGAAGCCGCATACGGCAAAGTCGTATGAAACCGTTCCGAAGAAATATCCGGAATCCGGACTTCGGAGCCACGCCGAAGATGGTTTGACAGAATCCGGCGCAGAACAGACTGTCTGCACAGGAAATATTCCGGGAAAACCTGCTTCGTGAATTTTTTGGAGGTGAATCTATCATGTTCCAGTGGTTTGATGCAATGGCGAAGGCCCGTGAGCTGCAGCTGAAGAATGAAAAGATCACATCGGTTGTACGTGCCGCAAAGCACTGAGCGACCCGAAACAAACGGACAGTTCCGATTACGATGACATAGAAAGAGGTGGCGTGCGGAATGTTCCAGTGGTTTGACGCAATGGCAACGGCACGCGCCATGCAGCTGATGCAGGAAAAGCCAGAGGCTGCAGTATGTGGCATGCAGATGCCAAAGCAAAAATAAGATACAAAAATAATTTGACACTTTGGAGGAATTTACCATGTTTAACTGGTTTAATGATCTGGTACAGATGAAGATGATGGAAATGAATAACGGAAGACCCTATACGGTGTCCCGTCAGAAGAAGCACTGAGTATCATCATATTGAACGGCGATAAAAGCCATGTTTTGAAAGGAGACCACATCATGTTTGGTTTTATGCATCAGCTTGTTAAGGCACGTGAGCAGCAGCTGAGCCAGGAAAGAATCAGCTGTGTTGCACGCCGCGAGAGACACTAAGCACATTTCGATCATTTAAGATAACAATCAATCGTTCCAATGAAAGGAGTAACGACGCATGAAGTTTTTTGATTCTATTGACAGAACAATGGCACTTGGTATGCGAATGATGTACGGCGGAAACGTTACCCGCGCAGAGTTCGATGACATGATGACTGAGCATCGCAAGCGCAACCATATCTGATTGCATTTGCCGGTACAGGTCCGGCAAGCCAACCGCCTGTAAGACGCATAAAGACCCGGAAGAAGGGAATGCTATGAAACGAACGAACATGACCCGAATCCGACCCGCAGACCGGCATATCCCTGTGATGACATGTTCACAGGAATTTCCCGGAGCCAAAGGTCTGTAATCGTCCGGAAGGAGGACTGCCATATGAAGGGCAGAGGATTTTTCCGCGGACTTGTCCAGGCAAGACGTGTTGGACTGTCCCATGAACGGCTGGAGGAGCGCATTCGAGCAGAAAGCCGTGGGCAGCAGAAAGAAGAAAGAAACCACTTAAAATAAAAGAAATCCCATGATGCGGTATTCCAATGCCTGGCGGCGGAATACCGCCTTCTTTTTTGCCTGTTCTTTGGAAAAACCATGACAGGCTGCTGCAGCTGTGGTATGATAAAAAGATAAATAAAGGAGTGAACGAGATGCATTGGGAACGAACCGTCCGCCGGCAGGTCCGCCGCAGTACGGATATCATTGGCGTGACCATTCTGGCAAGCCTTGCCATTAATTACCTGCTGTACCCGCTCATGTGGCTCCTGCCGGATTTTGCCGAGGGAACGGTGGGCAGGGAACTGACGGATGCTGCGCTCTATGTGATCGTGTTTGCGATTCCGTTTGCCGTGGGCGCCAGGCTGTCCGGCATGACGGTGCAGGAGCTGGTGGGGGACAAGCGGCCTGCACCGGAGATTTATCTGATGACCATCGGGCTGGTGCTGGGCTGGTCGGTTTTGGCAGGCAGCATGGGCGTGGGCATCGAAGGGATACTGAACCAGTTCGGCCTGACGGAGATTACGGAGGAATATCAGCTGCCATCCGGACCGGCAGCGCTGGCAGTACAGTTTGTCGCAACAGCGGTGATTCCGCCCATTGTGGAGGAGCTGTGCTACCGCGGCTTTTATCTGCGGACAGCAGAGCGCTCCATGGGCTCCTGGGCTGCGATTGCCCTGACCTCTGTTGCGTTCTGGCTGGCACATTACAGCATTGAAATCATGCCTCTGGCAGTGGGCTTTGGCGTGATTGGCGGCTATATCCGGGAACGGTATGGCTCGCTGCTGCCATCCATGTGCGCACATTTTGCCGTCAATACCGTTTACCTGCTGGTCAACATCAGCTTTGCCGCCGGAGGGGATACCATCGGGACCGTTTTGTCCACCGGGATTTACCTGTTTGAGGTGCTGCTGGGTGCCATCGGCGTGGTGCTGTTTGTACGACGGGGCTGTTTGAAGGGAATCTGGCACGGCATCTTTGGCAATCCGGCGGATGTTCCGGCGCGACAGCTGGCCTTTGCCGTGCTGACCAGTGTACCGGTCCTGCTGGTGCTGCTGTTGTCCGTTTATTTTACAGCCGGAAATCTGGAGGTGCTGCCGTTACCATGATGACAGAACAGGAAAAGTTTATGAAAGCTGCCCTGCGGCTGGCGAAAAAGTCCGCGGAGGAGGGCGAGGTGCCGGTGGGCTGCGTGATTGTCTGTGACGGCAAAATTGTGGGCCGCGGCCGCAATCGCCGGGAGACAAAAAAAACAGCCCTTTCCCATGCGGAAATTGAAGCAATCGGAAAGGCCTGTAAAAAGCTTGGGGGCTGGCGGCTGCACCGCTGTGATTTGTATGTGACGCTGGAGCCCTGTCCCATGTGCGCCGGCGCCATCATCAATGCCCGCATCAAAACGGTTTATTACGGCGCGGATGACCCGAAGGCCGGCTCCTGCGGCAGCCTGATTAATCTGTTTGATGTGGCATACAACCACAAGCCGGAGATTGTCCGGGGGCTGCTGAAGGAGGAATGCTCCGGCACGCTGACAGACTTTTTCCGAAAACTGCGCAAAAAACGCAAAGAGGAGCGTCGGCTGCTGCGAGAACAACATAATGAATTGCAGAAATCAGAGACAGAGGAGGCGTAACCATGAGCAGTACCAGTATCAAAATGCGCGCGGAACGCGCGGCGAGTATCCGGGCATTGGCGGATGCATTGAAACGGGAAATCAACGCAGAGCTGATTGCGGAAAGCTGGCGGAGCCTGGATGGTATCCAGGTGGTGCTGCTTTGTTTTGAAAAGTTCTTTTTACGCAATGGAAGCTATGCAAGTCTTACGGTGATGCTCACAGAAAGTGAGACCATGCAGACGGCGGATATTGTTGGCTCCGGCGGCGGAGAAGGTCTTTTCAATATCAGCTGGGGAGCAAATTCGGATTTTGCAGAAATGGCGGCAGGATTGCTGCGCCAGCGTGGTTTTCGTGAAGGATAGGGCGAACCTGAAATATGTCAAAGAAAAAGACCGCCAATCCGGAAGGAAAGGCGGTTTTTCTCTATCTTTGCATCAGGACACCGCAGACAATCGCACCCGCCAGACAGACCACGGACAGGATGGAAAACAGCAGCTGGCTACGGAATTTGCTGTCCGCTTTTTTCTGCGCCTGCTCCACATCTACTTTGATCCCCTTGCCCATCTGCATGGCGCGGCCATCTCGGCGGGCAACGGAATTTTCATCCAGCTTGTCGGTTTCCACGGTGAGCTTGTTCCAGTCGTGGGTCAGGCGGAAATACAGCCCGATGGCACCGAAAACAAGAAATCCAATCAGGAAAGCAATCATAATGGTTTTCATATCATATACCTCCGGAAACTTGCAGCCATAGCAGCTGCGGCAAAACAGAAAGCGGATGGAGCATGTCCATCCGCTTTGCGTCATTCGTCAGTTCTCAGCCCAGCAGGACGAGAATCAGGGAGTCAACAATAAAGATGACACCGAAAATTTTGGTCAGGTTTGCAAGGATCGCTTCGATACCGGTAGCCTTGTTGGAACCAAAGAAGGTTTCCTGCTGGCCGGATACTGCGCCGGAAAGGCCCTGGCTCGGTGCCTTCTGCAGCAGGATGGTAACGATGAGAAACAGGCATGCAATGACCTGAACAACAGACAGAAGTGTAACAACCATGAAAAATCAACCTCCGAAACATGGTAAAAAAACGGCAGTTTCATTGTGCCGATCTGATACGACTCGACAATAACGCTATCATATCACATGTCGGACAGATTTTCAAGGATAGAATCCAGTTTTTTGTTGGTGAGGAACAGGCTGCAGCTGAAAAAAACAATCAGCCCTACCAGCGTGGCAAACATAAAATTCAGCTTGTTCTGATTCATACCAAAACCTCCTGTCATGCCGGACGGGGTTACAGGCCGAGGGCCACACGGCGGGCGGTGAGCTTCACCCGGTTGCCCAGTGCGCTGCCATGCCGGTTGGTATAGCAGGTACCGGTCTGCATATCCACGATGCACAGCCGTCCGCTGCACCATCCATAGCCATCCTCCGGCTTTTTCTTCTTTTCCTCATGCTTGTATTTGCGGATCTGTTTGACCAGCGCCTTGTCCGGCGCACCGTTTGCCAGCACCACCATGCTCAGCATGGAAAAGCTGTGGGAGCGTTCGGTCCAGGGGACATACCGCGCCGCCATGTCCTCCAGAATGCCGCAGTAGGAATCCACCGCATCTGCATCCAGCCGGCCGCACACATCAAAATAGCAGAACTCATAGGAAATCGCGGATTTTCCGTTACGCTGCAGTAGGGTGGCGGTTTCCTCAATCTGCATGACACCATACAGCGGGAACCGGCGGTCACCATACTCCGCATTGGGGATCAGGTGGAAATTGCGGCGCATATCGTCCTGGAAGGCCTCCAGATAGGCGGAAGCCTGGGTGGAAAGGTCCATCGGATCAGCCTCCTTATTCAGCGGGATAGATGCCATCCTCAGTCATACGGCGCAGGGCCTCCACAACCACCGGCTTGTCCTGCTGATAGGTAACGCCATACCACTGTGCCGCTGTCTGCAGGACCTTTGCCGTAGCACGGCCTTCCTGAATCAGATGGTCAACGGCAAAGGGCAGGTAATACTCTCCCTTGAGCGGATTTTTGGGCAGTTCCTCCCGCAGGAAGGTGGTCAGGCCGGATTCCAGCTCCTCCAGGAAGGACGGGGTAAAGCCCCACATGTTCATGGAAACCAGGGTGCCTTCCGCAATTTCACCGGCTTCCGGATCGGAAATCACACCGTCCGCCTTACGGGAAATGGCAGTGCGCTCGACGATATCAGTCAGATACCCATCCGCGTCTGCCTCACAGATGCCACGGGAAACCGTGCCGTTTTCTGTCAGCGTATTTTCCACACGATAGCCCACCATGCAGTAACGGTACTTGTCATCATCCTTTGCATCCTTCAGGTAGTCATACATGCACTGGAATGCTTCGGAACCATAGAAATCATCCGCATTGATGACGGCAAACGGTTCATTTACCAGGCCGCGGATACAGTAAACCGCATGGCCGGTGCCCAGCGGCTTGGTACGGTCCGCAGGGACGGAGCAGCCCTCCGGCAGACGGTCCAGGCTCTGGAACACATAATCCACCTGCATGAGCTGTTCTGCCGCATTGCCGATGCGTTCCCGGAATGCCTCCAGCAGTTCCTCCTTTATGATGAATACGACACGGCGGAAGCCTGCCTTCCATGCATCGTAAATGGAATAATTCATAATAATCTGGCCATTGGGGCCCACCGGGTCAATCTGCTTCAGACCGCCATAGCGGGAGCCCATACCGGCGGCCATGACCACAAGTACCGGATTTGCCATCGTTTATATCCTCCTTCTGTTTCTGCAATATCCACAGAAAATCTAATGATATTATACGGCATTTCCGTCAGGATTACAATAGGGCGGGATTTGTGCAGATGCAAAGGAATTGTGAATTTTTGTAGAAATTTTCCGGGAGTAAGTTGCATCCTGCGGTCAGGGAGTGTATCATAAAAGAGGAAAATATGATGAAACCGTAACAGGGGAAAGGAAGCTCGCCTGTGAGTAAGAAGAAACAATTCGAGTATTATGATGAATTTGGACAGCCGGTGGATCGGTATGGCCGTGCAATCAATCCGGAAACCGGCAGGCCCTATGAGGAGGAAGGGGATTCTGCGGGGCAGGGAACCAACCACAGAACCGTCCGCCGCCGGCCGCCGGCACCGGAACGTGCTTCCTCCCGCAGGCCGGGGAAACGGAATACCCGCGGCGAACGAACACCGGTAAAACACAAAAAACGTGGACGCAAACGGCGCATGTCACTGCTGAAAAAAATCCTGCTTGTCCTTGCGTTGATTGTGGCATTGATGGTGGCAGATGTGTATTACCTGCTGACACTGTATGAATATGATGACACCAATGCCAGCAGCCTTGCCGCCAATACAGAGGATGGCATGATGAATATTGCCCTGTTCGGTGTGGATACCCGGGAAAATAATGGGGAAAGCGGTACCCGGGCGGATGCCATCATGATTATGAATGTGAACCCGGCAGAAAAATCAGTCAAGCTGGTTTCCCTGATGCGTGACAGCTATGTGGATGTGCCGGGATATGGCAGCACGAAGCTGTGCCATGCCTATGGCTACGGCGGCCCCCAGCTGATGCTGCAGACCCTCAATGAAAATTTTGACCTGCATATTACGGAATATATGGTGGTGGATTTCGCCCAGATGGCATCCATTATTGACGCGGTGGGCGGTGTCACTGTGACACTGACCGAGGAAGAACTGGCGGAGACCAACAAATATATCTGTGAATACTGCTGGGAAAACGGCGTGCCTGCAGATGTCATCGAGGAGGCCGGGGAACAGAAGCTCGATGGCGTACAGGCCATGACCTATGGACGCATCCGCAAGGGCAACACCGGCGGAGACTGGCAGCGTACCGAACGGCAGTCTGTCGTGCTCAACCAGGTATTCTCCCGTGCCACCAGCAATCCGGTCCGCTTGCTGCGGTTCCTGCACGGCCTGATGCCCAATATCAAATCCTCCATGAGCAAAATTGACTTTGTCTATATGGGCCTGCGCACCATCGTGCATGGCTTCCCGTCCATGGGACATCTGCGTTTGCCGCTGGATGGGGAATGGCAGTACGGTACCCGGGACGGCATGTCGGTCATCGAGTTCAGCAATGAAGCGCTGTCTGCCCATCTGCGCAATTATTTTTACCATGGCATCGACCCCACAGCGAAGAATGCAGAATAAAAACTGAATCATGAAAGAAGCAGCACCCGTCATCTCACGAAAGGGATACGGGTGCTGCTGTTGTTTGAAAAAAGACCTCAGCCAACGGAATTCTCATCCGGTGTAAAGATGAAATCAATCAGACCGGAGGTGCTGGAGGCATTGACCAGCGTGACGTTGACACGCATGCCCAGATGGTAATTCTGCCCGGTATGCTTGCCGAACAGCGTCATACGGTCAGGGTCAAATTCAAACCAGTCGTTTTGCATGGTATCCAGACGAACCATGCCCTCCACCATGTTGTCCAGCTGGACATAGACGCCAAAGCTGGTGATGCTGGAAATATAGCCGTCAAAGCTGTGGCCGATATAACCGGACATATATTCCGCCATATACAGCTTTTCAATGTCACGTTCCGCCTCCGCCGCAGCCTGCTCCCGGTCTGTGGACTGCAGGGATGCCTGTTCACAGAATTCCGTCAGCTCACGGGAGCCCTGTTCTCCGGCAAGCATGCGGGTCAGCATGCGATGCACCACAAGGTCAGGATAGCGTCGGATGGGGGAGGTAAAATGCAGATAATATTTCGCTGCCAGTCCGTAATGCCCTGCGCATTCCGGCGCATACCGTGCCCGGGCCAGCGAACGCAGCAGCAGCGTCGGTAATGCCTGCTGCTCCGGGTCAGCGGCAGCATGGTCGAGGACGTTCTGCAGCTGGTGGGTGTCATTCAAATCCTTTTCCCGCAGGCGATAGCCAAACAGGCGGGCCTGGGAGGCAAAGACACGCAGCTTTTCCGGGTCCGGGTCTTCGTGCACACGGTATACCGTAGGCATCTGATGGCGATACAGCGCTTCTGCCACGGCTTCATTGGCAACCAGCATAAATTCTTCAATGAGGGATTCTGCATCGCCGCGGCTGCGTTTTTCCACACCGCAGGCCTTGCCGTCCCGGTCACACAGGATCACAGCTTCCGGAATATTCAGCTCCAGTGCGCCCCGGCGCATGCGTGCGGCATGCAGCTGTTTGGCAACCTCGTTCATTTCATCCAGAATCGGGGCGAGATCCGGACGCAGGCTGCGCTCCTTCCAGTCGCCTTCCAGCATACGGTTGACCTGATTGTAGGTCAGGCGGGCATAGGAGCAGATGACGGAGCGATGGAAATCCACGGAATAACGGGAACCGTCTTTTCCAAGCTCAATAAAAACCGAAAATGCCAGACGGTTGACACCCGGATTCAGGGAACAGATGCCATTGGAAAGGGTCAGCGGCAGCATGGGGATGACCCGGTCCGCATAATATACCGACGTACCGCGCCGGTAAGCCTCCTGATCCAGCGGGGAGCCTTCGGTGACATAATAGGAAACGTCTGCGATGTGCACACCCAGGCGGTAATGTCCGTTCGGCAGGGTTTCCAGCGATACTGCATCGTCAAAATCCTTGGCGGAATCGCCGTCAATGGTAAACAGCTTCTGGCTGCGCAGGTCAAGCCGGCCGGCCCAGTCCTTTTCCTGTACAAACAACGGGATATTGTCTGATTGCTGGATGGCTTCGGGAGAAAACGGCACCGTAATGCCATGCTCATACAGGATGGCTTCCGCAGCGGCATCACGGGTGAGGCCGGAGCCGAATACCTTTGTGACAACGCCCTGGGGCAGGTATTTTTCATTGCCGCGGAACAGTACCTTGATGGCGACCCGGTCGCCCGGATGGGCATCGCCGATGTTCTTCTTGCTGATGACAATTTCCGGCAGCTTGCCGGATTCATCACGGAACATTGTCATTTTACCCCGCATGACAATACAGCCGATCATATCCTCCCGGGTCTGGTTGAGGATACGGAGCACCTCACCCTCCTGATGGCCGGCTTTGCCGGATGGCTTGCCTGACTGCTTGCCGCGTGCGCGCCCGTTTTGCGGCGTTTCCGTGTGGATGCGGATGAGGACGCGGTCACCATGCCAGGCGCCCTTGTCACGATGCGGCGGAATGAACACATCCGGGGCATTGCCGGATTCCGGGCGGACAAAGGCATAGCCGCGCCCGGTGGCACAGAAGGTACCTGCCGCACAGCCGAATACCTCCGGCCTGCCATACCGGTTGCTGCGTGCACGCATCAGATAGCCCTCGTCCACCAGCTGGGCAAGGACACGGACAATTTCACTGTGTTTGGCATGGGTGCCATGCCGGTCCAGCGTGCGGATGATTTCATCCGGTGTACAGATCGTCTGGGTGGCTTCTATAATCAGGTTCCGTAATACGGTATCTTTTTTTACAGCATTCATGTTTCACAACTCCATTCCAACAAAGAGATGTATTTCTCTTATTATACCAGATTTGACAGGGAGAGCATACCGTCTCAGCAGAAAAAACGAGAAAACTGGTACTTTGCAACAAACCTGACAAAATGTCCGGGCGGGTGTTGAAAATTCAAAAATAAGAATTATAATATAGAACGGACCAAACAGCATGCATGTACATTTGCCGCGGCAAAGGGGAAAACGTAGATGCCTGTTGTTTTTCATTTGTTTTTTCCATTCAAAAAAAGGAAAGGGGATTATTCATGTCAGACAAACCGGCCATTCCGGCAGGAACAAGAAAATATGATCTGGATGTGATGCGTGCTTTGGCGATTGTTTCCATTTCCATGAATCATGCCGTCAACCGCGCCTATGAGAATTTCAGCTATGCATTTTTTGAATTCCGTACCATTCCGTGGTGGTCCACCGGGATCAAGGTACTTGCCATTGTGTTCGGACACATCGGCGTACCGCTGTTCCTGATGATTTCCGGCGCATTGCTGCTCAACAAACGGATGGAAGGGGAGGCGGATATCCGGAAATTCTACCGGCATAACCTGCTGCCTATTCTGATTACCACAGAAATCTGGTATGTCATTATGTATTTCTTCCTTCTGGCTTTTCATACGGAGTGGAGTGAAATTACCCCCTGGTCCGCACTCAGCGGGCTGGTTTCCACGGTATTGTTCACCAACCAGACAACAATGGACAGTATGTGGTATATGCCGATGATTTTATGCCTGTATATGCTGATTCCCTATGTCAGCATGATTGTCCGGCGGATTCCAATGCGCATGTTCCTGCTGCCATGCCTGGTGGTATATGTGGCGGATATGGTGCTGCCGCTGGTCAATTCCGTTCTCAAGCTGAACTTTGTGAACATGTACCTGTCGTTTGTGCCCCGTGCCTCGAACCTGTTTTCCATGTATTTCCTGTATGTGCTGCTGGGCTATTGGATCAACCGGGGCGGCCTGAGCCGGATACGGGGACGGTATATTGCGGCAGCGACGGTGATCTGTTTTGCTGTGAGCAGTATCTTTCAGTTTTATGCATACAGCTGTCCGCCGCAGGTTGTGCTGGATTACAATTTCCCGCTGCTGCCAATCCTTGCGGCATGCGTGTTTGAGCTGGTCCGCCGGGGCGCGCACCTGCTGAAACGCATGCAGCGGCCGGTTACCTATCTGGCCAGAATATCCTTTGCCGTTTATTTCGTCCATATCCTGATTATGTCCCTGCTGGAGTGGTATTTCCCGTATGGGGACTGGTACAAGCCTGTGGCGATGCTGTTCCTGGAAGTCGTATCCCTTGTAGGCAGTGTGCTCATCATCCGTCCGCTGTCGCGCAACCGGTTCTGCCGGAAGTATCTGTTTATGATAAAGGGATGATTGAGAGGGCAAAAAAGCAAAACAAAACGGCTCCGTCGATACGAAGCCGTATATTTACCTGATTTTACTCTTTCTATATAAAATCATCTGATTTCATATGGAACACAGAACTCACAACAGAAATGAGATTGTATTCTGACAATAATCCCGATATGGAGAGAAACACATATTGTATTCGCTGTCATTATTCCGCGATCAGGAGATAAAGACATGTACGATTGTCAGAACGGGATCTGATTCCTCCTGCAAAACCAAAAGTGAAACATCGGTGCGATCTCCATTTCATATGCATTCACGACACAAGGGACAATTCTCATTTCTGGGGTACGCCCCATACGCTGCCCGGTTATCTGTTTGACAGATGAAAGAAATCTGCGTGTCCGGAAGGAGGTTCTCCTGCTTGTCAGGCAGGCATCCAACGGGAACAACCCGTAGCACCGGAATTCAGAATCAATTTCCCGAAGGGAAAACGTAGGTTTTGCGGAATGTGTGTGTTTTGGAAAGACATTACGCGGGAGGCTGGCGGTTAGAATGAAGCTGCTGGGATGTTAACCAGCCAGTCTGCTGCGAGTCCTGCTGTTCCAAAACTGGATTTCTACTGCCATCGGACTCACCTGCTTTCTGAAAGATCAAACTGTTATGTACACGGTCTGTGATCGAAATTTGGATTTACTCCAGCTATACAGCACTGCCCATTGGACTCACCTTTTCAAAAAATACTGGAACTCAATCGTCGGAATACCCGAACCCTTCAGCAGAATTACCTGCCCATGGGACTCACCACTTTCTGGTTAATGGAAGGTGTTGCGACCGGTTTGCCCGATCAGATGAAGCTGATGTTCAATTGCCATCGGACTCACCGCTTTCGATCAGATTGAAGAATCAGCTATCGGTATTACCGATATGTCTTAGCTGTTCTTTAGTGTAGGTATATGATACCACGAAGCGGTGTTTTTGTCAATAACATTTTTCATTTTTTTCGCAAAATAAACGGGCAAAAAAGCGAAAAAGAAAAGAAATTTTGAATTTTTTCGATGGGCTATTGCTTCTTATGGACGGTTGTGCTATACTATATTTGTTGGGGGTTATCTACGGGAATACAGATTGTTAAATGCTGTAATGTAATTACAAACTGTATTTGTCAGGTGACACCATACCGTGTGAAGACGGCTTTGCAACGGCTGCAGAACAGGCTTCTGCCGTGCATCGCCGCTTTTTTTATACCAGACCGGCGGCAAAAGGTAAATCGGCGAAATGTGGAAAACATATGGGGATAATTTTTAAAATTTGTTGCGTTTTCTGCTCGCATATATGGCAGTTTTGACGTATAATAAAGGGTAATATCAATGTGGGGGCTTGAATCCATCCGCCACACTGGAAGTTTTGAGGTTTTTGAGGTTTTTGATTTTATGAATAAACTGAACGTGATGGTTGTGTTCGGCGGCGTTTCCTCCGAGCATGACATTTCCTGTATTTCCGCCGCATCCATTCTGCGCAATACCGATGCGGAAAAGTATCAGATCTATCCGGTAGGTATCACCAAGTCCGGCAGCTGGATGCTGTATGAATCCACCGATTATGACAGCATTGAAAACGGCAGCTGGGAGACCGGCGGACATACCGTGCCGGCAGTCCTGTCCCCGGACCGTCAGACCCACGGCCTGCTCGTGATGCGCGAGAGCGGCACCCAGGTCATCCATGCGGACTGTGTCTTCCCGGTGCTGCATGGCATCGGCGGCGAGGACGGTACACTGCAGGGCCTGCTGGAACTGGCACATATCCCGTATGTCGGCCCGGGCGTGGCAGCATCCGCATGCAGCATGGATAAAAGCCTGACCAAGGTGATTGTCCAGCAGGAGGGCGTGCGTCAGGCAGCCTTTTATCTGGCACACAGCTTTGCTTTCCGTGAGGATCCGGATGCACTGTGCGCTGCCGCTGAGGCGCAGCTGGGCGCCTATCCGGTATTTGTCAAGCCCTGCAGCGAAGGCTCGTCGGTGGGCGTTTCCAAGGCAACCGACCGTGCATCCCTGAAGCGCGGCCTGGAGGATGCCTTCCGGTACGACGCCAAGGTACTCATCGAGGAATTCATCGACGGTCATGAAATCGAGGTTGCCGTTCTGGGCAATGACAATCCCACGGCATCGGTAGCCGGCGAAATCGCGCCGAGCCAGGAGTTCTATTCCTTTGAGGCAAAGTATGTGGACGGTACCTCCGGCCTGTATATTCCGGCAAAAATCAGTGAAAGCGCCATGAATAACGTCCGTGAGGCTGCGGTACGGGTTTACCGCGCATTGGGCTGCAAGGGCCTGTCCCGTGTGGATTTCTTCTGCACCTATGCGGAGGATGAAATTGTATTCAACGAGATCAACACGCTGCCGGGCTTTACCAGCATCAGCATGTACCCGAAGCTGCAGGAGCACATGGGCATTCCGTATTCGGAGCTGGTGGACCGCCTGATCGGCCTCGCAATGGAGCGGTATGATGGATAACAGAGCAATCGGCGTTTTTGATTCCGGCCTGGGCGGTCTGACTGCCGTACGCCAGCTGCACCGGGTCATGCCGAATGAATCAATCATTTATTTCGGAGACACCGGGCGGGTACCCTACGGCTCCCGCAGCCGCCGCACGGTGCTCAAGTATGCCAGACAGGATGTGGCGTTCCTGAAGGAGCATAATCTGAAGGCAATTGTCATTGCCTGCGGTACAGTCAGCTCCCAGGTGCTGGGCGACATCAAGTCGGAAAATACCGTCCCGATTGTGGGCGTTGTGGAGCCGACCTGCTATGCTGCCATGCAGGCTACCAAAAACAACCGCATCGGCATCATCGGCACAAAGGGTACCATCCGCAGCGGCGCTTATGAAGCCAAGCTGCATACGCTGGACCCTTCGGTACATACGATTGCACGGCCCTGCCCGCTGTTTGTCCCGCTGGTGGAAAATGGCAGATTCCTGCCCAATGACAGGGTGACACGGCTGGTTGTGGAGGAATATCTGACAGATATCCGCGACTTCGGCGTGGACACGCTGATTCTGGGCTGCACCCATTACCCGCTGCTGCGGGATGCCATTCAGGACTTTTTCGGCGATCAGGTAACACTGATTGATTCCGGTGCGGAAGCGGCAAAATATGTGCAGCGGTTCCTTGAACCGGCAGAGCAGGGACAGGGCCGCACGGAATATTATGTTTCGGACGATCCGGACAGCTTTGATGAGCATGCGGAAATGTTCCTGGGCGAGCCGGTGGGCGTACAGGCGCAGCTTGTGGATATTGCATCGTATTGATGGAAAGGAAATGATGACCATGGAAGCTGAACAGGAAAAATCACTCAAGAAAGATGTTATCATTACCATCGCCAGCCGTCAGAATTTTGACGGCTGTGAACCGGACCGGATTGACCTGATTACCGCAGGCCGTCTGTACCGACGCAACGGCAAGTATTTTATCTCCTATGAGGAGAGTGAGCTGACCGGCATGGAAGGCACACGTACCACGCTCAAGCTGGAGGACCGGCAGGTGACCATGACCCGTACCGGCACCCATCCGGCGCAGATGCTGTTTGCGGAGCACAAAAAGCATGTGGGCCTG
The DNA here is from genome assembly GCA_004555915.1 of Clostridiales bacterium. Taxonomy (GTDB): domain Bacteria; phylum Bacillota; class Clostridia; order Oscillospirales; family Butyricicoccaceae; genus Butyricicoccus_A. The sequence continues at coordinate 5,366 of SFJM01000007.1, read as the reverse complement.
TACCAGACGGAAATCGGTTCGATGACCGTTGCCACCCATACCTCCCATCTGGTCAATACCATCGGGGAAAACGGCGGAAGCCTTGCCATTGACTATACCGTGGAAATTGACTCCAACCTGGCAGGGACCCACCGCTTTGAGATGGCAGTCACACCGTCTGACGGGGGCAGCCATTTGTAATACAAACAAACCATACGGGCGGAACCCATACTTCCGCCCGTTTCAGACGCTTGATAGAGAATAACAAAGAAAGGCACGATGACATGAATTTAATCGAACAGGCAAAGAAGCAGGCGGCAGAGGCTGTCCTGAACGCATATCGCGCCGCAGTTGCTGCCGGTGACCTGCCGGAGGGTGATGTACCGGCAGTTGCGGTAGAGATCCCGAAGGATACCAAAAACGGCGATTATGCCTCCTCCTTCGCCATGCAGTGCGCACGTGCGCTGCACATGGCACCGCGGAAAATCGCAGAGGGCCTGACCGCACATATCGCACTGGACGGCACCTATTTTGAGGAAATTTCCATTGCAGGACCGGGCTTTCTGAATTTCCGCCTGGGCAAGCAGTGGTATGCGGATGCCGTAAAGCTGGTTGCGGACATGGGAAAGGATTATGGCCGCGTGACCGCAGAGCATCCCGAAAAGATCATGGTGGAATTTGTTTCCGCCAATCCTACCGGCCCGATGCATATGGGCAATGCCCGCGGCGGCGTACTGGGCGACTGCCTGTCTGAGGTGCTCAGCTGGGCAGGACATGAGGTAACCCGTGAGTTCTATATCAATGACGCAGGCAACCAGGTGGATAAATTTGCCCATTCCGTAGAGGGCAGATATATCCAGCAGCTCAAGGGCGAGGATGCCATTGCATTTGATGAAAGCTGGTATCAGGGCGCGGATATCAAGGAGCTGGCTGCTGATCTGGTGAAGCTGCACGGTGACAAGCTGCTGGATCTGGATGGCGAGGAGCGCCGCAAAATCATTGTGGAATACGGCCTGCCCACCAATATCGCACGGATGCAGCGGGATCTGGAACGCTATAAGATTCATTATGACGTATGGTTCCGGGAAAGCGGCCTGCATGATTCCGGCTATGTGAAGGAAACCGTTGACATGCTGACCGCAAAGGGTGCGACCTATGAAAAGGAAGGCGCCCTGTGGCTGCGTTCCACCGATTTCGGCTGTGACAAGGACGATGTTCTGCGCCGCGCCAACGGTTTTTATACCTATTTCGCTGCGGATATCGCATATCATAGAAATAAGTTTGAACAGCGCGGCTTTGACCGTGTTATCAATATCTGGGGCGCAGACCATCACGGCCATGTGCTCCGCCTGAAGAGCGCACTGGATGCCATCGGCCTGGACGGAACCCATCGTCTGGAAATTGTGCTGATGCAGCTGGTTCGCATGATGCAGGGCGGCGAGGTTGTGCGTATGTCCAAGCGCACCGGCAAGTCTCTGACTCTGTCCGACCTGCTGGATGAGATTCCGGTGGATGCGGCACGCTATTTCTTCAATTCCCGTGCTGCGGAAACCCAGATGGAATTTGATCTGGATCTGGCCGTCAAGCAGGACAGCGACAATCCGCTGTATTATTGCCAGTATGCCCATGCACGAATCTGCAGCCTGCTGGCAAAGATTGAGGCGGAAGGCATTGCTGTACCGGAGACGGCAGACCTGACGGTTCTGAATGAGGCAGAGGAGCTGGCGCTGGTGAAGCAGATCAGCCTGCTGCCGGAGGAAATTACCGCAGCTGCCGCAGAGCGTGACCCGTCCCGCCTGAATAAGTACGCAGTTGCCCTGTGCGCACAGTTCCACCGGTTCTACAATGCATGCCGCATCAAGGAAGCAGAGGAAACCGTGCGTGACGCGCGTCTGGTACTGTGCCGTGCCGCACGCCAGACCATTTACAATGTCCTTTCAATTATCGGTGTAGAAGCACCGGAGCATATGTAATACGCCTTTTTCGGGCAGAAGGAGAGCTATGGAACCCGTTCCTTTATGTAGTGGGGAAGTCATTTTAACCTTGGAAACACCGGCACAGATGATGTCGGTGGACTGGAAGCATTGTCATGCCTCCTCCTTTGTGGTGCCGGATGCCATGAGCCTTGCGGCAGTCCGGAGCCATGCAGGCGGCAGGCCGGTGGGCATGCTGATTAATGCGGATGGCTGGAATCCGGAGGAGGATATCGGCGCGGAATGGCCGTCGGAACGCCTGATCGGGCGGTTCCGCAATATGGTCAGCCGTGCCACGCATGCCAGAGCAGAGTTTATCTACATCCGCATGCGGCAGAACCTGCATGCGCTGCGCGCAGCCGTGCTGGCGGTAACCGACCAGTCCGGGCTGGGGATTATTGTATCCCTGCCGGTGGATGAGGATGGACGGACACCAGACGGTTCATCCGCACTGGCAGTGATGGGCATTATGCAGCGCATCGGCGTTGCCGGTGTGATTCTCAGCGGTGAGGCAGCGGATGTGGATGATGCCATTGCGGAGCTGGCGCCCTATGCCAATGTTGCACTGGGTGTTTCCGTGGAGCCGCAGGAGCTGGAACAGATGCAGCATCTGGAAAGCGTGGAATTTTACCATACCAGTGACCTGCAGACGGTGGACAAAATCCTGCAGCGTGCACCGGAAAGCAGCAGCCGGAATGAACCGGAGGCAGATGAAGACTATATTCTGGCACCGGTGGGGCCGCATACCCATTTTGTGGATGCAACCATTGATATTTCCGATCCGATTGACATGGAGGACCATTTTGGCGAAAAGCTGCTGGAACTGGAGGACCAGTGGTCCGGCGCATGGAAGCTGGAAATCAGCACGCCATATGATGTCCAGCTGCTGGCGGAAAACCAGTATATGCTGGAGCGTCCGGTATGTCTGGAGGCGGAAAATCCGGAGCTTTTGGAACAGGCTTTGCGTGTATTTGACGGCATTGCCCTGTATGATGGAACATGGGAACTGGACGAGGATATTTTTGATTACTTCCGCCAGCATTACGGACTGGTGGCATTGTAATCTGTGGATGCACAAACGCAGGCGGGGAAGAAAATACCTTGTCTGCGTTTTTTTCACAGCAAAGGAGGATATATTGTGAATAACTGGACTGAGGTAACCATCTGGACATCCACGGCAGGTATTGATGCCGTCACCGGTATGCTGATGGATCTGGGCATCGACGGCTTTGTCATTGAGGATGCACAGGACTTTGCGGATTTTTTACAGGATACCGAGATATACTGGGATTATGTGGATGAGGATCTGGCAAAGCAGAAAAAGGACGCGGAAACCAATGTAAAAATCTATATTGAGGACAGCCCGTCGGGGGCGGAAATGCTGGCACAGGTGAATGCGGGACTGGCAGAGCTGCGGGCACGGGATGCGGAGCACAGCTTTGGACGCTGTGTGGCAGAGCTGGCCTCCATCCGGCAGGAGGACTGGGAAAACAACTGGAAGCAGTATTTTAAGCCGTTCCGTGTGGGTGAAACCTTCCTGATTAAGCCCTCCTGGGAAACCTGTGAGCAGGAGGAAGGTCGACGGATTCTGGAAATTGACCCGTCCTCCAGCTTCGGTACCGGTACCCATAATACCACCCAGCTTTGCATCTGTGAGCTGGAACGGCTGGTAAAGCCGGGTGACCGGCTGCTGGATATGGGCTGCGGCAGCGGCATTCTGTCCGTGGCAGCACATATGCTGGGAGCAAACGATGTGGCAGCCGTGGATATTGACCCCAATGCCACCCGGATTGCAGCGGAAAACGCACAGAAAAACGGCTTTGACCTGCGTACCTATGTAGGGGATGTCATTGGTGATGCGGCACTGTCCGAAGCCATTGGCGGCAGCTATGATATCATTGTTGCAAATATTGTAGCGGATGTCATCATGGGCATGCGGCATATCCTGAAGGACAAGCTCAAGCCGGAGGGTATCTTGATTGTATCCGGCATCATTGCACCCCGGGCGGATGAGGTGCAGCAGTCCCTGCTGGATGCAGGCTTTGTACTGGATCGCCGGGATCAGTCGGGCGACTGGGTTGCCATGACCCTGCATCAGGCATAACCGCTGTTTCAAACAGGTACACGGGAAAGGAGGCGCAGCCATGCGGAAAGGGATAAAATGGATACTGGTTCTGCTGGCTGTTGCCGCCCTTGTACTGGTATTCCGCTGGAAGGCACCCAAACAGGAGGAGGTTTCACTGGCACAGACCAATGTGGAGGCGGCCGCAGAACTGCTGGATGCCTATGCAGAAGGCCGGGACACCCTGCTGTTTTACCATCAGGACATTGATGAAAAGCAGGTTTATCATCTGCTGCAGGCACAGCAGCCCTATTATGCCACCTTATCTACTGCATCGTTCCAGAATGGCAGTCTGCAGCTGACCTATGAAATACCCCAGGAAGAGATGCAGCAAAAAGGCATTGAAGCGGCACGGAAAGCCGGCGCGGAAGCAGCTGCGGAAGAAATCTCCATCGAGGGAAAACTCAAGGCCATTCACCATGCCCTGATCCGCGGCTGTGTCTATGAGCAAACCGGTGAGGATCGTGCCCAGATGGCAGCCGGTGCCATTGAGGATGGCGTGGCGGTATGCGGCGGTTATGCGCGGGCATTCTGTGCCATGTGTGACGGTGCGGGTCTTGACGTATATTATGTGGAAGATGACGACATGACCCATGCATGGAATGCGGTTCGACTGTATGGGGAAACCTGGTTTATTGACTGCACTTATGATGATCCGGTACCGGATCAGGGACAGCGTGTGGGAGATACCTATTTCATGCTGACAGCAGAGCAGCTGAAGGAAACCCATACATGGAATGAAGCCTTGTATGAGGACTTTCTGGACAGCCGGTATCCGGAGCAGTTTGCCTATATCCAGCGCATGCAGGATTTACAGCTGGCGGATCCCGCATTGCGTGCGGCGGATACGGATATACCTGCGGAGCAGGCGGAGCTGGACAGGCTGAATGAGACATTGGGCACTACGCTGGCAGAGTCCGTGGTATATACAGATGAAAACGGACAGGAAGCCTGCATGACCCATGGAGAGCTGTACCGGATGGGATATGAAGCGCTGTGGGATGAGGTAGATGGACGGCGCCGCATTGAGGATTTGATAGACCGATATATTGTTCCGCCGCTTGCCGCCCGGAGCATGGGCTTCTGAAAAAAAGTTTTTTGATTTTTTTGAAAAAAACAGTTGACAATTGGCGGATTACGAGATATAATAATCATCGTCATCTGGCAAGGCGACAGTCTGACAGAGGATCAAAATGGCGGTGTAGCTTAGTTGGCTAGAGCGTCCGGTTCATACCCGGAAGGTCATAGGTTCAAGTCCCATCACCGCTACCATTCTGGCCCGTTGGTCAAGC
>SFJM01000072.1 GCA_004555915.1 Clostridiales bacterium | reverse complement strand
TCAACCGTAACCTCTGTATGAGCCAGCAGGATAGATATAACTCCCTCAGTCAGCTTCGCTGACAGCTCCCTCCTCTGAGGGAGCCTTTGGATCATAACGCCCATTTTCCCGGCTGAGATAGCAAGGAAACGGTTGCGGAAAAAAGCCTCCCTCAGAGGAGGGAGGTGGCATTTGCGTCAGCAAATGACGGAGGGAGTTGCAGGTCAACTTCCGGTTCTGCACAGAGATACGGTTGATACAGCAAACTTCCCCCCTTCCCTTTGTTCACGCTCATTTTACAACTCCTCCCTTGCAAAATCTCCTGTTTTGGTGTACTATTAGCGTTGAAGCATTTTACAATCAATTGGTCAATTTAATTTCTTTAGAAGGTGTTTATATGACGAAAATCGACATTATTTCCGGCTTTCTGGGTGCAGGTAAAACCACCCTTATCCGTAAGCTGCTGGAAGGCCCGCTGAAGGGCAAAAAGGTCGTCCTCATTGAAAATGAATTTGGTGAGATCGGTATTGACGGCGGCTTCCTCAAGGATGCCGGCATTGAAATCACAGAAATGAATTCCGGCTGTATCTGCTGCACCCTCGTCGGTGACTTCGGCAAGGCACTGGGCGATGTGCTCAGCCAGTATGCACCCGACCGCATTATCATTGAGCCCTCCGGCGTGGGCAAGCTGTCTGATGTTGCCGCTGCGGTCCAGCCCGTCCTGCGGGAAGGCGAAGTGGAAATGGGCTGCCTGACCACCGTTTGCGATGCCTCCAAGTGCCGCATGTATATCAAGAACTTTGGTGAGTTCTATAACAACCAGCTGGAAAGCGCTGGTACTATCGTCCTCAGCCGTACCCAGAACCTCAGCGAAAAGCGTCTGGATGAAGCCATCCAGCTGGTACGTGAACACTGTGACGAGCATACCCGTGTCATTACTACCCCGTGGGATGAGCTGACCGGCGAGCAGATTTATGAGGTTATGTGTGCGGACGGCCATCAGGCCCTGCTGGATGCTGCCGAGCTGTATGAGCATGAGGAGCATCATCACCACCATCATCATGACCATGACGGTCATTGCTGCTGTGGTCACGACCATGACCACGAGCACGACGAGCATTGCTGCGGCCATCACCATGACCACGAGCATGAGCACGACGGGCACTGCTGCCACCATGACCACGAGCATGAACACGAGCACGACGAGCATTGCTGCGGCCATCACCATGACCACGAGCATGAGCATCATCACGAGCATCATTATGATGAAAATGGCGTTTGCTCCTGCGGACACCATCACCACGATGCGGATGAAGTATTCACCAGCTGGGGCATGGAAACCGCACATAAATTTACCGAAGAAGACCTGCGTGCCCGCCTGGAACAGCTGTCGGATACCGAGCTGTATGGTATGGTACTGCGTGCCAAGGGCATTGTACCGGCACAGGATGGCTCCTGGCTGCATTTTGACATGGTTCCGGAAGAAATCGAGCTGCGTCATGGTGCTGCGGATTATACCGGCCGTCTGTGTGTGATCGGTTCCGGTATTCAGGAAGATGCCCTGGCTGAACTGTTCCGTTAAGGAGGCTCCGCTGTGGAAATTCCTGTATATTTCTTTACCGGCTTTCTGGAAAGCGGCAAGACAACCTTTATTGAATCCATCCTGCGTGACCCCAATTTCTGTGAAGGAGAACGTACCCTGATTCTCCTGTGTGAACAGGGTGAAGCGGAATTTGATTATTCCCTGCTGATGGATACCAATTGCGTTGTGGTTGCCGTGGAAGAGCTGGAGGATTTTAACCGTATCCTGCTGCATGAATGCAACCGTAAATATAAGCCGGAACGTGTCATCGTGGAATGGAATGGTATGTGGAAGCTGTCAGATATTCCCCAGAATGCTTTCCCGAAAAACTGGATGGTATATCAGACCGTCACCACCGTGGATGCACGTACCTTTGATAATTATTTCCAGAACATGGGCGGCTTTATGTTCCCCATGCTGCAGATGACCGATATGATCGTATTTAACCGGGCAGATGATACCACCAAGGATTTGATTCAGAAACGCCGTGTCCGTATGATTAACCGCCGGGCAGATATTTTTGTGGATTATCCGGATGGCAGAAGTGAGGTATATCAGGAATCTCTGGAAGCCAATCTGGATTTGAGCGCAGATATTGTAGAAGTATCCGAGGCGGATTATGCCATGTGGTATTTTGATGCCATGGAGCATCCGGAAAAATATGCCGGACATACCGTCCGGTTCCTGTGCCAGGTATACCGTCCCAATGGCATGGGCAAAAACAACTTTGCTGCCGGACGCTTTGTCATGACCTGCTGTGCCGAGGATATTGCCTTCTGTGCCGTGGTATGCAAGCATGCATCCGCAGCAAAGCTGGTGGATCGTGACTGGTACTGGCTGACCGCGGAAGTCCGTCATGAATTCTTCCCGGAATATCAGGGAAAAGGCCCGGTATTATATGTTTCCTCTCTGGAACCTGCCGAAAAGCCGGATGATGATATCTGCTATGTCAAATAACAGATAACAACTGCATTTGAACCATATGGGAATCCTCCGATGTGCATGATGCCATCGGGGGATTTTTTTCTTTCTCCCCAGTTTCTCCCCATATCCGCAAAAAATTTATCTTTTCAGCAGATTTTTTCCGACATTATATCATGTATTTCTCACTGGTTCAATGTTGAATTTCTTTCTTTTGTATACTATTATTCTAGTTAAAGAAGGCGAATTTGACGATTTATCGCGTCATTTTGACACAATTCACGCTGTATCGAACTTTATCCAATTTTCGACATGCCGAAATTGTCAGTTTCTACATCTGAGGTGATGCACATGTGTTCTTTAAAAGAACTTTCCGAGGAATATCTGCAAAATGCCCTGCAAATGGAAGCCCGTATCCAGCAGCTGGAATCCCAGGCCTCCCGTACCATTTCCCTGGAAGTCCGCCGCAAGCTGCGCCGACGCATCAATACCCTGCATGTGATGGTCTGTGAAAGCAGGCAAATTGCCTTTGAACTGGAGCATTACTATGATAAACCCAAGGAGGTACCTGTCTATGTCCCACCCAAACCCCAGCGAGGCCGGCCAAGAAAAAAATTCAGCCGGCACGGATATGGAGCTGCGACGCCGGCTCTTGTCATGCATGGCAGAAACGCTGACAAGCGCACAGTATCAGGTCTGCGTACTGAACTTGCTCGAGGGCATGCCGCAAAAAGATATTGCAAGTGAATTTGGCCTGTCCCGTTCCGCTGTATCCCGTACCATTTCCGCTGCCAAATACCGTCTGCGCCTTGCATTGGGGTATTCCTTTGAACCGGTTGATCCCATGGATGATTTCCTTGAGGACGATTGACGGTTTTCCTTTTTTTGCCTGATTCCGTCCGGCCTGCCTGTCAGCCTGAAATGCATCCCCCTGCTTATTTCTCCATAAAAATTTCAATATACTTCCTATATAACCCCCTATATTCTCCGATTCTCTCTTTTCCACCGGCATTTCTCTCCGGTACAATACAGAGACAGGCAGCCGGACGAATCATATCCTATACAGGCGTGCTGTATCAGCACACAAAAAAACAGGGTCACCCATGGTATCATAACCTGCAGGTGATCCTGTTTTCCTTCTGTTATTCTGCGGCAGAACCTTCTGCCGTTTCCTCTGTTTCATCCTGTGTGTCCGGTTCAGGCTCTGGCTCCGGTTCCACATATTCCGGTGGGGTTGACTCATTCACATAAAAATGCACCGGACGGGTGGTATTGTCAATGGGCAGGAGCTGGATTCCAGCTGCCTTCAGCTGGCGGATAATGGATGGCAATGCCTGTACGGTTTTTTCCTTGCCATAGGTATCATGCAGCAGCATGATGGTATCATTGCGGGAGGAAATGCTCACCTCATGCACCGCAAGCTGTACCATCTGTTCCACGCTGTAATTACCGCCTTCCGCATCATGGTCATAGGCATTCCAGTCATAATATTCAAAGCCGCGGCGTGTCATTTCAGCAACGATCTCACGATAACAGCCGCTGCTGTTTACCTGTCCATTGCTGCCGCCGGGGAACCGGAAGCCCTGTACCCGATACCCGGTCAGCGCATAAATTTTATCATATGCTTCCGCAAAATCCGCCAGATAGGCTTCCGTAGATGCATACAGCCTGCCATATTCATGCTGGTTGGCATGGATACACAGGGTATGGCCTTCATCCACAATACGCTGTAAAATCGGCTGGGTCTCCTCATTGATCTGACTGGTGACCACAAAGAAGGTCGCCTTGACATTTTCCTGCTTTAACACATCCAGAATACCCGGTGTATTGGTGGAAGACGGGCCATCATCAAAGGTCAGATAGCATACCTTCTCCTCATGCAGGACATTCGGTTCACGGACCGCATCCGAATACATGCCCGGATATGCCTTTGCATAAGCAGGTGCATCCGGATCATCCATGACAGCAGCATGCTGGTCATTTTCCTGCTGGCTTGCAGGTAATTCCGGTTCCGGCTCTGGTTCTGGTTGGATGGCTTCTGTGGTTGGATCTGCCGAGCCGGTATCTGTCTGTACGGCAGAACCCGGTTCCATCTGGTCTTTTTGAGAAAAGCTGCAGCCTGCCAGGCCCCAAAGCAGTACCACACTCAGGCAAAGCGACCACACTGCCATATGGTTCTTTTTACGAAACACCCCTGATTCCTCCTGATACATCTGCGAAGTATGGACAGGAAGATTTTTTCCTGTCAAAATTCCGCTTATTTTTGCTGTATACAGTATAACACGGAACTCTGGGCTTCTCAACCGTATGTACCGAATTGTTCCTTTCTATTAACCAAATTGTTCCTTTCTTTTTCTGCCATCCTGCAGCAGCTGGAACAGGGTTTCCTCATCACCTGCGGCAATCACATCCCGATATTCCTGCAGATGCTTGATAACCTCATCAATTTCAGGCACAAGTGCCTGTTTATTTTCCAAAAACAGCTCAGTCCACATGGTTTCATTCAGATATGCCACACGGGTCAGATCCCGATAGCTGCCGCCGGAATAGCCCTTATGCTCCAGTTCGGAGGGGCTTTTGATGTATGCACTGGAAATAATATGGCACAGCTGGGAGGTATAGGCAATCATACGGTCATGATGCTCCGCGGTGGTAACCACCAGCTGGCTGAAGCCAATCTGGGAAAACAGATGCTTGACGGTCTGCAACGCTTCCGGTGTGGTAGCTTCGGTGGGTACCAGCAGCATGCTGGCGCCTTTATACAGATCCGGTGTGGATGCCTTAAAGCCGGAAACCTCCCGTCCGGCCATGGGATGCCCGCCCACATAATACAGGCCATGCTCCCGGCACAGAGGGACCAGACGCTCTGCCATATAGGTTTTGATGCCGCAGTCATCGGTAATGATACAGCCCGGTTTCAAGTCATCCAGATGTTCCTCAATGAAATCACAGGACACCTTTGGATACATGGACAGCAGGACAATATCTGCCTCCTTCAGGTTTTCCCGGGTACCGATTTTGTCGATGGCGCCCTCTGCCAGTGCTTTTTCCGCGGTGCTTTGGGTACGGTTGAAGCCAATAATGGTATGGTTGGTATATTGCTTGAATGCTTTTGCGAAAGAACCGCCAATCAGTCCGAGACCGATGACGGCAATGGTTTTCTGTTTCATTGTATCGTTTCCTTTTATTTTTTGATGCTGCATTTATTGTAGCAAGGGAAAAATACAAAGTCAATGCCGGCGGATACTTTTGTTGTTTAAAGCATGAAATTTTTCTGTATAAGAAAAAAGACAGACCCGAAAGGATCTGTCTTTCTGTTTGTGTAGGCATCGTCCTATCTTCCCGGGCCGTCACCAGCCAAGTATTGTCAGCGTAAATGAGCTTAACTACCGTGTTCGGAATGGGAACGGGTGTAC
>SFJM01000071.1 GCA_004555915.1 Clostridiales bacterium | reverse complement strand
ATCGCAGGCAAATACAAGTGGTTATAAAAATTTAACAAATCGCTTATAATACAATCATATAACTTTACGCATTCCTTACTGACCGTAAAATTCCGATTTGCCGCTCCGACAGGAGCAACAGGGCTATTATACATAAAACCTGTGAATAATCCATGACAAAACGAAAAAAACTCCGAGGATTTCTCCCCCGGAGCCGGTCTGTTCTTATCCAATCCGCACCGTGATTTCCTGCCCAGAGTACAGCCGGTAGCGGATTGTGTTGTCCTGCTGCACTGTGGCCGTTTCAACCAAGTCAGCCCAAAGGTCACTGCGGAACTCCGTCAGGTCGGCGGGCAGTTCCTCGATGGCTTCAATGAAGGTGCGAATTTGTAGCCCTTTGCTTTCTTTCTCGGCAATGGCGGCATCTGTCTTGTCCTTTGCGGCCTGGACTTCTGCGAACCTTGCGCTCAACTCTGTGAACCGCTGTGTGTACGCATCCTGATCCTGTGCCACGCGGGCATTCTGGTCGATTTCCCTCTGGAGCATTTCTGAAATGACATCCAGCTCACCGCTCAGCCTGTCGGCTTCTGCCTGCATGGCGGCTGTGTCTTCCACCGCCGAAAGGAGCATGCGCAGGTTGTCGATGATCTCGTCTTTTTCGGAGTAAATCCTGGCGCAGACCTTCAGAAATGTCTCTTTGACCTGCTCCTCCGTGAGGTGCGGCGTTTTGCATCTCGGCGTGCCGTTCTTCCGGTACTTGTCGTTGCACTGCCAGATGACCCGGCGGTACTTGTCCTTAGGATGCCAAACCTTGGGACCGTAAATCTGACCGCACTGACCGCAGACGATTTTTCCGGAGAAAATCGTGCCGCCGGTGGCGTGGCAGGACTTCCGCCGTTCAATCTCATGCTGCACTCGCTTGAAGGTGCGCGGTGGGATGATGGCCTCGTGATCGCCTTCCACATAGTACTGCTGAACTTCACCGTTGTTCTTCAGTCGGTCCTTGTGGAGGAAATCCAGGGAGTAGGTCTTCTGCAGGAGCTTATCGCCCATGTAGGTTTCATTCGACAAAACCCGCCGGATTGTCAGGTCGTTCCACTGTGGTTTCCCAGCCGGGGACGGGATGCCCTTTTCCGTCAGCCGTTTCGCTATCTGGTAGGGTGAAGCTCCTTCCAGGTACATTCCGAAAATCTGGCGGACAATTTCTGCCTGTTCCGGGTTGATCACCAGCTTGCCGTCCTCGCCTTTGTCGTAGCCGAGGAAGTGGCGGTAGTTCAGGCTGTACCGTCCGTCTGAGAATTTCTTTCTCTGTCCCCAGCGGACGTTTTCTGAAATGCTCCGGCTCTCTTCCTGGGCGAGGCTGCTCATGATTGTCAATAAAAGCTCGCCTTTGGAATCGAAAGACCAGATGGACTCTTTTTCAAAATAGACCTCCGTGCCGTGCTCCTTAAGCAGGCGGATGTTCGTGAGGCTGTCCACCGTGTTCCGCGCGAACCGGCTGACGCTCTTGGTGACAATCAAGTCGATTTTCCCGGCAAGAGCGTCCTCAATCATTTCCTGAAAGCCTTCACGGTGCTTGGTGGAGGTACCCGTTACACCTTCATCGGTGTACACCTTTACGAATTTCCAGTCATCATTTGCCTGGATGAAATCGGTGTAGTAGCTGACCTGCGCCTCGTAGCTGGTGAGCTGTTCCTCCTGATCGGTGGAAACTCGTGCGTAGGCTGCCACCTTCCGCTTTGCGACCTTGCCAACAGGCACCGCAGTCGTTCTGTTGATTGTGGGCGGGATCACCCTTACTTTCTGTGCCATACTTCTTTTCTCCCTGTTCTCATTTCAAAAACCAGCCTGTCGTCGTACATTCGGATTGCTGCCACCTTGCGCTTAAGATTCTCCTCAAGGTTTTCAGCGCCGAGGATGTCTTCAGCCGCCTCAGTCATCACCGAATCATGGATGTTCCTGCAATCGCACCCGCGCTGATTGTTCCGGTTGCTGCACGTCCAGATCACAAACTTGAAATCACCGTTTTTCCGGCTTGTTGGTGACCGATGCCAGGAACATTTGCTGCCGCATTTCCCGCACCAGACCATCCCGGAGAAAAGGCTCTGGAACTGCGGGTCTCGCCTGGCAGCTTCACCGCGTTCTGCTTTTTTCGCCTGTGCAGCCGCAAAGGTCTCTGCGCTGATGATGGCGGGATGATGTTCATCCACCCGGTACATCGGCAGCTCGCCGTAATTGAGCTTCTGCTTCTTCGGTCTGTAGTTGTAGGACTGGTGGAGAATCAGGCAGCCGGTGTACTGTTCGTTTTGGAGCATCCTGACCACTGTTGCCTCCGGAAAGGTCTCCGCGTGAACAGGCTTGACGCCTCTGCTGTTCAGTTCTTTGGTGATCGCCCTTGTAGACATGCCATTGATGTAGGACTGGAACATCCAGCGCACGATTTCCGCTTCTTCCGGGACGATGACCATCTCGTCACCTTCCCAGCGGTACCCATACATTTTCTGATGGGTGTGGACGTTACCGTTTTCGTACTTCTTCTGAATCGTCCATTTGATGTTCTTCGCAAGACTGACGCTTTCTTCTTCGGCAAAGCTGGCGAGAATGGAAAGCATGACTTCGCCGTCACCGCTGAAGGAATTGATCTTTTCACGCTCGAAGCGAACCTCCACACCGATTTCCCTTAAGTGCCTGACGGTCTCCAGAAGGTCTACGGTGTTGCGGGCAAAGCGGCTGATGCTCTTGGTGAGCACAATGTCGATTTTGCCTGCCTCGCAGTCCTCCAGCATCCGCTGAAACTCAGGTCTGACCTTGGTGCTTGTCCCTGTGATGCCGGCATCGACGTAAACGCCAGCGTAGTCCCATTCCGGGGTCTTCTGGATCAGGTTGCTGTAGTAGCTGACCTGCGCGGAAAGCGAGTGCATCAGCTGCTCGGTATCCCTGGAAACACGGGCGTAGGCTGCCACCTTTTTCTTCGCCGGAACCTGCGGCAAAGCGCCTTTGAGCTTTGTTACTGTGGGCATTTCCTATCGTTAAGATGTTCTCCCTATCGTTTAGGAGGTTTCCGATTCGAGAGAGCTACTGCGCTGGCAGTTCCTCGCCCAGGAGGCAAACGCAGAAAAAGAAAAAAGCCCTTGAGACCAGCAAATGCGCTGATTTCAAGGGCTTTCGAGCGTTCTGGGGATATGGGTTTGTAGCAAATCCGCTATTCTAATTTTGGTAAGGATACTCTGTACCGCAGGGGCATTCCATGAAACACTCTTTTGAGGGAACTGTTCATTAAGCTGCCGTGTAATGGCGACAATGCTTTTGCCTGCCAGATATTGCTCATAGATAAAGCGGACAGTGACAGCTTCTGACTCATAAGGAACCAGTTTGTGATTTTCCTGGCGGTACCCAAACGGCGTAGATGCATTTACATAGGTCCCATTCTGCATCCGCTTATGGATGCCCCATTTCATATTCTGCGATATAGACAGTGATTCTTCCTGTGCCACAGCGCAAATCATACTCAGCAGCATTTCGCCGTTGGCCGTTTCGGTGTCGAAGCCCTCTTTTTCAAAGGCTACCGTAACGCCAAGGCTTTTCAGCTCGCGAACCGCCGTCAACGCATCTGCTGTGTTGCGGGCAAAGCGGGATGCCGATTTGACCAGGACACGGTCGATCAATCCAGCACGGCAGTCATCCATCAGGCGGTTGAACTGCTCACGGTGCTTGATGCTGGTACCGGTAATGCCCTCGTCCGTGTAGATTCCTGCAAACTCCCATTGCGGGTTTTCCTGTATCAAGTGGGTGTAGTAATCCACCTGAACGGATAGCGAGTTGAGCTGGTCAGCAGAATCACTGCTGACGCGGGCATAGGCCGCCACGCGCAGGCGCTTTGGCTGTTGCTGTATTGGCTGAATAACTTGGACTTGTGGCATGGTTTTTCCTCCGAGTTTGTCGCTGTGACACTCTTTTTGTCACATACAACATACCCGAAAGGCGGCCAAATAGCTATCCACAAGAACCACTAAACATCTCGGCACAAAACGTTGCATTTTCGGGCATAACCAACATTGGCACGTTGGCAGATGCCCCGCGGCAGCTTTCCCGTTGTAGCGGCGGATGAGAGCGCTGTATAAGCAAGTTCATACTTCAATTCCTGTTCCAGCTTTATGGGAAGTGAATCAATTAGCATGGATCGATCCCTCCCACGGCAGCTTTTTTCGGGTGTGTTTGGTATGGGCCAGCAGCCTGTTTTCCAGCCCGGTCAGATAAAGTTCATATTTTAGGCTTGTCTTGGTGGTAATAAGCGCTGCACCGTGATTTTGCAAAAAGCGCAGGATGCGGTACAGCGTTGCGGTATCGTGACTCAGCCGGTCAAGGCTTTGCACCATGACGGCGTTGACGCGGCCCTGCCGCACGGCTTTGAGCATAGCAAACAGTGCCGGTCGCCAAAATGCGGTGCCGCGTTTCAGTTCCATGCTTGTATTTACCAGGATGTAGCCGCGCTTGTCGGCTTCGCGCATGACTTCTTCCAGCTGGTTTTCTAATGCGGTCAAATTCGGCACAGCGCTGCGGGCATACGCCCAGACTTTGTATTCTTCCATAGCCGCACCTCTCAAAATTGGTCCATCAGCGGGAGGCGCACATCAAAGCGGGGCTTGCCAAAGGATGCCCGCGTGAAGCGATCTCCTGCGAAGCGTTCCAACCCGCAGTTGATGAGTTCCGTGTTCAGTTCACACTCGGTAGTGATAAGGTACGCATTCCGCCTGCGGAAAATCTCGATAACCCCCACCAGCAAATAGCTGTTGCGGCTGATCTGCTCCAGGTCGCGCACAATCACGGCTTCGACCAGGTTGTTCTCTACCGCATCCAGCATGGCGCGCAGGCCGTTACGGTCCTTCAGCGTGTTGCCACCGCAATGATCAAAAGATGTGCCGCGCACGAGAAAGCCATGCCCGGCTGCTTCATCGATAAGATCATACAGCCGATCAAAGGCCATTTGTGGGTTGCAGTTGGCACACCGCACGTAGATCCACGCGGGGTGGTCTTGTCTATAGTTCATCGTAATCCCTCTTTACAAAAGTAATCCGGGCGCTTCTGCTCCCGGATGAATTGCTGAACATCTTCGATTTTTTCGGTGGTCGGACAGGCTGGCAGAGCGGCCAGTGCGGCATCATGGTATTTGCCGCCGATGCCTGCGCGCTCATCCAGAATTGCTACCACACAGGAATCCTGCTCCGTGCGGATGGCCCGGCCAAAGCCCTGTCGCAGTTTTTTCTGCATTTCGGGGATAATTTCTTTCCGGATGTGCGCCCCCAAGTTTGGGTACTGTCGGCGCTCATAGTCGCTGACTGGGTCTGGTATCGGAAACGGCAGCTTGGCGATGATCAGCAGGGACACCATATCACCGGGAAAGTCGATGCCCTCCCAACAGGAGCCTGCGGCAAACAGTACACCGTTGCCAGATTGCTTAAACTGTTGAATGATTTTGCCACCGTTGCGCCATGACTGATAGGTCGGGTATGACCACTGGCCGTCCGTCAGTGCGCGCACTTCCGCCATCTGACGGTAAGCTGTGAACAGCACCAGCGCATGACCGTGGCAGGCATCGACCAGCCGGACGATTTCTTTTGCCATTCGGCGGCTGTCTGCCCGCGCCATTGTACGCGGCGGAAAGTATAACAGACATTTTTTCTTGTAATCAAACGGAGAATCCGCGCGGAAGTGGCGTAAGGGACGATAGGTCGTCAGTCCCAAAAGCTGTTCGGTGTGGCCGAAATCACCAGCCGCTGCCAAGGTGCCGGAGGTCAAAATCGCGGGTTCGCGTGTGTTCCACAGCGCACTGCGGAGCAGCTGCGGTACGCGGCTGCTGGCTGCACAGAATGTAGGCTTGCCATCGGCATCGTAATCGATGTAGAGGATGCGCGTTGGAACATCCAAGAGAAAAAGGCGGAAGAAACTTTCTGCTTCTCTCAGCCTGTGCCGCAAATGGTGCGGCATATCAACCAGCCCACCTGCGTATTGCAAAATGGCGATGCAATCGGCCAGCGCTTCGCGGCGGAACGGCGTAAGCGTAAACGGTACGCTGTCTTTTCTTCTCTGCGTGCTGAGATTTTGCCCACAGGAAAGTACAGTTTACAAGGGACTACACAGGGTAGGTATCTGACGGGAGGGGTGCCGCCAGTCAGATTTTCCATGTGATGTTCAAGCTGTCGCTTGTG
>SFJM01000026.1 GCA_004555915.1 Clostridiales bacterium | reverse complement strand
AAAAGCAACAGCTGGCCGGGACGCAAATGTGTCAGCTGATGGATCAGATGGGGAAGAAATATCCAGACCAATGTAAATAAAGCCAGTATGCTGTGCAGGAGACTTCCTGTAAAGAGATAATATATAGATAGAGCGATACTGAGAGGCGCATATAACAACAAAAAAATACGATTTATGCGATAAAATACTTGTTGTCTGCGGCGCATCGAATCAACCTCCTTTCATAGAAACCATCATAACAGATATATTTATTATAGCACATGCATAAATAAAGTCCATCATAATCTTTTGGGAAAGGGAGCGGAGAATCTTGCGTGAACGCGTGTTGGCACAAAAATCCATGCTGTTTTTACTGATACTGGCCATCGCTGTCCTTGCTGTGATCGTACCATACCGGGGTGTTTTTCGGGTTCACAGCGCATTTGCGCCATATACCTACCAAAGCACACTTGTGTTAGATGCAGGACATGGCGGATATCATATGCGCACATCTGACGAGTACATAATAGAGGATAGCATATTAATAAAACTGCCAATGCAATTGAATCATGTACAGTAAAATGTTAAAATTGAAACAGAAAAAGAATTTGATATTTATACACAGTTGCAGAACAAACAAGAAACGGAGAAACAGGTATGAACAACGATAAAATATTTGGCATGGCCTTTTCCATGGTATATCCACTGCTGATTGCCAAAGCGGAGCGGAAGGGACGGACACGGGAAGAAGTGGATACGGTCACCTGCTGGCTGACCGGCTATACCCCGGCGGATGTGGAACGCTTTTTGCAGGAACCAATTTCCTATGGAGAATTTTTTCAACAGGCACCTCAGCCCAATGAAAACAGGCGGAAAATCAAAGGCTCCGTCTGTGGCGTCAAAGTGGAAGCAATCGAAGACCCGCTGATGCAGGAAATACGCTATCTGGACAAGCTGGTAGATGAGTTGGCTAAAGGGAAAGCCATGGACAAGATTTTACGGGAGTAAATGGTTCGCTGGAAAGTGAGTGCTGCTTCAATGAATGAGGAAAGCCGGAATGTGTTTTCGCTTCAGGGACACATTCCGGCTTATTATATATGGATTGTCAGGAGATGACTTTATTGCCCCAGACGGGATTTGAAATCTTCGTATCCAAATGTCCGCAGGCAATCCAGCTGTCCATCCTCACGCAGGACAAAGATAGATGGCAGTGGCATGCCGTTAAAGGTATTGTTTTTACAGATAGTATAGATTGCCATATCGCCGAACAGCAGCAGGTCATTTTCCTTTAGCGAAGCAGGAAAGCTGTAATCACCAATTACGTCACCAGCCAGACAGGTAGGGCCGCCCAGACGGAAGCAATGGGACGAACCGGTTGTTTCCGCACCGTATAATGGCGGCTGGTATGGCATTTCCAGTACATCCGGCATATGGCAGGCGGCACTGGCATCCAGAATGGCAATGTGCGTGTCACCGTTTTGCAGGATATCCAATACACGGGTAGCGAGATAGCCTGCATTTAATGCACAAGCTTCTCCCGGCTCCAGATAGACCTGTACGTCCCAGGCCTGCTGTGCCAAACGGATACAGCGTTCCAGCCGGGGAATGTCATATCCCGGACGGGTAATATGATGTCCGCCACCAAAATTCAGCCATTTCATCCGGGGCAAAATATCACCAAAGCGTTCTCCCAACGCATGCAGCGTGACTTCCAGGGCATCCGCATCCTGTTCGCATAACGTATGGAAATGCAGGCCATCCAGCAGGGCGATCAACTCCGGTGTCATATTGGCATCCCATTGTGTGCGAGTGGTACCCAGACGGCTGCCGGGAGCACAGGGGTCATAAATGGCATGCCCTTCCTGTGTGGAGCATTCCGGATTGATGCGCAGCCCGATGCTTTTACCTGCTTCACGGGCAACAGGACCGAATTTTGCCAGCTGTCCGGGAGAATTGAACACGATATGCTTCGCATAATGCAGCAATTCAGAAAACTCCGTGTCAGAATAGGCAGCACAGAATACATGAACCTCTTTTCCCGGCATTTTCTCCGCACCCAGACGGGCTTCATACAGCCCGCTTGCTTCTGTACCAGCCAGATAGGGAGCCAGAACCGGGTATAAATTGTAATTGGAAAATGCCTTCTGTGCCAGCAGGATTTTACAGCCTGTACGCGCGGCGATCCCTGCCAGCATTTCACCATTGCAGCGCAGAGCCGCTTCATCCAGAATATAACAGGGTGTGGGCAGCGTACCAAACAGAATTTCCGGCAGCTGTCCGTTCAGACCCGCGAAAGGCGGGCGGGTGTCTGTCATTTGCAATGCTTCCATCAGTCCACCAGAACCGGCGTCCAGCTTTCCTTTCTGGGCAGGCCATACTGATCCAGTGCATTCAGGAACGGATCGGGATCAAATTCTTCCACGGTATACACGCCGGCTTTGTTCCACTGTCCGGTCAGCAGCATCAGTGCACCACACATGGCAGGAACACCGGTGGTATAGCTGATCGCCTGACTGCCAACCTCACGATAGCATTCCTGATGGTCACAGATATTGTAAATGTAATAGGTTTTCTCCTTGCCATCCTTTTTACCGGTAAAAATACAGCCGATATTGGTTTTACCCTTGGTACGTGGGCCAAGGCTGGCAGGATCAGGCAGCAGTGCCTTCAGAAACTTGATGGGGACGATTTCCTGGCCTTCAAAAGAAACCGGTGTGGTAGACAGCATGCCGACATTTTCCAGACAACGCATATGATCCAGATAGCTCTGGCCAAAGGTCATAAAGAAACGGATGCGCTTTACTTCCGGGATATTCAATGCCAGACTTTCAATTTCCTCATGATGCAGCAGGTACATGTCCTTCTGGCCTACCTGATCGAAGGCATATTCCCGCTTGATGCTCATGGGAGCAATTTCGACCCAGTGACCATTTTCCCAATAGCTGCCCGGCGCGGAAACCTCCCGCAGATTGACCTCCGGATTGAAGTTGGTAGCAAAGGCATAACCGTGGTCACCGCCATTGCAATCCAGAATGTCAATGGTATCAATCGTATCAAATTCATGCTTTTTCGCATAAGCGCAATAGGCCTGTGTCACACCCGGGTCAAAACCACAGCCCAGCAGGGCAGTCAGACCGGCATCCTCAAATTTCTTGCGATAGGCCCACTGCCAGCTGTAATCGAAATACGCAGAGAAACCGGCTTCCTTACAGCGTTTTTCATAGATCGCACGCCATTCCGGATCGTCTGTGTCCTCCGGCTCATAGTTGGCAGTATCCATATAGTTGACACCACAGGCCAGACACGCATCCATAATGGTCAGATCCTGATAGGGAAGGGCAATATTCATCACCAGATCCGGCTTGTATGCATGGATGAGGTCAATCACCTGCTGTACATCATCCGCGTCAACCTGTGCCGTAGTGATTTTGGTTGCGGTTTTGGGGGACAGCTCCGCAGCCAGCTGATCGCATTTGGATTTGGTACGGCTGGCAATGCACAATTCCGTAAATACCTCGCTGACCTGACAGCATTTGTGAATGGCAACGGATGCAACACCGCCGCAGCCGATAACAAGAACTTTGCTCATTGTAGTAATCCTCCGTTACAGAAATTCAGATTTTTGAATCTAATGCTAACAATAATTCCCGCAATACCTTGCAGGCCGTGGCAGTGGAAACACCGCTGGAATCCAGCATGGGTGCCAGTTCATTGACATCTGCGCCAATGATACGGGCCGTACATACGGTGCGGATTGCGTCCAGCAACTGGATAAAGCTGACACCACCAGCCTCCGGGGTACCGGTACCCGGGAATGCGGACGGGTCGAGACAGTCCAGATCAATGGTAAAATAGACCGGAACATCCCTCTCGCGAAGGGAAGAAATGGTTTGCTCCAGTCCGTCAAAGCAGAAGGGATGCAGTTCTGTGTGTGCCTGTGCAAACCGGAATTCCTCCCGGTCACCGCTGCGGATGCAGAACTGATGGATACGTCCATCTCCCAGCAGGTCATGGCATCGCCGCAGCACACAGGCATGGCTGAGTGTTGCTCCCAGATATTCATCCCGCAGGTCGGCATGCGCGTCAAAATGAATGATATGCAGGTTAGGATACTGCTGCACGGCAGCACGCACTGCCCCCAGCGTCACCAGATGTTCCCCGCCCAGCAGTAGCGGAAGCTTGCCATCCTGCAGAATTTCGGCTGCACGGGTTTCAATATCCCGCAATGCGGCTTCTGCACTGCCAAAGCACAGCTCCATATCACCGCTGTCGAAGATCCGGCAGTCTGTCAGATCAGCGTCCTGATAGGGGCTATAGGTTTCCAGACCAAAGCTTTCATGCCGCATGGCAGAGGGACCGAACCGGGCACCCGGACGAAAGCTGGTGGTGGAATCAAACGGCGCGCCATAGAGGACAATGGCTGCATCGGCGTAATCGGATTCACAGCCGATAAAGGTTTCAATATTGGGTTTCAGCATCGGTCAGTCCTCCACCTCCTGCAGCATTTCCTCCAGAAAGGCAGGCAGCCAGAAGGCGCCTTTATGCAGTCTGGTGGTGTAATAACGGGTATACAAGTTCAGGGCATTCCATGCATCACTGTCCAGATCATCGATGGGATGATATTTTTTGCTGGCAAAGCCGAACAGCCAGTAGCCTGCCGCATAGGTAGGAATATGCGCCTGATAGACCCGGCTGATGGGGAAGGTACGCACGATACGCTTATGGCTGCGCTGCATGGCGCTGGCATCCTCCGCATAAAACGGACTGCCCTGCTGATTGACCATGATGCCGTCCTCCCGCAGTGCATTGTAGCAGTTGCCATAAAATTCACGGGTAAACAGTCCCTCGGACGGGCCAAAGGGATCGGTGGAATCCACAATAATCAGGTCATATTCCGCTTCACAGCGGCGGATAAATTTCAGGGCATTTTCAAAATAGATATGTACCCGGCGGTCATCCATGCGGCAGGCATTGCTGGGCAGATAGGTACGGCAGGCCTCCACAACCTGCGGGTCCATTTCCACCAGATCAATGCGATTTACCCGGTCATAGCGGGTCAGTTCCCGCAGCACGCCGCCATCACCGGCACCGATGACAAGGATATCCTTAATGCCGGGATGCACCGCCATGGGGACATGGGTAATCATCTCGTCATAGATAAATTCATCCCGTTCGGTCAGCATCACATTGCCATCCAATGTCAGGACACGGCCAAATTCCGGTGTCTCAAAGATGTCAATGCGCTGATAGTCACTTTGTCTGGAATATAAATGCTTGTTAATCCGGATGCTGTGCTTGACATCCGGCGTGTGAAATTCACTGAACCACATTTCCATGCTGCTGCCTCCTCTCAAGCCAGTACGTTGATCTGTTTCAGGTCGGGATCTTCCGGGCCGGTCATATTACAGCCTTTTTCCTTGGCATATCGGATATGCTCCAGAATTTCTGCGGTAATCCGTTCTCCCGGCGCAAGAATCGGAATACCGGGCGGGTAGCACATGACAAATTCACTGCATACGCGTCCTTCACTTTGTTCCAGCGGCAGGCTGACCTTGTCGGCATAAAATGCTTCCTGGGGGCTGGCAACAACCTCCGGGTCAATGTATTCCTGATTCAGCAGGCCGGTTCCATCGGTCTGGTAACGGCGGCGGATTTCTGCCAGCGCACTGACCAGACGTTCCAGCTCCTGCGGGCGGTCACCAATGGAGAGATAGGCCAGAATATTTCCGATGTCACCGAATTCAATTTGAATATCATACTCATCCCGCAGAATGTCATAGACTTCGATGCCAGCCAGTCCGATATCCAGTGTGTGTACACTGAGCTTGGTGGTATCAAAATCAAAGATGGAATTTCCATTCATCAGTTCTCGGCCAAAGGCATAATAACCGCCTACGGCATTGATTTCCTGACGGGCATATTCCGCCATATCTGCTACCTGATGGAACACAGCACGTCCCCGCAGGGCAAGATTCCGGCGGCTGATATCCAGACTGGACATGAGCAGGTAGCTGCCGGAGGTGGTCTGAGTCAGATTGATAATCTGCCGGACATAACCGGCGTGGACATTGGGGCCGGTCAGCAGCAGGCTGGACTGGGTCAGGCTGCCGCCGCTTTTGTGCATGGAAACAGAAGCCATATCCGCACCGGCAGCTATTGCGGATACCGGCAGTCCGCCGCCGAAATAGAAGTGGGTACCATGGGCTTCATCCACCAGACAAAGCATGCCTGCATCATGTGCCATTTTGACAATGGCACGCAGGTCGCTGCAAATGCCATAGTAGGTGGGATTGTTCACCAGCACCGCAACGGCATTCGGATGTTCTGCAATGGCTTTGGCAACCTGTTCCCGCTGCATGCCCAGAGAAATGCCCAGACGATGATCCACCTCCGGATTGACATAAACCGGTACCGCACCACATAAAACCAGTGCATTGATGACACTGCGGTGAACATTGCGCGGCAAAATGATTTCATCGCCGCGTTTACAGGCGGTCAACACCATGCTCTGTACCGAACTGGTGGTACCGCCTACCATCAGAAATGCATGTGCTGCACCAAAGGCATCCGCTGCCAGGTCTTCTGCCTGATGGATGACAGAAACCGGATGGCAGAGGTTATCCAGCGGCTTCATGCTGTTTACATCCACACTGACACATTGTTTCCCTAAAAATGCGGTCAGCTCCGGATTGCCCCGTCCGCGTTTGTGTCCGGGTACATCAAAGGGAACCACACGCATTTTCCGGAAGGTCTCCAGTGCTTCGTAAATAGGAGCCTGATTTTGATCCAGACGGGTTCGATTTACATTCAATTCTTTGCCCTCCTGACTGGTTGGTTACCGGTAAAAAATAAAAAACGCAAGCTGTGTTGTGTACACAAACTTGCGTGAAAGACTGAAAAATTCTGTATTTTTCCAATATTGGTGCAGAATAAGCCGCTAGGGGAGTTATCCCATGATTCTCCCATTCTGGATGGGATACAACGGAGGGGTTCAGATCAGACGGAATATCAGAGTCTATATAGCAATCATACTTTTACTACTCTTATCTTATTGACCGTTTCACAAGTCTGTGCACAAAGCACATTTCGGTTATGAAGTAACCAACTTATAAAATTTGAGCTTTTAACTCAATCAATAAGGCAACACAAAGGCTGCCAATCGGCAGTGGACCCGGCTGTCCGTATGGCCTTGACTCCCTGATGGAGTGGTCCAGAATAATTGCTTTGAAAAGACTCTTATATGTATCCTTTCAAAAAACAAGCAAATTTTAACACAGGAGGCAATACCTGTCAAGTATAAAAATCAGAAAATTCTGAGATATATGGAAACATGCACGTTTATATAATTGCAGGGCATAGGTAAATATGCTATAATAACAGATAATAAAACAGGAGATACCACATGATACGATGTTTCAAAACAACCGATTTGGCAGCTGTATTGCATATTTGGCTGGATACGAATGTGAAAACGCACAGCTTTATTCCGGCAGAATACTGGACGGATCATTATGATCTGGTAAAGCAAATGCTGCCGCAGGCAGAAGTATATGTATATGAACAGGATAAGCAAATTACAGGCTTCGTTGGACTGATGGAGCATGAGATAGCCGGGATATTCGTAACCGACACATTCCAGTCAAAAGGTGTGGGGAAGCAACTGCTGGATTATGCGAAAGAGAGGAAACAGAGCCTTACCCTGCATGTCTATCAGAAGAACCGGCGCGCGGTACAGTTTTACCTGAGAGAACAGTTCCATATCCAGTCGGAGGAAACTGACAGCAGTACCGGCGAGAGGGAATATGTGATGAAATGGAATTGAAAGCGAATAGAATGGCGGATGAAACGGTATTTTAGCAATAATGGGAAAAACTCCCTTGTCAAAACCGAAAGAATGTAGTATCCTATAATAGCATATTAAAACGATGGGAATAGAGTAAATGGAACGGTTAAAATTATTAGAAGCAGCAGACCAGCTACGCAGTCCGGTATGGGATGAAATCGCCGATTATGTGGAGGTAACCACCGTGCGCGATGGAAGAAGTGCCCTCGGGCTGCTTCAGGAGCAACAATTTGATCTGGTGCTTGTCAATCTGCGGCTCAGCGGACTGGACGGGCTGGAGCTGCTCCGTCGAATCCGGAATGAGAAGCTATGCCCGCTGGTTGTGCTGACGAGTGATTTTCCGGATTTCCAGTACGCACAACAGGGCATCATATATGGTGCGTTCGATTATCTGCTCCGGCCATTGACCGCAGACGTGCTGCTGCCTCTGATTTTCCGGGCACAGGAAAAACTGCAGCTGACAGAAAAACAGTATCTGCAGGAATGTACTCAGCTGGTACAGCATATGGGACAGCCGGATCTTGGTGATGTATTTGATACCATTGTGGCGGACCAGGTGCAGAAATCCGGTACTGCGATTCAGCGGGATGTGGCAATCCGGCGGGTATATCAGGCAGTGATTGACCAGGTTTTTATCGAACGTCCATGGCTGCATCAGTTCCAGGATCAGAAGAACTATGAGGCACTGGACTGGATGAGCAGCACGGAGCGCAATGCGGTATGCAGCTTTTGTCGTCGCCGGCTCATTGAACTGAGTAACACGCTTGCGGTTCTGCAGCCGCCGACAGAGGATACCAGTATGCAGCATATTTTACAGGATATTTTAGAGCATGTGGATGGGGGCTGCCTGCAAAAGGATATTGCCTCAGCCCATTTTCTCAGCCGGACGGCTTTGAGTGAAATGTTCCGCGCACAGCTGGGACGTTCCTATCAGAGCTATGTTACCGAGATCAAGATGCTGCGCGCACAGTATTTGTTATCCCATACAGACATGAAAATCTATGAAATCAGCGCACGGCTCGGTTATAAGGATGTCAATTATTTTTCGCGTATCTTTCGGAAGCGGTATGGCGTTCCATTGTCGCAGTTCAGGCGAACCGGGCAGGACGATTACCAGATTTAATTGTATCAGCCATCAGCCTGTCAGAGGGAGTAAACACGCCTCTGGCAGGCTGTTTTTTTGCGAAAACATATGAAATGTTACGGGTGAAAACGAAAATGCCATGAAAAATGTGGTAAAAATTTCGGAAAATCAGAAAAATTCCATGGCTTTTTTCGAAATGTAAAAAGAGTACTTGCATAGGCAATCAACCATGCATATAATAGAGAACATGTTAAACATAGTATTCCTATGAGTTAAATAGGAAATAGAAACAGGAGGGATGACAACGATGAAATTCACATATCCGCCGAGCAGCAAAAGCCTGCTGAAACGAATGTGTTGTCACCATAGAGATAGTAAGACAAACCATCCGTTATAAGTGATACGCATAAAAGGAGTTTATAATGAAAAAGAGAATTAGATTATCTGCTATTTTACTGGCATCCGCATTATCCACCGGTCTGCTTTCCGGCTGCGGCAATACATCTGAGAGCAATGGCTCTGCAACAACAGCGGCAAATGATACCGTTGAGATTACCAATGTGTCCTATGACCCGACCCGTGAGCTGTACGAAGCATACAATGAGCTGTTTGCTTCCTACTGGAAGGGAGAAACCGGTCAGACGGTTGAAGTCACCCAGTCCCACGGCGGCTCCGGCAAGCAGGCGCTGGAGGTTGCAAACGGTCTGGAAGCCGATGTGGTCACACTGGCCCTTGAGGGCGATGTGGACGCGGTTCGGGATGCCGGACTGATTGAAGACGGCTATACGGCAGAGTTTGATAACGACAGTGCGCCGTATACTTCCACCATCGTTTTCCTGGTGCGCAAAGGAAATCCGAAAAACATTCAGGACTGGGATGACCTGCTGAATGAAGATGTGGGTGTCATTACACCGAACCCCAAGACCTCCGGCGGTGCGCGCTGGAATTACCTGGCTGCATGGTACTATTTTGAGAAGCAGGGACAGAGCGAGGCGGAAATCGAGCAGAGCATGAAGACATTATATCAAAATGTTCTGGTGCTGGATTCCGGCGCACGTGGTTCCACAACCTCCTTTGTAGAAAACAAGCAGGGCGATGTACTGCTTGCATGGGAAAATGAAGAATTCCTCACCCTGGAAGAATATCCGGATGAATATGAAATTGTGATTCCGTCGGTATCCATCCTGTGCCAGCCCACCGTCGCTGTGGTTGACGAAGTTGTCGATACCCGCGGTACCCGCGATGTAGCAGAGGCATATCTGGAATACCTGTATTCGGATGAGGCACAGAAGGTAGAGGCAGAGAATTTCTACCGTCCGTCCAATGAAACCATTCTGAAGGAATATACCGCTGAGACCGATGGAAATACCATCACCTCCATTCCGGAGGACGGCAAGTGGATTATTACCAATAATCTTGACCTGACCAACATCGAACACTTCGGTGGCTGGACACAAGCAACAGAAAAGCATTTTGCTGACGGTGCTGTTTTCGACAGCATCTATGAAGGCGAATCGTAAGAAATATCACACGAGACAGAAGGGAATGAACTGACATTGAAACAGAACAAAAGAAAGCAGAGGAGGGTCATACCGGGCTTCGGTTTATCCCTTGGTGTGACCATAACCATACTCAGCCTGATTGTCATCATCCCTCTGTGCTCGCTGGTTATCTTTACTGCCCAGTTGTCTCCGGCAGAATTTTTGAAAACCGTTACCAGTGCCCGTGTGTTGGCAAGCTATAAGGTCAGCTTTACCACCGCATTGACAGCGTCACTCATCAATGCCGTGATGGGCCTGATTATCGCATGGGTGCTGGTACGGTATGATTTCCCAGGCAAACGCATCATGGATGGCATGATTGAAATTCCGTTTGCTTTGCCCACCGCCGTTGCAGGTATTTCGCTGACCCATATGACAGTGGACAGCGGCTGGGTAGGACAGCTGTTTGGACGGTTTGGTATCGAAATCGCATATACGCGTATCGGTATCACGGTCGCACTGGTGTTCATTGGTATCCCCTTTGTGGTACGTTCCGTACAGCCGGTGCTGGAAAAGGTTGATCCGCAGTATGAGGAGGCGGCAAGCATTCTGGGGGCAGGAAAGAACTACACCTTTTTCCGTGTGATCCTGCCGGAAATCCTCCCGTCCCTGATTGCAGGCTTTACGATGGCATTTGCCCGCTGCCTGGGCGAATACGGAAGTGTGGTCTTTATCGCAGGCAATATGCCCTTTGAAACCGAAATCACGCCACTGCTCATCATGTCACAGCTGCAGGAATATGACTACGCAAGCGCAACCTCGATTGCACTGGTAATGCTGGCAGCCGCCTTCCTGATTCTGTTTGTGAATGCGGTGCTGCAGAGCCGTTCCTCAAAGATTGTCAGCGGCATCGAATAAGGAGGACATCATGAAAACACAGAATAAAGGCGGTGCAGTCAAATGGCTGCTGGTTGCAGTCAGTGCGTTTTTCCTGATCGTTATGCTGATCCTGCCGCTGGTTTATGTACTCATTACAGCCTTTCGTGAGGGCATTCAGCCGTTTCTCGCTGCGGTGACAGATCCATACGCATTGAAATCCATCCAGCTGACACTGGAAGCAACGGTAATTGCGGTGATCATCAACACGATTTTCGGCCTGTTTGCCGCATGGAGCATTACAAAATTCCAGTTCCGTGGGAAAAAGGTTATCTCGACCCTGATTGACCTGCCGTTAACGGTATCCCCGATTATTGCCGGCCTGATTTATGTGCTGACCTTCGGCAGACAGAGTTTTCTGTATCCCTATCTCAAGGCTGCCGGCATCTCTATCATTTACGCCGTACCGGGCATCGTCATGGCGACCATTTTTGTGACCTTCCCGTTTATCTCCAGAGAGATTATTCCGGTGCTCACCGCAGCGGGAACCGACGAGGAGGAAGCCGCTGCTCTGATGGGAGCAAATGGCTGGACCATTTTCCGCCGTGTCACCTTCCCGCATATCAAATGGGCACTGCTGTACGGCATCGTACTGTGCACCGCCCGTGCAATGGGAGAGTTTGGTGCGGTATCCGTCCTCTCCGGTCATCTGAGAGGCAAGACCAATACCATGCCGCTGTACATTGAACTGCTGTATCAGGGCTATGACTTTACAGGCGCATTTGCCATGTCGGCAATTCTGGTTGTCATGGCAGTATTTATCCTGATTCTGCGCAATGTATTTGAGTATCGGGGCAAGAAAAACGAGGAGTAACTGATGGAAAAGAAATATTATGTGGAGATGCGGGGCGTGAACAAAAGCTTTGGCTCCTTTCAGGCATCCAAAGACATCCATTTTGGTATAGAAAAAGGCAAACTGATCGGCCTGCTGGGACCCAGCGGCAGCGGCAAGACCACCATCCTGCGCATGCTGGCAGGGCTGGAAACAGAAGATTCCGGCGATATCCTGATTGATGGAAAAATTGTCAACAATATCCCGGCAAGCAAGCGTGGTATCGGGTTTGTATTCCAGAATTACGCCCTGTTCCGCTATCTGACCGTATATGAAAACATTGCCTTTGGCTTAAAGGTACAAAAATGGCCCAAGGAAAAAATCAAGGCAAGAGTAGAGGAAATGCTGCAGCTTGTGGGTCTGGAAGAGACCGCAAAGCGGTATCCGAATCAGCTTTCCGGTGGACAGCGTCAGCGTATTGCCTTTGCCCGTGCACTGGCACCGGAGCCGCAGCTGCTCCTGCTGGATGAACCGTTCGCGGCAGTGGATGCCAAGGTACGGCAGGAGCTGCGCAGCTGGCTGCGTGAAATGATTACACGGGTGGGCGTCACCAGTATTTTTGTCACACACGATCAGGATGAGGCCATTGAAGTGGCAGATGAAATTATTGTGACCAATCAGGGACGGATCGAGCAGATCGGTTCTCCGAAGGAAATCTATCGCAATCCGCAGACCCCGTTTGTGGCACAGTTCATCGGACAATCCGCAGAAGTGGATAATTTCCGGGAGCTTACCGGCTATGCGAATGCGGAAAGCAGCGCAGTGCGTGCGATTGTCCGGCCGGAATATATCACGGTAGCGAAGCAGGGAGAATTCCTGAAATACAGTCTGGACTCCGAAGAAGGCGTTGTGGAACAGACTGCCTTCCGTGGAAATGAAATTGAACTAAAGATTCGCATCAAGGAAAATCTGTTGACAGCAAGGCGTCTGCTGGATGATGCACCGGTTGAGGTGGGCGAGCATGTCCGTGTCTTTATCTCACGTGTGTATGCATTTGACGAACAAAAGGCATATGTGATTGAAAATGCCGCGCTGAATACCCAGGAATCCCTGGTCATTTAACAGGAGGATCTATCCATGCAGACCATACAACTGGATACCGATATCCTGATTATCGGCGGCGGTGCAGCAGGTTGCTATGCAGCACTGACTCTGCAGAAAAATGCACCGGAGGCACGGGTATTGATTTTGGAAAAAGCGGAAATCCGCCGCAGCGGATGTCTGGCAGCAGGCGTAAACGCACTCAATGCCTATATCGTTCCGGGAAAAACACCGGAATTTTATGTGGATTACGCAAAAAAAGACGCACATGGCATTGTGCGGGAGGATTTGCTGCTGACCATGAGCCAGCGGCTCAATCAGGTCACACACCATCTGGAGCAGCTTGGCCTGGTCATTCTCAAGGACGAAAATGGCAATTATGTTACCCGGGGCAATCGGAATATTAAGATCAATGGTGAGAACATCAAGCCGATTCTGGCAGAAGGTGTCGGGGCATGTCCTAACGTCACCGTGATGAATCATGTCAATGCAGTGGAGTATTTGGTAAATGACAACCGGATACAGGGTGTCTTTGCCAATGATGTCCGGGAGGAAAAGCTGTACGTCATCCGCTGCAAGGCATGTATCTGTGCCACCGGCGGCGCGGCAGGACTGTACCGTCCCAATAACCCGGGATTTTCCCGGCATAAAATGTGGTATCCGCCCTTCAACACCGGTGCAGGCTATGCCATGGGCATCCGCGCCGGCGCGGAAATGACAACCTTTGAAATGCGGTTTATCGCACTGCGGTGTAAGGATACCATCGCTCCCACCGGCACACTGGCCCAGGGCGTTGGTGCAAAGCAGGTGAACAGCCTGGGTGAGGTATATGAACAGAAATACGGCCTGACCACCTCCCAGCGTGTATATGGCACCGTCATGGAAAACCGTGAAGGACGGGGTCCATGCTATCTGCGCACAAAGGGAATCACGGAACAGCAGGCGGACAGCCTGAAACGGGCTTATCTGAACATGGCGCCCTCGCAGACCCTGAAGTGGCTGGAAAACGGCAGTTCACCGGCAGAGGAAAACGTGGAAATCGAAGGCACCGAGCCGTATATCATTGGCGGACATACCGCCAGCGGCTATTGGGTGGACAGCAAGCGTATGACAACCATTGAGGGCTTGTTTGCCGCAGGCGATGTGGCAGGCGGCTGCCCACAGAAATATGTCACCGGCGCGCTGGCAGAGGGTGAAATTGCCGGCGAAGCAGCGGCTGCTTATGTCAGCAGCACGCTGAAGGAGCTTCCAGACGGTTATATATCACAGCAGGAGGCTGCTGTACAGAAGTATTTTAACAACGATGCATCCGGCTTTACCACGGAAGAACTGGAAGAAGCCATGCAGGGCGTGATGGATCATTATGCCGGAGGCATCGGCACGGATTACGGTTTTACCGAAGCCGGTCTGGCCATTGCGGACCGAAAGATTCTGCGTCTGATGGATCTGAGCAATCAGGTCAGGGTATCCGACATGCAGGAGCTGACACGGCTGTTTGAATTGAAGGAACGGCTGCTCGTCTGCCGCGTGGTGATTGCTCATCTGGCAGACCGCAGGGAAACCCGCTGGCATTGCTTCGCAGAAAATCTGGATCATCCGGAAACCGACGACAGCTGGCTGCAATATGTCAATTCCCGCTATGAAAACGGGGAAATTCATATGCTGCATCGGCCGTTGACAGGGAGGTATGAAACCTATGAGCATTCACATTGATCGGAATATCTGCATCGGCTGCGGACAGTGTGCGGAAATCTGTCCGGGCACGCTGATTCGTATGACAGATGGCAAAGCGGAAATGCGCTATCCAAAGGAATGCTGGGGCTGTGTTTCCTGTGTCAAGCAGTGCCCGGTACATGCGGTTTCCCTTTACCTGGGGGCAGATATCGGGGGCATGGGCAGCCGGATGACCGTAAAAAAGGAAGGAAGCCTGCTGCACTGGACGGTGACACGTCCGGATCAATCGACAGAAACCATCACGGTAGACAGCCGGGATGCAAATCAATATTGACGAATGACAGACGTTTGGAGATGAAAAGAGTATGAATCAGTTATCCCATCTTGACCAGCTGGAAGCTGAAGCGATTTACATTATGCGGGAAGTAGCAGCGGAATGTGAGCATCCGGTTATGCTGTATTCCATTGGTAAAGACAGCTCGGTTATGCTGCATCTGGCGATGAAGGCATTTTATCCGGAAAAACCGCCATTTCCGTTCCTGCATGTGGATACAACCTGGAAATTTAAGGAAATGATCGAATTCCGTGACCGAAAAGCAAAGGAACTCGGCATTGACATGTTAGTATATACCAATCCGGAAGGAAAAGCACAGGGCATCAACCCGTTTGACCATGGCTCTGCCTATACGGATATTATGAAAACACAAGCCCTGAAGCAGGCACTGAAAAAATATGGATTTACCGCAGCCTTTGGCGGCGGCCGACGGGATGAGGAAAAATCCCGCGCAAAGGAACGCATTTTCTCTTTCCGCAATGAGGCGCAGGCATGGGACCCGAAAAACCAGCGCCCGGAAATGTGGAAGCTGTATAACACGAAAATCCATAAGGGAGAAAGCATTCGTGTATTCCCGCTGTCCAACTGGACAGAAAAGGATATCTGGCAGTATATCCAGCGGGAAAACATTGACATTGTTCCGCTGTATTTTGCGGCGGAGCGTCCGGTGGTCGAGCGTGACGGCAATCTGATTATGGTGGATGATGAACGCATGCGGCTGCTGCCGGGAGAAAAGCCCATGATGAAGTCCGTCCGGTTCCGTACCCTGGGATGCTACCCGCTGACCGGCGGCGTGGAATCCACAGCAACCACACTGGATGAGGTGATTTCGGAAACACTGGCAGCTGTTACCTCAGAACGAACCAGCCGTGTCATTGACAAGGAGGCTGCCGGAAGCATGGAGCGTAGAAAGAGAGAAGGTTATTTCTAATGAGAAATCTGTTGAAATTTATTACATGCGGCAGTGTGGACGACGGAAAGTCCACACTGATCGGACATATTTTATATGATACCAAAAAGCTCTATACGGACCAGGAACAGGCATTGGAACTGGAAAGCAAGGTTGGCAGCCGCGGCGGCGAGATTGACTACTCTTTGCTGCTGGATGGCCTGATGGCGGAGCGTGAGCAGGGTATTACCATTGATGTTGCCTACCGGTATTTTACCACCGACAACCGCAGCTTTATCGTAGCGGACACACCGGGACATGAGGAATATACCCGTAACATGGCGGTTGGTGCATCCTTTGCAGACCTTGCGATTATTCTGGTGGATGCGTCCCAGGGCGTGCTGGTACAGACCCGCCGCCACGCACGTATCTGCGCTTTGATGGGAATCCGATACTTTGTGTTTGCACTGAATAAGATGGATCTGGTTTCCTACAGCGAGCCGCGTTACCGTCAGATTGAAGCGGATATCAACGCACTGGCACAGGAACTGAAGCTGCACAGTGTACGCATTATCCCGGTCTCCGCAACAGCAGGCGATAATCTGACCTCCCGTTCGGAAAACATGCCGTGGTATACCGGACAGACCCTGCTGGATTATCTGGAAACCGTGGATATTACCGAAGCACAGACCGAACAGGGCTTTTATCTGCCGGTACAGCGTGTCTGCCGTCCGAACCATACCTTCCGTGGCTTCCAGGGACAGATTGAGTCCGGCGAGATTTCGGTGGGCGATACTGTCACGGTACAGCCGGGCGGCGAGCAGGCTGCAGTCAAATCCATTCTGATTGCAGACAAACAGGCAGAGTATGCTTCTGTGGGACAGCCGGTAACCATTCAGCTTGACCGTGAGATTGACGTATCCCGCGGCCGTGTGCTGACAAAGGACAGCGGCATCACCTGTGCCAAGGCATTCCAGGCATCCCTGCTGTGGATGGATGACAGCCCGCTGACAGAGGGCAGAGAATATTTTGTCCGTGTCGGCACCCGTACCATTCCCGGCGTCATTCAGTCCATCCGGTACAAGACCGACGTCAATACCGGTGAACAGCTGGAAGCATTCAGCCTGAATAAAAATGAGATTGCCTACTGTGACATTGTCGTGGATGAGAGCATTCCGCTGGATGCCTTTGAACGGCATAAGGCATTGGGTGAGGTGCTGCTGATTGACCGTATTACCAATATGACTTCTGCATGCGGTGTCATCCAGTCCATTGTGAAGGATTCCGATGCCGGACGTCTGGTACAGTTCACCAGCGGTGATCTGGCAGCCAAGACCCATCTGTTTGAGACCGTATTCTTCCAGCTGGGTTCCGGCCTGCTGGGACGTTATGACCCGGATGGTGTACAGTTCTCCATTGGAGACAGTGTTCCGCTGCGGGGAGAGGGCTACAATTATCCGGAGGATTTTGATATTCTTTCTCTGCAGGATGGACTGGTTGTCCGCATTCGCAATGGCATTTTTGCCCAGCTGCTTCCGCTGGAGCAGTTTACCACCAGCGGTCTGCCCATGGTGAATGAACGTGGTGCGGCGATCTGCGTCCGGTCTCAGGCAGAGCTGGAGGAATTTATTGAGATTTACCGCACACATTCCTCGGCAGACCAGCGCAAGCTGAACAAATGGCTGCATTTTGAGACCTTCCGCCGTATTGTCTACCGTGGCACCGATGCGGATGGATATGTGATCTGACAGGAAAGTACGAAAAAGAACAAACAGGTAAACCCTCGATTTTGCGAAAAATCGGGGGTTTATTGATGGTACGAAAATATTTTGAAAAACCAGTTGACTCTTACGTTGCGTCATGCTGTATGCTATGATTAACACGAAGGAGGCGGCAGAGATGAAAACAGTAAAGGAAGTCAGTCAGCTGACCGGCGTAAGTGTCCGCACGCTGCATTATTATGACACGATTGGATTGCTGGCCCCAACCTGTGTGACAGAGGCAGGCTACAGGCTATATGACGATATTGCCCTGGAGCGTTTGCAGAGCATTTTACTGTTTCGTGAGCTGCAGTTTCCGTTAAAGGAAATCAAACAGATTCTGGACAGTCCCGATTTTGACCGTACCAAAAAGTACCCTCTGATATGAGAGGGTACGAAAAAGTGTGTGTTAAGAAACAGCAAAGTGGATTCTCCGCCAGAGCGGGAGAAGGGTTTCTTTGAGCGCACAGCATTTGTCAGCCAGACACACAATCCAGGCCTCCGAACACACGGGAGGGATGGGTGTGAGCGGGAACATGTGGCGATGGATGATATTTTCCTCAATCGGATTGAGGTCATAATCTTTTTTTGCATTTTTCAGTGCGGTTCCCGGATGGGTAAAGCCATGCAGGGAATGCTCATGGCCACGGTCATGCCAATCGTAAAGAAAATGGTCATGCAGCAGGGCGCCACGGATCAAAGCCCGTTCATTTACCCGGAGTTTCAGTTTTCGGGACAGATACAGGCTGAGGCAGGCAACCTGGACACTGTGGGAATACACGCTGGTCGTCCCATGCTGATAATACTGCTTTTTCAGAGAAAATCTGCCGCCTTGTTCCAGCTCTGCGACAATGGTTTCCGGTTTCAGGTTCATCATGTCAAAGCTCCTTTTTGATACCGGTTGATTTTCTGTACACCTGCATTATACAGCGGACAGGAGGGACTTTCAATCATTGATTCTGTCACGGACAGCATAGGACGAGCGGACGCTGTAACAAGGCTGGACAGGCACGTTGACACCTGCTTTGCCCACCGGTATAATAGAGACATCCTGTAACATAGGAGGAATCGTTATGTTTGAACAAAAGGTTGCAGTTGTAACCGGTGGCGCACAGGGAATCGGCAAGTGCATCTGTGAGGAATTTTCAAAGGCAGGGGCGAAGGTTTGTACCATTGACCTGCAGGATAACCCGTATTTTGTCGGAGATATCGCAGAAGAACAAACGCTGTGCCGGTTTGCGGAAAAGGTAATTGCCGAGTATGGACATGTGGATTATCTGGTCAACAATGCCATGCCGCTGTTCAAAGGGATTGACACCTGTACCTGGGAGGAATTCAATTATGCTTTACGGGTGGGTGTTTCGGCACCATTTTATCTGACCAAGCTGTTTATGCCGCATTTTGCCGAAGGTGCTGCAATTGTCAATCTATCCTCCAGCCGTGACCGCATGAGCCAGCCTTTCAGCGAAAGCTATACCGCAGCAAAGGGCGGCATTGCCGCACTGACCCATGCGCTGGCGGTCAGTCTTTCAGGAAAGGTACGGGTCAATTCCATTTCACCCGGCTGGATTGACACCGATGATACGGTTTATCAGGGACCGGATGCCGTGCAGCAGCCAGCCGGACGGGTGGGAAATCCCATGGATATTGCCAACATGGTGCTGTTTCTCTGTTCGGATAAGGCCGGATTCATTACCGGAGAGAATATCTGTATTGACGGCGGCATGACAAAGCAGATGATCTATCATGACGATTGGGGCTGGAGCTATACGCCGCAGACAAATCAGACAGATAAGTGAGGACAGGAATATGGAAAGGATAGACGCACACGGGAACTCCCGGAGGAATACATTGTAGTAACCTTTGGATTGAATCATTCGGTGGATGCTGCGCGGATTGCGGTAAAAACAGAGCCTTATCCCAATCGCTGGACGCATCATGTGTTGGTATCCAGTCCGGAGGACATAGATGCAGAACTGATGAACTGGGTGCGGGAAGCATATGTATTTGCCGGGCAACAATGACCATAGAATGAGGAAAAACAGCAGAAAACAGCGCTGTCGGCAGAGAATTTTGTTGCGGTGGTGTTGCTGTATGTGGAAGCAAATTTGGAAAACCAGCTTCAAATCATCCGTTTTTTTGAAAGATTTAAAAAATGTATTGACTGTTTCACAGACAGGGAATATAATAAAACAAACGATGTGAAACAAATGTTTTATATTTGCGCCGCGGGGGAAAGTATTGCAGCTTACCTCCAAAGCCAGTCAAACAGTCAGAGAGCCAGACGCTAAGACGCAGAGCCAGTAGTCCCGAAAAGTGGATACATGGTTCTGCGTTTTTGATTATTCTGTTTAGGCGGGAGAAAAAACCATTGTGAACAGATTCAGTAAAATCACTTCAGGCAAAGAAGGAGAAGGTACACATGAATAAGAGACTGTATAAATCGAGAGATAATCAGATGCTGGATGGTGTCTGTGCAGGTATCGCGGAATATTTTGATATGGATCCCACAGTGGTACGGCTGGCATGGGTATTGTTCTGTCTGGCCGGTGGAAGCGGCATTTTAGCGTATATCATTGCCGCTGTCATCATACCGCGCAGACCGGAGGTCTTTTGACAACAGAGGATTGTGATATGAATACCATGATTGAAATTAGCCACCTGAGCAAAAGCTTTGGCACAGTAAAAGCCGTGCAGGATCTGAGCTTTCAGGTTCGGACAGGAGAATTATTTGCCTTTCTTGGCATCAATGGTGCGGGCAAATCCACCACCATCAACATTATGTGCGGACAGCTTGCAAAGGATGCCGGCAGGGTATGCATTGACGGTGCGGATTTGGATCAGGATGCTGACCGAATCAAACGCAGTTTAGGCGTGGTATTCCAGAATTCCGTACTGGATAAGCATCTTTCTGTGCGGGATAATCTGGAAAGCCGTGCTGCACTGTATGGTATCCGTGGAACGGCATTTCGGGAGCGGCTTGGGGAGCTTGCCAGACTGCTGGATTTTGAAGATTTGTTAAAACGGACAGTGGGCAAATTATCCGGCGGACAGCGCAGGCGGATTGATATTGCCCGTGCACTGCTGCACCGGCCGAAAATTCTGGTTCTGGATGAACCGACCACGGGATTGGACCCGCAGACCAGAAATCTGCTGTGGAATGTCATCCATGACCTGCGGAAGCAGGAAAACATGACGGTATTCCTCACCACGCATTATATGGAGGAAGCAGCGGATGCGGATTATGTGGTGATATTGGACAGCGGAAAAATTGCCGCAGAAGGTACGCCGCTGGCATTGAAAAATACCTATACCGGAGATTTTATTACGCTTTATGGAGTGGAGGAAGTACAGGTTCGCAGGCTGGGTGACTATACGAAGCTGCGGGATGCGTTCCGTATCGCAGTTCCCAATACAGCTGCTGCTACGGAGCTGATTGTCCGATATCCGGAACTCTTTCAGGATTATGAAATTATCAAGGGCAGGATGGATGATGTCTTTCTGGCGGTAACCGGTAAAAAGCTGACAGGAGGTGAGCAGAAATGACAGGGCTTGCTGTACTGGTAAAGCGCAATACCAAATTATATTTTAAGGATAAAGGGATGTTTTTTACTTCTCTGATTACCCCGCTGATTCTTCTCGTGCTGTATGGTACATTCCTGAGCAGTGTATATGAGGATATGTTCCGTAGTGCTGTGGAAGCGGCAGGGACCAGCGTATCCGATCAGCTAATCGGTGGCTGTGTGGGTGGAGAACTGGTGTCTTCCCTGTTGGCAGTCTGCTGTGTGACGGTGGCATTTTGTTCCAACCTGCTGATGGTACAGGATAAGGTCACTGGAGCAAGACGGGATATGACCATTTCCCCGGTAAAGCCCCGCACGCTGGCACTCAGCTATTATCTGTCCGCACTGCTTTCCACCCTGCTCATCTGCGGCGTTGCTTCCGTAATCTGCCTGCTGTATTTGAAGCATATGGGCTGGTATCTGACGGCGGAGGATGTGGCATTGCTGCTGCTGGATGTGGTTCTGCTGGTGCTGTTCGGTACAGCCCTGTCCTCCTGTATCAATTTCCCGCTTTCTACCAATGGGCAGAGTTCCGCGGTGGGAACCATCGTCAGTGCCGGATATGGTTTTATCTGCGGCGCATACATGCCGATTTCCCAGTTTTCTGATGGGCTGCAGAAAGTCATCTCCTTCCTGCCGGGTACCTATGGAACCAGTTTGCTGAGAAATCATGCCATGCGGGGCGTATTTGCGGAAATGGAGCAGCAGGGCTTTCCCGCAGAGGTAGTGGAAGCGATAAAGGATTCCGTTGACTGTAATCTGTACTTTTTCAGTGAGAGAGTGGAGCTGAACAGCATGTATCTTACTCTGATTAGCTCCATCGTGATCCTGATTGGCATTTATATTATGATGCACGCCTTATGGAGCAGAAAGCAGAAATGAAAGGAGATACCGGTATGAAATGTCTGCATACCATTCAAAATGTATTTCGGGTATTTCAAATCCTGTCTAAAATCGCCATGATCCTGTCGTTTGTTGCTGCGGGGTTGGCGGCAGCAGGGATTCTTTGCACCATCGCTTGGAACAGCGGCGGTACTGTGGCAGGCATGGATATGGAAACCTGGCAGGCACTTACAGAAACAGAAAGCCTGAACCATATGCTGGGAGTCCTGCTCTCTGATCTGGTGATTCTATTGGCAGATGGCGTATTATACCTGTTTGCCTATCGTTATTTCAAAGCAGAGCAGGCGGATGGGACACCGTTTACCCATCATGGTGCGGACAGAATCCGCAGGCTTGGCATCCAGAGCATTGTTCTGCCGCTGGTAGCGGTTATCATTGCAGCTGTTATACACAGGTATCTTGATCTGCCGCAAACCATGGAGTGGAGCAATGGTTCCTATGTCATGCTGGGCATTGTACTGATTCTTGCTTCCGTGGTATTCCATTATGGTGCGGAGCTGGAAGAACAGCTGGCAAATGAAGGTGAATCAAAGTGAAACCCATGCAGATTCAGGGGATTCCTGCGGTACAGTATGGAGAAGCCACTGAACATGTATACCTGTTTGTTCATGGGAAAAACGGATACAAGGAAGAAGCGGAACCATTTGCACAGATTGTGTGTCCAAGAGGGTATCAGGTACTGAGTATAGACCTGCCCGGGCATGGCAGCCGT
Source organism: Clostridiales bacterium (assembly GCA_004555915.1). Lineage (GTDB taxonomy): Bacteria > Bacillota > Clostridia > Oscillospirales > Butyricicoccaceae > Butyricicoccus_A. The sequence continues at coordinate 5,948 of SFJM01000026.1, read as the reverse complement.
AAAGAGGAAGCAGACCGGTTTGTGCCATGGCAGGTGGTTCCGGAGCTGCAAACATTGATGCAGTACGCGAAAGCACATTGGAAGCATATTTCCCTTCGGGCAACCAGTATCGGTAGCTGGTTCAGCATGCTTGCCTATCAGAATGAGCCGCTGGAAACCAGTTTGTTTGTGTCACCGGTACTGAATATGCAGCAGCTGATTGAGCAGATGATGCGGTGGGCCCATGTGACACCGGAACAGCTGCAGCGGCAGGGGAGGATTCCAACAGATTTTGGTGAAACGCTTGATTGGGACTACTATCAGTACGCAAAACGCAACCGGATTCAACAATGGCACCCCAATACAGCTATTTTATATGCGGGACAGGACAATCTCACGCCGAGACAGACAGTTGAGTACTTCTGCGAACAGTTTCATTGCGGGCTGACCGTGATGGAGGATGGCGAGCATTGGTTCCATACAAAGGAACAGCTTGCGGTTTTGCATAACTGGACACAGGAGCGTATTTGAAGTATTGTCAGGAATAGGAAGGAAGTATGTGACAGATGAAATTCCAGAATCCATTGCTGGCCGTATCGGATATGGAGCGGTCGGTTGCATTCTATAAAAACGTGCTGGGACTGGATAAAATCGTGGATTTTGGTGCCAATGTAACGTTAACCGGCGGCGTATGTCTGCAAACCAGGGAAACATGGGCAGCATTTATCGGTGTTTCTCCAGAGGAGCTGGGCTGGTGTGGAAAGGTAAGTGAACTCTATTTTGAAGAGGATGCCTTTGATGCCTTTACAGAGCATCTGGCACAGTTGGACATCCATTATGTGCATCCGGTGAAAACTCATGCCTGGGGACAGCGGGCAGTACGTTTCTATGACCCGGATGGGCATATCATAGAGGTTGGCGAGAATATAACCAGTGTGTGCCAGCGCTTTGCCGACAACGGGATGACACCGGAACAGATAGCAAAACGTATGGATGTACCACTGGAATATGTTGTAGCCTGTATGCAGGAGAAAACAGCCCAAAACGGTTGAAAGCGTGGTGGTACCGGATGAAACAAATGTGGGAAGTGAAGCTGCTGGAGCAGGACAGGCAGACATTGTACGGTATTGCAGGCATGTCCAGTGATACGGCACAGAGGCGGGATATTCCCGCATTTTCTGCAAAGCTGTACCAGAGCCTTGATTGCAAAAAAGGTACATATTTACCATTTTATGTTGTTTCCCACGGATATGATGAAAAAAACGGAGCATTTATGTTATTCGTCGGCGGTAAAATCCAGCACCCAAAGCTCGAACAGTTGGTGCTGCCTGCCGGTACATACGCAAGCATAACGGTTCATCCCAAGCTGGGATTCCTGTGGGGACCGGCCATTGGAGCCGCAAAACGCTGGTTTTATACCGTATGGCTCCCAAGTCAGCCTTATGAATCAGTTAATCTGGAATATGAACTGCATACGGAATCATCTAGTGGAACGCATGCGGCGATTGACCTGTTGTTTGCCATTCGGGAAACATCGGAAAGGAGAGAAAGGACATGAGTATGACATTTTCTGCCGCAGCAATAGCGGCGCTGGTATTTGATATTGTATTTGCAATTGCCCTGCCTGTGGGCATGCTGTTGTATCTTCGCAAACGATATGGCTGCGGACTGAAATGTTTTTTCATCGGCGCAGGCGTGTTCCTCCTGTTCGTATTGGTGTTGGAAAACCTTGCGCATGCCGGTGTTGCGGCATCTCCGCTGAAGCCGGTACTGATGGGAGAAAATTACTGGGCTTTTGGCCTGTATGGCGGATTGATGGCGGGTCTGTTTGAAGAGCTTGGACGGTTTGCGGCCTTCCAGACTGTGCTGAAAAACCAGCGGGACAAGGATTATAATGCCCTGATGTACGGCGCGGGCCATGGCGGTATCGAAGTCATGATTGTGATGCTGCCGACAATGATTACCTATCTGATATATGCGATCCTGCTGAATACCGGCAACGGAGCTGTCCTGACCTCCGGTATGGATGCTGCCACGATAGAGACCGTGCAGACCACCATGCAGTCGGTGGCAGCGCTGCCGGCATGGCAGCTCCTTATCAGTCCAGTGGAACGGATTGCAGCCGTGATTGCCCATCTGTCACTCTCGGTTATCGTCTGGTTTGCTGTGAAAAACCACCGGGCAGCGTATCTGCTTCTGGCCATCGTGCTGCATGCCCTGCTGGATGCCGTGACAGTTATTCTGAATTATTCTCTGGGTTCCATTCTGATTGTGGAATGTGGTGCCTGGGTCATTGCGCTGTGTATCGCTGTTATCGCGCGGCGAATCTGGAAACAGAACAGCTGTGCCGCTGTTGACATGGGATAACAAATTTCTTTCGCGATTTTTTGGACGGCATCCCAAACAGCCGCTTGACTCTCACACAATGGCAGGTAGTACACTGTAGTTGAGCTCGAAAACCGACAGATCTGTGAGGTAGACCTATGTTAAAAATCGGATATTTTTCCAAGCTGTCCAGAATCAGCATTCGTATGCTGCGCCATTATGATGAGATCGGTCTGTTGAAGCCGGCAGAGATTGACCCGTTTACCGGCTATCGGTATTACAGTGAGGATCAGCTTTCTGTTGCCAATCGGATTACAGCTCTGAAGGATATGGGCTTTGGTCTGTCCACCATTGGGGAAATGCTGATGTGTGCGGATGACAGTGAGCAGCTGATGCGGCATCTGCTGCTCAAACAGGCGGAACTGGTAAAGCTGCAGCGGCAGACGGCATATCGCATACGGCTTCTGGAAACAGCGATGGAGCGGCTGAGAAAGGATGACAAAACCATGAAATATGATGTAACCCTGAAAACATTTCCGGAACGATATGCAGCAACTGTCCGCATGACCATTCCCGGATATGAGCAGGAAGGTTTGCTTTGGAACACCCTGATGCAGGAAACTGACCATATGCATCTGGTTCCGGATGATCCCTGTTACTGCTGTGCGGTTTTTCATGACAAGGAGTTTAAGGAAACCGAGGTGGATGTGGAGGTGCAGAAAACCGTCAAAGGTACCTATCCGGATACCGAGCATGTGGTATTCCGCACGCTGCCGGAGGTAACGGTTGCTTCTGCCATCTGCCGGGGGTCCTATGCGCAGATGCCGGAGATCAATGACGCCGTTACCCGCTGGGTCGTGGATAACGGGTATGAATTTGACGGGCCTATGTTCAATATTTATTATGTCAGCCCGCATGAGACATCTGATCCGAATGAATTTGTAACGGAAGTGTGCTATTCCGTCAAGAAAAAATAAATCTGTACCGGACACGCTGTGGAGTTTTCTGCGGCGTGTCCTTTTGACAAGAAAAGTCGAGAAGCTTTGTCCCAAAACAGGTAGAATGATGGACATAGGAGGTGAACAGCATGAAGGAACAGACACTGGCCGTCCAGCGGATGCAGGATTATATTGAAACCCATCTGGAAACCGAAATCACATTATCCGATCTTGCACGGGTATCGTTGTTTTCCCCCTGGCATTCCTACCGGTTGTTCCGCGCCTGCCTGGGAATGACACCGGCGGAATATGTCCGCAGATTGCGGTTATCCCGATCTGCAGTCCGCTTGAAGCAGGAAAACTGCCGTATCATTGATGTGGCATTTGAGCTTGGCTTTGGCAGTGTGGATGGATATACACGGGCATTTCATCGGGAATTTGGCTGCAATCCCAGCACATATGCCAGGCATCCGGTTCCGATTCCGCTGTTCATCCCATATGGTGCAAAATTCAGAGAGCTGAGAAAGGACGAAATCGACATGAAACAGGTACAAAGTGTTTTTGTTCAGGTCATTCACAAGCCGGAACGAAAGGTAATCATCAAACGGGGCAAAACCGCAGAGGATTACTTTGCTTATTGTGAAGAAGTCGGCTGTGATGTGTGGGGAATGCTGATGAGCATGACCTCCCTTTGCGGGGAGCCGGTCTGCCTGTGGCTTCCGGAGCCCTATAGAACGCCGGAGACTTCAGTTTATGTGCAGGGTGTGGAAGTTGCGGCAGAGGACAGTGCGCCGGTACCGGAGGGCTTTGATGTCATTCAGCTTCCGGCAGCGGAATATCTGGCATTTCAGGGCGAACCGTTTTTGGAAGAAGACTATGCCGAAGCCATTCTGGCCGTGCAGCATGCCATGGATCGTTACGATCCGACGGTAATCGGGTATGTGTGGGATGATGCCAGTCCGCGCATCCAGATGGAACCCCGCGGAGAACGCGGTTATATGGAATTGCGTGCCGTAAAGCGAAAATAAAGTATGATTTATAGCGTAAAACGTGTGCTTTCCACAAAGAGGGCACACGTTTTTTGTGACGCATCAGCGCGGGAGAAAGAACTGCATTGTTATCATGCACAAAATATGGTATACTTTTTTTATAATAAATTATTTTTGTGACAGAAAGGTTGATAAAGATGTCTGCTGTTATGTCCCAGACTGTCATTGGTCTCCTGCTGCCGTTTGCAGGCACTACACTGGGAGCAGCCTGTGTTTTTCTTCTACGGAATGGACTTCGCAGGTCGGTGCAGAAAGCGTTGACCGGCTTTGCCTCCGGTGTGATGGTTGCCGCTTCCATCTGGAGCCTGCTGATACCAGCGATGGAATCCGCTGATTTTATGGGAAAGCTGTCATTTGTCCCTGCTGTTGTGGGCTTCTGGCTGGGTATTTTGTTCCTGTTGTTTTTGGATCATGTGATTCCACATCTGCATCTGCATGCGGAAAATGCGGAAGGCCCGAAATGCGGCTTCCAGCGTTCCACCATGATGGTTCTGGCAGTTATCCTGCATAATATTCCGGAAGGTATGGCGGTGGGGGTGGTCTATGCCGGTTGGCTGTCCGGCTCCATGTCAATTTCTGCTACAGGCGTACTGGCTCTTTCTGTGGGTATTGCCATTCAGAATTTCCCTGAGGGGGCAATTGTGTCCATGCCGCTGCAGGCGGAAGGTATGGGCAAGGGAAAGGCATTTGTTCTCGGAACTCTTTCCGGTGCAGTTGAACCGGTCAGTGCTGTCCTGACCATTCTTGCCTTCGGTCTGATTCAGCCTGTGCTTCCGTATCTGCTCAGCGTTGCGGCAGGTGCGATGATGTATGTGGTAGTGGAAGAACTGATTCCTGAAATGTCAGAAGAACCACATTCCAATATCGGTACGATCTTTTTCGCTGTCGGCTTCACGCTGATGATGGCGCTGGATGTTGCGCTGGGATAATAGAAAAAACAGGTTTATTGTAATCGTTGACTTTACAACAAGGAACAGGTAAAATGCTCACAGGAAGGGAGGGAGTGCTGATGCAGATTTCAAGCAGATTCACGCTGGCTGTCCATATCTTTGCCTGTATTGATACATTCAAAGATTCGTATAAAGTTACCAGCGATTTTCTTGCTGGCAGTACCAATGTGAATCCAGTCATTATCCGTAAGATACTGGGACAGTTAAAAGCAGCAGGCCTTGTGACCGTTGCCAGAGGCTCAGGGGGAGCAACCATTGCGAAGCCCTTACAGGAGATCACATTTCTGGACATTTATCATGCGGTAGAATGTGTTGGAAATGGAGAGCTGTTTCATTTCCATGAAAATCCAAACAGTGCCTGTCCGGTTGGCAGGAACATTCATGTGATTCTGGATGATAAGCTGTTGCGCGTACAGCAGGCAATGGAAAAAGAGCTTGCTTCGATTACATTGGAAGACGTCATGCATGATACAAAAAAGTATATCAAAGGGGATTGAGTTTTGAGGCTTTTGGAAGGTTTTTCAGAGGCCTCATTTTTTTTTGAAAAAATTAGTTGTAACTATTGACATTACAACGGCACTGTGATATGCTTTGGTTGTAATAAAGAGAGTTACATCAAAAGAATCCGAACGATATGGAGGTATCTTATCATGAAAAAAGTAGTAGAATTTTTACAGGCAAATCCGGTTCAGTATCTGGCAACGGTT
>SFJM01000070.1 GCA_004555915.1 Clostridiales bacterium | reverse complement strand
ATATAAAATTAACGACCACTCCTGCAATCTGGAACCACATGGGAGCAACCATGTTCCCGGTAGCCTGTATCATCTTCTGGATTGCGATATGCACCATGTTGGGAATTTGCATGAACGAACATACGCTCATATAGGCAAGGCTCAACTGATAAATTTCTTCGTTATTGGTGAATGCCCTAAAGTAGGGTTTCATAATCAGTAATGACAGAAGATTGAGCAAAGCGCCAATTCCAAAGGCCAGTAACAATCCATGTGTGACGGTAGTATTTGCCTCATCCTGCTTTTTCTCCCCAAGATACCCTGCAATCAGTACATTCACGCCAACGCCGATCCAGATAGATGTCGCATTCATCAAAGTTGTAATGGGAAATGACAGGGAAACCGCCGTCAAAGCATTTTCACTCAGGCGCGCTACAAACGCGCTGTCTATCAGATTATAGGAATATTGCAGAAACATGGAAATCAGCGGCGGTATCGACATTTGCCAGATGAGTTTTCCAACGGGCGCAACCGCCATTTTGTTATTGGTCTGCATGCTTTCCCTCTTCTCCACAAATTGTCCGAACAATATAGTTTTGTTTGCGTGCTGCAGGCTGACCGGCTTCCTGGGCCGGATAAGTCCCTGCTTCCAGTACAGCGTCCAAAGCCTTGGAAGGGACAGATTCCGATTTATAAGCCCGTACACTACGGCACGTCTTGATAAGAGACAAAAAATTTTTCCCCATACAGATATAGTCCTCCATTCTGCTAATACTTCCGAGATACAGGCAACAAAAAAGCCACACAACTATCACAAGATAGCTGTGTGGCAAAAAGATGATCGAATCCGGAAAAGTCCACTAAAGTTTTGCGTTTATTATTATAGCGAACTTGAAGGAGACTGTCAAGCATCAATCATTGCGGAATTGTGTCGTCTGTCTGTTGTTTTTTGTGTTACTTTATGGCACATGAGAAATTCTGTCTGGTTTTGTACTCGTGGTGAATGGGCATGTTCTCCCATTGTCGGAGAAGCTGCCAGATGCTGTTTGGGCTGCTTTCAAAACGATTTCCTCTCATGACTGTTCTGGCTGGTTTCGTTTTTGTGGCTATTCGTGCTAATTTCTTGTCTTGCGATAGAATGTCAAATCGTAAAATTTCATAGTTTTCTCAACGCTGTCCCAACAGCGATGCACCGGAGCACCTAATAGCCGAACGACAAAGCAGCCGGGTCCATTCCGCCTGCGTGGCACCTGTGTGGACGCAAGCTTCACAGTTGGAAACGGCGTTTGCCCTTTTCCATAGAGAAAATTGCCCTTCCGGAAAGGAAAAGCTATGTTCCTCAGCGCTTTTGCTGTCCCAGCCACTGCCAAAGGTGCTCTCCTGTGGCGTCATCCACGCACTGGTCGTTGAAGAAACAGATCCAGCTCCAATCGCCCTCGTGGCAGTAAATTGTGCCAAGGCGATTGCGGTAAAAAACATTCACGGCCTGCTCCGGTGCCTGCTCCCACGCGGTCTGTCGGACCGGCGCATTGAGCCGCTGCAACCGGCGAACGGTTGCAGCGGTGTACTGGCCGGGGTCGGCGGGGAGCCAGTCTTTTGCATAGGTGAACCAGAGCGGCGTTTTGGACAGTGCCGTGATCTGTGCTTCCGAAAGGGCCGCGTCCGGGCAAGTCTCGCTGATGGGGAATGCCGCCGCGAAAAAGTCCGGGGCCTGCAACAGCATTTTTAGCGTCATCGCACCACCTGCGCCGCTGCCGCCAAGGTAAATGCGCGTTCTGTCCAGGTTCGGATGCTCTGCTGCAAACTGCTCGATGAGTTCCCGCAGCGTGAGCACCTGCGCGTCGTCCCAGACCTCGCTGGTCTGCGGCACCAGAACAAAAGCCGAACCGCCCAATGCATCCTGAAACGCCTTTCCCGCCAGCGCAGAAACCTTTTCGGCCAGCAGCGGGATGCGGACATCGCTGCCGCACTCTTCCCCGCTGTGCAGCCAGACCACAAGCGGTACCTCCACCGCACCGGAAGGCTCATAAGACGCATACAAAAGCGTGCGTCCGTCGCTTCCGGTAAATTTTCCGTCCAATCGGAACGGGTCCAGCGCCGGGATGCGCGCCCGCGAGAAGTCGATGGCAGGGTTCACCTCAACCTTTGTGACCGGAAGGCCGAACAGCGCAGCCGAGAGCGAGGCATCCTTGGAGAGCTGGATGGAAAGCGTATAATCGCTGCACCAGCTGGTGGTGTGCTGTGCCGGGTCGAACCGAAAGACGCTGCCCACCACATTTGCGTCCTGCTTCACCGGCGAAAATTCCAGCCGGAGCATCCGGGCGCTGGCGGCGCGGAAGCCATCGCTGTTGCAGGGGCAGGCGTCCACCACAGGGAGTGTACCGGATGCTGTTGCGGTCCCGGCGGAGGTCTGATACCAGTCGTAGCTGTCTTTGGTCTCGTAAGCACTCTGGAAGTCGCTTGCCTGAACGCTCTCCGCCCGGACGGACTGCCGCAATTTGAACTGGGTGCTGCTGACGCACGGCCCCCAATCGTAAGCCCCAATCGTGATTTGCTGCGGGTAGCCCGCCGCGGGCGGCGGATCGATGCAGGCTCCTGCCGGAACTGCCCCGGCGGAAGCGGCTGCTCCGAGAGCGCCGACTGCCGCAGTCGTTTTCAAAAATTGACGGCGTGTGACTTTTTTCATCTGGTGGTCCTCCTTCTGGTACATTTTGTGCATTCTTGCACAGAACGCGGCGCGTCCCACATTTCTGTGGGCTTGCTTTTCTTCATTCTACCTTGTTTTCCGCGGAGAATCAAGGACCGGATTTTAGATTCAGGGGGTACTCCAAGCCGTGTTTTTTATCCACCCATCAACGAAAGAAAGTGTTTTTTATGCAGTTTTTGACCCACCTTATTTTTCTGCTCAACCTGCTCAAGACCCTCATCAACCATTTCTTTTAAGGTGGTGGCTCTGAGTGGAAACTGTTCTCAAAGCGATTTCGGATTGGATCAAATCTTTGCTGACAGCGGCAATCATGTCCAATCTCAGCGGCCTGTTTGACGATGTCAACACGCAGGTGGGCAGCATCGCACAGCAGGTGGGCACCAAGCCCTCCAGCTTTGAGCCGAGAGTGTTTGCCATGATTGAAGCCCTCTCCCGGAACGTGGTGCTGCCCATTGCAGGCATCATCCTGACCTTCATCGCCTGTTATGAATTGATCGAGATGATCACTCAGCATAACAATATGGCGCAGTTTGAGCCTGCCCTCATCATGCGCTGGATCTTCAAAACGGCGGTTTCGGTCTGGCTCATCAGTAACACATTCGAGATCATTATGGCAGTGTTCGATGTGACGCAGCAGGTCGTGGCAAATTCCAGCGGCATCATCTCCGGCAACACCCGTGTCAACGAGGTGGGGCTTTCAATGCTGGAAGCCAGCATGATGCAGATGGAAGTCGGTCCGCTGTTCGGGCTGTTCCTGCAGTCCTTCTTCATTGGAATCTCCATGCGGATTCTCAGCATCATCATTTTTGTGCTGGTATATGGGCGCATGATCGAGATTTATATGATGGTCAGTCTGGCACCGGTGCCTATGGCAACCTGGGGCAACCATGAGCAGAGCCACATCGGGCAGAACTATCTGAAATCCCTGTTTGCGCTGGGTTTTCAGGGCTTTCTGATCCTGATCTGTGTGGCCATCTACGCGGTATTGATCCAGAATGTTGCCATTTCCGGCGATGCAATCAACTCGATCTGGAGCATCGTGGGGTACACGGTGCTGCTCTGCTTCTCGCTATTCAAGACCAGCTCTGTCGCCAAAACTCTGCTGGGTGCCCATTGATTCGGAGGTGAAATTTTGGCAGCTTATATTTCCGTGCCGCGCGATTTCAGCAAGGTGAAGTCTAAGGTAGCCTTCAACCTGACCGCCCGGCAGCTCGTCTGTTTTGGTGCAGCGGCAGTCGTAGGTGTGCCGCTGTTCTTTGTCCTGCGGGATACCGCAGGCAATACCGGTGCTACCCTCGGCATGATGGCGGTCATGCTGCCCATGTTCTTTCTGGCCATGTATCAGAAGAACGGTCAGCCGGCTGAAAAGATCCTGCGGTACTACTTTCAGGCGCGCTTTGTTCGCCCGAAGGTGCGTCCGTACCAGACCCGCAATTACTATGCACTGCTTATGAAGGGAGATGACACCCATGATTCTGTTTCTGAAAAAGAATTCCGATGGCAGCGGGCAGCAGTTCATCACGCTGGTCAGCAAGTCGGGTGCGACTTTTTATCTGGTCATTGACCGTAATGCCAAGGGACAGCAGACCGTCCACTTCATGAATCTGGTGGATGAAGCCGACCTTCTGACCCTGATGGAAGAAGAGGATGCCGAAGCCTATACTGCTGAAAAAGAAGCTGTGGCGCAGGCCGAATTGGAACGGAAGCTGGCCGAGGAAGAAGCGAAAAAGGCAGCGGAAGAAGCAGCCGCATCCGGTGCTGAGCAGCCGAAAGAAAACAAAAATACAAAGTATGCAGCCGCCTTTTTGAGTGTGCTGGCATTGGTCGGCTTGACAGCGGGCGGCGGCATCTATGCCTTTATGAAGCAGAAACAGAAAAAGCAGGCCGAAAAAGAAGCCCTTGACCCCGATGCAAACTACACCGAGGACAAGGGCGATTTTGAGATTCCGATGGAGGATGAGCCGGAGGAACCCGGCGAGGAGGATAACGCAGAAGAATAATTTTACTGGCGGCGTTTGCCGCCTTACATATTGAAATTCAGATAATCCAAATCGGGACGATATAGTTATCTCGATCTATGATGCCGACTTTTGGCTTCATGCAGACAATAGCACCTTTCCCACGTGGGACAGAGGCTTTGTCCAGCAAAGAAAACACCTTCGTCAGTTCGGTGCCGGGATTCGAGGTCTTTTTGATTTCGATGGGATTCAGAACACCATCCTGCTCCAGAACAATGTCAATCTCTTTTGCATCTTTGTCGCGGTAGTAGTACAAAAACGGCTCTCTGCCGGTATTCAGATAGGTCTTCGCAATTTCGGAAACAACATAGTTTTCGAGGATTGCACCGTTCATGGCCCCATACTCCAGAACCTCTGCACTGCTCCACTTGGTCAGATAGCAGACCAATCCCGTATCATAAAAATAGAGCTTTGGAGTTTTTACCAAACGCTTCAGAAGGTTATTGGAGTAGGGGTGCAGATAGAAGATGATACCCAGTGTTTCCAGAATGTGCAGCCAATCTTTTGCCTGCTTCTGATTGATGTCCGCATCCTGTGCAATTTCGGCAACATTCAGCATCTGGGAGCAGCGTGCTGCAACCGCTGTCATGAAACGCAGAAATTTCAGCGCATCGATGGCATCTGAAAGCTCTTTTACGTCGCGTTCAATATAGGTAGAAAGGTAGCTGCTGTAAAAAATCTGGCTGTTGGTATTTTTTTCGCTTGCAATAGCGGGCATGGAGCCCCGATAGATACGCTCAAAGACATCTTTGGTATCTGCGGGCACAGCTTTTTCCTCGCGGTTCAGCAGAGCGTCCAAATCCACACGGAAAGGCTCGGTATCTGCACCGTTTATTTCTGACTGCGAAAGAGAAGTCATTGACAGCACTGCAACACGCCCGGCAAGTGATTCCTGTACCCCGTGCATCAGCTTGAACACCTGCGAACCGGTCAGCCAAAAGGCACCCGGCTCGCGGTGAGTATCTGCATAGACCTTGATATAGGTAAATAGTTCCGGTGCATACTGAACCTCATCAATCAGAACTGGCGGCTTATGCAGCTGCAAAAACAATTCCGGATCATTTTTTGCGAGTGCCCGCTCGTTCAAATCGTCCAGTGAAACATATCCACGGGGAGTTCCTTCCATGAGTTTTTGCAGCATGGTCGTTTTTCCTACCTGCCGGGGGCCGGTCACAAGCACAACCGGATATTCCTGCGTGACCTGCTGCACAACTTTCTCAAGACTTCTTGTAATGTAACTCATATTGATCACCTGCTTCCAATTTCAGCCGATTTTTCTTATGATTTCATTTTAGCCGAAAGCTTTGTCTTTTTCAAGTACATCTGGGTGTTTTAATCGCATTATAAAAAGTTAGGAGTTGATGCTTATTGTCTTATCGCTTAGTAATCGCAGAAAAGCCCTCAGTCGGGGCTGCTTATACAGAGAAATCGCAGACAGCATTTTTGTTGACCGTCCCAACCGCTTTATTGCCCATGTGAAAGTGAATGGAGCGGTGGAAACCGTCCATGTCAAGAACACCGGGCGGTGCAGGGAACTGCTACTGCCCGGTACTGCGGTGCGTCTGGAAGTGTCGGACAACCCGAAACGCAAGACAAAATACGACCTTGTGGCGGTACGCAAGCAGGAACTTGGCTGGGTCAACATGGACAGT
>SFJM01000069.1 GCA_004555915.1 Clostridiales bacterium | reverse complement strand
GCTCAAAACTTTACACATACCGTCATAAAACTGTCGCAATTCTATAAAATTTTTCTCTTCTGCATATCTGATAATCATAGAAATCTATCCCTCCAACTTACGATTTATCAAATAAGAATTTCCGTCAATTTTTCTCTTGATGCGGCTCGCTTCTAAGAGTAGGAACGAACTGTTCTGTTGCTGGAGACGGACCATTCAGGTCGATCTCCGGCAGTATTTTTGTTATCGCGTATTAAAAAACAGCCGGAACGACTTTCTGCTGCGCTACATCGATGATGCCGTATGTATTCAGTCTGAGTTTAGGAATGACCGGAAGGCTGACGAAGGCGAGGGTCATAAAAATGCCGATGTCTTCCGCTACACCATGTGCCTTGAGGGCATCGTTCAGCGCCTGCATTTTCGCCGCAACGCTCTCTGCGCTTTCGGTGCTCATCAATCCGGCCACCGGAAGCGCAAGTTCTGCCACGACCTGTCCATCTGCCACAAACGCAAGTCCGCCTTTGTTTTTCCGCACAGTGTTGCCGGCCAGCATCATATCGGTATCGTTGTCCCCTGCCACGATCAGGTTATGGGAATCATGTGCGATGCTCGATGCAACGGCTCCGCATTTCAGGCTGAAGTTTCCTAAAAAGCCAATGCCCACATGGCCGGAGTGATGATGCCGCTCAAAAACGGCCAGTTTTACGATGTTGTGTTCCGGGTCCACACCGGGAGCTTTGCCCGGATGCCGTTGGAACGGGATGATTTTTTCCTCCGTAAGCAGCTCGCCCCGGTTCAGGCAGATGACACGCTCCTGCTCCCCGCTTTCCCGAAGTTCCAGGTCCTGCAGTGTGATCTCATCCAGATCAAAGGAATCCATAACGTGGGAAAATCTCACACGGTCGATGTCAAGCGGTGCGGGTTTCAGCGTTTTTCCGTGCTCGGCCACCAGCGTGCCATTCTTGTAAACCTGTTCGACCGTAAAGGATTCCAGATTGGAAACCACAACCAGATCTGCCCGGTACCCCGGTGCTACGGCACCGCGCTGCTTGAACCCAAAATACTGTGCCGGGACCAGCGTTGCCATTTTGACGGCCACTGCCGGATCCGCCCCCAACCGGATTGCTTTACGGATGTTGGAATCAATGTGTCCGCTGTCCAGCAGGTCACCGGGGTGCTTATCATCTGTCACCAGCATACAGCGGCTGCAATAGGGCTCCCGGAACAGCGGCATCAGGGCCTCCATATTTTTGGCAGCCGTTCCTTCCCGGATCATGATGTATTGTCCGCGCCGGAGTTTTTCCATGGCTTCCTCAATGTTGGAGCACTCGTGATCGGACTGAACGCCTGCCGCAATATAAGCATTCAGGTCCTTATCGCTCAAGAGCGGTGCATGGCCATCCACGATCTTTCCCGCTTCGGTGCAGTCGCGGATCTTCTGCAGGATCTTCGGGTCACAGCGCACCGTTCCGTAGGCATTCATCAGTTCCGCAAGCCCCAGCACACGGGGATCGCCGTAGTAAGGCCGGAGCTGTTCTGCGTTCAGCACTGCACCGGATTCATCCAGATCCGTGGCCGGAACACAGGAGGGCAGCATGAAATAAACCGAAAGGGTCAGATTTTTTGTCGTTTCCAGCATAAAATCCAAGCCTTCCAGCCCCGCAACGTTCGAGATCTCGTGTGGGTCTGTGACCACCGCAGTGGTACCGTGGGGCAGCACTGCCTGCTCGAAAGCCGGACCACAGAGCATGGAGCTTTCGATGTGGATATGCCCATCGATCAGGCCCGGGCAGACATATTTGCCGTGCAGATCAACTTCTTTCCGGCCATGATACATACCCACGCCCACGATCGAATTTCCGCTGATGGCAATATCAGCGGTGTCGATCTCATCGGTAAACACATTGACGATTCTGGCATTTTTCAAAACCAGATCGGCCAAAGCATCTCCTCTGCCTGCCGAGATCCGGCGTTTCAGCTCATCAGACTGCATAGAAGCATCTCCTCTCTCTGAAGTTCGATTTTCTCACCTGTGGATTGGTTCTGCCCTTATTCTACCACGCCTTGCCGCTGCGGAAAAGATGTCGGGAAACAAAAATGCCCCCGGAGGGCTTGTTGCGGCTCTCCGGGGGCATCTTATGTGCGTTGTGCTTTGGCGCACACGACCGGCGTTTTACTCGATTGCAATCAGATTCGGGTTCTCAGGCAAAGCCTTCGTCTGCTGAGGAGCAGGCAGCTCGATGCGCAGGACACCATCCTCGAACTTTGCGTGGATGTCTTCCTTCTTCACATCGCCCACGTAGAAACTGCGCGCGCAGGTGCCGGAGAAGGATTCGCGCCGCAGATAGCGGCCCTTCTGATCCTTTTCGTCGTTGCTGTGGCTGCGCACTGCCTGAATGGTCAGGTAGCCGTCGTTCAGATCCATCTGAACGTCTTCCTTCTTGCAGCCCGGCAGATCAACCGCTACTTCGTAGCCGTTGTCCGTCTGTTTGACATCGGTCTTCATCATGTTTGCACCACGCTTACCAAAGGCGCCACGAGCCTCACGGTTCATAGCACGTTCCAGTGCAGCGTCATTCCAGAACGGATCGAAGAAATCATCGAACAGGTTTTCATGGAAAACAGTCGGCATAAGCATAAATCATTCCTCCAATCCCGGCGTTCGGGTCGGGGCAAAAAATCTGAAGCGTCCACTCGGAAAGGCTTTCCGGGGAGCCTTGCGGTTCTCCTTTTGCCCTTCCTCCTGAGCACGCCACTGTTATAGCACCGTTCATTAGCAGTGTCAATAGAAGAGTGCTAAAATTCATAAAAGAATAATACTTTTATAAAATCCTATGCAATCTTTTCAAAATTCAGTCGTATCATCGTGTTTTTATCATTTCTGCCGGTACATCGGCGTAGACAGATATTTCATGCCGTTGTCCGGGACGATGACCACGATGTTCTTTTCCTGATTCTCCGGTCTGCGGCCCACCTGCACCGCTGCGTGCAAAGCCGCTGCTGCCGATGTGCCCAGAAACAGTCCTTCCGCCCGCAGCACCTCATGGGCCGTTTCGTAGGCTTCCTCGGTGCGGACATTGATGCACGCATCGCTCCAGTCTGGCCGCAGATAGTCGGAAAGTGCGCTTTCCGGCACATCATACGCCGGCAAAACGCCATCTATGATCTGCGCATCCGGGTGCTCCGGGGTCAGGCGGGAGTCCGGATGGGGCTGCACCAGAACCACTTGCAGATTCGGGTTGCGGCTGCGCAGATAACTTGCTGTGCCAAAACCCGTGCCGCCGGTGCCCGCCATGCAAACCAGAATATCCACACTGTATCCTGCCAGATCTCCGGCCCAGTGGTGCGGTAATGCGCCTCGGGGTTCGCCGAGTTTGCCGCTTGATTGTTAAAGTAAGCTCCGGTGCGGCGGCAGTAGGCTGCGATCTCATCCAGCGTCGCCTCCCGCTCTGGCTCCTGCCAGGGGTGGGTGCGCTTCGTCTCCGGACGCTCCCCGGTGGCATCTTTGTAATCCAGAAGCCGTGCCCCGTAGGCCAGCAGCATCAGCCGCCGCTCCAGCGAGGCACCCCGCTCCAGAAAAATATCCAGTTTGTACCCACGCTCTGTTGCAAACGCGGCCAGACCGATGCCGGTGTTGCCGCTGGTCTGCTCCACGATGGTACCGCCGGGTTTCAGCAGTCCGGCTTCTTCCGCAGCATTGAGCATGGAAAGCGCAGCCCGGTCTTTCACACTGCCGGTTGGGTTGAAGAACTCCAGCTTTGCCAGCAGGTGCGCCCCGCACTGCTGCTGCCGCTCAAAGCGGTCCAGCTCCATCAGCGGGGTGCGCCCCACCAGTTCCTCGATGGAATGCACCAGTCCTGCCATTGCTCTCCCCTCCCGATTTTCGGCTCAAACCAGCTTGTCCGGCGTCACATCCAGAATGTCGTTAAAGTAGTTGTTGGCGATCATCATCACGCCCATCGCCGTGATGACCACGATCTCTTCCTCCGTAAAGTTTGCCTTCAGCTTTGCAAACAGCTCTTCCGGCACATGCTTGGGGTCCTCTGCAATGGCCTGACCGTATTCGATCAGGATCTCCTCTTTGGGAGTGAATGCAAAATTCTCAAAGTCGATGCCGTTTTTCTTGAGCAGATTCTGGAAGTAAATGCTGCACACAAGGCAGCCGTTTTTCTGGGAAATAGCATATTCGTAAAAATCGGCTGCACGCTTGCCGATGAGCCGCTGCAGTTCATCATCCAGCGCATAAGAACCGGCCTCCACAGCATTGAATGCCGCTGCATTGTGGAGCAATGTGCGCTTTTCTGCGGTCAGAGCGTGGCCGTCCGCCAGATGGTCTGCAATGATTTTCTGGATCGCTTCCGGTGCAGTTTCCGGATTGATTTCGCTGATTCTGGGCATAACAAAACCCTTCCTTTCACTTTTTTGTTCGATGAATTGCCTGTATCATATACCCATTTACATACCATGTCAATAGGTATATTACTTTTCGCAGCAATTTTTCAGCAAATAGTGATCAGAAGGGTTGTTTTCTGCATGCCTGTTTCATATTTTCGACTGCTCATCCAGCACCCAAGGCCAGCACTGCATTGCGGACGCACTCCGGGCAGGGGCACAGCACCGTATCGGCCTTGATGCCCTTCAGGTCTTTGCAGATGGTCGCACCGCGTTTTTCCTTGACTGCCTGTACCAGCTACGGGGCGTTCCTCTGCCGTCCGTAGCGATGCTCGGAAATTTTGATCGATCTTTTTTACTCCATTCTCTGAATCACCGCACCCAGCCATCGGCACAGGGTATCGCCTGCCTGATTTGCGATCTCCAGCACGCGGGCGTGGCTATGCTTGACCGTCTGGATGCCGGTGGCCATGTTAGTGATGCAGCTGACGGCCAGTACCTTCATGCCCATGTAGTTGCAGACCATGGTTTCCGGCACGGTGCTCATGCCCACGGCATCGGCTCCCATCCCCGCAAAGGCGCGAATTTCAGCCGCCGTTTCATAGCAAGGGCCCATAAAGCCCATGTAAACGCCCTCCTTGTAGGCAATGCCCAGTTCATCGGCGGTCTGCTTGGCAAGGTTCCGCAGTTCCAGACTGTAAGGTTCGGTCATGTCCGGGAAGCGGGGGCCGAAGCGCTCATCGTTGGGGCCAATAAGGGGGTTCGTGCCCATCATGTTGATGAAGTCGGTAATGAGCATCAGGGTGCCCGGCGCAAACTCCCGGTTGATGCCGCCGCAGGCGTTGGTCAACACCACCTTTTCCACGCCCAACAGCTTGAACACATAGAACGGGTAGCAGACTTCCTTCATGGAGTAGCCCTCATAGAAATGGAAGCGACCTTCCATAGCGTAGACTTCCGTGTCCCCCAGCTTGCCAGCCAACAATGCACCTTTGTGTCCTGCCACCGTGGATACCGGGAAGTTGGGGATATTCTTGTAGGACAGTTCTTCCGTGTCCGTAAAGTCCGCGGTCAGCTTGCCAAGGCCGGAGCCCAGCACCACCGCGATCTTCGGGCGCTTTTTCGTGTGCGTCTTGATATATTCCGCACTTTCCAGTGCCTTTTCATAAAGATGTTCCATACCGTTCTCTCCTTTTCCCAAAAAATTCGATATACTCTCTGGGTTCAGTATATCGGATTTTTCAGGCCGATGCAAGACGCCCTTCATCGAGTCTTATTAAAAACCAAGGAGCAGATACTTCACATCACGAGTGTGTTGTATCTGCTCCTTGGTTCTCCGAATGTCTTATCTCTGGCCGATGTTCCACCGAAACAGCTCATATCCTTCCCGGATATCCTCCGGCAGACGTTTCAAAGTCTCGTCCCGCAGTTCCTGCGGCATCCCGTAAAAAGCTTCGGCAATGCCGCCGGTGATGCAGGCAAGGGTGTCGCTGTCGCCGCCGAGGGAGACCGCATTGCGGAGCGCATCTTCAAAGCTATTGCTTTCCAAAAAGGCGATGATAGCCTCCGGAACGGTCTGCTGACAGGTCTCCACATGATGATAGGTCGGCCGAATTTCATCGCAGGTACGGTTCAGGTCATAACCGAAGGTCTGCTCCACATATTGTTTGATTTCCGGCTTGCTGTGGCCGGTACGGGCCAGAAAAATCACTGCCGCCGTGGCCTGCGCGCCTTTGATGCCCTCCGGGTGGTTGTGGGTGACTTCGGCGGTCACTTTTGCCATTTCCAGCGTTTTGTCCAGCGTATCGAACAGCCAGCCCGCTGCTGACGCCCGCATAGCCGAGCCGTTGCCGAAACTACCATAGGGCTTCGGATTTTCTGCGTGCAGCCACCGGCGGAACATCCCGCCGTAACCGGCATGAGGGTATGTTTCTCCCCAAATGCGCATCTCGCTCTTTGTTTCTTCAAATGTTCTCTCCGGGATGCCCTTACCTGCAATCAATCCCCGTGCCACCGCAACGGTCATGACCGTATCATCGGTGAAGTGCGATTTCTCGCTCAGCAGCGGAAAATCCTTGTGCTTGTAATTG
>SFJM01000068.1 GCA_004555915.1 Clostridiales bacterium | reverse complement strand
TCTGCGGCTTTGTATGTACGACAGCAGCGGCTGCGATTCTCTTTGTGAATTTGCCAGGCCGTTTTTGCTTTGAAACGCTGAACCTTGCCGTGATAGAGCGGCGTCATTCCCTGAAGAATGATCTTTCGAACCGTATTGGGGGAACAATGAAGTTCTTTCACAGCAATTCGGTTGGCAGACCAACCGTCCTGTAAACGCACCTGAATCTTGACATAATCTTCTTATGTCAGATGTTTACCTTTTTGATGTTCCGTAGTATAATCGGGGTAGTCCATAGCGATTGCCTCTTTTCTGTGTTGATGGTTGTAGCAAACTTATTCTAACATAGAGGTCCTCGCTATGGACCTTTTTATTCTCCTAAATGCTCATCTTCATTTTACAATGTGCCCTCCATTTATCTTGCCTATTATTGGCTGAATCGGGGCGTAAAGTGTGCTCAGGTTGCCAGGAATCTGAACATGCTGAACATCCCGCATCATCATTCTCCCTCCAATAACAAAGATAGTGGAGAGGCAGTCTGGACAAACTTCCATATCCTGCACCTCATGAAAAATCCTCTCTATACCGGTGACTATGCCTATAACCGGTCACGCAACCGAAAATATGATTCTTCTCACATCGGTCCCCTGCCTGCCGAGGAATGGAAGTACGTTCCCAGCGCCCACCCCGGATATATCTCCAGGGAAACCTATTTGCGCTTCAGCGACCAGCGTGAGACGCACGGCAAAACATTGCAGGAAGGTAAACAGCGCTGCGCTGAAACCGTGGAGCAAAGTCAGAATCCTTTTCGTTATCTTCTGTTTTGCGGCGAATGCCAACACGCGATTACCACGGAAAAAGATACAGATGGCTACGTCACTGAATATGTCTGCACAGGTCAGCATCGGATACAGGCTGTTGGGCATTTGCGTTTTTCCATCACACGAAGATAAATGGAGGGGGCAACATCTTCATCCATAATCAAGCGTCCCGTGCTGTCTTTCCTGCGGATATATCCGTTGGGTACATTGCCCCAGCAGAACCCCTTGCTGACCTTCGCATCATAAACAGAGCATATCTTTCTGGATAAATCCTTGCTGTAAAAATCGTTGACAATCTGCATTGTGGAGAAGATCATGGAATTGACATCTGATGTCAGGCTGTCAAATTCATCGAAGATGGAAATGAATCGAACCTCATAGGCTGGGAAGATTTCCTGCAGGTAATAACCAGTTTCCAGATAGTTGCGGCCAAATCTGGAAAAGTCACGAACCACGATACAGTTAATCTTTCCGGCTTTTACATCCTCCATCATCCGGGTAAAGGCTGGACGATTAAAATTCAGACCGGACCAGCCGTCATCCACGTAAGTGTCCGTAAGTTCCATATCCGTATGGCCGGAAACGTATTCCTGAAGATGATGAAGCTGACTTGCCAGAACATCCACCTGAGTATCCTTCATGTTTGGCCTAGACAGTCTGGCGTAGATGCCGGTGTGATAAATCAGAGAATTTGTGCTGACGGTTTCAGCTGCAGACGGCTGCAGGAATCGCTGCTGTTCCTGTTGGCGACTTTTCCGTGCCATGCGCTGCGTCCTCCTTTCCACCAGGATGGATGCCGCGCTGATCCAGATATGCAAGTACGCGCTGGATCTGGTCCTCAAACTTGAAATGGATGGTGATCTGCTTATCCGAATGGACTTCGATCATTGAAACCAGTTCTGCAAGCAGTACCCGGTCAAGGGAAGCGATGCGCGGATATTTTTTGAAGCTGGTGAGCCATTCACTTTCCAGCGGGAGGTCCTTCACACCGTCTCGTTCAGCTTCCACATTTTTTACCGCAAGACGGCCCTCCCGGATGCGCGCATCATAGATGGCGCTCAGTTCCAGATATTCCTCCCGGGAGAGAATTCCTTCATTCAGGTTTTCAATCAGCCGGAGCTTCATATCCTGATTGTGCCGGATTTCATCATCCAGCTTGGCAAGCTGGACTTCAAATCGGTGCAAGCTGTTTGGGTCATCCGGCAGCTCCTGGGCGTATTTCAGGAGCCGTTCCATTTCCAGGACCAGTTTGAACTGCTGCTGAATCGCGGCAAGCACAGCATCATACAGGAGCTTCTCACTGATAATATGAGAGGTGCAGCCGCTTCCGCGCCGGTAGCCAGCACAGGAATAGTAGGCATACCCCTTGTCTTTATACCTGCGAATCCGTCTTGTCATATTGAGCTTACAGTCAGCGCAGCACAGAAAGCCGGAGAATAGATATACTTTTTCTTTGTTTGGAGAGATCCGGGTATCCCGGAGCATCAAAGCCTGAACTGCGTCGAAAACGTCTTGGGCGACAATGGGTTCGTGAGTTCCTTCTACCCGGTCCCACTCGGATTCCGGTTTCTCCACCAACCGTTTGATCTTGTAGCTGGGCGTGGTGACTTTCCCCTGGGTGGTGACACCGACATACACTTCGTTCTTCAAAATCCGCAGCACCGTCACCGGCGACCATTTGGCCCGGTCATTGGTCCGGAAATTGGTGGACACTTTCAGGCCCTGGCCGCGCTTGTACTCCATGGGACAGGCAATGCCCTGGCTGTTCAGCTTATCTGCAATCCGTTCCGCAGAAAGGCCCTGAATCTTCCAGTCAAAAATGCTGCGGACAATTTCAGCCGCCTCCGGATCAATAATCAGCCTGTTGTGATCTGCCGGGTCTTTCATATAGCCGTAGCAGGCAAAGCTGCCGACAAAATCGCCGTTTTTTCGCTTAATTGCCAGCTGGGAACGAACCTTTGTGGAAATATCCTTGCAGTAGGAATCGTTGAATAGGTTTTTGAAGGGCAGAACAAACTGCTCTGCATCGGTCTGGGAACGACCGGTATCCACATTGTCGTTGATGGCAATAAAACGGACGCCCAAGAACGGGAAAACCTGCTCCAGATACTTGCCAGTCTCAATATAGTTCCTGCCAAATCTGGAAAGGTCTTTTACGATGATGCAGTTGATGCGCCCGGCTTTTACATCGGCCATCATTTCCTGAAAGGCGGGGCGGTCGAAGTTCACGCCGGAATATCCATCATCGGAATACTCCTTGACAAGTGCAAACTCCGGATGCTTGCGCATAAAGTCCCGAATCAGGCTTTTCTGATTGACGATGCTGTTGCTTTCTTCTTTGTCCCCATCATCCTGGGACAGGCGGGCATAGGAGGAGCACAGATATTTCTTGTCTTGGGTGCTCGCTTCTCCAGGAAAAAACATAAAGCCTTTGACCTCCTGATGACATAGTTGTGCCATCAAGAAACCAAAGGCTCTGAACCACTCAATATTCTATTTAACCCTGGATTTATGATAGCACACAAAGAATCCTTTGTCGAGCTTGGGTTTTGCAATTTTTCCAGCGAATTATCAACCTTTTTGCCGTTGCCGGATGTACTGCTCCAGCCGATCCTCTATGGTATCTTTTGTATCGGAATAAGCAATTTTTACGACCACGCCGTTGCACAGAAACAGATATGGATTCCGAATTTGCCGTAGGTATTCCCGGAACCACGCTTCCTTGGGAAGGGAGGCATCTACCTCCACGTCTGTAATATCCACCAGCGTATCCCGGTCAACATCCTCCGGATTCAGATTCTTCATTTCATCGAATGTCATCGCTCTATCCTCCTTGCGTTAAAATAAGATGTCTCTGGACAGGTGCATCACATCTTCCAGGATAATTTTCAGTTTGGCAATAATCCGGTTGCGATGGTAGCGGATCGTTCCCTCGGTGACACCACACATCTCTGCGATCTTTGTCATCGGGATGCAGTCAAAGTAAATCGCCTCAATCAACCTTGCATCCCTGGATGGAAGCCAGGATAATGCTTCCTCCAGATAGCGCCGGTACATTTTCTGCTCAAGCCCGCTGCCGATATCGAAGCAGTCCTCCAAATGGTTCAGGGATTCCAGATTCTCATAATCCAAATCCGGTATGGAAACCAGATGCCGACGTTCTACTTCCGAAGCGTTCAAAATCTGCCGGGAATAGCGGCGAATGACTTTGATATAACGGATGTCAATACCGCCCTGTAAAACACCGGAGAGAATATCCCCGGTGATCTCATGATGTTCCCAGAGATATATCGCTGTATCTGCAAAAATGGCCTGTTCCAAAGGCTTGATGATTTCCGCAGTAAGCACCTCCCGCTTGATGGTTTCTACCACCTCAGCTGAAAGCAAGTGCTTTGCGTGAAGCTGTTCCGCCTTGCCCAACAGCTTTCCTTTGTCCAGCCGGTACAGTATCTCTGCTGGAACCGCGCCGCTTTCCACCAGTGAACGGATTGATTCCGGCAGAAATCCGGCGTCAACCTTATCGCAGATCTTTTTCATCAGCCTCCGCTGGCGGCAAAATTCAAAGCGTACATCATCACCTTGCCTCGCTGTGATCTCAGCCTGCAGGTCCGGTGGAATGACACCATCTTTCAGCTTCTTGGCCGTATCCTTGTCGATGGCATATTCCTGACCGTCGATTACAAGCACTTGTGCAGGGGCCGACTTTTCTTTTGTGTCCATACTGATTCTCCCGTCTTCTGATTAAGTCTGGAAATGGGCAGCAAAAAAGCCCTGCTCTCAAAATTGAGAACAAGGCTTTGAAAACGCTGTATTGATCCAGCATAATCAGTATAGTGTGGAAACTATCGGAAGTCAGTAGGGATGAAGTAGGGACTTTCAGGTCAAGCTATCGGGAAAAGGTCGGGATAAAGTCGGGGACGGTCATGTGGCTTTTGATCTGCTTTTGGATTGCTCTGCCGATACCATTGCGAAGAAATCTTCCTCCGGAACGCTCATAAGCTCCACACGGCGGTAGACGCTCATTGTTGTAGGAACGACATACCCCCATAGAGAAATACCCATCAGCAGAATTGCCTCTTTCTTACGGTCGTAGTAGGTGCTACGCTCCAGCTCCAGCAGCTCGCTGACTTCATCATCTGTCCTGCTGGCTTCCTGCATGAAACGCAGCTGCAAAATTTGGGTGTAGAGGTCTCCGTATACCGGATACCCCTGAACATACTGCAGGGCCATATCGATTAGCTCCACCAGCCATTTGGAGCGAAACAGGCTGCTGACCTTGGCTTCAAATTCATCCCGTGTGGCCATTGGTGCGAAATCAGAGAGATAAATCAAAGCTGTGCTCAGCTGCATCCCGTAAGTACCGGCGATTTCCCGCCGCATCAGGTTGGCCCGGTTCTGAACCGACCAGACTACATGCCGGTAAACCATCAGGATGGCTTTTGTCTGTGCCAGGAGTTTCTTTGTATCCAGATCGAAATGCTTCGTCTGGAGTTCGATGTACTGCATTGCTTTTGTTGTTGCTCGCATGGAATGATTCTCGCTTCCTTTGTTTTTATTGCGAGCATATCTTAGCACCTGACAGTTTAATAGAGGTCTTTGGGCCGGTTTAATCCTGGTTTTTTTCAGGTTAAATCTCGGTTTAATGGCTTCCGGACAAAATCGATTCCAGAACTGTTTTTTGTTCCTCCGAAAGTTTTTCAGCGTGTTGGGCGAGGTGTTTCTGGGTCAGATCCAGACTGCCCAGTTTGTACATGGCCCGGATATGCCAGAATAGAATATCGCCGCTGTCCGGCTCGTACAGCAGTGCCGCACTGGACAGCGAAAGCATTTCGGAATACTTCTCCATTTGATAGTACATTGGCAGCAATGTGAGAACTGCCTTTAGATACGCCAGACGATAAAAGGTACGTTGATTATCCAGCCAGGTGTCGCCGGTGTATTGGGGCAGAAAATCGTTCTGATAGATCTCTGTTGCCTGCCTGAGATAGACGAGCTTTTCTTTGAACGTTGCCGCTGGCTGCTGGGCGAGACGGCAGAAGCTCTCAAAGACGCTTGCATCCGTAATTACCGTAATGTTGGGATTGATAAAGTAGTTTCCAGCGCGGTCAGAAGAAACTAAATCATCCAGAAAGATCGGCTCCAGAATTGCGCGGGTGCGGTGCACAACATTCCGCACCTGTTTGGCCGGAGCATCCACTTCCGAATTTGGCCACAGTGCATTGGTCAGCTCGTTCTGCGGAACCTTTCTTGTATCGTTCAAAAGAAGGTAGGCTACCAACCGTACCGCCTGCGCAGAGCTGATCTGCGATTCATCCAGAGAGCCATACTTGGTTGTGATGGAAAGTCCGCCGAACACTTTGATGCGCACTTCCTGCTCCGAACGGCACTCTTTGGAGCTGACGGCAACATTCAGATTGTCCATCAGTTTGTATTCGTTTCGCTCGGAAGCGCATACATAGGAGACTGCTTGCAAGAAACCGTAGAGCCCCACAAAGCGCCGGGGATTCCGGATATATACATAGCCGCTGTACCGTTTCAGATAGGGCGCAACTGCAAACACCTCCACACCCATCCTGGTCAGCATGGAGTATTCGTTGTTGGAAAGCTGGCCACGCTCCTCCTGCACATGAACATCAAACACTTCCAATGCCATGACCTTCTCATACAGGTATGGCGTTTCTTCCGGGGTTACGCCTACGCATACACCATAGCCCAGATCAAGATTGGTCTCAACCAGTGCGGCGCTGTCTGCATCATAAAATTCCAGAGCTTTGTCCAGACACCTTTCAATGATGGCCTCTGGTGCCCCTCTGCCTCTGGCTCCGGATTCCATCTGGGTGATGGTTTCCTCAAAGAGCGCAATGTACTGCTCATATTCTGGATGACGCTTCTTTTCTTTCTGAGATAGATACATGACACATGCCTCCTTATACGGAAATGGAGACGGACGACAATGGCCCAATGCGGTAGATGGACGGTTTGGTAAATCTTTTGCGGTGGCTTTTTCTGAAAACGATTTGGAACGAAGGGACAATACGAGAACGGGGAAGCTAAGAGCAAGATTCGCCTTGTAGCACAAATGGGTAGCACATGAAATGTAGCACACCCATTTGCCGCTCCTGCAGCAGCCTCTTGTTGGGGATTACGATTCCCCAAACCCTCGTGGATTTTCAGGCATCCGGCAAGCGGTCTGCTCTGAAAATGTCATTGTTCTTTCCGCCTCTGTGCGAAAATCCAATGACAGGAGGAGCCTTTTTCCATGAAGAAAAAAGTCACCTATGACCCGGAACGGCGCACTCATATTGCCCATGCCCGCATGAACGATGATGAGTGGACGCTCTTCATGTCCCAGCTGGATCAGCTGGGATTATCGCAGTCGGAGTTCATCCGGCAGGCGATTTTCACGGCGAAAGTGAACGTGACCGTCCAGCCGGTTTTTCAAAGCGACACGTTGGACGAAATTGCTGCGCAATACGGAAAGATCGGCAGCAACCTGAACCAGATTGCCCATTATTTGAACGGCGGCAATCCCATGCAGGCGCATCTGCTGCGGGATATCAATCACTGTCTCGCGGATTTGCAATCGCTCAAGCAGCAGATTGAGAAGCTGGCAGGTGAATCCTGATGGCGATTCTCAAGCATATTGCCAGCAAAAATGCGGACTACACTGAGCCAGAACGCTACCTGATTTTCCGGCATGATGAGCAGACAGGCAAGATCACCCTGGACGAAGACGGCTACCCCATGCTGCGGGCGAGGTACATATTGGAGGGGATCAACTGTGACCCTGCCGCCTTTGCCCGCGAATGTAACAAGGCGAACAAGCAGTTCAAAAAGAATAAGGGAAAGAACGAGATCAAAACCCATCATTACATTCTGAGCTTCGACCCAAAGGACAGGGCGTTGGGATTGACCATGGAGCAGGCCCAGGAGATGGGAATGGAGTTTGCACAGAAGCATTTCCCTGGGCATCAGATTCTGGTCTGTGTCCATGAGGATGGACACCATGTGTCCGGCAATATCCATGTCCATATTGTGCTGAATAGTCTGCGCATTCTGGATGTATCGGAGCTGCCTTATGAGATGCGCCCGTGTGATATGAAAGCCGGGTACAAGCATCATTGCTCAAAAGCCTATTTGAGTTTCTTGCAGGATGCGGTTATGCAAATGTGCCGGGAGCATGGACTGAACCAGGTCGATCTCAAGCATTCCAATGCCAGAGTGACAGATGCGGAGTACCACGCGAAGCAGCGTGGCCAGAAGCAGCTGGATCACGCCAATGAGGAACGAGCAGCCCAGGGTCTTCCGCCGTCGCAGACTAAGTTTGAAACGGAGAAAGAGAAAATCCGTGCAGCTGTCCTGGACACAATCACATGCAGCGCCGATGTAGAAGAATTCAAGAAGAAACTGCTTGCCATGTATGGGATTCAGGTGAAGGAAAGCCGGGGCCGCTGGAGCTATCTCCCGCCCGGAAGGAAGAAGCCAATCACCGGTAGGAAGCTAGGCGATGCGTTTGAAAAAGCATCTGTTGAGCAGGCCATTCTTGGCGTAGAACCACTGACTTTTGTTCACGGTGAGCAAAAGTGGAATCTGCCTATTCTTGCCGGAACAGAGAATATTGGCCATGTGATCGACATTGAACACAGCGCCAAAGCACAGGAAAGTGAGGGTTATGCTCACTGGGCGAAGCTCCACAATTTACAGGAGCAATCCAAGACCTTCAACTATCTGACTGAAAATGGTCTGCTGGATTCTGCAAAGCTGGATCAGGACTTGGCTGACCTGTCTGCCGCCTATCAGCAGAGCAAGGCAGAGCTGAAAGCAACGGAGAAGCGGTTGAAGGATGTCAACCGTCAGCTTCGGCTGTTGGGTCAGTATTTTAAGACCAAGGCCGTTTACCGGGAATATCTGAAAGGCGGGAAGCGGAAAGATTTTGCAGCAGCCCATCGGTCTGAATTGGAACTGTACGATGCGGTGGTCAAAGAACTGCGGGAACTGTTTGGGGATCAGAAGCTGCCTTCGGTGCAGTCCTTGAAACAGGAAAAGGCGAAGCTGACAGAGCGCAAGCAAGCGCAATACGAAAGTTATTCTGCGTAACCGCCCACCGAAAGGACGTCTTGCGCCGCCCCCTCCCTCCATGAGAGAATATTCTCAACCGGAGAAAACCCATTGAGTGTTTTCAGAGCCCTCT
>SFJM01000067.1 GCA_004555915.1 Clostridiales bacterium | reverse complement strand
ATTTGTAAATCTCGTCCGCGTAGACCACCTTGCACGGAGTTTCAGCTCCAGCCTGCCGGAGATTCAGCCCCACCTTACCGGAGGCTTGCCCCACCCTGCGGGATACAAACCGCCCTAGTTTTCAGTCTGCCAGAACCGGCATAACCAACTCTGGCAGACTGTTAGAGTTACTTAGCGAGTAAGTAGTCAGTTATAAAACTGGTGAATCAGTTCATTATGGTCATTCGCTATTCTGGGCGCTGTTTAAGCCGTGGCGTTCCCTCATAGAAATTCTGCCCCCAACCATGACATCGTAAGCGTTGTGGATGATGCGATCCATAATCGCCTCAGAGATGGGGCTGTCGCTTTCCGGGTCAGGGTTGATCCGTCTGTACCAACCCTCTGTTTCGTACTGAGTACAGAAAATGATAGATCGGCTGGGCTTCTGTCCGCATCTGGCCTCTACAATTTCCAGCAAATCGTAGGATTCCTGGGGATTCAAACTACGGATCAGCCACTCATCAATGATCAGAAGTTCAATTTTCTTGTAAGCTTTCAGAACCTTCTGTAATTCTCCACAGCCTCTGGCGATGCTTAATTCGTCCAGTAACTCAGGCATCCGCACATAGCGAACAGATTTGAAACGGCGGCAGGCAGCATTTCCCAAAGCACAGGCAATGTAGGTCTTGCCGTTGCCGGACGCACCTTTGAGAATAATGTGGTGGCCGTCCTCAATGAATTGACAGGTAGAGAAGCGCAGCATCTGTGCTTTGTCCAGTTTCCTGTCCTCGAAGTATTCAATCTCTTCAATGGCAGCATTAGGTGCAGAGAAATGAGCGTTTCTCACAAGGCGACTCACTTTGTTGCCCTGCCTGCGGTTCCATTCCGCAGTAACCAGAAGATTGAGACGTTCCTCAAAACCAAGATCATGAAAATCAGAATCGGTCAGCTGCCTTTCCAATTCCGTTGCCATTGCGCTCATTTTCATATTTCGCAGCATATCCACAGTAGCCTGAGTAGTCATTTCTGTTTACCTCCCTTGCGGAAGTAAGCAGCGCCACGGGTGATTCCGTAACTGTTTGCTTCTCTGGTATTCGTTTCATCCTTCGGCACAAGCAGCTTGTCCTGCCCATTCTTCAAAATGCTGCTTATGTTGCGGACAGAGGGCATAGAACTGTATTCCAGTATACATTTGCAGGCATTTTCCAACCGTTCTGCGTTGTAACGACTTTCCAGTTTCATCAGGCTGGCACAGGTTTTGTAGCCTTGCTCCGGAGCTTTTCCGGCAGTGAGAAAATGCTGGATCACTTTGCTGGTCATAGGCCCAACTGTAGCTGCCCACATCTTGAAGCTGTCTGCGTTGTAGTTTAGGTACTTCCGGTGTTCCGGCGGCATATGTTCCGGTTTGACAACCGGATCACGCTGAACCGTCTGAAGCCGTAGATGAGATGTCACCCGGCTTCCGTGGTAAAATACCTCCATAATGTTCTGTGTAACACGAATATCTACCCGTTCTCCAATCAGATTGCAGGGAACAGAATACTTATTCCGCCCATCTGAGACGAGATAATCGTTAGTCACCTTAGCTGCAGACCACACCGCAGGCTCAAAATCACTGGTAGGCAGCGGCAGCATAAATTCTTTTTCTTCCTCCAGGTAGGCGCTTCGGCGAGTGCCGGTACGCTGTTTGAAGGGCCTGTTATTCAGTTCCTCCAGCTTCTGTGCAACAGCGGTTTTCACTTCTCTGATTGAAAAGAACTTTTGGTTACGCAAAGCAGCAATAATCCATGTTTCTGCAAAACGGACAGAACCTTCTGCGTGGGATTTATCCTTTGGTTTGCGAACTCTGGCTGGGACAACAGCTGTACCGTAATGCTCTGCCAGCTCATGATAGCTGCGGTTCAGGATTGTATCATAGCGAGTGTTAGAAACTACACCAGTCTTGCAATTATCTGGAATCAGCAGTCGGGCAACACCGCCGAAGTATCTGTAGGCATGAACGTGGCACAGCAACCAGTTCTCTGTTTTCATATCTGAACAGGCTTCAGCATAGATGAAGCAGCTACAGGGCAGCACAGCAATGAACAGATATGCTGCCGATTCCTCACCAGTTACCGGGTCAAATACCGGAATCGTATCGCCTGCCCAGTCGACTTCCATGGCATCTCCAGGCTTGTGCTGAATACGCATGGTAGCTTTTGTTACCCTTGCCCACTTCCGGTACTTCTCACCGAACTGAGTGGACTGGTATGGAGTGCAACCTTCTGAGTGACATTTGTTGCAGTATTCTTCCCACAGCAGTGTCATGGTCACGCCCCGCTTTGCCAACTCACGGTGAATATAGGGATAGTCCGGCTCAACATACAGGCAGGAATTCCTGCACCTGTCCGGGAAAAGAATCTGTTCCAGCTCCAGATTCGTTATGTCTGAGTCAATGGGCCAGCTAATGTTCTTTTCTTTGGCTGCCGCAAGCACATCTCGAATGGTATGTCTGGAACTGCTTACAGCCGCCGCAATAGATCGCTGGCTGCTTTTGAGGCTATCCAGCCTCAGGATTTCTCGGTAGTCCACCATTTTCAGGACCTCCAACAATAGTAGTCACGGATATTATCCCGTGCCAAATTTATTATAGAGGAAACTGTTAAGTGTGGAGCTATTGGCCGGCAAGGTGGAGCTATTTCTCCGATACGCTGGGGCTAAATGTCCGTGCAGATGGGGCTCACGTGCCGATTTTTACAATATTTACTAAAACTATGCAAACTCACAAAAAAACGGATTTTTTGTTTTTCATTGAGTAAACAAAAAGTATGGTAAATAAAACGCCAGTTACTTTTGCTTACCGAGGGAAAAATGTATAATTTATACAACAAAAAGGAAATAAAACATGAAACAGACGGGATTTTAACAAAAATACCAACAAAAATTTACTGGAACAATGAACAAAAAACAATACTTTTTGTTGTTATCCTGGAAGGGTTATTTTTTCCTTCGCATCTGTTCAATGCTTATTTTCCGTTCCTCCCGGACAGATTTTCGGTACTGGGAAGGAGTCAAACCTATCTTCTTCTTGAACGCCCGCGTGAACACAAGCGGATTCTGGTATCCCACATTCTCGGAGATTTTTGTGATCGGTGTATCGGTAATCTGCAGCTGTTCATGGGCGCGGGTGATTCGAAAATCAGAAAGATAATCACTAGGAGATAAATGCAGAATATTCTGGAACAAAATGGTCAGATAGCTTCGGCTGATACCGATGGCATCCGCAATATCCTGAACCTTGATATCCTCCGAAAAATGCGCACAGATAAATTCCTCAGCGGCCCGGACATAATAGTTTTGCTTGTCACGCTGAAAGAAATTGGGATTTGTTGAAAAATCATGAGACAGGCAGGATAAGAAGTGAAACAGCTGCGCTTGAAGATAGAGCTCCTGTTCGATACCTGTCAGTTCGCAGTTTAAAATACGATTGATGTAAGACAGCAGCTGTTCTCCGCAGTTTGCATCAAAGGTCAGTGTTTGGTTGCCCAGACCGATTTCACGCAGCAGTTCTTTTGCTTTGGAACCTTCAAACCCAATCCACAGATATTTCCAGGGATCCTCCAGATCTGCTTCATAAGAGGACATGATATCCGGTTCCATGAGGAATCCCTGATCCTTGTGGAGATAATAGGTTCGTCCATCGACCTGATAGGAGCCTTTTCCATCAAGAATATAGTGAAGAACATAGCATGGATGTGCGGCGGGACCGATATGATGTCCGGGATGGCAGACAGACCGACCACAAAAATTAAGATGCAGTTCCTCAAAATGATGTTCTTTATTTTCAAAGGATAATACATATTTTTTTTCCATGTTGGTTTCTCCGATCATTCGTGATTGTATATCTTTATTATAAATCCAATCAAAAAACAGAGCAATGAAAAATGAGGTGAATGTAGATGATTCTTACAGAACAGGCAGAGCTTGCGCTCCGAACTGGAAAAATGGATGAAAAAATCTGCGATGTGTATGGATGCACAGGCGGAGGTGACCAGGTGGCAGAATACCGCGGCAGATTGCTGCATGTTATTGACGGGTTCTGCACAACCTTCGGTCAGCCCAACGGCATTGAGCTGTTTAGCGCACCGGGAAGAACAGAATTAGGCGGAAACCATACCGACCATCAGCGTGGCAATGTGCTGGCGGCCAGTGTCAATCTGGACATTGTTTCCTGCGCAGCACCCAATGACAGCATGGTGATTCGGATACAGTCAGAAGGATATCCGCTGGATGAAGTGGATTTGACAGACCTGACACCGCATCCGGATGAAACCAACCGTACTGCCGCCCTGATTCGTGGTGTAGCGGCAGCGGCACATAAGCATGGCTTCCAAATCCAGGGCTTTGACGCTTATATGACCAGTAATGTACTCAGCGGCTCTGGTCTTTCCTCCTCTGCGGCGTATGAAACCATGATTGGCGTCATTATGAATCGCTTTTTCTGCGACAGTAAGCTGACTGCGATTGATATCGCCAAAATCGGACAGTATGCGGAAAATATTTACTTCGGCAAGCCATGCGGTCTGATGGATCAGATGGCCTCCTCGGTAGGCGGTATTGTAGCGATTGACTTTAAGGAGGAAGAAAATCTGAAGGTGTGTCAGGTTTCGTATGATATGAGGGCAAGTGAGCACGCCCTGTGCATCATCGACACCGGCGGGGACCATGCGGAACTGACCAGTGATTATGCGGCCATCCCGCGTGAAATGGGTGAAGTTGCCGGTGCGTTTGGAAAAACGGTTCTCAGTGAGGTAGAAGAAGCGGATTTCCTGAAAGCAGTACCATCGCTTCGCAGACAGTATGGTGACAGGGCTGTGCTTCGCGCGATGCATTTCTATTCTGAGAACCGACGTGCGGTGGAAGAAAAGGAAGCACTGCAGAAGGGCAATTTTGAACGCTTTCGTCAGATGGTTCGCCGCTCCGGACGTTCTTCGGCTATGTATCTGCAGAATGTGTATGCAGGTGTGAATCCGGAAAAGCAGGACATGTCGATCGCGTTGGCGCTGGCAGAGAATATTCTCGGTGACCGTGGAGCTGTCCGTGTGCATGGCGGCGGCTTTGCGGGAACCATTCAGGCACTTGTGCCGAACGATATGCTTACCTATTTTAAGACAACAATGGAATCCGTGCTGGGTAAGGATATGTGCCATGTACTGACCATCCGACCGGCGGGCGGCGTGGTATTGATGTCATAAGAGAAAGAGGAGGAGAAAATCATGGCAATTCTGGTATTAGGCGGAGCGGGCTATATTGGATCCCATACCGTATATGAACTCATTGACGCAGGCAAAGAGGTCGTTATTGCGGACAATCTGGAAACCGGCCACATTGAGGCGGTTCACCCGGAGGCAAAATTCTATCAGGGCGATATCCGTGACAGAGCATTTATTGATTCTGTTTTTGACAATGAACAGATTGATGGCGTGATCCATTTCGCTGCAAACTCTCTGGTAGGCGAGTCCATGACCAATCCGCTGAAGTATTATGATAACAACCTGTGCGGCACCAAGGTGCTGCTGGAATCCATGGTGGCACATGGCATTGACAAAATCGTGTTCTCCTCCACCGCTGCTACCTATGGCGAGCCGGAGCGCGTGCCGATTCTGGAAACCGACCGCACCGAGCCTACTAACTGCTACGGTGAAACCAAGCTGTCCATGGAGAAGATGTTCAAGTGGACCGGTCTGGCCCATGGACTGCGGTTTGTGTCCCTGCGGTATTTCAATGCCTGCGGCGCCCATGTTTCCGGCAAAATTGGCGAGGCACATAATCCGGAATCCCATCTGATTCCGCTGATTCTGCAGGTACCCAATGGCAAGCGTGAATTTATCTCCATCTTCGGCGATGACTATGACACCAAGGACGGCACCTGTATCCGTGACTACATCCATGTGACCGACCTGGCACAGGCACATATTCTGGCTATGGATTATCTGATGAACGGCGGCGAAAGCAATATCTTTAATCTGGGAAATGGTGTGGGCTTCACGGTAAAGGAAGTCATTGATACCGCACGTGAAGTGACCGGGCATCCGATTCCGGCAAAGACCACCCCGCGCCGTGCAGGCGACCCGGCGCAGCTGATTGCTTCCAGTGAAAAGGCACGTACCGTCCTTGGCTGGCATCCGGAGCATGCTGACCTGCGGGAAATCATCGAAACCGCATGGAACTGGCATAAAAACCATCCGAATGGCTTTGCGGACTAAGGAGGATCATATGCTGGATTATATGAGCATCAAAAAACTGGTTACCTATGGCATCCGTACCGGTATGCTGTCCCCATCTGATGAAGCATGGGCAGTCAACCAGCTGTTGGAGACCTTGCAGATGGATTCCTATGAGGAACCGCAGGAGGAAATTGGTGACATTGATCTGCCGGAAATATTGAACCGGTTATGTGACTGTGCTCTGGAAACCGGTGCACTGACCGAAAACAGCATTGTCTATCGTGACCTGTTTGATACCAAGCTGATGGGTGCCATTACGCCGATGCCGAGCCAGATACAGAAAAAATTCTTTGATCTGTATGAGGAAAACCCGCAGGCAGCTACCGACTGGTATTACAAATTCAGTCAGGATACCAATTATATCCGCCGTGACCGCATTGCAAAGGATGTCAAGTGGGTAGCTCCCACAGAATACGGAGATCTGGACATCACCATCAACCTGTCCAAGCCGGAAAAGGACCCGAAAGCGATTGCAGCGGCAAAAAACATGCCGGCTGCCTCCTATCCCAAGTGCCTGCTGT
>SFJM01000066.1 GCA_004555915.1 Clostridiales bacterium | reverse complement strand
ATAAGTATACAGAACGGCATAAACAAACTCAATACCTTCCGGCTTACACAGTTTCATTTATGGTGGTGCCAAGTGTGCGGGCATGGGAGTTTAGGGTAGTAACCATCCCGCCTCATACTAATAGGAACAATAAGTTCTACTTCATACCAATGCCGAGGTTTTACCAAATGGGTACTCATGTTCTCACGGCCTTTCCCGTGGTAACAGTTCAAGTTGCTCTTTGGTTCTGTCTTAGCTGGAATCTCAAATTTAATATCAGATAGTTTGCTAATGACATTTGCCAATGCGTCAGGTAATACTTTATCTACAGACTCATGTCCCTCCAGAACAGGGTTTGTTGCATTGAAGGTATCAATTTCCAATTCTCTGATATTCCTAGATGCTCTCAAACTGAGCTGATCTATAAAATCATGCATTTCACGAGCATGTTTTTCTTCATTAATGTAAAACGAACTTTCATAAACTCTTGCACCTGTATCAAGGATACTGCTGAGATTATTTGAGCCTATAATTCCAGCATACGGACCGCTATCATTGCTATATGAGTAAAGCTTCCCATGATACTTAAA
The DNA here is from genome assembly GCA_004555915.1 of Clostridiales bacterium. GTDB lineage: Bacteria > Bacillota > Clostridia > Oscillospirales > Butyricicoccaceae > Butyricicoccus_A. Next base: position 6,378 of record SFJM01000066.1, on the reverse strand, counting down.
GGCGTTGACCAGTTTAACTTCCCCAATTTGATTGCATGTTAAGAAATCATTTAAAACCATAGCGGCATTATATTGAACTCTTGTAAAATGCTCAAAATAATGCATACCAATGATTAAATTAAGTGCATGAATATTTTCATTCAATTCGACTATTCTCTTTAGCTCCATCAATGAGTCTGAGGAAACATAGCCTACAGCTATATCAAGCCTAGTGGAGGAAGGAATTAAACTGTAAAATTTGTCGTAGAATGTGCTGAAACTTGTTTTTACTGGAGGATAATTTGAAAACAAGAATTCCATATAGGAACACCTCCTTACTCCATCTGATTGGTTACATACTCAAGTCTTTGCTTGACAGTCATATGCTTCATCAGTTCATACTCTTCAGTAAGATCAACCGGCTCATATTCCCCGGTAAAGAGAGGAAGGAGGCGACGTGCGACTGCACGAACTCCTTCAGGCGGAACTGCATTGCCAATTTGACGACGAACCTCTGTGACGCTTCCCTCAAAAACAAAATCATCCGGGAAAGATTGAAGTCGCGCACGCTCTCGATTTGTCAGCGGACGAGGCTCCGGATAGTGATATCCCCAGGTTCCGCCGCCACCAGCTGCAATCAATGTTTTTGCAGGTTCATCCAATTTAATCCTTCTGTAAACATGGCTAATCATTCCTTTGACATAATACGGGCTATCCTTTGGAATATCGGTAAAATTCCCGCCTTCTGGAATCATCTCTAACATTTTGCGGGTTTTTTCCTTGATGTTTATATGCTCATTATTTGTAGGAACATTTTCAACACCCTTCAGCGCTTCTCCAGCGGTGACATATGGTAAAGCTCCGTTAGGACCATGAGAAGGTTTTGGATGAACGAAATTGAATCCAGTATCGATACGAATGCCGACAAATAAAACACGCTCTCGAAACTGAGGAACACCATATTCGGCAAAATTGTACAGATGCGGTTTTACAACATAGCCGGGTGCGATGCTTTCAAAATCTTTTATGATAGTATCAATGGCTTTACCCCCATTAGCTGTCAGTAACCCCTTAACATTCTCGGCTACAAAAGCTTTAGGTTTTTTGGCATCAACAAATTCTGCAAAATGCCTGAAAAGTCCGCCGCGTGTGCCATTAAGTCCTGGCTGTTTCCAAATGATTGAAAAGTCCTGACAAGGAAACCCACCTAAGACCATATCACAATCAGGAATGCTTTTATCTGTATATGGGTCAATCTGAGTAATATCCCCATATTTGATCACATCGCCAAAATATCCTCTGAAGGACTTAACAGCCCATTCTGCAAAATCATTTGCCCAGATAGTTCTATATCCTTCAAGGTGGAACCCAAGGTCAAGTCCGCCACATCCAGAAAAAATAGAAACCACCTTAGGCTCGTACTGATTATTTGTTTTTTCACTCATTGCCATTTACCACCTTTGCAGGATTATTTTCTTCTGTTTGTTCATTGATATCTACAGTAAGGAGCTCATCTACACTACAATTTAGAGCAGTGCATAGTTTTTCCATCGTCTGAAAGTCGATTCGCGTTGCCTTGTCATTATACAAGTTACTTATTGTTTTCCTTGCAAGGCCAGTTTTCTGATGGATATCTTCGATTGAATAACGGTATTTCCCCATCAGCATAGATAAGTTGCATCGTGTCATAATTTGCTCCCTTCCTGTTTGCACAAATATACGATTTTATATTATAGCACACTTTTTGAAATTAGTCAATAGCTTCGTGCCTATTATAAGGAACATCATATTCATTATAAGCATGAAGTTATTCATTGGAATCACTCTTTGGCAAGCAATGCCTTCCTGATCAGAAAGGCCCAAAACAAAAAGATTCCGCCCGGAGGCGGAACTTTCTGTTTCTGCTTGTTGGGGACAATCCCCAAACCCCAAAGATCGAAGATTTCATCTTCGGCGGCGCACCTGACGGCGCTTATTTTTCTTCCTGCTGGTGCTCTCGCTGAGGCGCACTTCTGACATTTTCAATGCCGAACAGCCTGGCCAGATTGGCCTGATAAGTCAGCAGCTCCCGGTACTCATCTTTCGACCGGTAGTATTCCGGGTATGCCGCCTTTTTCATCGCCAGCAGCTCGGCGTACTCTGCCCGGAGCGCTTTCAGGGAGGGAAGCTGCTTCTTGTGTGAACCGGCAGTTTTACCGGAAGTGTCAGAGGGAAGCAACTCATCAAATGCCCGCTTGGACGCTTTGCAGAGCTTGATTTCATCCTCGTGTTCCTCGTAGTACGCCTTGGAATAACCGGACGCCCGATAGCCGGCATAGATATCCTTAGTTTTGAGATAGTTGGTGATGTGCTTCTGGAGCACTGCAATCTCATTCAGCCGTTTTTCGGCAGAAGTGATCTGCGCGGACAACGCATCTCTGCGCTGCTTTACAGCTTCCACCGATTCAGCGAATGCCCCAAAATCATCTGCGCTGGTGAACCCATGCTGCTGATAATACAGAAGCGCCCTGGCCTGCTGTTTGGTAATCTGATTCTGGATAGACAGATCATAGTAATGTCCTCGCCCCTGATTCTGTTTTGCCTCCAACGAACTGACAAGCTGGGCTTTCTGTTCTGCCAGCGGGCTGCGGCGTTTTCGCGGATTATGGATACGCCTGCCTGACAGCACTTCCCGAATGGCATCCTCCCGGTATTCTTCCGGAAGGGAGCGCATACGGATATTGCGCTTCTGGCGCGGATGACTGAAAGTGATGTTTTTCCCGCAGGTAACAGTGTAACCGGCCTGCTCCATGAGCGAATAAAAGCCCTCAAGGTCATGCGGCTTTTTCGCCAGTGCTGCATCCATATCCAGACAGAGGCGGTCGCGGTTTGAGAGCTTTTCAATATCGCCCTGCCAGCGGTTGTAGCTTATGCCGTGGGGCTTCGGATTTTCAATAACGGACAGTCTGTGCTGAACGCAGATCAGGTCGCTCAGCTTCCGGACTGCCATGGTGCTGCCCCAGAAGTTCCGGAATTTCCGGGTGCAGTCAAGACTGGTAGAGTTCCAATAAATGTGGTTATGGATATGCTGCTTGTCCGTGTGAGTACAGACAATAAAGGCATGATTGCCTTTTAAGAATCGCTCGGCAAATTCGTAGCCGATGCGGTTCGCCTCCTCCGGCGTAATCTCACCGGGGCGAAAGGACTGGCGCACCTGATAGGCGATCACATCACTGTCCTGTCTGCGGCCGGTCAGCTGAAAATACTCACGCTTGGAAAGTGCAAATTCTGCGTCTGCGGTCTCCGGGTCGCAGGCATAGGCGCTGATCAGCTGGCCATCCTGGGTCTTATCCGGATTTTTGCCGTAATCCAATCTGTCGGACAGGCATTGCCGGATGGTTTTTCCCTTGTTCTGATGCATGGGGATAATACGCGTTGTTGCCATATCGGTTCACCACCTTTTTCAAAAAAAGAAAGGCTCCTGCCGGCAAAAGCAGAAGCCCTCATCAATACAATTCACTTTGCGCCAACCTGGCGCAAAGTTCTGTTATCCGTACACGCTGTCCTGAATCCAGTAGCGGAATTTCTGCACCTGTCCCAGCAGCATGATGGAGAACATCGGAAGTCCGAATGGGGTGAAGAGAAACGCCGCAATCAGTCCGCAGATGCCCTGGGCAGTCTTTCCGTCAAAAAGGATGCAGAGCGCGCCCAGCCCCACGGCAATGGCGATGAAATTCATAACAACAGCGGATATCTGAACCAGTTTCGACGCCAGCCATACGAAAACGGACAAAACGGCAATCATCGGTGCGCAGAGAATTTTCAGCAGTATTTTCATGGTCAGAGCCTCCTTTTCTTCTTTTCTGATTCTATTGTAATTCCGAAATTCAAAACGCTCAAGGATGCGGAGCCGGATAACAAAAAATGCGGGCAGCAAAGCGTGCGGCTCTGCTGCCCATGGGGTGTATTGTCCTTATTTCAAGGCGGACAGTTTGGTAAGGATATCGTTCAGACGGGCAGAGGTCTCTTTCTGAAATCCCAGTATTTCCTCCAGGTCTGTATCGTAGATGCGCCCGGTATCGTGCAGATGTCTGGCAATCTGATTGATGTTGGTGTTCGCGCGCCTGAGCAGATGCAGCATTTCCTGAATCTCCGGCATATCCAGCCTGATGACCATGCCGTCAATGGCCATCTTCCGCAGGAATGCGCTGAGGTTCGTACTGCCCGACAGCGCCATGTTCTTTTGAATCAGATCATACTCCTCCTGTGTTGCCCAGAAGTGCATACTGATGTCCCTGGTGTCTGCCATAATCAGAGTTCCTGTGCTTTCTCTCTGCCGGGTTTCGGCGCGGTATCCGGCAGGGGATTCTGGAGCTTTTCCAGAACAGACGGCTTTTTCTCTCTGGGCGCTTTCTCCAGTTCCTTTCGGAAATGGGTAACGAACAGATCGACCAGCCCGGTGTGTGCCTGATCAACCACGAAATAGCAGTTCCGGTCTCCGCCCCATGAATCGGGATTCGGAACGACCGGTACAGTCTGCGCCCACTCCCGATTGGCGCGGCTGATGCGCCCGTCCCAATCCTTATACTGTACGGTATTAGCCAGCACATACTGGATTCTCTCTATACTGAATTCTGCGCTAAGCATTTCCATAACAGCCTGCGAGTTCAGCCGGTTGTTGCCGTAATTGTCATTAATGGCTTTCTCAATCGCCTCCTTGCAGGCAATGTTAGCCTTATAGGATTCTCTGTACAGCGGCAGCTCATCATGTTCACGGGCATAGGCTGCATCATGCCGGTATAACGGCGTATCCGTTGCGATTTTCTTTTCCATGTTCAGCGAACCTCCTTTTCGGTTTCATTCTGTTTGGGATGACTGTCTCGCTGCGGCAGCGGGGCATGGAGTTTGGCCAGCACAGACGGCCTTTCGGATTTTGCACTGACAGCGGGGTACACTTCCGGCTCATCATCCGACACCTCCGACATTGCCTCTATCGGCGTTCTGTCATCGATATTTAGCTCAATGTTCAGCTGTGCCAGACGGGCAGATTTCTCCCTTAACTCCTGTTCCTGCGGAAAAGGCTTGCCCAGTTCTGCCTTTGCAGTCTCCATCTGTGCATAAAGAGAATCCAGCTTTTCCTGCACATGGGCAAGGCGCGTCTCCATTCCGGCAAGGGCATTGTCAATGCGGATGAGATTGCCTCTGGGGTCTTTGCCCAGCTCCACACGATGGGACATTTTTCCCTTTAGGGTCAGCACATACTGTTTGCCGAAATCCTCCAGTGTCAGCGACATCTGAAAGCCGCGGTAGCTGCCGATGGGCACCGGTTCCAGCCCCTTGACCTCCTTCATGGCATCAACCAGAGCCGCGCCAGCGTTTTCCTTATCGGTCAGCACATCGCCCCGCACAACCATACCGGCAAAACCATCATGCGGATGCGGATTTTCTATTAGTGTATGCATATCTGCCTGAAAACCTGCAATGAATCCCTTGTTCTGCTCAATCTGTTCCGGGAAGTGGCAGAGAATGTTGTCTTCCAGGCGGTACTGCTGGCTCTGATGATTGGCTTTCATCAGCTTCAGCCTTGCAACATCCACATCCAGATCCATCTTCTCCTTGATCCGCTCATCACCGGCACAGAGCGCCTTGATTTCTGCATAGGACAGAGCTGTTTCATCAATGTCCTCACAAGAGCGCACTGGGGATTTTGACGTCATAATCTGTGAAATGAACTTCTGCTTGTTCTCCAGCGTCTGCCAGAGATAGGCGTCAAAAGTGGCTTCCGTCACATAGCGGAAGATATGAACTTCCTTGTTTCTGTTTCCCTGACGGATGATTCGGCCGGAGCGCTGTTCCAGGTCGCCCGGCCTCCACGGCGCGTCCAGATCATGAAGCGCCACAAGCCGGTCCTGCACGTTCATGCCGGCCCCCATTTTGAAGGTGCTGCCCATCAGCACACGCACCTGACCGGAGCGGACTTTGGCAAACAGCTCTTTCTTCCGTGCCTCGGTATTGGCCTCATGGATAAAAGCAATTTGTTCTCGCGGAATGCCTCTTGCCACCAGTTTCTCCCGGATGTCATCGTAGACGGTGAACTCCGGTTCCGGCGTGATGTCAATCTGGGATTCCACCGCGTGAAGCTCCGGACTGTCCAGATTTCCGGCAACGGATTCGGCCGCTTTCGCTGCTGGCGCGCCGGTTTTGGGTGTGCTCAAGTCGCAAAACACCAGTTGGGTCAGTTTGTCCGCCTGACCTTCATCCCAGATGCGATAGATGTTATCCACGCACATGTTGACCTTGCTGGACGGGTCATCCGGCAGATCGGGGTTGATGATGCGCTGGTCGAGTCCCAGCTTTCTGCCGTCCGTGGTGATGCGGAGCATATTGTCCACGCTGGCATCCACCGCACCGGCATGGACT
>SFJM01000006.1 GCA_004555915.1 Clostridiales bacterium | reverse complement strand
TTGTATATTGTCTTGACATTCAAATACCTCCTACTGTAGTTTCTATTCTACAATAGGAGGTATCTTTTTTCATTGTCCGTTTTTCGGGATACAGTCCACGGCGTGAGGGGAGCTGTTTTTTTACCCCCGTTGCGCGGGCGGAAAATTTACGCTATAATACAGTAGAACGCGAAAATAAAATGATACGCAAAGCAGCAATGCCTTGCGAGAAGGAGATACTATGAAAGTAGCAGCAGCAGTTAAGGATGGCAAGATTGCCAATACCATTGCAGAAAGCACCGAAGTTCTGATTGTAACCGAAGAGGAAGGCAAGCCGGTGGCAAAGGACACCATTACCCTTGGCAAAAACGGCATTACCAGCGTGCTGTTCCAGCTGTCCCAGCAGAATATTGACATCCTGCTGGCAGGAGAAGTGGGCACCGCGTTGCAGAGCACCCTGCGCATGCTGGGCATGCATGTACTGCCGGGCTGTACCGGTGATGCAATCGACTGTATTGCAGGCCTGCTGTCCGGTGAGAAGGTAGGCGACCCGTCTAAAATTGTCATTCCGGAAGTGGATGAGGATGATCCGATGAATTGTATGCATGACTGTGCCAAGTGTATGGCAGAGTGTCATGACCGGGCAACCAAGAAGTAAGATGCAGCCTGTTTGCGGCCGGTTCGCGCCTACACCCAGCGGCAGAATCCATCTGGGGAATATCCTGTGTGCCATGCTGTCATGGCTGTCGGTGCGGTCTGTGGGCGGACGGTATCTGTTACGCATTGAGGATCTGGATGCCATGCGGTGTCCCCGGTCATTGGCAGACCTGATTGAGGATGACCTCCACTGGTTCGGTATTGATTGGGATGATGGCGGCAGTGCAGGCGGGGAGCAATGGTATCAGAGCAATCGTTTTGACCTGTATGATACCTGCTACCAGCAGCTGCAGGAGCAGGATTTATTGTATCCATGCTTTTGCAGCCGTGCCGAGCTGCATGCGGCACAGGCGCCCCACCGGTCAGACGGAACCTATGTCTATGCCGGCACCTGCCGGAGCCTGACACCGGAACAGATTGCGGAAAAGCGCAAACGCAGGCCGCCTGCCACCCGTGTCAGGGTACCGGACCGTGTGGTCAGCTTCGTGGATGGCTGTCAGGGACGGTATACGGAAAATCTGGCACAGGACTGCGGTGATTTTATCATCCGGCGGTCGGATGGCGTATATGGCTACCAGCTGGCGGTTGTAGCGGATGATGCCGCCATGGGCGTTACAGAAGTGGTGCGCGGACGGGATTTGCTGGAATCCACACCGAGACAGCTGTACCTGTATGAAAAGCTGGGCTTGCAGGCCCCGGTATTTTACCATATCCCCTTGCTGACCGCGCCGGATGGCAGGCGGCTGTCCAAACGGGACGGGGATCTGGATCTGGGTGTGCTGCGGGAAAAATTCGGCAGACCGGAACCGATTATCGGCATGCTGGCGGCGGCAATTGGTTTGCGTCCCACCGCCCAGCCGGTGACCCTGCAGGAGCTGGCAGCGGAGTTCTCCTGGGACAAAGTCCCGAAGGAGGATGTGGCTCTTCCGGAGGAAATTTTGCGGAAAGCGTAGCTACATCTCAACGGATAAAAGGGACGGTTCAAGCTAAAGGCTCCCTCAGAGGAGGGAGCTGGCGCCGAAGGCGACTGAGGGAGTTACATCTCACTTACAAGTCTGTACAGAGATACAATTGATACGAGAGACTAACTGTTTCAACTCCCTCCGTCTTTGTCCTTCGGACAAATCCACCTCCCTCCAAGAGGGAGGCTTTTTTGCGTACTTCAGTCGGAACAGATTGTTAAAAAGTTTTAAACAAAACGCCGGAACCTCTTGCAATTTCCTGTCAATTGCGTTATTCTATATTAGCACTCAACAATCGAGAGTGCTAAAACTGTATTCTAAAATCTGAAAGGATTGACTATAAGCTATGGCAAAGCAGCAGTTTCAGGCAGAATCCAAACGTCTGCTGGACATGATGATTAACTCGATCTACACACATAAGGAAATTTTCCTGCGTGAGCTGATCTCCAACGCAAGTGACGCCATTGACAAGCGGCATTTCCGTTCCCTGACCGATGCTTCTCTGGTACCGGAGGGTGGATTTGAAATCCATCTGGCAGTGGATGAGGACAACCGTACCCTGACCATTTCGGATAATGGTATCGGTATGACCCGTGAAGAACTGGAAACCAATCTGGGTACCATTGCACAGAGCGGCTCTCTGGCATTCAAGAAGGAAAACCAGACAGAGGATACCGATATCATCGGCCAGTTCGGTGTAGGCTTCTATGCGTCCTTTATGGTGGCATCCCATGTGAAGGTTGTATCCAAAGCCTGCGGCAGCGATCAGGCCTATGTCTGGGAATCGGATGGAGCAGATGGCTTTACCATCGAGCCGGGCGAGAAGGAAACCTGCGGTACCGATATTATCCTGACCATCAAGCCGAACCCGGAGGGTGAGGATGCGGAAAGCTATGATGAATTCCTGCAGACCTATCGCCTGTCCGGCCTGGTACGCAAGTATTCCGATTATATCCGTTATCCGATTAAGATGCTGATGCCGCATTCTCAGGCAAAGCCGAAGCCGGAGGATGCACCGGAGGATTATCAGCCGGAATATGAAACCATTTATACCGATGATACCCTGAATTCCATGGTCCCGCTGTGGAAGAAGGATAAAAAGGATATTACACAGGATGAATATGATGAGTTCTACCGCAATAAATTCATGGATTACATGAAGCCGGCACGTACCATCCATTCCCATTCCGAAGGTTTGACCGCTTCCTATGATGCCCTGCTGTATATCCCGTCCCAGGCACCCTATGATTACTACTCCAAGGATTTTGCCAAGGGACTGTCGCTGTACACCTCCGGTGTGCTGATTATGGACAAGTGTGCGGACCTGCTGCCGGATTATTTCGGTTTTGTCCGTGGTCTGGTGGATTCCTCTGACCTGTCCCTGAATATTTCCCGTGAAATGCTGCAGCATGACCGCCAGCTCAAGGCCATTGCCATCAGCCTGGAAAAGAAAATCAAGTCGGAACTGCTCAAGATGCAGAAGGATGAACCGGAAGAATATGAAAAGTTCTGGAATTCCTTTGGTTATTCCATCAAGGTTGGTGCCTATGCAAATTATGGCGCTGCCAAGGAAAAGCTGCGTGACCTGATTATGTTCTATTCCGCAAAGGAAAAGAAGCTGATTTCCCTGAAGCAGTACCGTGAGGCAATGCCGGAGGAGCAGGAGGAAATTTATTATGCTTCCGGCTCCAGCGTTGAAATGCTGGATAAGCTGCCGCAGGCAGAAATGGTACGCAAGCATGATTATGACATCCTGTACCTCACCGCTGACATTGATGAATTTGTCATCAACCTGCTGGAGTCCCAGGATGAAAAGAAATTCCGTTCGATTACCGCCGGTGACCTGAATCTGTCCTCGGAGGAGGAGAAGAAGGAAGCGGAAGAGAAATCCACAGCAAACCGTGCCATGTTTGATATGATGAAGGAAGCGCTGGACGGCAAGGTAAAGGATGTCCGTGTCTCCTCCCGTCTGGTCAGTGACCCGGTATGCCTGACTTCCGATGGCAACCTGTCCATTGAAATGGAGCGCATTCTGAACAATGTACAGAACAGCGGCGGCCAGTTCAATGCGGAAAAGATTCTGGAAATCAATGCATCCCATCCGATTTTTGAAACGCTGATCCGGCTGTATGCCAATGACCCGGAAAAGCTCAAGACCTATACCAGCCTGCTGTATAATCAGGCCCTGCTGATTGCAGGTATCCCGGTAGAGGATCCGGCAGCATTCTCCAATGCAATCTGTGACCTGATGGCACAGAAATAAGAGCATATTATCCAAATCCCGATCTGTTTGCCGCAGACCGGGATTTTTTTACTATGGACAGAAAAATCCACAAACTGATGCACAGCCTGTGGATTCTTCCGATGTGAGAGAAATATGTTATCAGAAAAGTGGGTTTCGTTTAGCGGTAATCGTAACGGTCATAGTGTACCGGGGTAACAGCGGCAGCATGTGCCATGTGAGACGGGACACAGCTGAGAACCGGCAGTACAACCAGCAGAGCAGTCAAAGCAATTGTCATCATAAGTGTACCTCTTTCTTCTATCCATCCAATATCCGTGGATGTTATCTCATATCATAAACTTCTTCCGGAGCCGGCAGGGTGTTTGCCATATGAACCGGGATTACGCCGAGAACCGGCAGCACAATCATCAGTGCAGTGATAGCGATTGTCATATCCATTCCTCTTTCTTTTATCAGCAGAATATCCGTAGATATTATCTCATGTCATAAACTTCTTCCGGAGCCGGCAGGGTGTTTGCCATATGAACCGGGATAACGCCGAGAACCGGCAGTACAATCAGCAGTGCAGTCATAGCAATTGTCATCATAAGTTCCTCATTTCTTAATATATCAAAATGTCAGATAGTCGAATTCGTCCTCGCAACAGGATAATCGGGCGGCGCTATGTGCCGGAATCATGCCGACACAGGGTAAAATCATCATTAGAAGTGTCATAACAGCAGTCATCTGAATCCCTCGTTTCGTATCTGTTCGCTGTTGGTGTTATGGGAACCTTTTGCGGTTTCCTCTTTGTTTTTATGGCTTTATTATAATCAGAAGGTTGCAAATTTGCTTCCACTATGTTGCGAAACAAACGGCTTTTTTTCCGGCGTTTTTGGGAGAATGCTCCGCTTTTTTTTGTTTTCTTGCTGTTATGGTTTGGCAGGAGGAAAATCGACGGATTCTGGCAGGATTTTGACGGAATGATATGTGAATATGCTGGTTTTATTTTGGCGCGGAATGGTGAAGTTCCTGTAGTTTCTGTAACAGCGTTCTTTATCGGGCAGTCAAAAAGCCTCCGGCAGCTGCCGGAGGCCTTGATCTGATATCGGATCTTCTTTTTTTATTTCTTCAGATAAACTGCGGTGGGAGTCTTGACGGAATCCTCTTGTGAACCAATACCCAGCTGGCCATACAGGTTGCAGCCGACGGAACGCAGGACACCATCCGAGGAACGATAGATGGTATTGAAGCCGCCTGCATCAATGGCTTCCACGTTCTTTGCCAGCTTTCTCGGCTTGGCCTGATAATAAATGGTTTCCTCACCGATCTGGTAGGTATTGTTGCCATATTTCATACCCAGCTGGCAATAGTTGTTGACACCCCAGGTATAGGCGGTATCATCGGTTTTCAGTGCCACAGCATGTGCGCTGCCTGCCGCAATATCCTGTACCTCATCCATGACCTTCAATGGCTTTACCTGTACCTGGCTTTCAGGATCGTCAATTTTTTCGGTACCAAGGGAACCGACACTTGCATTGCCCCATGCATACAGCTCGCCGGATTCGGTCAGGGCAAAGGCCATATACTTGCTGCCGCAGGCAACCTTGCTCACGCCTTCCATGACCTTTGCCGGTTTGGACTGGTAAGCATCCCCATTGTCATTGACACTGTCCGCCGTTTCAATGCCCAGCTGGCAGTCTCCGTTGTAGCCCCATGCATACAGGGTACCGTCTGACGTAATTGCCATGGAATAATCCTCACCGGCATCAATATAGACCACATCCTCCATCAGCTTATAGGGGAGGGACATACAGGGATAACCATTTTCATCGGTCTGGTCACATGCACTGTCAGCAACACCCAGTGCACCATTTTTATTTCTGCCCCAGACATACAGTGCACCGTCTTTATCAATTGCCATGGCATGATAGGAGCCTGCTGCGACCATGGCCACATTTTCCATCATTTTTTCCGGTTCCATCCGGCTGATGTTCATACCGTCACCCATCTGATAGCTGGAATTGTCACCCCAGGCATACAGGTTGCCGTTTTTACAGCGGGCAAAGGACAGCTCATTGCCGGCTTCCACCTGTACGGCTGTACCCGGTACTTCGATCCGCACCGGTGCGGATTTGTTGTCACAGGTCACATCGCCCAGCTCACCCTTGATATTGTGGCCCCAGGCATAGACATTCCCGCCTGCATCAATTGCCAGCATATGGTCTTCCCCAACAGCCATATCATCAGCTGTCATTTTTTCTGTGGAACCGTTTTTGCTCAGGCCGACAAACATTGCGACGGCAAACACCACAATGGCAACCGTAGCGCCGAGCATCACGGCAATGGCACGATTTCTTTCTCTTGACATGGATTGTATTCCTCACTTTTTCCGGAGATGATGTCCTACCTGCATCCTGTTCCGGTTCATTTTGCTGCTTCAGCCGGTGTTTTCGGCAGAATACAGCACTTCCGTGATTATTATAGCATTATTTGGACAGTACTGCAAAATATTTGTGTAAATTCACAAAAAAATCACAGGGAACTTCGATACCCTTCACAAGCATATTTGCGCAAAGAAAAAGTGCCGTCGTTATGACAGCACTTTTATGGATGATATAGTTGTGTTTATTCCGCAGCTTCCTCCAGCTGAGAGGTGCAGTGCGGGCAGCGGGTTGCTTCGATGGCAATTTCCGACTTACAGAACGGGCAGGTCTTGGTAGTGGGCGCTTCCGGCGCTTCCGGACGACTTCCCAGGCTTGCTGCCTTGTTCATGATCTTAATCAATGTAAACAGTACGATTGCCATAATCAGGAAGTTAATCACGGCTGTGATAAAGGAACCGTACTTGATGTTGACACCAAACACGGACAATGCCAGATCCTTAAAATCGGTCTTTGCAACCAGACCGATCAGCGGGGAAATGATGTCATCCGTCAGGGAGGTGACAATGTTCTGGAACGCAGCGCCGATGATAACACCAACTGCCAGGTCAATGACATTCCCGCGCAGGGCAAATGCCTTGAATTCTTCAATCAGTTTTTTCATTTTTCAGTCTCCTCTTACAGTAGTTGGGGGGGATGCTGGCTCTATCGTACCGTATGATACGACAGATGTCAATTACTGTCGGAAAAATTCCCTGTTTTCACAGGGCAATACGCCGATACTCAGAATACGAGAACTGCCGCGATGACAACAAAGACAACAGCAACCACACCAAGCATAATATAGGTGAGGCGGTCTTCCTTTTTCTGGCGTTCCGCACGGCGTACTTCCGCTTCCTTTTTCCGCTGCTGCTGGCTCTTATGTACTTTTTTCACTGGTCTGCCCATGGTGGATTACCTCCGTTTTCCTTGTTTTCTCTTGGTACAATAAAAAAAGGGTATCAGATTTTGCGGGGAATGTCAATGCTTCCGGCGGAAGGGAGAGGGATTGCAGCAGATGGAGAAATATGGTAGAATTAAGGAAATACATTTTGCTGCAATGAAGCGGCATTTTTCACAGAAAAGGGGAAAAAAGAAATGCAAAATGAAAACATGAACCAGAACTATATGGGTAATCCGGCAGGAAATCCATATGGACAGCTGTTGACACAGGAACAGTTTTATCAGCAGTACAGTTCTAAAAGTACCAAAGGGTATGTCAAAGCCTGCTGGATTCTGATGTTTATCAGTGCGGCACTGGCATTGGTACTGGTATTTCTGGGCAGTATCGCGTCCATCATTGATGTGATCCTGATGGGTGCACTTGGTGTTGTTATTCTGAAAAAGCCGGGGAAAACCGTTTTTCTGGTGACCATGATCCTGATGATTCTCGGCTGTGTCCTGAGCATAGCAGGGGGCGGCAGCGCCACCGGTATCATCCCGCTGATTTGCAGTGCGATTGCATTTACACGGTATCGTAAGCTGGATGCAGCGTATGCACAGTATCAGACCAGTGGCACTTTCCCCGAGAAACCAATTTGAAACAGAAAACCGGATGGAACCATTCCATCCGGTTATTTTTTATGTTATCCCATGTTTTCTCCACAGCCTGTGGATAACCAACAGCAGCAGGAAGAACAGTATGCCGCAGCAGACACCGGAAAAATCAATCCACACATCTGTGACCTGTGCACTGCGGTCATTGAGCAACTGGATGCTTTCATCGGTCAGGGCACACAGCAGGCCAAACAACAGGCTATGGAATACGGTATGGACAGACAGCTTCCGGCAGACACGGCTTAAATGGGCGGTAAAAAATCCAAGCGCCGCAAATTCACAAAAATGCGCCAGCTTGCGCAGTATATGCTCAGTAAGCCCCTGGAACAGACCAGACAGGAGGGAGAGCAGCTGCATGCTTTCGGCGGAGGAGGCCGCCTGGTCTGCTGTGGAATGCCCGAAAATAAAGGCGAGAATGGCCAGAAGAATCAGGACATTGATGGCAATGGCAGCCTTATGCCTGGGAGAGTGCTGCGTCATAGGGATTCCTTCTTTCTGACAGGCTTTAATGCTTTGCGGATGGGGCAGATTCCTTTGTAAACAGATACATGGCAATGCCGGCAATGACAATCAGGCCGCCAACCACCTGGTTGACCTGTGGGATTTCGGAAAACAGGAAAACTGCCATGATGGTGGCAAATACCGGCTCGCCCAGCTTGGACATGGAAATAAAGGCCGCACTGATGTATTTTAAGCCCCAGCTGAAAATGCTGTGTCCCAGCAGGGTACAGAATACCGCCATCGCCAGAATGTAGACAAAATTGATGGGCGCATAACCGGTCATGGGCTGTCCGCTGAACAGTGCGCCGAGGAACAGTGTCACGGCAGCGGAGCTGTACACCAGAAATGTGTATACCGTGGTGGACAGGTATTGCCGCTGGTTGCGTCCAATCAGGGTATAGGCGGCAGAGCACACCGCACCCAGCAATGCCATCAGGTCACCATACAGGATATTGGAACCACCACTGGTATCGCCCAGCGCAATGATGATACTGCCGGCAAGCGTTACGGCAATGCCGATGAGCCCTGCCTTTGGAATCTTCTCATGAAACAGGAACAGCAGCGCCAGGGCAACAAATAATACCTCCGTATCCACCAGTACCGTACTGGAGGCAATGCGGGTATATTGGACGGATTCCATATAGGCGGTAAAGTGAATGCCGAGAATCACACCGCAGAGCAGGCATAACAGCAGGTTTTTCTTCCGGATGTGCAGCAGCTCCTGCCGGTGTTTCAGCAGTACCATCGGGAGCAGCAGCAATGCCGTGACCAGCATGCGGTACATGGCGGTGATGATAGCAGGGGTTGTCATCATGCGTCCGAAAATGGCAGAGGTGGACATGGACACCACGCCGAGGATGGTGATGAGTTTGACGGTTTTGGTATGCATTTTGATACGCCTCAATTTTTTGCATCATGGTTTGAAAAAAGCCTCCCTCCTGTGTGAAGGGAGACTTTGCTTATACATCTTATCCGCGCAGTTCAATATACTCATCATAGGTGCACTGCTTGTCCCAGACACCGTTTTCATTAATCTCAATGATACGGTTTGCAATGGTCTGTGTAAACTCATGGTCATGGGAAGCGAACAGCACGTTGCCCTTGAAGTCGATCAGGCCGTTGTTGACTGCTGTGATGGATTCCAAATCCAGATGGTTGGTGGGCTGGTCTACTACCAGCACATTGGAGCCGAACAGCATCATGCGTGCCAGCATACAGCGTACCTTTTCACCACCGGACAGGACATTCACCGGCTTATAAACATCGTTGCCGGAAAACAGCATCTTGCCCAGGAAGGAACGCAGGGTGGTTTCCAGCGTATCGGTCTGGGAATAGGGCGCAAGCCAGTCCAGCATGCTTTCGGTGTGGCCGTTGAAAAATTCCGAGTTATCCTTGGGGAAATAGGACTGGCTGGTGGAAACACCCCATTTGAAGGTGCCTTCATCCGGCTCCATTTCACCCATAAGAATCTGGAACAGCGTGGTAGCCGCCTGCTCGGTTTTGCCCACAAAGGCAATCTTATCGCCGCGGGCCACACGGAACGAAACATTGTTCAAAATCTTTTCCCCGTCAATGGTCTTGGAAATGCCCTTGACCTCCAGAATATCCTTGCCCGGTTCACGGTCCATCTGGAAGCCCACAAAGGGATACCGGCGGGAGGAAGCAGGCAGCTCGTCAACGGTCAGCTTGTCAATCAGCTTTTTACGGCTGGTTGCCTGCTTGGATTTGGATTTATTCGCAGAAAAACGACGGATAAATTCCTGTAATTCCTTAATCTTTTCATCTGCCTTTTTCTTCTGGTCATTCAGGGTGCGCTGTACCAGCTGAGAGGACTGATACCAGAATTCATAGTTACCGACATACAGACGGACTTTGCCATAGTCGATATCCACGATATGGGTGCAGACATTGTTGAGGAAGTGACGGTCATGGGATACGACGATGACGGTACCTTCATATTCCGCCAGAAAATCCTCCAGCCAGCTGATGGAATGGATGTCCAGATGGTTGGTCGGCTCGTCCAGCAGCATGATATCCGGCTTGCCGAACAGGGCCTGTGCCAGCAGAATCTTAACCTTTTCCGCGTCAGTACGGTACTTCATACCGCTGTACAGGATATCATCTGCCTTGAGTCCCAGACCCTGCAGCAGACGGCCTGCTTCGGTATCTGCATTCCAGCCGTCCAGATCAGCAAATTCCGCTTCCAGCTCTGCGGCACGGTTGCCGTCCTCTTCCGTAAACGGATCCTTGGCATACAGAGCCTCCTTTTCCTGCATGATTTCATACAGACGGGGATTGCCCTGAATGATGGTATCCAGAACGGTAAAGCTGTCAAAGGCAAAGTGGTCCTGACGCAGGACAGACATACGCAGCTTGGGGTCCAGCTCTACGGTGCCGGTAGAGGGCTCCAGATCGCCGGACAGCATACGCAGGAAGGTGGACTTGCCTGCACCGTTGGCACCGATGACACCATAGCAGTTGCCTTCGGTAAATTTCAGATTGACATCGGAGAACAGATTTTCTCCGTCAAAATTGATGCTCAGATGATTGACAGTAAGCATAATAAATCCTCCAGAGGTAAGAGATATGGATTAAACAATCAAATCCACCAGAATGCCGGCAATGACAGCTGCCACATAGGTACAGCCGATAATCTGCCATGCGATTTTCCGGTTGGGTGCTTCACGCAGCAGCAGGATAAAGCCAAAGCCTGCACCGGCAGACAGCCCTGCAATGGCACCGCCAAGGCTGATGGTTCCGGCGGTCAGCAGCTCAATGAGCAGGACGGATACCGCACAGCCCGGGATCAGTCCGATCAGGGCGCACAGTACCGGCTGGAATACCGAACCGCTGAGCAGAATCGAGGCAAGCGTGTCCTCGCTGATAAAATAGATGACGGTATTGAGGATGAGCATGGTAAACACCAAAAATACCGTGGTATTCACCGTGCGGGAAATGGCGGCGCCAATTAAGGACTGGCTGTTGCAGCAGGAGCAGCCCGCATTGACTTCCTCCATGTCCATTTCATCATCCGGCCATTCACCCGGGTTCCATTTTTTGCGGAACCACAGGAAATAAAACAGATATCCGGCAACGACTGCGATGATAATTTTTGTGATGATGAGAAACGCAATCATCTGCCAGCTTCCGCCACCAGCCAACAGGACCGGGATGGCTTCATCGGAAGTGGACAGATATACGGCAATCAGGGTAGCCGGTGCAAGAAAGCCGCGGCAGTACAGGGCGGAGCAGCCCACAGAAAAACCACACTGGGGAATGGCACCCACCAGTGCGCCGATAATCGGGCCAACCGGTTCGGTACTGGTAACAATGCGTGTGACGGCATCCATGCGGGTTTCCATCCAGCAGATGACAATATAAACGATAAACAAAATGGGAATGGTTTTCAAAACATCAGTCAGACATTCCATCCAGACCTCCAGCACAGTAGATCTCTCCTTTCCGGGAACATATAAATTTTACAGGTCCATGTGCACGATACGAGTCAGTATACCATAACTTCTAATAAAATAACAGGGGCAGGATTCATAAGAAATACACTGTTTTTCAGCGATTTCTTTCCTTTTTTTTAAGAAAACCTTGAGGTCTTTGTATCCGGCGGCATGGAAACGGGCAAAACGAAAGGCTTCCTGTCGAAAGGAAGCCTGACGAAACCGGATGATCTGGTTTATTTGGCCATGCGCTGCCGTTCCATCAGCTCGCCGAAGGCAAGGACGGTTTCCACAGCGCCATCAATTCCCACCGTACTGGTGGAGACACACAGGTCATAGCTGGAAGCATCGCTCCAGCGTTTGCCGGTATAATAATTGTAGTAGCTGGCACGCTTTTTATCCCGTTTGAGAACCGCAT
This sequence comes from Clostridiales bacterium, assembly GCA_004555915.1. Classification (GTDB taxonomy): domain Bacteria; phylum Bacillota; class Clostridia; order Oscillospirales; family Butyricicoccaceae; genus Butyricicoccus_A. The sequence continues at coordinate 76,961 of SFJM01000006.1, read as the reverse complement.
CCTCAATACGGCGTTCCGGCAGTCCCAGGTCATGTACAGCATGGTGCTTGCGGAACTCAATATCGGCAGTACAGAACACACGGACAACATCCTGTCGTTCCCGCAGGACATAGCTGCCACAGCGGCCAACCACAACACAGGGGCCTTTTTCCGCTGCTTCGCGGATGATTTTTGCCTCTTCCACAAACAGCTTATCACTCATGTTCAGGTCAGAGGTCTGCGTCAGGGAACCAGCTGCGGTATAGCTGCCCATAACCAGAGAGTACAGGAAGCTGTTGGTAGGCTTTTCATCAAAGCCCTCAAAAATTTTTCGGCTGACACCGGCATTCTTTGCCGCCATATCAACAATCTGAGAATCGTAAAAGGGAATATCCAGCAGCTTTGCCAGTTTTTCGCCGACAATATGTCCGCCGGAACCGAACTCGCGTTCAATGGTATAAATTGTCGAGGTTGTCATACATGCATCCACTCTTTCCTTGTAGCATTCCTGCCGGAACCAGCCGGCAAAGGATCGTTCTGAATACCCATAGTATAGCACAATTTTGCAATTCTGAAAAGCATCGGCACCGGATTAACCATATGCATGTCCCTTTTGCATCATTTTAATCATTTTTTTCGACGGAAAAAACCACCAAAACAGATTGATGATGTTTGAAAAACATCATCAATTTTCACGAAAAAAGCGGGATTTGACGGCTTAACCCGTCTTTTTTGAAACAAAAATATTGATTCAATACAGTCGCTGTGCTATAATGAGCCATGAAACATACAGAACATTTTCGTTGCAGAAATTTACATATATCGAGATTTCTGCCGCAGGACAAGGAGTGTTAATATCATGCAGAATTTTGATGAGAACGTATGGTATACCATTGCTGCCAAGGCAGGCGGCAAGGTAATCGAGATCGAAAACGCATCCGCCGATAACGGAGCAAAGGTATGCCTGGCTGAGGCGACTGGCGCAGACCAGCAGCTGTGGTCCATCGTGCATATTGATGGCAAGTATTATAAGATTATCAACAAGAATTCCGGCAAGGCACTGGATATTATCAATATGGGCGTTGTCAACGGCGCAAACCTCCATCAGTGGGATTTCGTCAACGGTGACAGCCAGATGTGGTTCTTTGAGGAAAAGGCAGAGGGTGCTGTTTGCATCAAGTCCGCTATGTCCGCAAAGTGCATTGACGTTGTGGGCATGAATGCTGCTGCAGACGGTGCGCGCCTGCAGATCTGGGTTGACGTAGATGGCGAGAACCAGAGCTGGATGATTCAGCCGCAGCAGGCTGCAGAGGAAGCTCCGGCTGTTGTGGAAGAAGCACCGAAGGCTGCAGAGGAAGCTCCGGCAGTTGTTGAGGAAGCACCGAAGGCTGCAGAGGAAGCTCCGGCAGTTGTTGAGGAAGCGCCGAAGGCTGAAGAAAAGAAGGCTCCGGCAAAGAAGACTACCACCCGCAAGAAGACCACTGCTGCCAAGAAGCCGGCTGCAAAGACTACCCGCAAGAAGGCTGCTGCAAAGACTTCTACCACAGGTACAAAGAAGCGTACCCGCCGTACCAAGGCACAGATTGAGGCGGATAAGGCTGCTGAAGCTGCAAAGGAAACCAAGTAATTTTTGGCATTACAGCAACGCTGTTCCCCTGATGGCACAGGCTGTCAGGGGATTTTTTTCTCATTTTTACCGGGAACGGAAATGTAACCGGTCTGTCATTGCCTTCCCACAGAGGATATGCTACAATGACAGCAGGATACTTTCGGGTTATTTTATGAAAGGGGTGTCTTATGATGACATGTAATTCTGATGCACGCAGACAGTATAAAGCAACTGCGCGGGCAGATATCCGGACCAAATTCTGGCCAACCATGGGGGCTGTGCTGCTGGAACTGGTTCCAATTTTCCTGATCACTATCATTATGCAGATTGGCGTGCGGGGTATATCGGATCATGCGACTCTGGAAGAGCTGATGCGTATGTACCAGTATTTGGGTATTTATATCGTAGCAATGTTTCTTATCGGTTCTCCGATTGAATTCGGTGCAAAGCATTATTTTGTATCCCTGGCAAGAGGTGAGGCATGCTCGCCGTCCCAGGTGCTGACCTGCTTTACCAGCGGTAAAAAATACCTGACTTCACTGAAGCTGAGCCTGTGCATCGGCGTTCGTTCGATTGGCTGGCTGCTGCTGGATTATGCAATTATTTTTATCGGCATCATCCCGATTACGCTGCTTGCATTGGGTGAGTCATATATTGCGATGATACTGGTATTAGCGATCTATATTGTGCTGGTCGTTGTTGTAACCCTGTTCGTTGCTGTCAAGGTTCGCCGGTATGACGGCGCGTATATCAACATGATTGACACACCGGATGCCAGTGTCTGGGGCGCAGTCAAGGCATGTGCGCCGATTTTCAAGGGACATAACTGGGAGCTGCTGGTATTCGACCTGAGCTTTATCCTGTGGCAGCTGGCAAGCGCCATTACCTTCGGCATTGTGGGCGTTTATGTGACTGCTTACACGGAAATCGCATTCGTGCATTATTTTGATGACCTGTGCGGCAGAAAAGCGGAGATGACGCTGCCGTCCATGCCAGATATGGAGCTGTAAAATGTGAAACAAAATATCTCCATATCAATCCATAGATTGGTGTAGATTGTAAGCCGGATGCGACTCCCACCGTCATTTGCTGACGCAAATGCCACCTCCCTCCTCTGAGGGAGGCTTTGGAACAGAACGTCATTTTACCGGCTGAGAGTATATTTGGTGAAGCATGTAAATCTATTTCATCAACAGAAAACGGATGCCATAACAGCATCCGTTTTTTTTATGCCCAAAGGAGCAGGAAAATCAGGGAGAGGACAAAGCTGGCTGCCATGCTGACTGAGCTGAGGGCGGCAATCATGGATTGCTTGCAGCCGCAGGATAAACCGAAGGGGATTGCCAGCGTAGTGACCGGGCCAATCAGGCACAGGCACAAGGTTTGCCGGATGACCAGATCGAAGGGCGTCAGCAGAAAAACAACCGCAGCTGCCGACAGACAAAGGATGTACCGCAGACCCAGAATCTGTGCCACTTCCCACAGATCTTCCCGGGTTAAATGCCATTCAAAAATCAGACCCAGCGTAAACATGGCGAGAAAGGCATTACCCTGCCCAAACAATGTACACAGGTCAAAAAATGCATCGGGCAGACGGATTCCCGGCAGATACAGCACCAGCATAATGAAGTACGCCAGAAACGGAGGAGAACGGAACAAGGTGCGCAGGATATGCCGGATGGAGAGCCTGCGATTGCCGCCGGAAACCGAACAGGCAGCAGAATAGGTAATGCCTGCACCAAAGGGATTGTTTCCCGCATCATACATACACAGACAAAGCACAGCAGAGGAGGGGAGAAATCCCTGCACAAATGGCAGGACAAAATTACCAATGTTATAGGAAGGCGTATTGAGCAGATATAACGCGCGGGTTTCCCCATCCTTCCGGACGGAACAGATCCATCCGGCTGCCAGCAGCAGCAAATTCATACCAAATCCAATGGCCAGTGCAAATAACAGCGATACATCAATGGAAAAGGTACGGAAGCCGGAAATCAATGCGGCAGGCATGGTAATATTGATAATAATTTTCATCAATATCTGACTGTCCTCCTGCTGCAGGATATGTCTTGCCTTCATCAGATAGCCTAAGGCAATCATCAGGATAAAGGCCAGAACTTTAAAGAATACGGATGTCATAGCGGATACATGCCTCCAATCGGCAATCGTTTTACATCTATTTATTGTAACGCGACAGGCGGAGGGAGGCAAGGGAGAAAACAGAGAAAATCCCTGCTTTTTCTTGCTAAAACAGAAAAGTTTGGTTGTATAAATGTCGGAAAGATGCTATAATCAGCTTATGAGTTAGTTCCGGGGTATTTGCTCTACCCCAAAATCATTTGAAAGGGGCAATTTTTTATGCCAGGCAAAATTGTATTGGGCGCTCAGTGGGGCGATGAAGGCAAGGGCAAATATATTGATATCTTTGCTTCTCAGGCTGATCTGGTCGTTCGTTCTCAGGGCGGCAACAATGCAGGCCATACTGTTGTGGTTGGGGATGAGTCCTACAAGTTACAGCTGATTCCGTCCGGTATTCTGTATCCGGATTGTGTAAATATTATCGGACCGGGCGTTGTTGTCAATCCGAAGTCGATTCTGGGTGAAATGGATGGACTGAATGAGCGTGGTATTTCCACCGATAAGCTGTTTATTGACGCACGTGCACATTGCATTCTTCCGTGGCATCTGGAGCTGGATGCACTGAGTGAAAAGGCACGCGGCGGCGATGATATCGGTACCACCAAGAAGGGTATTGGCCCGACTTATATGGACAAGTCCGAGCGTATCGGTGTACGCATGCATGACTTTGTTGATCCGGAGCGCTTTGAAGCGGTTATGACCGAAGCATGTGAGCGCAAGAACAAGGTTATCACCGGTGTTTATGGCGGTGAGCCGATTGATATCAAGGCTGTTCTGGAAGAATACAAGGTATATGCTGACCGTCTGAGAAGCCATGTAAAGGATACCTCTGTTATCACATATAATGCCATCAAGGAAGGCAAGGAAGTCCTGTTTGAAGGTGCACAGGGTACTCTGCTTGATCTGGATATGGGTACTTATCCGTATGTTACTTCCTCCCATCCGGTTTCCGGCGGCTGCTGTGTCGGCTCCGGTGTTGGCCCGACTGCTATCAATGAAATTGTAGGTATCTGCAAGAGCTATACTACCCGTGTGGGCAAGGGCCCGTTCCCGACCGAGCTGTTTGATGAGACCGGTGATTATATCCGCAATGCAGGCGGCGAATTTGGTACAGTTACCGGACGTCCGAGACGTACCGGCTGGTTTGACGCTGTCATCGCACGTTACGCTGTCCGCGTTAACGGCCTGACTGAAATGGTCATCAACAAGATTGACCCGCTGTGCGGTCTGCCGAAGCTGAAGGTTTGCGTTGCTTATGATTTCAAGGGCGAGCGCATTACCGAGTTCCCGGCTAACTTTGCTGATCTGGAGCACTGCAAGCCGATTTATGAGGAATTTGACGGCTTCACCGAGGATATCACCAAGTGCAAGAGCTTTGATGAGCTGCCGGTAAATGTCCAGAACTATATCAAGGAGCTGGAGAAGATCATCGGCTGCCCGGTTAAGATGCTGGGAGTTGGCCCTGGCCGCGATCAGGTTATTGATATCGCCAAGTAAACATACTTGAATATGCAGACAGGCAGATGCGGGAGCATCTGCCTGTTTTTTCGTTTGTTTCAAGTGCGGTATGGTATAAAAATCTCAGTCCTCTCTGTTCCTGTTCGGCGTTGCATATTGGTTTATTCCTGCCGTGGAACGTGGTGTTGTATCATTGTATGAATAAACCACGGAATGCAAGCCGAACTGCGGCAAACGCGGCGGAAGCAGGCTGGCGGTGATGCTCCAGAGAAGATCGCGGTGATTATTGGGGATTCCAAAGGGGTATCCAACCCCTTTGGCGGCAGAGTGGGTTTCCTAAGGGAGAGACTCGCCGGTGAGTCTCTTCCTTAGGGGCTGTCGTTGCCAGCGCAGTCACAAACCATATCAAAAAATTATTGTTTCCCCTTTCTCCATACCCCGGCAAATAATATGATCGCAGCTGTCAGGACAACCGGCAAAAATACAATCTGATACAGCTCCTGTGCATCGGCAAATGCCTGATTGCTGCCGGCAAACAGGACACAAACGATTCCAGCCAGAACCGCAGATAGCCAGATGGTTTGCCTGCGGGAAGCCTTTCCTGTGGCTGCCTGGATGCTGCCGGATAAAAATTCCAGAATCAAGGCAATGCGTGCAACGGCACAGACAATCAGACTGCCGGAAATCAATACTTCACCGCGCTGGAAGGATTCTCCAAACTCCAACACGCTGGCAGCGGTATAGGACGGATACAGTACCATATTCGCGCCCTGTACACCCAGCAGACAGATGTTACGGATATACAGCAGGCACAGCAGGATACCGGCAAGCACACATGCCCGCAATAAACCGGTACGAACCTGTGTGCCGGCATTGCTGCCAAGCACCGCCGCAGCATAAAATACTTCCCCAAAGGGCACGGAAAGCAATAAATAAACCCGAAACGGCACGCCAGACCAGCCATGCTCCAGTACCGGGAACAGCTGTGTCCAGTCCAATTGGCGCCAGCTGAGCAGCAGGGAAACCAACAGGGAAACAATGACAACCCAGATGACCGGTTCTGCCCATAAAGCCAGCTTTTGTATGCCATTTTGTGCCGTGCAGGCAGCACAGATGAGGACTGCTGCTGCCAACAGCCAGACCGGCCATTCCCCATTGGACACGGTGCGCAGAAAAATCACACTGCTGCATACCGCGATACACAGCGACCAGAATGCCAATGCAGACAAAAGGATCAGGTATACCATGCTGCATCCATTCCCCAAAACAGTATATGGCAAATCAAACCAGCGTACCGTGGGCATGCGCTCCGCAGGCAGACAGCACAGTGCAGTAAACAACAGGCTGCACAAGCAGGCAAGGACCAGAATCAGCCAGCCATCCCGTCCGTTGGCAGCGGACATGGTGAGTGACCAGCCACTGAGAATCACCAGCAGCAGACAGGTTACCTGCCGTCCATGAATGGTATTCATCGGCTGCCTCCTTCCGCACTTTGTACCGGGTGACAGGTGACATGTACCGTTACCGGCAATGTCTGCCATGCATCCGGCTCTGCCTGCGTCCAACCCGCTGCATCTTCCCGCTGCCAGGCACGGCCAAAGCCCAGGGCATCACAGCCCGCCTGCTGCAGGGTGGAAATCACAGCGACACTCTGCTCCTGTAAACAGCGGGCTGCCTGCTGGGCCTGTACATCGGTCTCACAGGCAGTATCTGTCTGTATGGATACAGTGATACGCGGCTTGTCCCCGGCTTTTACAACAATGTCGGTGCGGATATTGCTGAGCTGATACCGTGTATCCGTATCGTAGATTGTGGCAGTATCTCCATCCGCCAGCAGGATGGAAAGAATCCCGGTTTGCTGTTCATTCAGCCAGCCGCACAGGGTATCACCGGAGAACAGGGCACTGCCAGACAGTACAGCCTGACTGCCCTTCAGGGAAACCGCAGGTAAAACCGGATCTATACCCGCTGTTTCCATGCGGTCCAGCATACGGTATAAGGGCATATCGGGGGTCTGGGACTGGCGGACGGCATAGGATATACTGTCCCCCAAGGCAAAGCCTGCCGGATCTCCACTGGTGGATTCACAGTTCAGCAGACTGGCGGCATCGGTATTGCGCACCGCACATAGCCGGACTGCCGGACGCACTTCACTGGAACGGGTGAGTTCCTGTGTGCAGTCCTCTATCCCATCCCGAAGCAGTGTCTTATCCAGCAGCAGGACACGTGCATGGCTCCAGTACAGCTGTGCATCCAGTCCATAACCGGTCTGGTCGATGGCCTGCGGGATGCCGGAGGCTTTACCGGATACGGTTATGGCATCCGGAGACGCACTGTCCGCACTGGGAATTGCCAATTCTGCTGTCAGGACATATTGCCCGTTCTCCCGTGTGATGGCTCCGGCAGTAACAGCGGATAAATCACTGGCATCCTTCCAGCTGCAGCCACCCAGCATCAGGCACAGGGAAACCATAAAGCCAATCAGAATGCGTTTCATCGGCGCACCCCATTCCATCCGGCAAGGAATCGCCGGTCCGGCTTCATGGCAAACCATGGGAAACGGAACAGGACATCCTGCCCATTGTGTTTTTCCGCGGCGAGAATATTGGTGAGATAGGGAATGCCAAAGGAGGTCAGACGGCACACATGGGCGAGAATTAACGCAAGCCCCAGTAAGATGCCATATAATCCAAGGATTGCGGCACAGATTAACAGGAAAAACCGCAGCAGTAACGTGGCCGTGCGCAACTTGGGGACAATGAGCGCTGTGACACCGGAAAAGGCAATGACAATGACCATGGGTGCGGACGCAAACCGCGCATCCACCGCAGCCTGTCCCAATACCAGACCGCCCACAATGGACAGGGCCTGTCCGATGGTATCCGGTGTGCGGGTACCTGCTTCTTTCAAAATCTCAAAAATAACCAAAATGCCAACAGCTTCGGTAAAGGTGGTAAAGGGCACACCCTGCCGGGACGCGGCAATGGAAAACAATAGCCGGGTAGGGATCATTTCCTGGTGCCAGGTGAGCAGAGCGACATAGATGGCGGGAAGGGTAATGGTCAACAGAAAGCCAAGAACCCGCAGCCAGCGGGTCAGGTTGGTATAGAGATAGGAGATATAGTAGTCATCATTTGCCTGAAAGGTTTCCTGCAGGATGTGGGGCACTGTCAGGACCACCGGTGTGCCATCCACTACAATCGCAATCCGGCCTTCCAGCAGCTTTGCCGCTACGATATCCGGACGTTCTGTAAAACCAGTGGTAGGAAAAGGAGAAAAACGGTCATCCCGCATGAGCTCACTTAGATAGTTGGCATCCAATACTGCATCCAGTTCAATCTGTTTTAAGCGCTGTTTTACCGCCTGTAAAACCGTCTGGTCTGCAATGCCGTTGATATAACACACACTGACGGTGGTGTGGGATACGGAGCCGACCTGTGAAAATTCAAAGCATAAATCCGGCGTGCGCAGCCGCCTGCGGATGAGCGCCAGATTGCCCATAAACGCTTCGGTAAATCCCTCTCTCGGACCACGCAGGACTTTTTCATTGTCCGGTTCATCCGGCCCGCGTTTGGCAAAGCCTTTGGTATTGACTACCGCCGGACGGCTGTCACCATCCACCAGCACAATGGTATCGCCATATAAGAAGGCAGCCACCAGCTTGTCCACCGGCGGGTCAAAGGGACAGTCGTCAATGTGCAAAACTTCATCAATGACCGCATCCATGGGCAGGGGAGCCCCTTCCCACAGGCTGATGGGCTTAATGATGCTTTCATTGATATTGCTGCTTTCCACCATGCCGTCAAAAAAGAACAGCGCAGCCCGCAGGGCAGGAGAACCCCTGCCCTGTACCATACGGCAGATGAAGGTATTGTCATGGGCAAACTGTTCCTTCATCCGTTTGATGTTGTCATCCAGATTGGTGGTGAATTGGAACGCAGACAGGTTCAATGTAAGACCTCCTTGTTTATTGTGACAGATATTCCGCAAGCTTTTTGCCAAAGGCACGGATGGAAACCTCTGCTTCCTCCATGGTATTGGCGCTGGTGCCACATTCCAGAATCATACTGCCAGTGGTTGCCTGTTCATTAAACCGCTGCTTGCGCAGGTTGATGGGACGCATGAGTGTGGGATAATCTGCCAGAATGCTTTTCTGCAGGTTGACAGCAAAATTCAGATTGCTTTTCCAGTTCGGATGGGTCAGACCGCCGGCATTGGTGCCCATGACAAACATCAGCTGGGCGCAGGTCTGGCCGTCAATTTCCGATACAACTTTATATTCCATACCGGAGGAAGTAATCATGGAATCCCGATGCAGGTCAATGATAACCTTGATGGAAGCGGTTTTCTCCAGCTGTGCCTCGATGATATCCATCGCCCGATTATAGGACTGATTATAACTGGGTGCATCAATGATTTCCCGGCAGTGTACCACACCAATTCCCTGCTGCTGCAAAACTTCTGTGAGGACATCACCAATATAGACCACATTATGCGCCGGGTCTTCGGAACGGCCGCCCTGCTGGTCTACATAGGCTTCACTGGCATGGGTATGAAGGATCATTACCGTCGGTTCACTGGCAGACGCATTTTTCGTAATTTTCAATGGATCTGCCAGCATGCCGGCAAGGTCATAGGACAGCCCGGACATATTGGACACGTAAATTCCATCCTGTCCGGGATAATCGCCACTTTTACCGGTAATGGTCAGCTGTTTGATGGCAGCACCGGAGGCGGTTTTTGTGGGGGCGTTGGAGGTGTCCACTGCCTTCTGTACATTGTCCGGCAGGGCAAACAGGCTTTCGGAAACCAGTGTACCGGTGGCATCGGTATCACAGCTGGTATCTGCATCTGTCATCTGTTCCGGCAATGCCTGGGCAGAAAGAACTTCTTCCACCCCCACCGGATTGGGCTGGTGTTCTGAGACCGATTCCCAGCCCAATGCACCGATTTCTGCGGACAGGGCAGCCTGTACAAACCCGGTATTCCCGGCAATGGACTGTAACAGCTGATCCAGCTGCGCACTGCCGCCAAAACGGTCAACGGCAAGCAGGACCCCTGCCATCAGCAGGCAGGGGATGCTCCACAGTGGCAGCCCAATCCGTTTGTTTCGCCCCTTCGCCATGTGTTCCCACCCGCCTTTCAGAAAATTTGTACCGGTACAAAATCCTATTCGGAAAGGTGGACAGATATGCCGGGTCAGGACAGGAACAGGTCAATGTCCGTGACATCCAGTGAGGGATGCAGAAACAGGTTGATGCCATAGCCAATGACACGGGCGGCATCGGTCACCTGCTGGTCCACATCCCGGGTGGTTACCAGTACCGGCGTGTGCAGGTCATCCAGCGCCTCACAGGAAGCACCGGTCTGCTCGGCAATATCTTCTGCCAGTGTGGCACCATCCACAACGGTAGGCACACCAATGGCAAGCACCGGTACGCCCAGCTCTTTTTGCGTGAGGGCAGTGCGGGCGTTGCCCACACCGGAGCCGGGAACAATGCCGGTATCGGTCATCTGGATGGTACGCATCAGACGGCTGAGCCTGCGGGCTGCCAGTGCATCCACGGCAATCACCAGGCCGGGCTGGATACGGGAAATCACACCCAGGACAATTTCCCCGGTTTCCACACCGGTCATACCCAGAACACCCGGAGCCAGTACCGTCACCGGACGAAAGGCACGGAACTGTGCCGGAGAACGCTCTACCAGATGACGGGTTGCCAGCACGCTCTGGCAGCATAAGGGCCCGATGGCATCCGGCGTAATGGCACGGTTGCCCAGGCCGATGACCAGTACCGTGGAACGCGGGTCCTGCAGCGGCGGAACCAGCTGTTCCAGTGCCTGCGCCACCGCATGACAGGCCCGTGGGAAGGCATCGGTTTCCCGGTGCAGCAGCGGGTCGATAGACAGGGTATCGTATTTGCCCGGCGGCTTGCCAAACCGGGTATTTTCCTTTGTAATTGTAACCTGCTGCAGCGGAAAGCCTTCCAGCTGAATTTCCCGCTGCATGACCTCCGCATCCGGCTGCTGTTCCAGTAATTCCAATGCTAAATCTGTACGAATTGCCATGAAATTCCCCCTCCTCTGTCCTTACAGTATGCGCATGGAAATGGTGGATTATGTATGCTTTGTGCGGGAAATGACCGGAACAGGCGGGCAAAACCACAGGATATTTGGCGAATCTGTCGGTCGTCAGACCATACTTTGAAAAAAACAGACGAAAAAATAAAATTATACTTGATTTTTATGGCATGGCATGTTAATATTTTAAATACTGATGACACTTGATGGAGTAAGGAGGTGGACACAAATGCCGAATATTAAGTCTGCCAAGAAGCGTGTTCTGGTAACCAAGGTAAAGGACGCACGCAACCAGGCTGCTCGTAGCCAGCTGAAGACCATTCTGAAGAAGTTTGACGCTGCAGTTGCATCTGAGGATAAGACCGCTGCAGAGTCTGCATATAAGACCGCTGTTAAGGCTCTCGACAAGGCAGCAGCAAGCAAGCTGATTCATAAGAACAAGGCTGCTAACAAGAAGAGCGCACTGACCCTCAAGCTGAACGCTTCCAAGTAAGGGTTCCTTGCTTCAATCCATTTGAAGATGAAAACGCATCCATGTGGGTGCGTTTTTTTGTAGTCCATTTCTCTGACCGCGAAGCGGGAAGTCAGAACATGAAGAAGGAGCATAAGAAACGAATGCATTATCTGGATCATGCGGCAACCACTGCCGTACTGCCGGAGGCTGCTGCCATTGCCTGCCGGGTGATGACCGAGCAGTTCGGCAATCCGTCGAGCGTACACAGGATGGGCATTGAAGCCTCCGGCATGCTGGAAACGGCCCGGAAGCAGGTGGCAGCCATCCTGTCCGCTGCACCGTCTGAGGTGACCTTTACCTCCTGCGGTACGGAAGCCACAGCCACCGCAATTTATGGCGCATGCCGCAGAAAAGGCAGAGGCAAACATATCATTACCACGGCAATCGAGCATTCCGCCACATTGAATACCGTCAGACAACTGGAGCAGGAGGGCTTTGAGGTAACTTATTTACAGCCTGACGCGGACGGGCATATTGCGGTATCTGACCTGCGGGATGCCATCCGCCCGGACACCGTGCTGCTGACCTGCATGCTGGCAAACAATGAGGTGGGCACCATTCTGCCGGTGAAGGAATTCGGAAAAATTTTGAAGAAAAAAGCCCCGCAGGCATTGTTTCATATTGATGCCGTACAGGGACTGGCGCGCATTCCCATCAAGCCGAAGCTGTGGAACGCGGATTTTATCAGCGTCAGCGGGCATAAAATCGGCGCGCCCAAGGGCATCGGCGCGTTATATATCCGCAAAGGCGTCCGTATTGCACCGCTGATGGTGGGCGGCGGACAGGAACGCGGCATGCGCCCGGGTACCGAAGCCACTCCGAACATTGCCGCCTTTGGTGAGGCCTGCCGTATTCGTCAGGAACAGCTGGAGGACAATTATGCCAAGGTGGAAGCATTGTGCGCACAGCTGGAGGCAGGCATTGCACAGCGGTTCCCCTGGGCGGTATACAACGGAAAGCATGACATGCCTCATGTGGTGAATGTTTCCTTCCCCGGCTGCAAGAGCGAGGTGCTGCTGCGGGTGCTGGAAATGCATGAGGTCTATGTATCCTCCGGCTCCGCCTGTGCCAAGGGCAAGGCAAGCCATGTGCTGGCAGCGATGCAGCTGGGACATGAACGCATTGACAGTGCCCTGCGCATCAGCTTTGCGCCGTCCAATACACCGGAGGATGTGGAAGTCCTGCTGGATGCGCTGGAGGAAGGCACGAAGCGGCTGAGAAGGGAATAAAGGGAATTGGAAAGCGTGTATCTGCCGGACAGGATGGGTACACGCTTTTTTGTATTGGATTACCGGAATCCCTCTTTTTTTGTTATGTCCGGAGAAGGACGAGTTTGGACAGATTTCTTCAAAATGCATGAAAAAAGCTTTTGGTAAAAATTGTACACCATTACACATAGTAACATTTTCGCAGGTGTGGTATACTAAAGGAGTAAAAGAATTGGGGAACAAGGGATGATATTGGGGATGGGGGGAGTACAATGAAGCGCTGGACAGGAATGATGCTTGCATGTATGATTGCGCTGCTGTGCGGTTGTGGTGGATTACAACGCAGTGGTTCGATTGGCGTTGTTGGATTGTTTAGCGGGCTGCCTGTAGAATTGTCCGTTCAAAATCGTCAGTATCCTGCTCCATGGACAGATGCGATGACATATGTCCTTGATCGGCCGTGGAAAGAGACAGAATTTCGCAGGCAAGCAGAACCGTATGGAGAAGTGCAGGTGATGAGAGATGGTTATGTTTTATTTGCCAATTCCAAAGAAAATCGATGTGATGCATTTTATTTCCCGTTTTCGCAGTATGAACATATAGCGACCAATATGTCGGTTAAATTGGTTTCTGATACAGCACAGATGGATACCGAACAAAATATTGCTGACCCAGTGATACAGCTTCCGTTGTATCTTTTTTCTGACAAGCGAATGACAACAGAGGTACAGCCTGAGATATATGCTGGCATAGAGTATGAAGTGAGTTCAAAAGATATGGGTGCATTTTTGCGTTTTTATCAGCGTACAGGTTGGTATCAGGTTGAAAAAAGCGATGAGGATACATTGATCATTTCAGGATACCAGATAGTACCGACAAGAACATTGTTGGAGGATGAAACTTTTGATGTACCGTTTCCGTTGGAATTGCATATGACAGAGCATTATACGATACCATATGTTTCGATTACAACATCTTGAAAGGAAAATATATTGAGACATAATAAATTAATGCGTATTCTTGCAAACCTGTACGTGCTGTGCTAAGATAGCAGATGAATTGTCGAAATATTTACACTTGAATGAGGTTTTGTATATGAAAGAAGTTTTGCTGTTGAAGCTGGGCGAGGTCGTGCTCAAGGGTCTGAACCGCCGCCGGTTTGAAAGCCGTCTGATTGCCAACCTGCGCCGCCGTGTGGAAAAGGTAGGCAAGTGCAAGGTATATATCATGCAGTCCACGATTTACATTGAACCGGCGGACGGCGTGGATATGGATGAGGTACTGGAGGCCGTGCTCAATGTATTCGGCGTTGCTGCCATCTGCCGTGCCGCCGTGTGCGAAAAGAGTATGGATGCCATCTGGGAGACTGTCAACACCTATCTGGCGGATGAGCTGGAGAGCGCGGAACGGTTTAAGGTGGAAGCGAAGCGTTCGGATAAAAAATTCCCGCTGAATTCCATTCAGATCTGCCAGCAGATTGGCGGGGATCTGGATGACAAATATGAAAACCTGATTCCGGATATGCACAATCCGGACCTGCGGGTCAATATTGAAGTGCGTGACAAGGCAGCTTATGTGCATGCAGGCAAGATTCCGGGCCCGGGCGGTATGCCGGTGGGTACCAATGGCAAGGCAGCTCTGCTGCTGTCCGGCGGCATTGATTCCCCGGTAGCTGGCTACATGATGGCAAAACGCGGTCTGGAGCTGTGCGCGGTGCATTTCTTCAGCTACCCCTATACCTCTGAGCGTGCAAAGGAAAAGGTCATGGCACTGGCAGAACAGCTGACCCATTATGCGGGTCGCATGGAGGTCTATGTGGTACCGTTTACGGAAATTCAGGAAGCCATCCGCGACAACTGCCCGGAGGATATGTTCACCCTGATTATGCGCCGGTTTATGATGCGTCTGGCAGAAGAGGTGGCACGGGAGCACGATGCCGGTGCACTGATTACCGGTGAAAGTCTGGGACAGGTGGCATCCCAGACCATGGAAGCCATGAATGTAACAGGTGCTGTCTGCTCTCTGCCGGTATTCCGTCCGGTTATTGGTATGGATAAGGAGGAAATCGTTCAGATTTCCCGTAAGATTGACACCTTTGATACGTCCATTCTGCCATATGAGGACTGCTGCACGGTATTCACGCCGAAGCATCCGCTGACCCGTCCGAAGAAATTCAAGGTCGAGGAAGCCGAGCGGGCGCTGGATGTGGAAGCACTGGTGGCAAAGGCGCTGGAAGGCGTGGAGTGCGTTGTCCTGTAACAAAACAGGGAGAAAAAAAGCCATGTGGTATGCTGCGTTGGGACAGAATGCAGGAAAATCACCAAAAATTTTGGCAGGATGAAGGAAATTCTTAAATATTGTATAAAATAACGGGAAATAACGGATGGATTTTATGCAGAATAACGAATGAGGAACCAGAGATACATCAGAAATGGTGAATTTCTGGTTCTTTTTATAGAGTATTCTAGTCGCATTGAAGGAAAAATTCAACAGAAAAACGATTTAGTGCATTTGAAAAAACAGGGAAAACATGGTATAGTCACAATGTGATTGTTAAAAAAATAACACACGGACATAAAAGCTGAATAGGATAAACGTTGAAACAACACAATGCATCATCCCATGGGATGAAAGGAAGAAATGAGGTTATGGTATGAAAGTAGCAGTAGTTGGCTCGGGCATTATGGGCCTTGGCATTACACAGGCATTCGCACAGGCAGAGGGCTATGAGGTAAATCTCTGCGTGGTTTCCGGCAAGGGCTTTGAGCAGAAGCGTGCCCTGTTCCAGAAGCCGCTGAAGCGCATGGTGGCAAAGGGCAGAATTACACAGGAGCGTTTTGACGAAATCGACAGCAAGGTTACCATTACGGATATCAATGGCTGCCGCGATGCAGACCTGATTATCGAGTCTGCCATCGAGAACCTGCAGGCAAAGATGACACTGCTGAAGCAGATTGAGGACATCTGCCGTCCGGATGCGCTGGTAGCTTCCAACACATCCTCCCTGTCCATTACGGAAATCAGTGGCCAGCTGACCCGCCCGATCATCGGCATGCATTTCTTTAACCCGGCAGCTGTCATGAAGCTGGTTGAGGTTATTCCGGGCATGACCACCACCGATGAAATGGTAGAGCGCGTCAAGGACATTGCCACTGATATTGACAAGGTTCCGGTAGAAGTTATCGAAGGACCGGGCTTCGTTGTAAACCGTCTGCTGATCCCGATGATTAACGAAGCAATCGGCATCTTTGAGGAAGGCCTGGCTTCCGTAGAAGGCATTGATATTGCTATGAAGCTGGGTGCAAACCATCCGATGGGCCCGCTGGCTCTGGGCGATCTGGTTGGTCTGGATGTATGTCTGGCTATCATGGAAGTTATGTATCATGAGACCTTTGATGCCAAGTATCGTCCGGCACGCCTGCTGAAGAAGATGGTACGTGCAAAGCATCTGGGCCAGAAGACCGGCAAGGGCTTCTATGAGTATGACGAGCTGGGACGCATTATCCCGGGCTCTGCTCTGGCAACCATCGGCTAAATTGCAACAGCACATAACAAGGAGCGCATGTACAGCGGTATATGCGCTCTTTTTTATTTGGATAAAATGTTTTATTTGACAACGGAAATATATAGGAATATAATAATAATTACCAATTTATAGATAGAGAGAAGAGAGCCCGCAGCGTGGGCAGCACAGGCATGCTCCGCCGGGAAACAGGAAAAGCATAGGAGGAAATCGTAATGGCAAACAAGTATGCAGGTACAAAGACCGAAAAGAATCTGTGGGAAGCATTTGCAGGCGAATCCCAGGCAAGAAACAAGTATACCTATTTTGCTTCCGTGGCAAAGAAGGCAGGCTATGAGCAGATTGCAGAGCTGTTTTTAAAGACAGCGGAAAATGAGAAGGAGCATGCCAAGCTGTGGTTCAAGGCACTGGGCGAGCTGGGCGATACCGCAGAAAACCTGCTGCATGCCGCAGAAGGCGAAAATGCAGAATGGACCGATATGTAT
Source organism: Clostridiales bacterium (assembly GCA_004555915.1). GTDB lineage: Bacteria > Bacillota > Clostridia > Oscillospirales > Butyricicoccaceae > Butyricicoccus_A. Next base: position 59,965 of record SFJM01000006.1, on the reverse strand, counting down.
GACCGTATGGCACGTGAAGCGGAGGAGGAAGGCTTTACCGAGCTGGCAGCCCAGTTCCGCGGCGTGGCAGCGATTGAAAAGTCGCATGAGGAACGGTACCGTGCCCTGCTGAACAATGTGGAAACCAAGCAGGTATTTGAAAAGAGCGGCGTACAGGTATGGGAGTGCCGGAACTGCGGCCATATCGTCGTAGGCACCAAGGCGCCGGAGGTATGTCCGGTATGCAACCACCCACAGGCATTCTTTGAAGTACGGAAGGAAAATTACTGATGGCTGTTTATCGTTGCGGCGTGTGTGGCTATCTGTTTGATGAGCAGAAGGAAGACTACAGCATTACCGAACTGAAGGAATGTCCCATGTGCCATCAGCCCCGGGAAAAGTTTATTTATGTGGAGGATGACCGGCCGGAGGAAGAAGTGCCGGCACAGTCTGCACAGAAGAATTTAAGCTATGACCCGGCGATTGTACGCAAGGATCCGGATAACCGCTATATGGCGGAAATCCATGAAATGGCAGTAACAGGCCAGTCGATCCATGCGGCTATGTCCACCCGGATGCCCATGCCCAACTGGGATGACATCCTGCTGCTGGGTGCCCAGCTGCATACCCTGCCCATGGAGGATGACGCGCCGGTGAATACCCGGACGGTCATCGGCAAGCATGCCAAAAAGCCTATGGTGCTGGAAAGCCCGGTTTACATCTCCCATATGTCCTTTGGCGCACTGTCGAAGGAAACCAAGACGGCACTGTCAAAGGGCTCTGCGCTGGCGAAAACTGCCATGTGCAGCGGCGAAGGCGGTGTCCTGCCGGAGGAACGGGATGCGGCATATAAGTATATCTTTGAATATGTGCCCAACAAGTACAGCGTGACCGATGAGATTCTTCAGCAGGCGGACGCCATTGAAATCAAAATCGGCCAGGGCACCAAGCCCGGCATGGGCGGTCATCTGCCCGGGGAAAAGGTAACGGCGGAAATCGCCGCCATCCGCGGCAAGCAGCAGGGACAGGATATCCAGAGCCCCAGCAAATTCCCGGAAATCAACTCGAAAGAGGATTTGAAGGAAATGGTTCGCATGCTGCGGGAGCGTTCCGGCGGACGGCCTGTCGGTATCAAGATTGCCGCAGGCCAGATCGAAGCGGATCTGGATTGCTGTGTCTATGCAGAAGCGGATTTTGTGACACTGGACGGCAGAGGCGGCGCAACCGCATCCAGCCCGTTTTTCCTCCGGGAGGCCACAAGCATTCCGACCATTTATGCCCTGTATCGGGCATGGAAATACCGTACGGAACACAATGCCACCTTTGATATTGTGATTACCGGCGGACTGCGGGTATCCGCGGACTTTGCCAAGGCACTTGCCATGGGTGCGGATGCCATTGCGGTGGCAAGCGGTGCCCTGATTGCGGCAGGCTGCCAGCAGTACCGTATCTGCGGCAGTGGTGCGTGTCCGGCAGGCATTGCCACACAGGACGAAACCCTGCGCAGGCGGCTGGATGTGGATGCAGCGGCACAGCGCGTGGCAAACTATCTGGAGGTTTCCCGCAGGGAGCTGGAGATGTTTGCCCGGATTACCGGACATGCGGATGTACATGGACTGTCCTACTCTGATCTGGCAACCACCAGCACGGAGATTGCGGCACATACCATCATTCCGCACGCATAATCACAAAATATGTATCCGATGGGGCTTTTGCGAGCAGATTTCTGCCGTGAAAGCCCCGGTTTTTGTGCAGCTTGCCAAAAACTGGAGGGTGTGATACAATAACACTGTGGTAACCTGTACCGCATAAACTGACAGAGAAAAACCCAATATGTATGATATACTGGCGGAGCAGTTCTGCCGGCAGCGGACGGATGGTATGGCATTTGTCCGTTTTTTGTTGATTTCGGAAAGAAGGGAATGCAGATGAAAGCAGAAATGATTGCAGTGGGCACGGAAATCCTGCTGGGTGATATAGTCAACACCGACGCGCAGGTGATTTCCATGGGACTGAATGAGCTGGGCATTGATGTCTATTACCAGACCGTGGTGGGGGACAACCCGGAACGGCTGAAGGAGGTTCTGGACATCGCGCGCAAACGGTCGGATCTGATTATTACAACCGGCGGGCTGGGTCCCACGCTGGATGACCTGACCCGTGAAACCATTGCCGAGGCATTTGGCAAGAAGCTGGTGCTGCACAAGCCCACGCTGCGGCGGATTACCGCGTTTTTTGAACAGATCGGCAGGGAGATGACCCAGAACAATGTGAAGCAGGCCATGCTTCCGTCAGACTGTAAGGTGCTGGCCAACGACTGGGGTACCGCACCGGGCTGTGTGTTTGAAGCGGACGGCGTGCATGTCATGATGCTGCCCGGGCCGCCCAGGGAATGCACGCCGGTATTCCGCACGGCAGGCATGGCATATCTTGCCAGACTGGCAGGCGGTGTGATTGTGTCGCACCATATCCGGATTTTCGGTATCGGTGAATCCACCATGGAGGAGAAGCTGCATGACCTGATGGAGCGCAGCAGCAACCCCACAGTAGCGCCCTACGCAAAGGATGGGGAATGTCTGGTACGCGTGACCGCAAAGGCAGACACAAAGGAAGAAGCGGAACAGCTGCTGGAACCGGTGGTCAGACAGGTGTGTGACCAGCTGGGGGATGTGGTCTATGGCGTGGATGTACCGGATCTTGCGCATGCCGTGGCAAAGGTACTGACGGAAAAGGGGCTGAGCCTGTCCGTGGCGGAGAGCTGCACCGGCGGCCTGCTGTCCAAACGCATTACGGATGTGCCCGGCGCATCGGTGTTTTACAAGGGCGGTGCCTGCACCTACTGCAATGAAATCAAGGTGAAGGTGCTGGGCGTGAAACAGGAAACGCTGGACCGGTATACCGCCGTATCCAGCCAGACGGCACGGGAAATGGCAGAAGGCATTGCAAAAGCCTATGGTACCGACCTGGGCATTGGCATCACCGGTTATGCAGGCCCGGATGGGGGCGAGGACGGCACGCCGGCGGGAACCATTTATATCGGAATATATGATCGGGGGCGCACACAGGTGCGGTGTATTCTGTCTCCGAGGGGGCGGGAAGGTGCCCGCTGGGAGGCGGCAAACCACGCGCTGGATATGATTTTGCGGGCGGCAGAGGGCCGAAAACAGCTGCTATAATTTGCCTTCGCAAAAAATGTGTAAAAATCCACATTTTTTCTGGACTTGCTTTCAGGAATGTTGTATAATATTCCTACAAATGAAAAATGTTGTCTGTGCGTTGTGCACGGACAGCACCCCAAATGTCCGAAAAAGTTTGTGCTTTTTCGGAATTTCGCATGTTCAACCGGTGTTCTGTGGAAAGGAGATGGGGCCGGTGGGAGAAAACAGAACCTCTGCAGCTGACCGCCTGCGCCGTTTTCACGACGGAACAGAGCATCAGGCATGGGAATGGCTCGGTGCACATCGGGAAATGCGTGACGGTCAGGAGGGCGTGGCCTTTCGGCTGTGGGCGCCGCACGCGGCAGACGTTTCGGTCATCAATGAGAAAAACGGCTGGCTGCGCAGCTTTGCCCCGATGCAGCGGATGGAGCAGGACCCGGAAATCTGGGAATGCTTCCTGACGGATATCGAGCGGTTTGACTGCTATAAATACAGTATACGCACGGAAAACGGCGATGTTTTTGACAAAGCAGACCCGTTTGCCTTTTTTGCGGAAACCCGTCCGTACAATGCCTCGCGGTATTATGAGATGGAGGGCTACGAATGGCATGACCGGGAATGGATGCAGCGGGATATCCCCCCGGCGGAACCGGTCAATATGTATGAGGTGCATTTCGGTTCCTGGCAGGTACGGGATGACAGCTCGTTTTATTCCTACCGTGAAATGGCGGACCGGCTGATACCGTATGTGCGCGATATGGGGTATACACATTTGGAGCTTTTGCCTTTGATGGAGCATCCCTATGACGGCTCATGGGGCTACCAGCCTCTGGGATGGTTTGCAGCCACCAGCCGGTACGGCACACCCCATGACCTGATGTATTTCATCGACCGGTGCCATCAGGCAGGCCTGGGTGTCATTCTGGACTGGACCGCTGCCGGTTTCCCCAGCGATGCACACGGCCTGATCTGCTTTGACGGTGAGCCGTGTTATGAATGCCCGCCGCCGGATAACACCATGCCCTTCGGCATGCAGCGGTTTGACCTGGGCAGGGGAGAGACGATTTCCTTCCTGCTGTCCTCTGCGATGTTCTGGGTATCCCAGTTCCATGCGGACGGAATCCGGGTCAGCTCGGTACAGCCCATGCTGTTTCTCGATTATCAGCGTGAGGCAGGCAGCTGGCAGGCAAATGAATACGGTGAAAACCAGAACCTGAAGGGCGCGGCATTCCTGCGCATGCTGTGTGACAGCATGGCGGAGCAGCAGCCCCGGGTGCGGATGATTGCCAGCAGCACCGGCCTGTGGCCGTCGGTCACCAAGCCGACCCGGCTGGGCGGACTGGGCTTTTCCAACATGTGGCGGGATGACTGGATTCGTGAAGCGCTGCAGCATCTGGAACAGCCGGAAAACACCGAGGATTTCACCGACTGGCTGTCCTTGTCGCTGCTGGACAGCGCGGGAGAACATCATATTCTTCCCATGTCGCATGACACCGTCTCCCATGGAGCGGGTTCCCTGCTCTCCCGCATGCCGGGCGAGTATCACGAAAAATTTGCACGCCTGCGCACGCTGTATGGCTTTGTCATGGCACATCCGGGGGACAAGCTGCTGTTTATGGGCGGCGAGTTCGCACAGTTTACCGAATGGGCCTGCCATCACGGCCTGGACTGGATGCTGCTGGATTACGAAACACACCGGCAGATGCGGGAATATGTGCGTGGGCTGAACCTGTTTTACCGCCGGACCCCGCAGCTGTGGGAATGGCCGGAGCAGGCGGACAGCCTGATCTGGATTGACCGCGGCGCAAAGGTACCGGGACTGCTTTCCTTTGAACGGCGCAGCCCGTCGGGACAGCGGCTTCTGGCGGTCATCAATGTTACCGGACGGCAGGTGTCCGGTTATACCATCACACTGGCATCGTCGGCGGGCTGGGAGGAGGCCTTTTCCTCCGACTGCATCAGCTATGGCGGCACCGGTACGGAGGGTGTGAGCTGCACCGCCCGGGAGGACAGCAGCTGCAGCCTGAAGCTGCGTGTACCGGCGTTCAGTGTACGGTTTTTCCTGCCGGAAGAACCATCATGAATCTGGCAGACACTGCCCCACCAGGGTGCGGGCATTGTTTTGATAGAGTGGGAAATGTAAGATTCAGTTAAGAGGGGGTCATGTCTCCCTTCTAAATCTAACAAAGATTGGAGCAGAAAGAATGTCTAGGAAAAAAGAATGCGTTGCAATGCTGCTGGCTGGCGGCCGTGGCAGCAGACTGTATGTACTGACCCAGAACGTTGCAAAGCCTGCGGTGCCGTTTGGCGGCAAATACCGTATTATCGACTTTCCGCTGTCCAACTGTGTGAATTCCGGTATTGACACGGTTGGCGTTCTGACACAGTATGAGCCGCACGTTTTGAACGTGTACCTGGCAAATGGTCAGACCTGGGATCTCGACAGACTGTATGGCGGCGTGTATGCACTGCCTCCGTATGAAGGCGGCAAGGGCTCTGAATGGTATAAGGGCACAGCAAATGCAATTTATCAGAACATCAGCTTCATTGATGAGTATGATCCGGAATATGTTCTGATTCTGTCGGGCGACCATATCTACAAGATGGATTATGACAAGATGCTCGACCAGCATAAGGAAAAGAATGCAGCGGCTACCATCGCTGTACTCAATGTAACTCTGGAAGAGGCAAAGCGCTTCGGTATCATGAACTGCAATCCGGACGGCTCGATTTACGAGTTCGAGGAGAAGCCGGCACATCCGAAGAGCACTCTGGCTTCCATGGGTATCTACATCTTCACCTGGTCCAAGCTGCGTAAGTACCTCATCGAGGACGAAAACAATCCGGAATCCTCCAATGACTTCGGTAAGAACATCATCCCGGCTATGCTGGCACGTGGCGAGAACATGCAGACCTATCGCTTCGACGGCTACTGGAAGGACGTTGGTACCATCGAGTCCCTGTGGGAAGCAAACATGGATCTGCTGTCCCCGAATTCCGGCCTGAACCTGGAGGACGAGGACTGGCGCATCTATGGCCGTACCACCGGTGCTCCTCCGCACTTTACCGGCAAGAGCGCAGATGTCAAGCATTCGCTGCTGAGTGAGGGTTGTGAGATCGAAGGCAGTGTGACCAATTCTGTCCTGTTCCCGAACGTTACGGTAGAAGCAGGCGCAAAGGTGGAATATTCCATCATCATGCCGGGCGCAACCGTGGAAAAGGGTGCAGAGGTCAAGTATGCCATCGTGGCAGAGAATGCACGCATCTGTGCAGGTGCCAAGATCGGCAATACGCCGGAGGAAGTCAAGGATAACTGGGGTGTAGCAGTTGTTGCTCCTGGCATTACCGTTGGCAAGAATGCTGTTGTGGCAGCCAAGGAAATGCCCGACCAGGATATTCCGGATGCAGAATGAGGTGAAGATAAATGAAAAACACACTGGGTATTATCATTGGTTTTGACAGCAACAACGATCTGCGCGAGCTGTCCGAGCATCGTCCGGTTGCTTCCGTACCGTTCGGCGGCCGCTATCGTGTGATCGATTTCATGCTCTCCAATCTGGTTAACTCCGGCTGCTATCAGGTCGGCGTACTGATGAGAGATAAGTATCAGTCCCTGATGGATCATCTGGGCTCCGGCAAGGATTGGGACCTGTCCCGCAAGCGCGGCGGCCTGATGCTGTGCCCGCCGAATGCATTCGCACCCAAGTCCTCTCCGCTGGTAACCGAGAATTACCACACCTCTCTGGAGGCTCTGGGCTCTGTCAGCGATATGCTGCAGAAGAGCAAGTGCGAGCATGTGGTTGTCTGCGGCGCAGACATCATTGCCAACATTCCGCTGGATGAGGCAATGCGTGAGCACAAGAAGTCCGGCGCTGATGTTACCATCGTCTGCACCAAGAACGGCGACGGCGGCGCGTTCGACATGTTCCTCAACCTGTCCCCGCGCCATGAGGTCAATGACATCCGCAATGGCGACAATGCCGGCGGCAAGTGCAAGTACAAGAGCCTGGGCATCTATATCATGAAGCGCAAGTATCTGCTGGACCTGCTGTCTGACTGCGTAACCCATAACCTGCATTCCTTCGAGCGCGATGCAATGCAGCATGTATTCAACCGGGGCGACGCAATCCAGGCGTATGTATTCGACAAGTATGTTGCGAAGATTGAAGATGTCAAGAGCTACTTCTCCGCTTCCATGGATATGCTGGATAAGGACATCCGCGATCAGGTATTCCTGAAGAGCCGCCCGATCCTGACCAAGATCCATGACTCCGCACCGACCTACTATGGCGAGGATGCGGTTGTCAGCGACAGCCTGATTGCTGACGGCTCCCGCATTGAGGGTACCGTTGAGAATTCCATCATCTTCCGTGGCTGCAAGATTGCCAAGGGCGCTGTGGTCAAGGATTCCATCATCATGCAGAGCGGCATCATCTCTGAGGGTGTTGAGCTGTCCTATGTGGTTACCGACAAGGGCGTAACCGTTCGTGAGAACCGCAAGATGATGGGCCATGCAACCTATCCGGTAGCAATCGCAAAGAACACCATCGTTTGATGCTTTGAAACTGAATGTTCGGACACGATTCAACGGCGAATCATAAATCCGGAATCGGCCGGGAGGACGGATGATTTCGTTCTCCCGGTTTTTTTAGCGAGAAACACAGTTCCCCGGGACAACAGGCCCGGGGAAAGGGATATGGAGGCCCAAGGTATGAAAGTTTTATATGTAGCCAGCGAGGTTGCGCCGTTTATCAAGACCGGCGGACTGGGTGACGTGGCAGGCTCCCTGCCGAAGGCACTGGCAGCAAAGGGCTGCGAGGTGGCAGTTGTCTGCCCGCTGTACAGCAAGATCGGCAGAGAATGGCGCGACAAGATGTACTACATCAAGAGCCTGTATGTACAGCTCGCATGGCGCAATCAGTACTGCGGCATTTTCGTCTATGAGGACGCAGGTGTCAAGTACTATTTCCTGGACAATGAATATTATTTCGCCCGCAACCAGGTATATGGCGAATATGATGACGCGGAACGCTTTGCATTCTTCTCCCGTGCCGTGCTGGAAATGCTGCCGGAGATCGGCTTCCGTCCGGATGTCATCAACTGCAATGACTGGCAGAGCGCGCTGGTTCCGGTATATTATTGCCTGAACTACAACTATCGCCCCTGGTATGAAGGCATTAAGACCGTCTTTACCATCCACAACATCCAGTTCCAGGGCCAGTACGGCCGTGAGATTCTGTCCTATGTGCTGGGCATTGACGACTACCATTTCGACAACGGCTTCATGCAGCAGGATGGCGATGTCAACATGATGAAGGCTGCCATTGTGTGTGCAGACCGTGTCACCACCGTATCGTCCACCTATGCCGGTGAAATCCAGACCCCGTTCTACGGCTTCCATCTGGATCCTGTGCTGCGCTGGAATCAGGGCAAGGTAAGCGGCATTGTCAACGGCATTGATGTGGATGCCTACAACCCGGAGACCGATCCCCATCTGTTCAAGAATTACAGCGTGAGCACGCTGGACGACAAGAAGGAAAACCGGAAGCAGCTGCTGGCGATGTGCGGCCTGCAGGCTGACGACGAGACCCCGGTTATCGGCATGGTCGGACGTCTGACCAGCCAGAAGGGCCTGGATCTGATCCAGTGCGTGCTCAACGACATTCTGGAGCAGGATGTGCGCCTGATTGTGCTGGGTACCGGCGACTACACATATGAGCAGATGTTCATCAATGCCAAGTGGCAGCATCCGGACAAGATTTCCACCAACATCATGTTCTCCAATGATCTGGCGAACAAGATTTACGCGGGCTGTGACCTGTTCCTGATGCCGTCCCTGTTTGAGCCATGCGGGCTGGCACAGATGATTGCCATGCGCTACGGCACCCTGCCGCTGGTTCGCGAGACAGGCGGCCTGAAGGATACCGTTATCCCGTACAACCAGTTCACCGGCGAGGGCACCGGCTTCTCGTTTGCGAACTACAATGCCCATGAAATGCTGCATGTCATCGAGCGTGCCTGCTACCTGTTCCGCCACAATCAGGAGGCATGGAGAGCCATGCAGATTGCCGGCATGACCACCGACTTCAGCTGGGATCATTCCGCACAGGTATATATGGACCTGTATCAGAGTGCCCTCAACGGCTGATAAACCGTAAACCATTATTCCGCCCTTCCTGCCGCAGCCATGCGGTGGGGAGGGCGGCTTTTTTGCCCTGCTGCAGGAAAAAAAGCTTGGGAATACGGGGAAATACCCGGAAAGCGGTTTGACAAAGCGGCCGGTTGATTTTATACTAAAAGCTGAGAACGAGTCCACAGAGGCAGCAGGAAAAACATGGCGCTGCCATATTCTGTGCAAGGCATATCGAACCCATTTTTGCGGAAGGAGCTTTACAATGGAGTTTACAGAAAAGAAAGTCAAGAGTGATTATAAATTTCATGGAAAAATTATGACCGTACGTGTGGATGACGCGCTGCTGCCAAATGGCAAGCCCTGCAAGCGGGAGGTCTGCGAGCATGTGGGCGGCGTTGGCGTGCTGCCGATTGATGAAAACCGCATGGTGACGCTGGTGCGCCAGTACCGGTATCCCTATGAGACCACCACGCTGGAAATCCCGGCGGGAAAGATGGATCAGGGCCCGGAAAATGCCGAAAACTGCGGCAGGCGGGAGCTTTCGGAGGAAACCGGCCTGGTTGCCGGAACCATGATTCCCATGGGTGAAATCTGGCCTTCCCCCGGCTTTATGGATGAGCGGCTGCACCTGTTCTGTGCCAAGGAGCTGACACAGGGCGAGGTACATCCGGATGAGGATGAATTTGTGGAAATTGTCCGCATGCCCTTTGACGAGCTGTGCCAGCGCATTGCGTCCGGTGAAATCCATGATGCCAAGACCGTGGCTGCCATCGGCAAGGCCCTGATTATGGGACTGTAACCGGTCAGAAGGGGATGGCGGAATGCAAAAAACGCTGAAACAGAAATTAACCGTCAGCCTGCTGCTGACGGCACTGGCTGTGATGGCAATTGTATCGGTCAGCCTGCTGCTGGGCATGGCGCGCTACAGCAGTGCGCAGTTTGAGGATGAGGTTGCCAGCGTGCTGACGGTAGACCTGCTGTCCGAGATGAATGCCGGTGCCACCGGCACGCCGGAAAACGCGGCATATCAGGTGGAGCAGATTCTGGAGGCCTATGCCGGACAGCTGCGGCTGGGTGTTGACCGTACCTATTCCATCTGGGATGCCGCAACCGGGGAACGGCTGTGCGGCGCGGAGGATGCGGCGATGACGGATAACATTGTCACCGCCATGCAGGGGGAGGTCGGCGATGCGTTTTCCCTGCTGCCGTCCGGCATGGATGTTGCTGTCCCGATTACCGGTGAGTCCGCGCTGGTGCTGGATATTGCGGATGACGGCAGTGATATGCTGTCCATGTTTGCCATGCTGGCACTGTTTCTGGCTGTGGCGCTGGTGCTCAGCCTCCTCATGTGCCTGATTCTCAGCCGGATGTTTGCGGGAGCCTTTGCGGGCTCGGCCGTACAGGCGGCAAAGGAGCTGCGGGAAAGCAATGACCGTACCCTGTATCCCTCCGGTGACTGGGAAGCCATGGCGGCAGCCATGTACGCGCCGGAGAAACAACGGAACCGGCACAAAACAAAGCAGGATGAGCTGGAAACCCTGCTGCCGTTCCTGCGGGAAGGCTATGTCCGCTTCAATCTGGAAGGAAAAATTCTGGAAATCAATGTGGCGGCAGAGGAGCTGCTGGGTGTGTCCATGGAAGAGGATGCCGACCTGACCTTTGAAAAAACCTTTCAGGGCGTGCCCATGCTGAAGGAAAACCAGAGCATGGTGCGGGGCAGGCTCCGGCAGAACGGATATACCTTGGATGTTGCCTTTGTGGCACTGGAACCGGATATTTTTGCAGCAGTGCTGGCTCCGGCGGACGGGGGGACGGTATGAGCCGACAGAAATTCCGCAGAACGCGGATACGCTCCCTCTGGAACGGGTTTTACCGCAGGCACCAGGGCGGGCTGCGGACGGTGCTGGCAGTTGTGCTGACCGTTACGCTGGCGGCACAGTGCGGGCTGCTGTGGGCACGGATGCTGCCGGAGGGCAGCCTGTCCCTGTCCTCGCGGCGGGAGACCACCACCGACAACAGCGCCGGTGCGATGCCAATCCGGTTTGCCGCCCGCAATCCGGATGGCCTGTACGGCGTGGAATACAATACGGACGGGCTGAAAGAAGCCTATGAAGCCACAGCTGCCGTGTGGGCACAGGCGCTGGAGCAGGCGGAGGAACCGTCTGTCATTCATATGGATGCATACAGCAGCGCATTGGAACAACAGCAGCTGCTGCTGATGGAATATGACGGCAGCGTACCGGTGGATATCCTCGCCGGCTGGCTTGGCTGTAAGGCAAAAAACCTGCAGGACTGTACCCTGGGCACCATGGTGCTGTGCAGCGGGAAAAACAACAGCTTCCAGCTGTATTTCCGGGACGGCCAGCGGATACGGTGCGCGGAAACCCGTGTGGATGCGGATGCCTTTGACGCGGCGGCACAGCAGTTTGAGCCCAATGGCTGCCAGTTGGCTGCCGAGGAGGGACAGACGGCGGCTCCGGACCTGCTGTACGGTACCGGGGAAGCGGTGTTTGATGTCATGTCGTTCGCTGCCTACAGCGGCTCGGACGGCATGGATATCCTGCTGGAGGCATTCGGCATGGATGCAGCCGTGGCACAGCAGAAGGCCTATCAGACGGATGGCGTGACGGTATATGTCTCCGGCGCGAATACCATCCGGCTGGCATCCGACGGCTCCATGGAATACCGCGGTACCGGCGTGTCGGTGAAAGCCGCACAGGGGCATGACCGCCTGATGCAGTATGTGCAGACGGCCTACCGGCTGACCGGTGAAGCGCTGGAAGCCATCGACAGCGGCGCTGCGCCGGCACTGCTCCGGGCACAGACCGGGGAAGAAGGCCGGTATGTGGTGGACTTCGGCATGCAGCTCAACAGCGTGCCGGTGGACCATGCGGCGGGATATTTTGCACGCTATCTGTTTGACAACGGCACACTGGTACAGGCCAGGCTGTGCCTGCGCACCTGCCAGTCCACCGGTGAGAGCATTGCCGTCATGCCGGTGCGGCAGGCTGCGGCATCCCAGACCTTTGATGCGGATATGCGGCTGAGCCTGCGCTATGTGGATGCGGCGGAACCGTGGGATTCCTATGGGGAAACCACGGATGACAGCCTGTGGGATGCGGATATGGATACCGCCGATACGCCATCGGAGGATGCAGACCTGTCATGGGATGAAATGCAGGAGGAAGTGCCTGCAGAGGAAATGACACAGGATGTGCCGGGTACGGCATGGTATGACAATACCGGTACGGCAGTTTCTCCCCAGTGGTATATCATCCGGCATAGCAGCGCACCCCAGAAGGAGGTTGGCAGAACACTGTCACCGGAGGAGATTACCGTGGTACAGGCAGATTTTGACCGCCTGATTCAGGGAGGTGACGGGGCATGAAGCAGAAACCCAAACACCGTTTCCTGAGGAAGGGAAAACATATGCCGGCGCAGTCCCGCAACACACGCCGTCCCGCATGGGATGGGGTGAAAAACGTGTGGATTGCCGTGCTGCTGGCACTGAATCTGCTGCTGCTGGCCGTGCTGGGCGCGATCAATGGCTATGATGCATGGCTGTCCAACCGGACCCGTGCACGGCTGGACAGCATGCTGGCACAGAAGGGCATCCTGTGCGGCTCCAGTGTGTACCATACATTGGAAACCTGTCCCCAGGCTTATACCCTGCGGACGGATGACGAGGTACAGGAGGCATTCACCCGGGCGCTGCTGACTGGCACGGTGGACACTGAGGCGAGGGGCAGCGTGACCGCATGGAACGGCGATAACGGCACGGTGGAATGGTCCCCCTCCGGCGCGGTTACCGCACAGGTTCGCTTGCCGGCGGTGATAGAACCGCAGGATACCGAACAGGCGGAAGCGGTGGTATACGGCCTGCTGAAGCAGGCGGGCATCTCCGTGCGCCGTGACCAGATCGAAACCCAGGAGAATGAAACCGGTTATATCGTCACGGTATGGCAGGAAATCCGCCGGACAGAGCTGGCAGGCTGCCGTTTGCAGTTTACCATTGCGCCGGGGAACCAGTTTACCATTGAGGGTACATGGTGCACCGGTACCGCGGAACCAATGACCATCCGTGCGCTCAAAAGCTATTCCGCGGAGCAGGTTCTGCTGACCTTTGTGCAATCCCAGGAAGGCGTGGGACAGATTATCAGCGTACAGCCGGCCTATGTACTGTCAGACCGCAGCGGCGGACGGTTTACTGCCATTCCGTGCTGGCGGTTTACGACGGATAAAGGAGAATATATCCTCAACATCCTGACCGGTGAAGTAGCCGCGACAGAAAATCTGGACATAGGTACCAGTACGGAGCCCGATGACAGCTTCCGGGAGGAGCTGGATACCTGGGAGGATGACGACAGCCGTGATCCGGATGTGGATACCGGGGATACGCCGTGGGATGCGGATACCGGGACAGATACGGACACCGGCATGGAGCCGGACACCGGTGATGTGGTCAATCCGGAGCCGGACAGTGACACCGGGGATTTATGGGACACGGAAGGCTGATTTGTTGTGCATCCCATACCAAATTCCTCCGGAATACATCCATAAAAATAGATTCATGGGCAAAAATCCGGGCCGGGATAAAAATGGTTTGCGTTCTGGCTGTACTTGTGATAACATAATAAACGTGTATATTATGTGTCCGGGCAGCGTTTGCCTGGGGCGGCATGTTGAAAGATTGAATGGAGAAACTACTATCCTGGTAGTTATTGATTTAAGGAGAAGGTTTCGTTGGAGAAATATATCATCAAAGGCGGACATCCGCTTGAGGGCGAGGTTACAATCAGCGGTGCGAAAAATGCAGCGGTAGCGATTGTACCGGCAGCCTTGATGGTTGATGGACCGTGTATTATTGAGAATGTACCGAATATTGTGGATGTGAGACTGCAGTTCGAGATTCTCAAAAAGATGGGTATTCAGGTTACCCAGCTGGATGCAACCACCTTTAAGACAGAAAATACCGGTGTAAACCTCGAGAGTGAGGAAACATTTGAGCTGATGACCCGTCTGCGTGCGTCGTATTATTTTATCGGCGCGGAGCTGGGACGGTATGGCCGCGCACGCGTTGCCATGCCGGGTGGCTGCAATTTCGGCGGAATTCGTCCGGTTGACCAGCATATCAAGGGCTTTGAAAAGCTCAACAGCTTTGTCCGTGTGGAAAGTGAAGGCTTCATCTCGGCCATTGCACCGGAGGGACTGACGGGCAACCATATTTATTTTGATGTTGTCACGGTTGGCGCTACCATGAATGTCATGCTGGCAGCGGTATTTGCCAAGGGACAGACGGTCATGGAAAATGTGGCAAAGGAACCGCATATCGTGGACCTGGCAAACTTCCTCAACCAGATGGGCGCCAATATCCGCGGCGCGGGTACCGATAAGATTGTCATCAACGGTGTGGAACGCCTGCATGGCGGTACCTATTCCATTATTCCGGACCAGATTGAGGCCGGCACGTATATGGCAGCGGCAGCAGCCTGCGGCGGCAATGTGCTGGTGAAAAATGTCATTCCGAAGCATCTGGAATGCATCAGCACCAAGCTGGAGGATATGGGTGTGAAGGTGGAAATGTATGACGATTCCGTGCGTGTCATCCGCAAGGGCCCGCTGCGCCATACGAACCTGAAAACCCTGCCGTATCCGGGCTTCCCCACGGACATGCAGCCCCAGATGGCAGCTGTCATGTGCCTGGCGGATGGCTCCAGCCATGTGACCGAGGGTGTCTGGGCAAACCGGTTCCGCTATACCGAGGAGCTGGAGAAGATGGGTGCACATATCAAGGTATTCAAGGAAACGGCAGTCATTGACGGCGTGCCGGATCTGATCGGTACGGAGGTTGTGGCACATGACCTGCGTGCAGGCGCGGCAATGGTAATTGCCGGTCTGGCAGCGCATGGCACCACAAAGGTATCCAGCATTGGCTATGTGGAGCGCGGCTATGAGGACCTGGTTGACAAGGTTCGCGGTCTCGGCGGTGAGATTTCCCGCGTATCCGAGCCGGATTAAACGCAAAGGTTGAAACACATGGGGGACTGCGGCCTGCAGTTCCCTGTTTTTTATCAGGGAGATGCTATGAGCTTTTATTATTCCATTGCATCCGGTTCCTCCGGAAACTGTGCCGTGTGGCAGGCAGGCAATACGGCTGTGCTGATTGACCTGGGCGTGTCGGTACGTGCGCTCAATCAGGCACTGCGGCGCATTGATATGCAGGTAGAGGATCTGTCCGCCGTACTGCTGACCCATGAGCATGTGGATCATACCAAGGGTCTGGCGACATTTACCAAAAAATATGACCTGCCGGTCTATGCCACCTTTGGCACGGCAGCTGCCATTCTGCAAAAGCTGCCTCAGGCACAGAAAAATCTCCGTACCTTTGCAGGCGGAGAGCAGTTTACCGTGGATGACCTACATATCCGGTCCATGCCGGTTTCCCATGACGCGGCGGAGCCGGTGGCCTATCGGATTGACGGCGGCGGGCATCAGCTGGGGTATGTGACCGATACCGGCTTTTTGCCGGAACAGGTACAGAAGCAGGTTTCCGGCTGTGATACCATTGTGCTGGAATCCAATCATGATGTGGACATGCTGCGCACCGGGCCATATCCCATGTACTTAAAGCAGCGGATTCGCGGCAAATACGGACATCTTTCCAATGAGGATTGCGCGAAAAGCGCACTGGAGCTGGCAAAGGCCGGTGCCAGACGGCTGGTGCTGGCACATCTGAGCGATAAGAACAACAATCCATTGACGGCGCTGCGATGCACACAGCGGGTGCTGGACGGCTCGGAGTGTGAGCTGTATGTGGCGCCGCGCAGTGCCATGGAGGAGCCGATTCCGCTGACAGAGGAGGGCAGTCAATGTTCCATGTTCGACTGATCTGTGTGGGCAAGCTGAAGGAAAAATTTTACCGGGAAGCCTGTGCGGAATATGAAAAACGGCTAAAGGGCTATTGCCAGATGGAAATTGTGGAGCTGGCGGAGCAGCGTCTGCCGGAACGTCCGTCCCAGGCGCAGATAGATGCCGCACTGCAGAAGGAAGCGGAAGCCATCCGGGCAAAAATCCCCTCCGGCAGCCGGGTGATTGCCATGTGCATTGAGGGAAAGGCGCTGTCCAGCGAACAGCTGGCAGACCGGCTGGACAGCTGGATGAGCAGCGGTACCTCCCAGATCTGTGTGCTGATCGGAGGTTCCTGCGGATTGGATGAGGCGCTGAAGCAGTCCGCCCAGCTGCGGCTGTCCATGTCGCCCATGACCTTCCCGCACCATCTGGCACGTGTCATGGTGCTGGAACAGCTGTACCGGGCACTGAATATTGCCGCAGGCGGAAAATATCATAAGTAAATGGAAAAACCGGGATCGTGAGACCCCGGTTTTTTGTGTGGCTCCCTCTTTTGAGGGAACTGTAAGTGAAGCTGGTGGAGAGAGTTCGGAAAAAATAATTTCATTCAGATTCACGATGGATGCATCCGTTAGATAAACTCCCTCCGTCATTTGCTGACGCAAATGCCACCTCCCTCCAAGAGGGAGGCTTTTTATACGGAATGTTTCATGAATATTTTAGCCAGTAAATTTAATATACCGAAAGACCAAAGGCTCCCTCAGAGGAGGGAGCTGTCGCCGCAGGCGACTGAGGGAGTAGCATCGCAGTTTCAAGTCTGCACAGAGATATGGTTGATACAGCAGTCTTACGCTTCCTCCACCGAGCAGTAGGTTCCGCATACCACGCCAATGACCTTGCCTGCCAGCAGCTGGCCGGTAAACGGCGTATTGCTGGACTTGGACTTGTATTCCGTATAGGTGACCTCCGCATCCCAGTCCGCAATCATCAGCTCGGCACGGTTGCCTTCCCGGATTTCCTTGCCGGTGAGGCCATAGAACTGTGCCGGGTTCTGGCTCATGGCACGCATGAGCTGCATAGGCGTCAGGCGGCCGGTGCGTACCAGCACGGAATTCAGCACGGAAAATGCGGTTTCCAGACCGGTGATGCCAGACATGGCCTGTGCAAACGGACGGTTTTTCTGTTCTGCTGTATGGGGCGCATGGTCGGTTGCGATCATATCAATCGTACCATCCACCAGACCGGCAATCAGGGCCTGACGGTCTGCTTCCGTGCGCAGCGGCGGGTTCATGCGTGCATTGACGCCAAATTCCAGCACATCCTCCTCTGTCATGGTCAGATGATGGGGGGTGGCTTCCGCATGGATATCCGCGCCGCGTGCCTTGCCTTCCCGGATCAGGGCAACCGAACGTCCGGAGCTGATATGCTGGAAGGCAACCCGTGCGCCGGTGAGCAGCGCAAGCTCAATATCCCGGGCAATCATTTCCTCCTCCGAGGCACGCATGGCACCGAAAACACCGAATTTCTTCGCGGCTTCACTGCCGTAATTGACACCCGGGGACAGGACATAAGCCGGATCTTCTTCATGGAAGGACAGCGGGACACCCATCTGTTTTGCCTTCCGCATGGCTTCATAGCACAGCTTTCCGCTGGTCAGATTGATGCCGTCATCGGTAAAGCCCGGTGCGCCTGCGGCATGCAGGGTTTCAAAATCCGTCAGCTCTTTGCCCTTTAACTCTTTGGTAATCGCGCAGGCCTGCAGCACATGGATCGGTACCTGTGCCGCCTTGTCCTGTACATATTGCAGGGTCTGCAGGTTGTCACATACCGGTTTGGTATTTGCCATGCAGACAACGGTGGTGTATCCGCCGGCAATGGCTGCCGCAGTACCGGTGAAGATATCTTCCTTTTCGGTCTGGCCCGGATCACGGAAATGCACATGCACATCCACAAGGCCCGGAGAAATGGTGCAGCCGGTGACATCCAATACCTGTGCACCGGCAACCGGAACAATATCCGGCGCAATGCGGTGGATCAGACCGTCATCGCCAATGAGAATATCCAATTTTTCGTCCGTATCGGTATACGGGTCAAGAATGGTTCCGTTTTTGAGTAATAACATAAAAAAATCCTCCTTGGGGTTCTTTGTGTCAGTGTGGAAGAATAAAATGGTTGAAAGCAAAGCAGATGGCAAGCTGTGCAAGGAAAATCAGTGGGATGCCGATCATAAACCGCTTGTGCAGGGTTTTATGCCGGATGATCTGCATGGTCAGATACATGCCCGGACAGCCGCCCAGAACGCAGAGCAGGAAAAGTGTTTTTTCCGGCACACGCCACGCGCCATGCATGGCAGCCAGCTTATCCCATATGGTGACGATAACGGCGATACTATTGATGGCAACCAGCCAATAGAATAGCAAATGCATAAGTAATGGCTCCTTTGAAAAAAATAACAGAATTTGACCACTGAGGTTGTTATTTGGCAGGCTATCGTGTATAGTAATACATAGAGTTTTGTCGAAGGGCAAAAAAATGAAACGAAGACAGGAAGTAAGGTAAAATGGGAAAGAAGTGGATTGCCTGCCTGATGGCATTGCTGCTGTTGTGCGGCAGTATTCCGGCACAGGCGGCAGCACCGGAGCTTACATCACAGAGTGCCTGTGTCATGGACGCGGATACCGGTGAGATTTTGTATGAAAAAAATGCACAGCAGGAATTGCCCATGGCTTCGGTCACCAAGACGATGACCGCACTGGTTGCACTGGAGCATGGTGACATGACCGCAACGACCACTGCCACGGCAGAAGCGCTGGCAACGGTAGACCTGCAATCCACCCGTGTGGGGTTTGAAGCCGGGGAACAGCTGACCATAGATGAGCTGATGTACTGCATGCTGGTGTATTCCGCCAATGATGCCGCCAATATTCTGGCAGCAGCGGTGGGCGGTTCGGTAGACAATTTCGTTGCCATGATGAATGCCAAGGCAGAAGAGCTGGGCTGTATCCATACCCATTTTGCCAATCCCAATGGTCTGGATGCGGATGGACATTACACCTGTGCACAGGATCTGGCTTTGATTACCCGTGCGGCGAACCAGTATCCGGAATTTGCCAAATATTCCGGTGCTACCTCCTATACCCTGCCGGCGGATAATGTCATTCAGGCAGGGTGGCAGATTTATACCAAGGTGGATATGTTTGACCAGAGCAAGCAGACCTATGATGCCCGTGTGTATGCCGCAAAGACCGGCTGGACAACCAATGCCCATAATACCTTTGTGGCATGCGCAAAAACAAAGGATGGTTCCAATGTTATTGTAACCCTGCTGAACTGTCCTGTAAAGAACGGTATTTTTACGGAAACCACGGCGCTGCTCAATTATGCCGAGGCACAGTATCCCAAACTTACCGTGACAGCGGAAAGCTATCAGAAGCAGGCAAAGGATGCGGCAAAGCAGGCGGATGTCCGGCTGGATACCGATGCACTGGAGGATTTCACCATCCGTCTGCCCAAGGGCATGACGGCGGAAAACCTGGCCTATACCTGTGACGCGGAACAGAACCTGCTGCAGGTAACCGTTGCAGAAGACAGCCGGGCTGCCTACCAGAAGGAAACCGGACGGGATGGCACGCAGCCATTGCTTTCCATCCAGGTAGAGCTGAAGCAGGGGATTGTCCCGTCCAGGCAGACAGCAGCAGAGACACCGGAAAACAGTGGCATGCTGCACCGGCTGACAGCATCCTTTCAGCGCCTGCCCGAACCGGTACGGGACATTATCATGGCAGCTGCCGTTGTCATCGGTGCCGTTGTCCTCCTGCTGGTGCTGCTGTTCCTGCTGGGACTGTACCGCCAGATCCGGAACCGCAGACAAAGACAGATGCAAAAGAGAAGATGAGAAAGTCTCCCTCGGCAGAGGGAGGCTTTTTTTAATCGGTTACCTCAATATCACCGAATTTCCCCCGGATGAGCTGCAGCAGATCCTCCGGCTTCAGGTCAATCTGAAAGCCGATCCTGCCGCCGGAGATAATCACAGAGGACAGCTCCTTTGCGGAATCACTGAGCACGGTAGGAAACTGCTTTTTCATGCCGATGGGGCTGCAGCCGCCGCGGATATAACCGGTCAGCTGGTTGATTTCCCGGACATGGATCATCTGCACGGATTTTTCCCCCACAGCCTTCGCAGCCTTCTTCAGGTCAAGCTCCGCTGCCACCGGGATGACAAAGACATAATGCCCGCCGGACTTGCCCACGGTAACCAGTGTTTTATACACCCGCTCCAGCGGCTGGCCGATGGCTGTGGCAACGGTAATGCCGTCCACATGCTCGCCATCGGTCTGATAGGAATAATGCTGATAGGGGATCTTTTTTCGATCCAGAATGCGCATGGCATTGGTTTTGATTTCTGCCATAAATCAGGCCTCCTGCTATTTGATGGTTGCTACAGGGATATTATACACTAACACGCCAAAATTTGAAACACAGATTTGCCCGGCGGGCAGGAGGGCAGTGGCAAAAGAGGTTTTACAACAATATGTTGTTGTCTGGTTTTGGCATACAACCGGGGCTTACAACGGTACGTTGTTGTCTGGAAAAACGAAAGAGAAAATCCTGCCGGAGGACAGAACGTGTGCACTGTGCATGGAAATGGAAAGTGCACGCAAAATGCTTGCGGGCACGTGCACAGTATTGTATAAGTTGTAATGTGCACGTGCCCGCGTTTTGTATAAACTGCGAATTTACATTCCACATGCGAAAGAGTATACTAACAATAACAAAAGGAAGACAGACAACTGCAAACCAATTGCATACAACAACAGCAAGGATGTATATACAACAAAAAGAAAGGTATAAACAACCGGGAGGGATGGAAAAATGAAACGCATGTCCTCATCACTCAGAGCGAAGGAAGAATTTATGATGATGTGCCGTGAGGGTATTTATCAGGCCGGTGAACGCCTGCCGTCGGAAACCAAAATGGCACAGCAGTTCGGCGTCAGCCGCGAGACCTGGCGCGCAGCGCTGGAGCTGCTCCGCAGGGAAGGCATCATTTATTCCAAGCATGGCGTTGGCACATTCCTCATGGAGGTTTCCGCCAAGACGGAAAATGACCTGACCCGTCTGTGCTCCATCAGCGAGATGATCCGTCAGGCAGGTATTTCGGAAGGCCGCAGCAGCTATACCACCGGCCTGACCATCCCGAGCCAGGAGGTTGCCTCCGCACTGGGCGTCAAGCATGGCATCAATGTATTCTATGTCAACCGTACCCGCTATACCAAGAGCGGGGAGCCCATCTGCTGCAGCATGCATTACATGCCGGTATACCTTGCCGATGAGCTGGACCCGCTGCATATGCCGGATTCCCTGTTCTCCTATTTTGAACGCCGCAAGGGCATCTTTGTCAGCCGTTCCTCCGCAAGGGTGGTAATCCCGTCAGAGGATGACCCGCTGGCCATGCAGTTGCGCAGCGGCGAAAACATGCAGATTCTTGGCATGGAACAGCAGCATTTTGACTCCCGCGGCAATCCGGTGCTGTACACCGTGGATTATCTGCGCAGTGAGATTTTCAATTTCTCCATTACCCGTATCCGGGAAAAGTAAATATCTCCTGATGATATTTCTCCTGTCTCTACAAGCCCCGCATGGCCCTGGTGCTGTGCGGGGTGCTCTCTTTTTGGAGGGAAAAGATGTGCATGATATCTCAGATGGTAAATGAAAAGGCTTGCTTCAAAGGCTCCCTCTTGGAGGGAGCTGTCGCCGCAGGCGACTGAGGGAGTTAGTAAGAGCAAATCTCACTGTCAAATGGTATCTGAGCGGAAAAGATTTACTTTTTCAACTCCCTCCGTCATTTGCTGACGCAAATGCCACCTCCCTCCTCTGAGGGAGGCTTTGGAGTAACCCGTTTTCCGTACCAGCTGAGAGTTCTATGAAATGATACGGTCAAAAGCCTCCTTGCTTCGAGAGCTCCTCCCGCACACACAAAAAAGCCCCGGATGCTTCAATCCGGGGCTTCAGTATATCCGATTTTAATTACTCAATGACACGGAAGGAGATAACGCCTTCAACTGCCTGCAGGGCAGCCTTGGTCTCATCGGACAGCTCATCATTGGTTTCCATGATGGTGTAGGCAACCTCGCCGCGCGGACGGCTGCCCATGTTCTCGATGTTGATGCCTCTGTCGGACAGGACGGTGGACAGCTTGGCAATCAGGTTCGGGATGTTGCGGTGCATGATGCAGATACGGATGTCTGCTTCACGCGGCACCTTCAGGTTCGGGAAGTTCACCGAGTTGCGGATGGTACCCTTTTCCAGGTATTCCATCATTTCCTCTGCTGCCATTCTTGCACAGTTGTCCTCACTCTCCGGAGTGGAAGCGCCCAGATGCGGCAGGCACAGGGCATTCGGCTGAGCCAGCATTCTCTCGGAAGCGAAGTCGCAGCAGTAGCATGCAATCTTGCCGGATTCCAGGCCTTCAATGACAGCATCCTCATCGCACAGGCCGTCACGGGCAAAGTTCAGGATGCGGACGCCATCCTTCATCATGGCAATGCCTTCACGGCTGACAATGCCGCGGGTGGAATCCATCAGCGGAACGTGTACGGTGATATAGTCAGAGTTCGCAAAGATTTCATTCAGGTCAGCGGTATAACGCACGCCGCGCTGAATCTGCAGAGCGGCATTGACAGACAGGTACGGGTCATAGCCAATAACCTCCATGCCCAGTGCCAGAGCGGCATTGGCAACACGGACACCGATAGCACCCAGACCGATGACACCCAGGGTCTTGCCGGCAATTTCCGGACCGGCAAAATTGGACTTGCCCTTTTCAGCCATGGCACCGATCTTGTCGCCGTTGCCTGCCAGCGTCTTGACCCAGTTCGCGCCGCCTACGATGTTACGGGAGGACAGCA
Organism: Clostridiales bacterium; assembly: GCA_004555915.1. GTDB lineage: Bacteria > Bacillota > Clostridia > Oscillospirales > Butyricicoccaceae > Butyricicoccus_A. The sequence goes on along the minus strand of SFJM01000006.1, from coordinate 36,938 downwards.
GCAGGGCACACAGAACCAGTTCCTTTACGGCATTTGCGTTGGCACCCGGGGTATTGAATACAACAATGCCGTTTTCGGTGCACTTATCCAGCGGGATATTGTTGACACCGGCACCTGCACGTGCGATGCACTTCAGATTCTTCGGGAATTCCAGATCATGCAGCTTGGCGGAACGCACCATGATTGCATCATAATTCTCAAAATCCTCCGAGCAGGTATATGCTTCCGGCTTGAGCAGGCTGAGGCCCGCATTGGAAATCTTATTAAACAGTTTTACCTGATACATTGGTATCATTCTCCCTTCAAGGAATACCGCCGCACCACCGGAGTGGCATGCGGCGGATATTTCAACAGACGTAAGACTTAGTTGTTCTTCTCGAACTTCTGCATGAAGTCGATGAGGTATGCAACACCTTCAATCGGCATTGCATTGTAGATGGAGGCACGCATGCCGCCAACCAGGCGATGGCCCTTCAGGTTGGTCATGCCAGCCTCGATGGACTCCTTGATGAACTTCTTATCCAGCTCTTCATCGCCGGTGCGGAAGGTGACATTCATGCGGGAACGGGACTCCTTCTGTGCCGCACCCTTGAACATTTTGGAGGAATCCAGGTAGTCATACAGCATGGAGCTGCGCTTGTCAGCCAGCTTTGCCATGGCTTCCACGCCGCCCATTTCTTCAACCCACTCAGCTACCAGCTTCATCATGTAGATGGAGTACGTAGGAGGCGTGTTGTACATGCTGTTCTTGCTGGAGGTCAGTGCGTAGTCCAGCAGTACCGGCATGTTTTCACGGTAATGGCCCATCAGGTCCTCACGGATGATGACAACGGCCATGCCTGCCGGGCCCATGTTCTTCTGTGCACCGGCATAAATCAGGCCGTACTTGGAGATGTCAACCGGCTTGGACAGGATGTTGGAGGACATGTCGGCAACAACCGGCACATCGCCCGCATTCGGGTCATAATGCCATTCGGTACCGAAGATGGTGTTGTTTGCGCAGAAGTAGAAGTAATCTGCGGTGGGGTCCAGGGTCAGCTGCTCCTGTGTCGGAACCCAGGTGAAGTTGTCAGCCTCAGAGGTTGCGGCAATCTGTACGGTGCCGAACTTCTTTGCTTCCTTCATGGCATTGCGTGCGAAGTTGCCGGTAACAGCATAGTCAGCCTTGCCGGTTACCATCAGGTTCAGCGGGATTGCGGAGAACTGCATGGTAGCGCCGCCCTGCATGAACAGGATTTTATAGTTATCCGGGATATTCATCACGCGGCGCAGGACATCCTGTGCACCGTTGATGATATCATCATAATATTTTGATCTGTGACTCATCTCCATGACGGACATGCCGGAGCCTTCATAGTTAAGCATCTGTGCTGCGGCTTTTTTCAGAACCGGCAGCGGCATCATGGACGGACCTGCCGAAAAGTTGTAAATTCTTCCATCGGACATGAGAATAGTACCTGCCTTTCAAAGTATGCGGGGAAACCGGTGTAGGTACGGGAATCCCCCGTTGTTAGCGATTCACATTACTAAAATGTGTTATATCCCTATTAAATCGCATTCAGGGCGGCGTTGTCAAGATGCTCCGGGCGTTTTCATCCGTCTGCTGTATTTTATGGAATACAGGGAGCTTTTTTTGTCTATTTTTGCAGGGGATGGCTGGGGGACTTGCAGGGAAAAAGAAAAAAACAACGATTCTGCAGCGCATTATGCAGATCTGGCCGGCACGAGGCGGACAGAATGGGGAGGGAAAATGAAAGCTGTTCCCGGGGCGATCTTCAAAATTTCCGTCAATGTGCACCCTGCAGGCTGCCGGAAGCCACAGAAAAACAGTTGATTGCACCTTGTTCCTGACGGGAAAAAGGCATATAATTAAAAAACATGCCGGAACATACATAGACTGCCATGCAATCCGGTGTTATAATAAGAAGAAATAGAGAGAAATATCATATCTGTTCGATTTCAAGCAGGAGGATAGACATGTTTGAATTTGTAAATGACAAAACACTGGCTGAATATGAAGCATTTAACGCAAGCCATCCCTTCGGCCATTTTGCACAGTCCAAGAAGTGGGCAAACCTGAAGGACAACTGGAAGTGGGAAGCGATCATGGTGCGGGGCGAGGACGGCAAAGTCTGCGGTTCCCTTGCGGTGCTCATCCGCAACCTGCCCCATCTGCCCTGGACACTGATGTACGGCTGCCGCGGCCCGGTCTGTGACCCCCATGACCGTGCCACCATGGAGCAGCTGATTGCCGGTGCCCGCCAGCTGGCAAAGAAGTACCATTCCTACGTGCTCAAAATTGACCCGGATGTGTCCATTGAGGATAAGGAATTCATTGCGGAGCTGGAGCATCTGGGCTTTAAGAATGCCACCGGCGACGGCAAAAACTTTGAGGGCATCCAGCCGAATTTCGTATTCCGTCTGGATGTATCCGAAATGAACAGCAAGAAGATTTTCACCGCGGAGCCGGGGGAGGCCTTTGACATCACCGTGGAGGACACCCAGGGTGAGGATGCCATCATGCACTTTAAGACCGATACCCGTACCAAGGTACGCAAGGCAATCAAGCGTGGTGTCAAAATCAAGCTGGTAGGCAAGGAAATGATGCCGTTCTTCGCCAAGATGATGATGGAAACCGGCCTGCGTGACGGCTTTGTCACCCGTCCGGCAAGCTACTTTAACAAGATGCTGGATGCCATGGGGGAAAATGCCCGGCTGTACATGGCGTTCTATGAGGACAAGCCGATTGCAGGCACCCTTGCCATTTACTACGGTGACAAGGTATGGTACCTGTATGGCGCATCCGCAAACGGCACCAAGGAATTTGATGTGCGGAAGCTGATGCCGAACTACCTGCTGCAGTGGATGATGATCCAGTGGGCGCTGGAGAAGAAGTGCCGCATTTATGACTTCCGCGGCGTTTCCGGCGACCTGACCCCGGACAACCCGCTGTACGGACTGTACCGCTTCAAGAAGGATTTCAACGGCGATCTGGTACAGTTCGTGGGCGAATATGACCTTGTATTCAACAAGCCGGTACATTTTGCCGTTGTCCATGGACAGTCTACTTACCGCAACCTGCGCCGCAAGCGCTTCCTGAAGAAAAATGCCGCACTGGATACCTCCAAGCCGAAGAACCTGACCGGCGACCACCGCGGCGAGCAGAAGGAAGACAAACAGGCTGACGCAAAGCCGGAACAGAAGTAAAGGACGCGAGCGGGATGAAGAAATTCGTCATAGAAAAAGACAAGCTGGCGGCCAATTCCCGCCGGATTCAGGAAAAAGCCGGTGTGCCGGTAATCGCCGTACTCAAGGCGGACGGCTATGGCTTCGGTATGGAGCAGATGGCAAAGGTGCTCAGCGAGACCGGCATCCGGATGTTTGCCGTCACCGAGCCGGGGGATGCGACCCGGCTGCGGGAGTTGGGCTACACCGAGGAGGATATTCTGGTCATGCGCTCCACTGCCATGGCGGATGAGGCCTATGAGGTGGTACAGGCAAACGCCATCGCTACCGTTGGTTCCCCGGAGGCGGCATACTGCCTGAACGAAGTGGCAAAGGGCTGCGGCATGCAGGCCCGTGCCCATGTGAAGCTGGATACCGGCATGGGCCGGTATGGCTTCCTGCCGGACCAGTATGAGGAGCTGAAGCTGGTATATACTGCCAATGAAGGCATTGATGCGACCGGCATTTATACCCATTTCCATTCCGCCTTTGCCAATGAGGCGGCAACCCGGGCACAGTACAAGCAGTTGTGCGATATCACCCAGCGGCTGAAAGCGGATGGCATTGACTGCGGCATGCGCCATGCGGCCAATTCCTCCGGTGTGTTCTGCTATGAGGACATGATGCTGGATGCGGTGCGTGTGGGCTCCGCCTTTACCGGACGCATTCCGGCAAAGACCTCCACCGGACTGTCCCGTATCGGCTATCTGGAAAGCCGGGTCATTGAACTGCGTACCGTTCCCAAGGGGCATACCTTTGGCTATGGCGCAGGCTATGTGGCAAAGGATACCACCCGTGTGGCGGTGGTGCCGGTGGGCTATACCGACGGTTTTTCCGTGGAAAAGAAAAAGGATTTGTACCGCTCCCGGGATGTGCTGCGCTATATTTTAGCCGAAATCAAAAACGGAAGAGGCAAAGGCGATATTTACATTACCATCAACGGACAGCGCGCCCGGGTGATGGGACATGTGGGCCTGTGCCATGTTTCCTGTGATGTGACCGGACTGGATGTACACAATGGGGACACTGCCATTCTGGATGTCAATCCCTTGTACCTCAGCCCGCTGGTACCCAAGGAATATGTCTAGCTTATACCAACAGTTAAAAAAACAGGCGGCTCGCAAAGCCGCCCGTTTTCATATGCCCGGACACAAGGGACGTCCGGTTTTGCCGGAGCTGAACCATCCCTTTGCCATTGATTATACCGAAATCGAGGGAACCGGCAATTTATATGAGGGGGATGAACCCATCCTGTCTGCGGAACAGGCAGCGGCGCGGTATTACGGCGCACAGGACTGCCTGTTTCTGACCGGCGGCTCCACCCAGGCGCTGATGACTGCCATCGCGGCTGCCGTACCGGCAGGAGGCACGCTGGTCATTGACCGCAACTGCCATAAATCCGCCACCCATGCCATGGCGCTGCTGGATCTGACACCGGTATTCGTGGTGCCGGAGCCGCTGGATGACACCGGCCTGCCGGGGCTGCTCGCTGCACAGGCTGTGGAAAACGTACTGAAACAGACCCCGCAAGCCTCCGCCGTGCTGGTCACCAGCCCGAATTATTACGGTGTGATGCAGGATATTCCCGCATTGGCAGATATATGCCACAGTCATGGGATTCCGCTGCTGGTGGATGCTGCCCACGGTGCTCATCTGAAGGCGGTCGGACGGAAGTCCCCCATCGAGGAAGGCGCCGACCTGGCGGCGGTGAGCACCCATAAGACGCTGCCGGCACTGGGACAGAGCGCCATTCTGCTGTCCTCCGGGCGTATCTCCTGGGAAACCCTGCTGGAGACTGCACCGATGTTCGGCACCTCCAGCCCATCCTATCTGCTGCTGGCTTCCATTGACCTTGCCCGTTCCTGGCTGGAAGGAGACGGAGCAGCGGCCTATGCCGCCTGTGCCCGGCGGGTTGCCGCCCTGCGGCGGGAGATTGACCGGACAACGGTATTTTCCGCCCTGACGGAAACCGCTGCACCGCTGGATCCCTGCCGTCTGACTGTCTGCTGCCGGGGCACCAATGTGACCGGGCACCAGCTGAACGCCATCCTGCATGAATCGTTCGGTATTGATGTGGAAATGGCGGATCAGGATCATGTGGTATTCATCTGTACCGGTGCGGATACCGAACGGGATTATGCCCGGCTCATGGGGGCGCTGCGGGATGGACAGTTTACCGGCAAAGACGTGCCATATAAGCCCTTGCTGCCGTTTCCGGCACCCGAGCGCGTGTGCTCCCTGCGGCAGGCATGGTTTTCCAAAAAGACGGAAATCCCGCTGGCACAGGCGGCGGGACGGGTCTGCGCCAGACCGGTTACCCCCTATCCGCCCGGTGTACCGCTGCTGTATCCCGGGGAGCGGATTCGGCAAGTTCACATTGAATTTCTGCGTGCCGGATGGTATACTGATAAGGAACCCATCTGCGTGATGGAGGAAGCTGATGCGGAAAGGCAGGACAACCACGGATGACGTTTGAACACCTGCGGGGCAATGACAGCTTAAAACAGGCATTGCGGCATGCGCTGGAGGGACGGTTCCCCCAGTCCATCCTGCTGACCGGCCCGGCGGGAATCGGAAAGCTGACCACGGCACGGATTCTCACCGCGGCACTGCTGTGCCAGAGCACAGGGAGCAAGCCCTGCGGTACCTGTACCGCCTGTCGGAAGGTGGACGGCAACCTGCACTCGGATGTCACCGTGATTGACGCGGGAGATGCGGAAATCAAGGTGGATACCGCCCGTTCCATCCGTGCGGCCTGCGCGGTTTTGCCCGGAGATGGCGACCGGCGGGTATTTCTCATCCGTCACGCACAGAATATGAATGCATCCGCCCAGAATGCGCTGCTCAAGCTGCTGGAGGAACCGCCTTCCTATGCGTTTTTCATCCTGATGACGGAAAATGCCGGCGCAATTCTGCCGACGATTTTATCCCGCTGCACCCGGTTTTCCCTGGCTCCGCTGGAGCAGGCAGAGGTGGTGCAGCTGCTGCGGCAGCACTATCCCGATACAGACCGGGAGCAGTTACAGGCTGCCGCTGCTGCCTGCCAGGGCATTGCGGGGGATGCTATCCAGGCCCTGTCGGAGGACACCGGCGGGACGGCGGAGTACGCAGGCTGGTTTTTACAGGCGCTGGGAACACGGGATGAGCTGGAACTTTTCCGGGCGGCAAACCGATGTGCCGAGCTGTCACGCCAGCAGTTTTCCAACGTGCTGGCTGCCATGCAGACCGGCATCCGGGATGCTGTCCTTGCGGCAAACGGCATGAACACGCCGTTATCGCCTGCCCTGTGGGCACAGTCCGAACCGCTGGCACGAAAGCTGTCGGTGCGGCAGCTGCTTGCGCTGTATGACTGGATGGATGAACTGGATGGGCGCATTGAACGCAATCCGGGTATGGCGCTGCTGACAGGCTGCCTTGCGGCGGGCTGCTATGAACGGATTTTATGACAGAAAATAAAACCTCCGGTTTCACATCGGCAGGCGTTTTATTCTCTCGATAAACAGGAGGAACCATTTTGGCTCAGATTATTGGAGTCCGATTTAAAAAAGTCGGAAAAGTATATTATTTTGACCCCTGCGGCATACAGACCGAAATTGGCCAGCATGTTATTGTGGAAACCGCACGGGGCGTGGAATATGGCGAGGTAGCGCTGGCAAACCGGGATGTCGCCGAAGGGGAAGTGGTCAAGCCGCTGAAAAAGCTGATTCGTGTGGCAACCAATTCCGATGCGAAGGTTGTGGAGACCAACCAGAAACGCGCAAAGGAAGCGTTTCATATCTGTGAACAGAAAATTGCTGAGCACCAGCTGGATATGAAGCTGGTTTCGGTAGAATATACGTTTGACCTGAACAAGGTACTGTTTTACTTCACCGCGGATGGCCGTGTGGATTTCCGTGAACTGGTCAAGGATCTGGCTTCGGTATTCCGTACCCGCATTGAGCTGCGGCAGATCGGCGTGCGCGATGAGGCAAAGGTACTGGGCGGACTGGGCATCTGCGGCAGGCCGCTGTGCTGCGCGTCGTTTCTGGATGATTTCCAGCCGGTGTCCATCAACATGGCAAAGCAGCAGAACCTGTCCCTCAACCCGACCAAAATCTCCGGCACCTGCGGCAGATTGATGTGCTGCCTGAAATATGAGCAGGAGGCATATGAGGAGCTGAGCCGGGTGACCCCGCGGTTGGAATCCACGGTACAGACCCCGGATGGTGTGGGCGTTGTTATCAGCACCTCCATGCTGCGGGGCACCTGCGTGGTACAGCTGGAGGATGACCCGGATACACCGCGCACCTATCGCTGTGCGGACTGCCAGGTACTGCAGGCAGGACGCAGGCCACGCCGTACACCGGCAAAACCCGCGGTAACGGTACCCGCAAAGCCTCTGGAGGAAAAGCCGGAGGAGCCGTCAATGCCGATATTCCGGGATGAACCGGAACCGAAGCAGGAGCCGGAGACCCAGGAGGAAAAGCCGGCACCGGAGGAGGAAAAACGCAAACGGAATGACCGTCCGCGCAGGCGGCGCCGCGCCAGCAATGGAGAAGACGGGCAGAAGGAAAACCGCGGCGAAAAGCAGCATAAGGAAAAAAACGAAAAAGCCGAAAAAGCCGAAAAGCCGGAAAAACGCCGGGAACGCCGTCCGCACCGTGACCGCAAAAACAATGCGGAAAAGCCGGAAAAATCGGAAAAGCGTCGGGAACCACGAGAAAATAAGCCGGCAGAGGGTGAGTTTATGGATGCCCACCGCCAGCCCAAACGCCGCAATCCGCGCCGCCGGGGACGTGACGGGGAGCACGGCAAAAACAGGGAACCGAAACCCGAATAACGAGATAAGCAAGGAAACCTCTGTATCCACAATCCGGATACGGAGGTTTTTGCATACCCGGAAAGAAATTCTTGAAAAACCTGCGGGAATCTGCTTGCTGTTCCACAGGAGATGTGATACACTACATCATATAGTTAGTTAGACAATAAAAACATTCAGGGAGGTGGACGGATGACAGTTCATCAGCAGGTGAACACATTTCTGGTCGACATTTTCGGACAGATCAATAAGCTGGAGCAGCGTGCGCTGGCAACCGGGCTGAATGATGATGTTTCCATCACGGAAATGCATATCATGGAGAAGATCGGAGAGGCCGGCAGCAGCCGGATGACGGATATTGCCCGGGCACTGGATGTGACGCTGGCGACGCTGACAGTAGCCTGTGACCGCATGCAGAAAAAGGATCTGATTGAACGCACACGGGCGGAAAAGGACCGGCGTGTGGTTATGGTTTCGCTGACCGCGAAGGGACAGGCGGCATGGCAGTACCATGAGAAATTCCATCATGATCTGATTGATGCGGCACTGGCCGGGATGAGCGAGGAGGAGCAGAAGGCCTTGTCCCGTGCGTTGGAAAAGCTTGGGGAATTTCTGAGCACGTATGAACGATAGGAGTAGAGTATCATGAATAAAATTGCTGTTATTACGGATTCCAGCTGTGATTTCACACCAGAACGTGCAAAAAAAGCCGGATTTTCTGTTGTTCCGCTGAATGTGACCTTTGAGGACGGCACGGTTTACCGTGACGGCGTTGACCTGACCAGTGAGGAATTTTTCAAAAAGCTGGCTGCCAGCAGACAGCTGCCGAAAACCAGCCAGCCGACACTGGAGGCATGGATGGATGCGTTCCGCCAGTATGAGGACTATGACGATATTATTGTAATCACCGTATCCTCCAAACTGTCCGGTACCATCAATGGCGCCGGGATGGCGCGCCGGATGATCCGTGAGGAGGGCTTCCGCCCGCATATCCATCTGGTGGATTCCCAGACGGCATCTGCTGCGGTGGCAGCGTTTGCGCTGGAGGCTGTCCGCATGGTAAAGGAAGGAAAAAACGCACAGGAAATTCTGACCCGGCTGTTGTATCTCCAGAACCATCTGGCCATTTATTTCATTATCGACAGCCTGGAATACCTGCGCAAGGGCGGACGCATCGGTAAAGTAACCGCGCTGGCTGGCAAGCTCATGGGGATCAAGCCGTTGCTGACTGTCTGGGAAGGCGAAGCAACGAACGTGGACAAGGTGCGGGGCATGCAGACCGGAATCAGGAAGCTGGTGGACGGCTTTTTGGAAAACGCCGTTGACCTGCACCATGTGACGGTGATTTCCTCCTGTGCGCCGGATCGCGTGAAAACCATTTCCCATATGCTGCAGACCCATATCAGTAATATTGAAATTACCACGGTGGAAATCGGCGCTGTCATCGGAACCTATGTGGGCCCGGGCGGCATTGCCCTTGTCTATGAGGAGAAGGAAGCCCGCTGGTAATTCTCTGCCCCCGGGGCATCAGGCCGCTCCTCCTTCTGTGGTAAAGGCTCCAAAAGGTAACCGGTATTTTTGTGGAAAAACCCCGTTTGCCCGCTGTACTTTTCTGTTTTTCGTGTTATAATGATAGGGAATTCAGACATATCTGAAAAGAGAGAAATTTGCACTTTTTTGACAGCAGAAAAACAGGTTTCAAAAGGAGGTTTCCTTTCCGGGCAGTGGAAGGCAATTGCGCCGCAGCAGCATAGATATGGTGCAGGCAGATGGAATGCCAATCCTGCAGGAGGGAAGGGCAGCAGTCATGAGTCATAGTATTTTACCGACTATTATGAGCGGCAATAACCGACATATTGTATTATTTGGCCGCACTGGCAGCGGAAAAACAAGTATTTTCGATCAGCTGGTAGGAGAAGACCGGTTTGAGGCAGAGGTCAAGGTTGGCGCATCCGGGTCCAAGTATAATCCGGTTGTGGGACGATGCCGGCTTGGCTACGCGGGGGAAGTAACCGTGATTGATACCGCGGGACTGGATGATGTGAATGAGCTGGGCAGTGAACAGGCACAGCGCACCCGGAATATCATCCGCCGTGCGGATATCGCATTGTATGTGATTAACGTGCAGGAATTTGACCGCGATGCGCGGGATGCCCTGCAGCGTGCGGATGCATGGATGCGGCGGAACATGGTGCCGTATCTGCAGGTATTCAACCATTGTGACGAGGCATATGCGGGAGATATTGCCAAGCTGAAACTGGAGTTCCCGGATGCAATTTTTATTTCCACCCATACACCGGGCTCGGTATCCCTGCTGCGCACCCGGCTGTCCCAGATGGTTCGGATCCTGAAGGAAAAGGAAAACCCGCTGGTACCGGAAAATCTCATTCAGGCAGGGGATTATGTCCTGATGCTGGTGCCGGAGTCCGGCCTGATTCATGAATATGAAATCCTGATGGAGCTGATGCGCCGGGGCGCACGCTGCGTCATTATTAATGAAGATGACCTGGAGGTAACCCTGAAGGAAGTTCCGCGGATTGACCTGGTGGTTGCCTATGCCCGGTCATTCGGCAAGGTACGGGATATCGTGCCGGAGGATATTCCGCTGACCTCGTATTCCCTGCTGTATGGCCTGCAGGGCGGCGTGCTGGAGGACTTTATTGAGGGCGCACATGCCATCGGCAATCTGACCAAGGACAGCCATGTCCTGATTGCGGTAGGCGACAGGAAGAGCGAGATATATAAGGAAATCGGCCGCATTAAGATTCCGCGTGCCATGCGCAGGCTGCTCGGCGAGGAGCTGCAGATTGATTACTCCTTCGGTCTGGACCTGCCGGATAACCTGAATCAGTATGATCTGGTCATTCATGATACCGACGCTACGATGTCGGTACGGTCGGTACGGGCACATGTGGCGATCTGTAAGGAAGCCGGTGTACCGATTGCCAATTATGGCACGATTCTTGCATCGCTCGCAGGTATTCTGGATCGTTGTAAAAACGCCCTGCTTCCGGAGGAACAGGAAGAGGAATAACAAATCAAAAGCATCAAACCGCTGATCTGAACGATCAGCGGTTTTTTTGTATCATATCCGACAATGCTTCATGTATCACAAAAAAACATTTCGTAAAAATCACAAATTTTCCTTCAAATTTGGAGGGAAATGCTGTATAATTTTTCTAGGGTTATCCTCGGATGCCATCAGGGGAGGGGAAGATGGTGCTTTGCCATAGCTCCTCCGGGCAGATGGAACGGATTTCCCGCAGCAATACTATGATTATATCCAATTGGAAACAATGATATGGCATATCCAATCGGAAACAAAAAAATCAGGAAAAATGAGGTGTTTTGAAATGGGCTACATGGAAGAATATCGCAAGTGGATGGAGTCCCCGGCACTGACCGATGCAGAACGTGCAGAACTGGCAGCGCTGGAAGGCGATGAAAAGGAAATTCAGGAACGGTTTTTTGCACCGCTGTCCTTCGGTACCGCAGGTCTGCGCGGCACACTGGGCGTTGGTCTGTATAAGATGAACCGTTTTACCGTTGGTGCAGCTACACAGGGTCTGGCAAATCTGATTAAGCAGTATGGCCCGCGTGCCATGCAGCGCGGTGTTGCCATTGCATGTGACAGCCGTATTCAGTCAGATGAGTTCTCCCATCTGGCAGCAAGCATTCTGGCAGCCAATGGCATTAATGTTATTGAATGGGAATCCCTGCGTCCGGTTCCGGTACTGTCGTTTACCGTCCGTACCTATGGTACACTGGCAGGCGTCATGATTACCGCATCCCATAACCCGAAGGAATACAACGGTTATAAGGTTTACTGGGAGGATGGCGCACAGCTGCCGCCGAAGGAAGCTGATGTTGTTGCGAAGGAAATGGGCGCGCTGGATATGTTTACTGAGGTCAAGACAATGGACCATCAGGAAGCAGTGGACAAGGGCCTGATTAAGATTATCGGACCGGAATCCGATGAAATCTATCTGCGCCAGATCCAGAAGATGTGCATCAATCCGGACTGCATCGCAGAAGTAGCAGATGACTTCAAGATTATCTATACCCCGTTCCATGGCGCAGGCTATAAGCTGGTACCGGAAATCCTGAAGCGTATCGGTTATAAGAATGTGATCTGTGTACCGGAGCAGATGGTCATTGACGGCAACTTCCCGACTGTCAAGTCCCCGAACCCGGAGAATAAGGAAGGCTTTAATATTGCCATCGAAATGGCAAAGAAGCAGGGTGTTGACCTGATTATCGGTACTGACCCGGATTCTGACCGCTGCGGTACCGTGCTCAAGAGCAGCACCGGTGACTATGTAACCCTGAGCGGCAACCAGATGGGTGTCCTGCTGATTGATTACATCATCACCGCAAAGAAGCTGACTAATACTATGCCTGAGCATCCGGCTGTACTGAAGTCTGTTGTATCCACCGAGATGGCACGCAAGGTTGCCAATGACAATGGCGTGGAGTGCTTCGATACCTTTACCGGCTTCAAGTTCCTGGCTGAGAAGATCAAGCAGTTCGAGGCTACCGGTTCCCATGAGTACCTGTTCGCATTCGAGGAGTCTTACGGCTACCTGTGCGGTGACCATGCACGTGATAAGGATGCTGTCATTGCTTCCATGCTGATTGCAGAAATGGCTGCTTATTACCGTACCAAGGGCATGACCCTGTACGATGCAATGCAGGATATGTACAAACGTTACGGCTATTACGCAGAGGAAACCCTGTCCATCGTTATGCCGGGCGTATCCGGCCTGACCCGTATGGTAGAGCTGATGAAGGAACTGCGTGAATCCCCGCTGAAGGAAGTTGGCGGCACTGCGGTCAAGGATGTGCGTGACCTGCAGACCGGTATCCAGACCGACCTGGCAACCGGCGAGACCTCTGAGGTTGAGCTGAAGGGCCAGAACGTACTGTATTACGACCTGTCCGATGGCACCAGCTTTATCATCCGTCCGTCCGGTACCGAGCCGAAGGTTAAGGTTTATATCATGGCAAACGGCGCGAATAAGGACGAGGTTGACGCAAAGATCGCCAAGTACGCTGCTGCTGCAAAGGAAATCGTCAAGTAACCGTACTTTTCTTTTTGAGGAAAAGAAAAGTAGGCAAAAGAAAACCTTTCCTGCGCTCCTGTGCAGGAGCGCGGCCAAAACACAACCCAGAGAAGCGGTTGTGTTTTGGAGAGGAGAAGCAAGGGAGTGGGCGGATGGTATTCTTTTTAAAGAATACCGGAGCAAAACGGACTTTGCTTCGACGACCTTCCGCGCACCGCAGACACGCCGGACAAAACAAGTCCGCCGGTCTGCCCATAGAGGTTTCATGCAAGCAGATATGAAAAATCTGGCGGTTCTATTGCAGAAAGAAGAGCTTGGCAAAAGAAATGCTTTCCTGCGCTCCTGTGCAGGAGCGCGGCCAGAGGCTCCCTCAGAGGAGGGAGCTGGCACGGCTTTGCCGTGACTGAGGGAGTTCCGCCGATCTTCCTCTTTCGCACAAAGGTTTCGATTGATACGAAAGAGCTGCGTTTTAACTCCCTCCGTCTTCGCCTGCGGCGAATCCACCTCCCTCCAAGAGGGAGGCTTTGGGACGGAAGCGTTTCCCTCCTGTTTGGGCGCGTGAATGATGCGCCTGGCTGTTGCCTGGCTTAACCAATATCACAGCAAAAACAATAAAGCTCCTTCCGTGCAGGGAAAACTGCCTGTGCGGGAGGAGCCTTTTTACATGTATTTGGACAAAAGAAAAACACACGACATCCAGGCCGCACTATTGCACAGCCACCGTCATGTGTTTTCGGCAGAAAAGAGAAAAAAAGGAAGGAAAGCGAATGGAATGAGCTGTTTTTCTCATTCACATGTCTTTCGTTGATGGTTCAGATTATAGCATGTGTTTAAATGACTGAAAATAAGCAAATTTCATGAATTATTTACAAAAACAGCGGATTACAGCTGTACACAATCACCATAAACGAAAAATAGACGGGAAAATCCTGCAAAATACAACGGAAAAACCCACGCATTCGCGGATAAAATGCAGGATGGAAAAATCGGAAAATCATACTGGTGTAAAATTTTTTGACGAAAAATTGTGAAGTTCGTAAAATCTTTTTTCAACAGAGCGGGGGATAATGATGGTTAAATAAAGTATAACCACGTGTTTTTGAATAAATAATCAAAAAACTTGGAAAAGTATAGGTGATTGAGAACTTTTTTTGCTATCTCAGCCCTCGTTGTCACTGTTCGGCGTTGCATATTGGTTTATTCCCTCTGCATGCAGTGGTGTCATAAGCCTGTATGAATAAACCACGGAATGCAAGCCGAACTGCGGAAATCCCGGCGGAAGAAAGAAGATGGCGATGCACCAGAGGAGATTGCGGTGATTGTTGGGGAATTTTAAAGGGGGTATCCAACCCCCTTTAACGGCAGAGTGGGATTCCTAAGGGAGAGACTCGCCGGTGAGTCTCTTCCTTAGGGGATGTGGGAATTGGCACAGTAGCCGTTCAGGCACAAACGAAAAACAGATGGCCTGCATTCTGTCATGAATCAGCGCAGAGAACCCGCCCAAAAGTTTTCCAAATAATCTACTTTACAAAAAAGCTTTGGTATGATATGATGCAGTAGTTAGCGTATTCCCTGCACTTAGCAGTCTGGATACAGGACATGTTTTACCGTGTCCATCACCTTAGACCGCTGCCCGGTGCATTGGGAGCTAAAAAAAATATTTTATTATGAGGTGTCTAATTATGATCCGCAAAGAGCAGAAGGCTGAAGTAATCGCAGCAAACCGTACCCATGAGACCGATACCGGTTCCCCGGAAGTACAGATCGCTATCCTGACTGAGCGCATTAAGCAGCTCACCGAGCATCTGAAGGAGCACAAGCATGACAACCATTCCCGCCGTGGTCTGCTGAAGATGGTAGGCCAGCGCCGCAGCATGCTCGCATACCTGAAGAAGAAGGATATCGAGCGTTACAGAGCAATCGTTAAGAAGCTCGGCCTGAGAAAGTAAGAGCTATGGAGGAAGAGGAGGCCATGTGAATGCCTCCTCTTTTTCCCTGACAAAAAAGAAGGACGACAATTCCTTGAGCAGTTGAAGGACAGGCTTATGAAATGTTCCTGTTACGGGGAAATTCATAAAAGAGGTATTTTTATGGAACTCCCTCAGTCTGCGCAGCAAGCGCAGACAGCTCCCTCTTCTGAGGGAGCCATGAAAGAGGTATTTTATGAAACTCCCTCAGTCTGCGCAGCAAGCGCAGACAGCTCCCTCCTCTGAGGGAGCCATAAAAGCGGACGATAAACCTGCGCTTCAAGTGCTTGAAGGACTGTCGGACTTTTGGAACAATATTGTAGAAAAGGAGACAGTTTGATTATGACTACGATTACCCATAAGTCATTTGATGAAGAACGTGTATTTGAAACCACGTTTGCTGGCCGTAAGCTGACGGTAGAAACCGGTAAGGTTGCACAGCTGGCAAATGGTGCCGCAATGGTTCGCTATGGTGATACGGTTGTTCTGGTTACTGCAACCGCTTCCCCGAAGCCGCGTGAAGGTGTGGATTTCTTCCCGCTTTCTGTTGATTTTGAAGAAAAGCTGTACGCAGTAGGCCGTATCCCGGGTTCCTTTATGCGTCGCGAGGGCAAGGCAAGTGAGCAGGCTACCATTGCTTCCCGCCAGATTGACCGCCCGATGCGTCCGCTGTTCCCGAAGGATCTGCGCAATGACGTTTCCATTGTCTGCACCGTTATGGGCAATGATTATGATAACTCCCCGCAGGTAACTGCACTGAATGGTGCATCCATCGCAGTTGCTATTTCGGATATCCCGTTTAATTATACCGTTGCCGGCGTTGACGTCGGTCTGGTTGACGGCGAATTCGTCCTCAACCCGACGGTTGAGCAGCGTGAAAAGAGCCTGATGGACGTTACTGTTTGCGGTACTGCCGAAAAGATCGTTATGATCGAAGCAGGTGCAAAGGAAGTTCCGGAGGATCAGATGCTGGAAGGCCTGCTGTTTGCCCATGAGGAAATCAAGAAGATGTGCGCATTTATTGATTCCATCAAGGCAGAAATCGGCAAGCCGAAGTTCGAGTATGAGCATCATGATGTAGACCATGACCTGTTCGACCAGATCGAAGCATTTGCACGTGAAAAGGTTGAGGTCGCTTTCGATACCGATGACAAGACCGTTCGTGATGCACGGATGCAGGTTGTCCGTGAGGAAATCGACGCAATGCTGGGCGAAGAGGTTGCAGCAGAGCGTGCCGGCGAGGTCACCGAAATCGTTGACAAGCTGTGCAAGAAGGTTGTCCGTCACTGGCTGACCCAGGGCAAGCGTGTAGATGGCCGTGGCATGGAAGAAGTCCGTCCGCTGGCATCTGAGGTAGGCGTACTGCCCCGTGCACATGGTACCGGCCTGTTTACCCGTGGCCAGACGCAGGTTCTGTCTGTCTGCACACTGGGTACCCTGTCTGACGCACAGCAGCTGGATACCATCTTTGAGCAGAAGGAAAAGAGATATATCCATCACTATAACTTCCCGTCCTTCTCGGTTGGTGAAACCCGTCCGTCCCGTGGCCCTGGCCGTCGTGAAATCGGTCATGGTGCACTGGCAGAGCGTTCTCTGGTGCCGGTACTGCCGTCCGTTGAGGAATTCCCGTATGCAATCCGCGTGGTATCTGAGGTTCTGTCCTCCAACGGTTCCACCTCTCAGGGTTCTGTCTGCGGCTCCACTCTGGCGCTGATGGATGCCGGTGTTCCGATTAAGGCTCCGGTAGCCGGTATTTCCTGCGGCCTGATTACCGATGACGGTCAGGAAACTACCTTTACCGATATTCAGGGTGTCGAGGACTTCTACGGCGACATGGACTTCAAGGTAGCAGGCACCAAGAAGGGTATCACCGGTATTCAGGTTGATATCAAGGTTGACGGCCTGACTCCGTCCATCATCAAGGAAGCATTCCGCAAGTGCCGTGACGCACGTTACAAGATTCTGGATGAGGTTATGCTGAAGGCGATTCCGGAACCGCGTGCAACCCTGTCTCCGTGGGCACCGAAGACCATCACCCTGCACATCAACCCGGACAAGATCCGTGATGTCATCGGTAAGGGCGGCTCTGTGATCCAGAAGATCACCGCTGAGTCCGGCGCAAAGATTGACATTGCTGAGGATGGCACTGTCAGCATTGCATCCGTCAATGGCGCAGACGGCGAGAAGGCAAAGAAGATGATTGAAACCATCGTCAAGGACCCGGAGGTCGGCGATGTATTCTACGGCAAGGTTGTCCGCCTGATGGGCTTCGGCGCATTCGTGCAGATTGCACCGGGTAAGGATGGTCTGGTTCACATCTCCAAGCTGGAAAAGCGCCGCGTGGAGAAGGTTGAGGATGTTGTCAAGGTTGGCGACATGTGCTGGGTTAAGGTCATTGAAATTGATGACAAGGGCCGCATCAACCTGTCCCGCAAGGACGTAAAGGAAGAGGAAAAGGTTCTGTAATTTCCTGAAATGAAAAAAGCAAAGGCTGTACTCAGAGATGGGTACAGCCTTTTTTGCGTATCACCAGAAAAACAGGCAACTCTGTCCGCCTGCGGAATAAACTGGTCATAGGAAAAGCTATGGGAATTGTCCGGCAGGATGTGGGGAACCATAGAAAAAGCCGGAACCTCGGGGGATTCCGGCGTATGTATTTCATGGAGTCTGTTATTTCTGGCCGCGGAACAGGGTAAAGCCGCCAACCAGTGCGCAGGCATACCGCAGGAGCTGGGTTTTCTGCGACAGCAGAATATTCGGCACGAGCTGGATGGAAAAGGGCAGCGGCAATGCATTTGTCAGCCATGTAAGGCCGGGCGCAAGCAGCGGTGCCAGAGCCACATACAGGGCAGGGATGGTGACAAAAATAAGCAGCAACGGATCAGAACGCTGGGGCAGCTGACCCAAAAATGCACCACAGATGGCGCAGGTAACCAGTGTAATGAGATATTGCAGGGTCGGCGTAACCACTGCGGCGGAAACAGAATAGCTGACGGTTAAAATAATGCAGAATAATGCGTCCCAAATCAGCAGGCGGAACAAACGCATGGAAGACAGGCTCCTTTCGGGGAAAACGGATATGATACCACCAGTATACCGATACCCGCGGGAAAAAGCAAGAAGCGGATAGAAAATAGACGGATTCAGCAGAAAAAATCAGGAATCGACAGAAAAAGCAAGATCGTTGTATAAAATGACTTGACAGAAATGGAGGAAGGGGGTATATTATCTTTCAGTAGAAGATAAATAGATTGGAGGCATGGAGCAATGGCTGCATTAACAGAGCTTTCACATAAGGCACAGAGAAAGGCTGCCAGTATTCTGATTGATCAGATCCTTTCTCATGTGGAAAAGGACAGAGAAAAGGGCTTTTTGGAGATTGTGGACTTCGCAGAGAAATTCTGGGGAGATGGCATGTCCAAGGAAAGCTATGACAAGGTCCGGGCAGCAATCCAGGACCCGAACAACAAGTGGATTCGATTTATCAATCGTGTACTGGATGAAACCGATCCCCATGTGGCAAAAATGGCGGCACTCAATCTGGGCTTTGAAGCATTTTTCCGTGGCACCAGAGAGATCCGTAAAAACCGGGAAAAATATCACTGCAATATCCCGTGGCTTATCCTGTTTGATCCGACCTCGGCATGCAATATGCATTGTCAGGGCTGCTGGTCCGGTACCTATGGCCATAAACATAACCTGTCCTTTGAGGATATGGATAAAATTATCACCGAGGGCAAAAAGCTCGGTGTGTACCTGTATATGCTGACCGGCGGTGAACCGCTGGTGCGCAAGGCGGATATCCTGAAGCTGGCAGAAAAACACAATGATGTGGAATTCTCCATCTATACCAATTCCACCCTGATTGATGATGCATTCTGCCGGGAGGTTGTCCGTCTGGGCAACCTGACCTTCCAGCTGTCCATTGAAGGCACGCCGGAGACCAATGACGCACGCCGGGGCGAGGGACATTATGACGCGGTCATGAAGGCCATGGACCTGATGAAACAATATGGTATTTTATTTGGCACGTCGATATGTTATACTAAGCATAACATTGAAGCCGTTACCAGCGATGCATTTTTGAAGATGATTGCCGATAAGGGTGCGCGGTTTGGCTTCTATTTCCATTATATGCCGGTAGGCAACAATGCCGTGCCGGACCTGCTGCCTACGGTGGAGCAGCGGAAATATATGATTGAACGCATCCGGTATATCCGTTCCAGCCAGTCGGATATCGAATTCTTCCCGATGGATTTCCAGAATGACGGTGAAGCTGTAGGCGGCTGTATCGCAGGCGGACGCAATTATTTCCATATCAATTCCGCCGGAGATGCGGAGCCATGTGTGTTCATCCATTATTCCAATGCGAATATTCATGACCATTCCGTGCTGGAAATCCTGCAAAGCCCGCTGTTCATGGCATATCATGACGGCCAGCCCTTTAACCACAACCATCTGCGTCCATGCCCCATGCTGGAGAATCCGGAGCTGCTGCAGAAGATGGTACATGAGACCGGCGCACACAGTACAGATCTGGAATCTCCGGAGACGGTAGAGCATCTGTGCGGCAAGTGCAAGGAATATGCGGCATGCTGGAAGGATGCGGCAGAGGAGATCTGGGCAGAACAGGTGCATAAACCAAAGAACTACGAAAACTATAAAAAATAAAACAACGGACAGAACAGACAGGAGCATGTGTAGTGAATTATCATGAAGCAGCAGAAGAATTGATCCGAACCCAGATGATGTACTCAAAACAGCTGTGCAAAATTGCCGATATCATCGCTTCCCGCGGAGAAGATCTTGCGCTGATCCTGCTGCATTCCAGAAATGATGCCGTGTATGCCGGAGAATTTACCACAGCACTGGGCCTGACCACCGGGCGGGTGGCCAACCTGCTCAAGCAGATGGAACGTAAGGGCTATATTACCCGCATACCGGACACGGAGGATCGGCGGAAAATCTGCATCAGCCTGACGGAAACTGGCATTGCCTGCGCTGCTGAGGCACACGACCGCATGCTGAAGGATTATGTCTGGCTGCTGGAAGGACTGGGGGAACAGGATTCCCGGCAGTTTATCCGGGTCCTCCGGCAGGGGGCAGAACTGCTCCATCAGCATGAAACATTATTTGAAAAATAATACCGCAGGACGGGGGTAATCTTTGAATTGACCCCAAAAAGTCAGATAATATTTTAACGTAAAAATGGTTCAAGCAGCCGAAAGGGCTTGTTGTCTGTGAATTGCAGGCGGCAGGCCCTTTCGCTTTGATTTGATACGGTAGTTGTTGTAATCGTCCAAATCATCCATTCATTCTCGCTTAAGGTGTTCCATGGAATCAAATTCTTGCAGATAAATGCGTTCCCGGCTTTGGATACGGCCTTGTCCGTTGACCTCATAAAGCCTCGCGGCCTCTTGACAGCGCAACCCTTCCTTCACCACAGCTTCCACAACTTTTTGTTTGAACTCTGGTGTATATCGTTTATCCGGTACTCCTTTTGGCACAACATAACACCCCCGCTTGCTAACAGTATATCATGCTGTCTAACAAATGGGGGCAGTTCACACAGCTGCTTCCTGTTTTTTCTCTTTTTTTTACGATGGGAAGAAGACAGATGAAACCGGTAAAAAAGGTGCAAAAAGATGATATAATGTGGAACAATGCCATTGCGGGCGTAAAAAATGTGCAGAAAACTGTGAAAATTCATTGAAATAAAACAATAACTTTAGGGAAAGTTCACAATATTTTGCTTGCAGGAGAAAGGGAAATAGTATATAATTACGAACATGGGAGACGGCTGAAACCGTCCGGAAACAAACAAGCTAAGGAGATGGAATCGTTGAGCGTATATTCTGTAGACAAAATCCGTAATGTCTGTGTAATGGGACACGGTGGAGAAGGCAAGACCTCTCTGGTAGAGAGCATGCTGTATATGACAAAGGCAACCGATCGAATGGGAAAGATTGCAGACGGAAATACCGTTTGTGACTATGATCCGGAGGAGATCCGCAGAAAGTTTTCGATTTCCACTGCTGTGGCACCGATTGAATATGGCGGCTGTAAAATTAACATGCTGGACACCCCGGGCTTCTTTGATTTCGAGGGTGAAGTACAGAGCGCACTGCGTGTCTGTGAATCCGGCCTGATTGTCGTACCGGGCAAGTCCGGTCCGAGCGTGGGCACGGAAAAGGCATGGAAGCGTCTGGCAGATGCCGGTAAGCCGTGTGCATTTTATATTTCCAAGATTGATGAGGAAAATTCCGATTACGATGCGTCCCTGCATAAGCTGCAGAAGGCATTTGGCGTGAATGTATGCCCGATTGTCATTCCGATTTTTGAAGGCAACCGTGAGACGGTCGGCGTTGTTGACTGTGTCATCCGTAAGGCATACCATATGGAAGGCAACAAGCGTGTTGAGGTTCCGATTCCGGAGAACATGATTGCCAAGGTAGACCAGCAGCGTGCGGCCCTGTGCGAAAATGTGGCAGAGCTGTCTGAGGACCTGATGGAGCGTTATTTTGCCGGTGAGGAATTCTCGGATGAAGAGCTGATTGCCGGCCTGCGTCAGGGCGTGCTGGAGCGTGTGATTATGCCGGTATTCTGCGGCACTGCGGCAACCGGTATCGGTACCGTTGCCCTGCTGAAGGGCATCTGTGATTACATGCCGTCCCCGGACCAGGGTGAAATTGAGGTATGCGAGGAAGGCGATGAGCTGGTTGAAATCGCATGCAACCCGAATGGTACCCCGTGTGCCTTTGTCTTTAAGACTACCGCTGACCAGTATGGTCGTTTCAGTTACTTTAAGGTTGTTGCAGGCTCGGTCAAGCAGGATATGACCCTGCTGAACCACCGCATGGATGGCACCGAAAAGATCGGCCACCTGTATTCCATCTGC
Source organism: Clostridiales bacterium (assembly GCA_004555915.1). Lineage (GTDB taxonomy): Bacteria > Bacillota > Clostridia > Oscillospirales > Butyricicoccaceae > Butyricicoccus_A. The sequence goes on along the minus strand of SFJM01000006.1, from coordinate 14,987 downwards.
GGTAAGAAGAGCACCGAAGTGAAGGAAATCACCTGTGGTGATATCGGTGCGGTATCCAAGCTGGCAACCACCAAGACCGGTGATACCCTGTCCATGACTGTACGTCCGGTTAACCTGACTCCGGTTCCGTTTGCACCGCCGTGCTATTCTCAGGCGATTTCGCCGAAGACCAAGGGCGGTGAGGAAAAGATCGCAGCAGGTCTGGCAAGACTGGCTGATGAGGATCCGACCTTCAGCTTTACCATTGACCCGGAAACCCATCAGAGCGTGCTGAGCGGCATGGGCGATATCCATCTGGATGTCATCTGCTCCAAGCTCAAGAGCCGTTTCGGTGCAGATGCCGTGCTGTCCAAGCCGGTGGTTCCGTATCGTGAGAAGATCCGTGCCAAGGTTGCCGTGGAAGGCAAGCATAAGAAGCAGTCCGGCGGACATGGTCAGTATGGTCACGTTAAGATGGAATTTGAGCCGTACACCGAGGGCGATTACCTGTTTGAGGAACGCATCTTTGGCGGTTCCGTTCCGAAGAATTTCCATCCGGCAGTTGACAAGGGCATCCGTGAGGCAATGGAGCATGGTGTTCTGGCAGGCTATCCGATGGTTGGCCTGAAGGCAGTCCTGCTTGATGGTTCCTATCATGACGTTGACTCCAATGAACTGTCCTTCAAGATGGCAGCAAAGCTGGCATTCAAGGCAGGCATCCCGAAGGCAAATCCGGTTATCATGGAACCGATCTGCTCCATGAAGGTTTACATTCCGGATTCCTACATGGGCGATGTCATTGGCGATATCAACAAGCGCCGCGGCCGCATTATGGGCATGAACCCGACAGATGACGGTCAGGAGATTATTGCGGAAGTACCGATGGCAGAAATCAGCGATTACGCCATCACCCTGCGTTCCATGACCCAGGGCAGAGGCTCCTTTGTGTCCCAGTTTGAACGCTATGAGGACGCGCCTCCGGCAGTTCAGGAGAAGGTTATCGCCGCTGCACAGGCAGAATAAAACAGCATTATAAGAGACTAAACCGCTCCGGGAAACCGGGGCGGTTTTTGTTATCTCAAGCGGAAGATGAAAGGGGGTGCTCCAAAGGCTCCCTCAGAGGAGGGAGCTGTCAGCGAAGCTGACTGAGGGAGTAGCATCACAGTTTCAGGTTCGCGCAGAGATACGGTTGATACAGAAGCGTTACGCTTCAACTCCCTCCGTCACGGCTTGCGCCGTGCCACCTCCCTCCAAGAGGGAGGCTTTATGCCCGGACAGTTTATTTTTATCTCAGCCAGTGAGACGAACGATATGCTCCAAAGGCTCCCTCAGAGGAGGGAGCTGTCAGCGAAGCTGACTGAGGGAGTAGTCGTTGTCTTACCGTTTGAACCAAGGTTAAGATGGATACAGTATCTTTGCACCTTAACTCTCGCCGTTATTTGCTGAAGCAAAGGCAACCTCAGCCGAATTCCTGTCATGAACCTGCCTGCTGCTGCATAGGTTGTACCACTGAGATGACCACGGCAAGGAGCGGGGACATATGTTTATTTTTACAGCAAAATTAAACAGGAAAAAAATCCTGTTGGGAGCCGCCGCAGCGGTGGCTCTGGTACTGACAGCGGGTGTGGGTGTACGTCTGGCAGGGGATGTGGCAGCGATCAGTATATGGAACACGGACGCAGATGCGGCTGCCGGTTCCGGGGAGGAAGCAGAGGAAACCGTGTCCACCCTGGCATTGACCAATGAGGAACGGATTGCCTATCTGCAGGCCTGCGGCTGGGAGGTGGATGCCAATTCCTGTGTGATGCAGGAGGTGATTATTCCCTCGGATTTCGATGAAACCTATCAGAGCTATGCGGAGCTGCAGGCCAGACAGGGCTTTGATCTGGAAAAGCTCAAGGGAAAACGGGTCAAACAGATTACTTATACCGTAACCAATTATCCGGAGGAAGGCGATGTCATTGCGGAATTGCTGGTATACCGGGGGAATATTGTGGCAGGGGATATCTGCTCCATGAAGACAGATGGCGGCTTTACCCGTGGTCTGATGGATCATCCGGAGCAGGAACAGACCGAAGCGGATGAAACGGCAGATTCTACAAATACTGACAGTGGCACAGACAAAAAATAACCAACAATCACTCAAAAAGGATTGAAATTCACAGCATGCAGGCGAATTTTTTCGTCTGCTTTTGCATTTTCGCAAAATTTACTTGTACAAATGTTACAAAAGTGCTACAATAGGTAATAATTGTGTTTTGGAGGCGATAGCATGGCAGTCCAGCGGATTGATAAATTGCTGGCGGCAATGGGATTGTGTTCCAGAAAGGAAGCGGCAGCTTATGCCAGAAAGGGTTCCATTGCTGTGGATGGTGTGGTCTGCCGGGATGCTTCCCAAAAAATTGATCCGGACCGGGTCTGCCTGACCTTCGGCGGACAGCCGGTGGGCTATCAGGAGCATGTGTACCTGATGCTGCATAAGCCGCTGGGAGTCCTGTCCGCGACAGAGGACCGGGAGCAGCGGACGGTGCTGGATCTGCTGCCCGGGGTGTATCGTTCCCGTGGCGTATTCCCGGTGGGGCGGCTGGATAAGGATACCTCCGGCTTGCTGCTGCTGACCGATGACGGTGCGTTGGGGCATCATCTGACCTCACCGAAGCATCAGGTGAGCAAGGTTTACCATGCGGTGGCGGACGGTGCGCTGGGACAGGCGGATGTGGATGCCTTTGCCGCCGGCATCAGGCTGCGGGATGGGACCCAATGCCGTCCGGCCAAGCTGGAAATCCGGTCAGTCACCGACGGAAAATCCGATGTGCTGGTGACGGTGCAGGAAGGAAAATACCATCAGGTGCGCCGGATGCTGGCAGCCCGCGGTGCACCGGTACTGACACTGGAACGCCTGTCTGAGGGGGATGTTGTGCTGGATTCCGCACTGAAACCCGGCGAATGGCGGGAGCTGACTGCACAGGAAATTGCAGCTTTACGGTATGAAATATAGTCTGTTTTATATGGAAAAATATCTCAAAAGTTACATAGGGGAAAACTAACAAAAGAAAGAGAAAATTTTTGTACAAATTTCTGTCGATTTGTGCTATAATGAAAAAGATGAACAACAGACCGCAAAAGACTGTCCGGGTGATTGGTAATGTTTCTATCCGCTGGTACGGCGATGATTGCGGATGGATTGAAATGATAGTGTAAAGAAGGGTGAAGAATGATGGCATCAAGAATGTTTCAGTCTATAATTTTACAGATGAAAGATGCGGTGGACCGCACGATCGGTATCATCAATGCCAGCGGTGCGGTTGTTGCCTGTACCGATCTGAAGCGCATTGGTGAAATGCGTGAGGATGCGGCAGCAGAGCTGTCCTATGTGGGCGATATGATCCGTTTCGGCGGATATACCTACCGTCCGGTGGCAGATCGTACCACCCGCTTTGAGTACGCTGTATTTGTTCATGGTGAGGACGAAAACGCACGCAGCATCTGCTCCATGGCAACCATCGCAATCAGCAACATCAAGACGCTGTATGATGAAAAGCATGACAAGGCTACCTTTGTCAAGAATATCATTCTGGACAATATCCTGCCGGGTGATATTTATATCAAGTCCCGTGAGCTGCATTTCGAGAGTGATATCCCCCGTGCGGTATTCCTGATCCGTCAGGAGGAGCGTGCGGATGTTGCCGCACTGGATGTCATCCAGGGACTGTTCCCGGATAAGCAGCGGGATTTTGTGCTGCATATCAATGAGAGCGATATTGTACTGGTCAAGGAAGTCAAGGCAGCGACAGAGGACAAGGAACTGTACAAAATCGCAAAGGGTATCGAGGATACCCTGGAGAATGAAATCCAGATCAAGTGCATCATCGGTATCGGTACCGTATGTAACCAGTTGAAGGATGTGGCAAAATCCTTCAAGGAAGCACAGACCGCACTGGAAATCGGCGTTGTATTTGACAATGAACAGAATATTGTCAATTATGATACCCTGGGTCTGGCCCGCCTGATTTACCAGCTGCCGACAACCCTGTGTGAGATGTTCCTCAATGAAATCTTCAAGAAGGGTTCCATTGATGCCCTGGATCAGGAAACCCTGTTTACCATCCAGAAATTCTTTGAAAATAACCTGAATGTATCTGAAACCTCCCGCAAGCTGTTTGTCCACAGAAACACGCTGGTATACCGTCTTGAGAAAATCAAGAAGCTGACAGGTCTGGATCTGCGTGAGTTTGACCATGCGATTGTATTTAAGGTCGCATTGATGGTACGCAAGTATCTGGCTTCCCGTGAGGGCGGACGCATCCAGTCATGAGTACAGGAGTGAGTATTCGTTCATGAAACCAACAACTGTAAAACGGATCATGGCAGTGATGGCATTGCTTCTGGCGCTGCTGATGATTTTCAGTTCGCTTTCTGTCCTGTTTTAACAGTATAAAGCAGTAAATGTGATTTTTTTGTGAAAAAAAGAAAAAACGGTTGCCGCAGGCTTTGTCCTGCGGTATTCTTTTTAGTGGAACGTTTATTATGGAAAGGAAGCGCTGACATGAAAAGACAGATATCCCTGCGCAAGGCGCTGGCAGTCGGTTTGCTGGCAGCATTTGCATGCAGTATGGTGACCGGACTGGCAGTATACCGTGCGGTACATCCGGACGGACAGCTGGGGGAGCTGTATGATGCGGTGAAGGAAGTCAATGCCATTGCGGAACAGCATTTTGTCGGGGAATATGAAACGGAAGATCTGATTGATTATACCCTGGCCGGCTATGCGGAAGGTCTGGGAGACCGCTGGACTTCCTATATGACACCGGAGTATTATGCGAGCTATCAGGACTCCACTGCGGATACCACCGTTGGCATCGGCGTGACTGTCAGCTATGCGGAGCGGGAGGATGGCAGCCATTACCTGCTGGTGGAATCCATTGCCCATGCCTCCCCGGCGGAAAAGGCAGGCTTTGGCTATTATGATGAGATTGTGTCGGTCAACGGCACCAGCATTGACGCACTGGGTACCTATGAGGATGCGGTGGAAGCTGTCCGCGGCGATGCGGGTGAGGATGTGACACTGGGCGTGCGCCGGTATGCAACCGGGAAAGAGGAAGCCATCACGGTAACCCGTGCGGAATATGACCAGATCCATGTGATCTCCCGTATGCTGGACAACCATATCGGATATATTTGCATAGAGCGGTTTACCGACCAGACCGATGAGCAGTTCCGGGAGGCTCTGGATTCTGTGATGGAACAGGGTGCGGAACGCCTGATTTTTGACCTGCGCAACAACCCGGGCGGGCAGCTGACGGCACTGGTCAATTGCCTGGACCCGCTGCTGCCGGAGGGGGATATCATCTCGCTGAAGGATAAGCAGGGCAAGGAAAGCAGGTATACATCGGATGCGGAAGAGGTTGGCCTGCCCATGGCAGTGATTGTCAACGAGGATTCCTACAGCGCGGCGGAATTTTTCGCGGCAGCATTGCAGGAATATGGCAAGGCAGAGGTTGTGGGAGAAAAGACCGTGGGCAAGGGCTATTCCCAGCAGGGCTTCCCGCTGTCTAACGGCGGCTGCCTGAACCTTTCCACCAATTGCTATTATACCCCCAAGGGCGTCAGCCTGATTGGCAAGGGCGTCACACCGGATCAGGAGGTGGAGCTGAGCGAGGAAAAAACCGAACGGTTCCATGTGCTGTCGGACAAAGAGGATGACCAGCTGCAGGCGGCAATTTCCGTGCTGGCATCGTGAGATAGCATAAAATCCGGATGAAAAATTTCAGCGGACAGGTGAAAACCCCGCTTGACATCATACCAACGGGTTTATATAATGGGATGTAACATGGCATCGGGACACCGATGCTGAAAATCTGAACGATATCGAGGGGAATCTTCCATGAAGCAAGAGTTTAAAATGACACAGGAAAGCCTGGACAAACTGAAAGAAGAGCTGGAATATTTAAACAATGTCCGCATGCGTGAGATTACCGCACAGATCAAGGAAGCACTTTCTTTCGGTGACCTGTCGGAGAATGCCGAGTATCACTCCGCAAAGGATGAGCAGGGCAAGGTCAATTCCCGCATCATTGAACTGGAGGAAATGATTTCCAAGGCAGTGATTATTGCCGCAGACCAGTACGCGAGAGATGAGGTATCTCCGGGCTGCAGCTTTAAGATCGTGGATGTGGAGTTTGACGAGGAAGAGGAATACCGTCTGGTAGGTTCCCAGGAGGCTGACCCGCTGGAAGGTCTGATTTCCGATGAATCTCCGGTAGGCAAAGCAGTCCTCGGCCACAAGATTGGCGATATTGTGGAAGTAGAAGCACCGGGCGAGCAGGTTATCAAGTTCAAGATCACTGAGATCATCAAGTAACACGAAAAAAAGGCTGTCTGTCCGGTGGAAACTGAAGGCGGACAGTCCTTTTGCATTACGACTAGGAGGAAACACATGGATCAGAATCTGACTGCGGAGCAGCAGGCATCCGGGCAGACCAGGCCGAAGGCGGCAAAGCCGGTTCGCTCGGAGTCCGAGGAGTACGAAATCCGTACCGGCAAGCTGCAGGCAATGCAGGAGGCTGGACAGGACCCGTTCCAGCAGGTACGCTATGACCGTACCAATTATACAACCGATATTACCGAGCATTTTGACGAGATGGAGGGCAAAATTGTCCGTCTGGCAGGCCGTATGATGAGCAAGCGCATCATGGGCAAGCTGACCTTCTCGGACCTGACCGACCGTTACGGCCGTATCCAGCTGTGCGTCAAGCGCGACCTGCTGGGCACGGAGGAATACAAGCAGTTTAAAAAGTATGACATCGGCGACATCATTGGCATTGAGGGCGAGGTTTTCCGCACCCAGAAGGGGGAAATTTCCGTCCGTGTCGATTCCCTGCAGCTGCTGTCCAAGTCCCTGCGCCCGCTGCCGGAGAAGTGGCACGGCCTGAAGGATACGGACATCCGCTACCGCCGACGCTATGTTGACCTGATCGTCAATCCGGAAGTACGCCGTACCTTTGAGAACCGTTCTAAGATTGTACGTGAGATTCGTAATTTCTTTGATAATCGTGGCTTTATGGAGGTGGAAACCCCCTGCCTGAACACCATTCCCGGCGGTGCCGCAGCGCGTCCGTTTATCACCCATCACAATGCGCTGGATATTGACATGTACATGCGTATCGCCACCGAGCTGCATCTGAAGCGTTTGATTGTAGGCGGTATGGAAAATGTGTATGAAATTGGCCGTATCTTCCGCAATGAGGGTATGGATACCAAGCATAATCCGGAGTTTACAACGATTGAAGTATATCAGGCTTATACCGACTATAACGGCATGATGGATCTGACCGAGGATATGGTCATCCACTGCTGCGAGAAGGTGCTGGGCACCACCAAGGTCATGTATCAGGGCACCGAGCTGGACTTCTCCAAGGGCTGGAAGCGCATGACCATGGCAGAAGCCGTCAAGCAGTATTCCGGCATGGACTTCATGGCCATGGACGGCGAGCAGGCGCTGGCTGCATGCAAGGCGGCAGGCTATGAGATTGAGAAGAATAAGGAGAGCTGGGGCGATCTGCTGGCAATGGTTTATGATGCAACTGTTGAGGAGAACCTGATCCAGCCGACCTTTATTACGGATTATCCGGTGGAAATTTCCCCGCTGGCAAAGCGTAAGCCCTCTGACCCGCGTCTGACCGAGCGATTTGAGTGCTTTGTTTACGGCCGTGAGCTGTGCAATGCATTCTCTGAGCTGAATGACCCGGTAGACCAGCGCGGACGCTTCGAGCGTCAGGTTGAGCTGCGCAATGCAGGTGATGACGAAGCGAATATGATGGATGAGGATTACCTGATGGCGATGGAATATGGCCTGCCGCCAACGGGTGGCATGGGCATGGGCATTGACCGTCTGGTTATGTTCCTGACCGACAGCTCCTCCATCCGTGACGTCCTGCTGTTCCCGACGATGAAGCCGCTGGATTAAGCTGAAATCAAAGCCTGAGCGGTATGACAGTGTGCCGTTCAGGCTTTTCGTCTGGACAACACCGCCGTGTCCCCATACATGGCGTTTCCGATGTACGATGCAGGACAGATACCGTTCGCGGATCGGAAAGACCATGCATATCACTGCGTGCGGAGGAAAGAGATATGAGTATACGAATTGAAAGCCGGGAGAATCCGCTGGTCAAGCGGATGGTCCGTCTGTCCGGCGACCGGAAATACCGTAAAGATATGCGGGAAATGGTCTGCGAAGGCGGAAAAATGCTGGGAGAAGCCCTTTTAAGCGGAATCAAAATTCATGATATTCTGGTGGCGGACAACGCGGAGGTGTCCACGGAGGATCTGCACCGTGCGGAACAGCAGGGCGCAAGGCTGCACAGCTGTCCGCAGACTTTGATGCAGAAAATTTCCAATGTCAAGACCCCCCAGGGCATCCTGTTTTCCTGTGAACGTCCGGTAGCCGGACTGGAAACCCTGCAGGGGGACAGGCTCATGGTGCTGGAGGGGTTGCAGGATCCGGGAAATCTGGGTACCATTATCCGTACCGCGGATGCCTTTGCGCTGGATGGCATCATCCTGTGCGAGGGCTGTGTGGACCCCACCTCGCCCAAGGTTGTGCGTGCCACCATGGGGGCGGCATTCCGCCTGCCCATTGCGGCGGCAACCATCGAGGAAACAGCGGAATTTTTAAAGCAGAAGCAGATTCCGCTGTATGCCACGGCACTGAGCGAAAAAAGCGTGCCGCTGACCACCGTTGACCTGACCCGGGCTGCCGTGCTCATCGGCAATGAGGGCAGAGGCATCAGCAAAAAAGCCGCGTCCCTCAGTGACCGGCTTATCATTATTCCCATGGAGGGCCGTGCCGAGTCCCTGAATGCATCGGTTGCGGCATCCATCATCATGTATGAAATGAGCAGGAAGTAGCCGGAAGGGGGAACGGAACATGGCAATGGTACACTGGCTGTGGCTGGCAACCCGTCCGGGCTGCAGTGTTCGTTTCTGCCACCGCCTGCTGGAGCGGTTCGGCACACCGGAGGCCGTCTGGCGGGCTGGACGGGAGGAGCTTTCCCGCCTGCCGCGCATCAATGCGGCCCGTCTGAGCGCACTGCTGGAAAAAGACCTGACCTGGCCGCAGCGGATAGAACGTGACTGCCTCAGGCAGGATATTCAGATTGTACCGCTACAGGACCCGGCCTATCCGGAGCTGCTGCGGCAGATTGCGGACCCGCCATTGGTATTGTATGTGCGGGGTACCCTGCCGGATTTTGGCAGCAGTCTGTCCGTTTCGGTTGTGGGCACACGCTCCTGTACCGATTATGGCCTGCATGCCGCGCGGTATTTTGCAGGCAATCTGGCCCAGCGCGGCTGTATCATTGTGTCGGGCATGGCGCTGGGCATTGACGGCGCGGCAAACCGTGCCGCAGTGGAGGCAGGCGGTGTGACCGTTGCCGTTCTGGGCAGCGGCGTGGATGTCTGCTATCCCTGGGAGCATAAGAAGCTGATGGAGCAGATTGTCCGCCATGGTGCGGTTATCAGTGAATATCCGCCGGGAACCGAGCCGAAGGGCTGGCATTTCCCGGTTCGCAACCGCATTATCACCGGCCTGAGCCGGGGAACACTGGTGGTGGAAGCTCCCAAACGGTCCGGCGCGCTGATTTCCGCCGACCTTGCGCTGGAGCAGGGACGGGATGTCTTTGCCGTGCCGGGAGATATCAACCGGCCCAGCTGTACGGGCTGCAATCGCCTGATTCGTCAGGGCGGTGCGGAGCTGGTACAGGAGCCGTCGGACATTCTGGCCCATTATGGCAGCCATGAAGCCGGACATCACCGGAAGCTGCCGCAGGAACGGAAGCAATCCCGCCCGGAGCAGATACGGATATCCGAACCGGCTGTCCAGACGGAGCAGATACAGAAACCGGAGCCGGTTGTCCGGCAAAAGCGGGCGCTGGCAGTCTCCCGTGTGGAACGTACCGTCTGGCAGGCGGTACGGGAGGGCCATGCAACCGTGGATGCAGTGGTGGAAGCCACCGGACTGCCCGCGGCATCCGTACTTGCCGCCCTGACCATGCTGGAAATCGGCGCATATGTCATCCTGACCGGCAGCGGCTACCATGTGGCGGAGGATGTACAGCCGGAATAAAAGAAAATCACCCATATTTGGATGGAATAGAGTTTGATGCTGTACCGGCAGGTACGGCAAAACAGGAGGAATGACAGGTATGTCAAAGCTAGTCATTGTGGAGTCCCCCGCAAAGGCAAAGACCATTGGAAAATATCTCGGCGTGGATTATGTGGTCAAGGCCTCCATGGGACATCTGCGTGATCTGCCCAAAAAGAAAATGAGCGTGGACATTGAACACGACTTTAAACCGGAATATGTTCCGATTGAGGGCAAGGAAAAACTGATTAATGAGCTGCGTGACGCAGTAGAGGAAAGCGATTTTGTATATCTCGCAACTGACCCGGACCGGGAAGGTGAAGCGATTTCCTGGCATCTGAAGGAGCTGCTGCATTTAGGCGATTCGTACACCAAGCGTGTGACCTTTAACGAAATCACCAAGCATGCGGTACAGGATGGCATTGCCCACCCACGGGACATTGACCTGGATCTGGTGGATGCCCAGCAGGCACGACGGATTCTGGACCGTATTGTGGGTTATGAGCTGTCCCCGTTCCTCTGGCGCAAGGTCAAGCGCGGCCTGTCTGCCGGACGTGTCCAGTCGGTGGCAACCCGTATGGTGGTGGACCGGGAAAAGGAAATCCGTGCGTTTATCCCGGAGGAATACTGGTCCCTGGAAGCGGAGCTCGCCGTACAGGACGGTGTGTTTACCGCCAACTTTTATGGAGATACCAGCGGAAAAATCGAGCTGAAAACCGAAGAACAAACCAATGCCATTGTGGACGCGGTCACCGGCAAGCCGTTTACCGTAGGCAAGGTGAAGCGCGGCAAGAAGCGCAAGAATCCGGCGCCGCCGTTTATCACCTCCACCCTGCAGCAGGAAGCCAGCCGCAAGCTGAGCTTTGTGCCCCGCAGAACCATGGCGATTGCGCAGCAGCTGTATGAAGGCATTGAAATCGGGGAGCAGGGCCTGACCGGTCTGATTACCTATATGCGTACCGACTCCCTGCGCCTGTCGGATGAGGCAACCGCGGCGGCAAAGGAGTTTATCATTGACCGCTATGGCCCGGAATATTATCCGGCAAAAAAACGTACCTTCCGCACCAAGAACGGTGCGCAGGATGCCCATGAAGCCATCCGCCCCACCAATGTCAATCTGGTGCCGGATGAAATCCAGCCGTTCCTGACACCGGAGCAGTATAAGCTGTACAAGCTGATCTGGAGCCGCTTTGTGGCATGCCAGATGGCGGAGGCCATTCTGGATACCGTGTCGGCGGACATCCTGTCCGAGGGCTATGTGTTCCGCGCCAGCGGCTACAAGGTGGCATTCCCGGGCTTTACCGCCGTTTATGAGGAATCCACCGATGATGCAAAGCAGGAGACAACGGCGGGCAAGCCGCTGCCGAATTTTGACGAGGGCGACGCGCTCACCTGCCGCAAGCTGACTCCGGCACAGCATTTCACCCAGCCGCCGGCACGCTATACCGAAGCATCCCTCATCAAGGCGATGGAGGAAAAGGGCATCGGACGTCCGTCCACCTATGCGCCCACCATTTCCACCATTCTGGAACGTGACTATGTGGCAAAGGAAGGCAGGAGCCTGCGTCCTACCCCGCTGGGTGAGGGCGTCACCGAGCTGCTGGTGGATAAATTCCAGTCGATTTCCGACCTTGCGTTCACCGCCCGTATGGAGGAAGAGCTGGACGAGGTGGAACAGGGCAAAATCGGCTATGTGGAGGTTCTGCGCAAGTTCTATGGCGGCTTTGAAGCTGCTCTGCAGCAGGCGGAAAAGGATCTGGAAGGCCAGCGCATCAAGATTAAGGATGAGGTCACGGATGAAATCTGTGAGGTATGCGGCAAGCATATGGTCATCAAATCCGGCCGCTTTGGCAAGTTTCTTGCCTGCTCCGGCTATCCGGACTGTAAGAATACCAAGAACATCGCCATTAAAACCGGCGTAAACTGCCCGAAGTGCGGCGGCAATGTGGTGGAACTGAAATCCAAGCGGGGCTTTCCGTTCCTGGGCTGTGACAATTATCCGGAATGCACGTTCATGACATGGGACAAGGTCACCAAGAAGGAATGCCCGGACTGCGGCTCCACGCTGTTCCGCCATTATGACCGGGAAAGCGGCGAAGCGCATTTTGTGTGCTACAAGGAAGGCTGCGGCTATAAGGAATTTATCAGCAAGCGCACGCCCCGCAAGACCAAGGCACAGAAGGAAGCGGAGGCTGCTGCCGCAGCAGCGGAAAACGGTGAAACCGTAGAAAACGCTGCGGAGGAAAAGCCGAAAAAGACGGCCAAGAAGGCCACAAAGTCTACGGCGAAGAAATCTACAGCCAAAAAGACCACAGCGAAAAAAACAACCACCAAAAAGACGACCAAAAAGGCCGCTGAGGGGGAAGAAGCGCCGAAAAAGCGCACCACCCGGAAAAAGGCAGCGGTAACGGAGGAAAATGCCGATGCATAAAGCGATCGTCATCGGTGCAGGCCTTGCCGGAAGTGAAGCTGCATGGCAGCTGGCACAGCGCGGCATTCAGGTAGACCTGTACGAGATGAAGCCGGTCAAGCTGACACCGGCACACCATACCCATGATTTTGCGGAATTATGCTGCTCCAATTCCCTGCGCGGTGCGGAAATCTGTACCGCACCGGGGTTATTGAAGGAGGAGCTGCGCCGGTCCGGCAGCCTGATTCTGGCCTGCGCGGATGCCACCCGTGTGGAGGCTGGCGGCGCACTGGCGGTGGACCGCAACGCCTTTGCTGCCATGGTAACGGAAAAGGTAAAGGGTCATCCCCATATCACCGTCCATGAGGGGGAGGTTACCAGTATCCCGGCGGAAGGCCATGTGATTGTGGCAACCGGCCCGCTGACCTCGGATGCCCTGTTTGAAAGCATCCGGGAAAAGCTGGGTGCCCATGAATACCTGCATTTCTATGATGCGGCGGCACCGATTGTCAGCTTTGAATCGGTGGATATGGACAACGCCTATTTTGCCTCCCGGTATGACAAGGGCACGGCGGATTATATCAACTGCCCCATGGACCGGGAGCAGTATGACGCGTTCTGGGAAGCCCTGTGCGCGGCAGAACAGGCGCCGGTACACGGCTTTGAGGACAAAAAGGTATTTGAGGGCTGCATGCCGGTGGAGGTGATGGGCCGCCGCGGGCATGATACCCTGCTGTATGGCCCGCTGAAGCCGGTGGGACTGCGTGACCCGCGCACCGGAAAGGATCCCTATGCGGTGGTCCAGCTGCGGCGGGACAATGCGGCAGGCTCCCTGTATAATCTGGTGGGCTTCCAGACCCATCTGCGGTTCCCGGAGCAGAAGCGTGTGTTCTCCATGATTCCGGCGCTGAAAAACGCGGAATTTGTGCGGTACGGTGTGATGCACCGCAATACATTCATGGATTCCCCGCGGCTGCTGGACCACCATTTCCGGCTGAAAGCGGAACCGCGTATCCGGTTTGCCGGACAGATGACCGGCGTGGAGGGCTATATTGAATCGGCAGCCTCCGGCTTTGAGGCAGGTGTCAACCTTGCCCGTGAGCTGAAGGGACAGGAGCTCATTGAGTTTTCCGACCTGACTGCCATCGGTGCCCTGGGACTGTATGTCTCCAATGAAGCGAATACGAAATTCCAGCCGATGAACATCAATTTCGGCATTATCCAGCCCCTTGGCTACCGGGTCAAGGGCAAACGGGAGAAGAATACCCAGATTGCGCTGCGTGCGCTGGAGCATCTGGACGGTCTGCTGGCAGCCGTGCAGGAAGGAAAGGAATGACAGGACATGAAACTTATCATTGACGCAATGAGCGGCGATAACGCACCGGAGGCCATTGTCTCCGGCTGTGTCATGGCAGCCCGTGAATTTGGACAGGAATATATTCTGGTAGGCAAGGAAGCGGTCATCAAAGAGCTGCTGGCAAAGGAAAAGGCGGAAGACCTGCCGATTTCCATCCGCAATGCGGAGGATGTTATCGACATGCATGACGACCCGGCAACGGCGGTACGCCGCAAGAAGGATTCTTCCATGTCGGTTGCCCTGCGCATGGTCAGGGACGGCGAAGGCGATGCCATGATTTCCGCAGGCAATACCGGCGCGCTGCTGTCCGGCGCCACACTGGTCACCAAGCGCATCCGGGGCATCCGCCGTGCGGCGCTGCCCACCCAGCTGCCCTGCAAGGGCGGCCGCGTGCTGCTGCTGGACTCCGGTGCCAATGCGGAATGCACGCCGGAATATCTGCTGCAGTTTGCCTATATGGGCAGCTTTTATGCCGAAAAGGTTATGGGCATCAAAAAGCCTCGTGTGGGTCTGGTGAACAACGGCGCGGAGGATACCAAGGGTGATACCCTGCGCAAGGAAACCTATGCGGTGCTGCAGGCAGCCAGCGAGGCAGGCCGGATTAACTTTGTGGGCAATGTGGAGGGCAGCGATGTGCCCAAGGGTGCCTGTGATGTGGCGGTCACCGATGGCTTTACCGGCAATGTGATGCTGAAAACCGTGGAGGGCGTGGCCGGCTTCCTGATGGGTGAGCTCAAGAACATGTTCCTGACCAATACACGGACCAAGCTGGCGTATCTGCTGCTCAAGCCGGCCATGGGCGGACTGAAAAAGATGATGTCCTCCAGCGAGGTTGGCGGCGCACCGTTCCTGGGCATTGCCAGGCCGGTATTCAAGGCGCATGGCTCCTCGGATGCCCGTGCCATCCGTTCCGCTGTCAAGCAGGCCATGGCCTATGTGGAAGCGGATGTGGTCGGAGAAATTGAAAACAGTATCGAGTATATGGCACTGTAATCCGGATTTTTGTAGGTTTGTCAATGATGCATTACACATTAGAGAAAGCGAGAAGAACCTGTTTAGGAGAATGCCAGTTAAGAGGTCTCATAGGAAAATTATTGTAT
>SFJM01000025.1 GCA_004555915.1 Clostridiales bacterium | reverse complement strand
AGGTCTGCGGTTGGCGGAGCTTCGTAGACCTTCAGGTTACGCCAGCATAAGGCCCTTATAGGGCCACAACAGGCCACCGGCTATGCCGGTGGTCCTGACATGTTTTTTTAGTCCTTTGCGAATACGGAACGATCGAGCATCTTATTCTGATGTGCAACGATGGTGGTGCAAACAGCGTCGCCGGTGATGTTAACCGCAGTACGCATCATATCCAGAATACGGTCAATACCCATAATCAGGGCAATGCCTTCGGTAGGCAGGCCTACAGAGGTCAGTACCATGGACAGGGTAACCAGGCCAACAGACGGAACACCTGCGGTGCCAATCGAAGCGATGGTCGCTGTTGCAATAACGGTCAGCATATCAGACGGTGTCAGCGTGATGCCATACGCCTGCGCGATGAAGATAACCGCAACACCCTGCATGATAGAGGTGCCGTCCATGTTAACGGTAGCGCCCAGCGGGATAGTAAACGAGGAAATCTTCTTGGAAACGCCCATCTTCTTGTTCAATGTATCAATGGACATCGGAATGGTTGCGTTGGAAGTAGCAGTAGTAAACGCAAACATCATAACCGACGCAAACTTCTTGATGAAGCGAATCGGATTCAGGCGGGTAAAGACAAACAGCAGAAGCTGATACGAGCCGAAGCACTGGATTGCCAGAGCAAGAATAACCGCACCCATGTACTTGAGCATCGGCAGGAATGCGGAGAAACCGATTTCCGAGAAGGTTTTTGCAATCAGGCAGAATACGCCGATGGGCGCGATGGTCATAACGGCCATGGTCATTTCCATCATCAGGTCATTGAACTGGCTGAAGAAGTTGGAAACCGTAGAAGCCTTGGAGCCCATCTTTGCCAGCAGAACGCCTACAAACAGGGCGAAAACGATAATCGGAAGCATATCGCCGTTTGCCATGGAGCCAATTGGATTTTTCGGAATGATATTCAGCAGGGTATCTGCGAAGCTGGTGGGTTCGGCAACCGTCACCTCAGCGGCTTTCACAGATGACAGAGAAATGCCAATACCCGGATTGATGAGGGAAGCAACGCCCAGGGCGATGCAGATCGCCATCGCCGTGGTGAACAGATAGAAAATAACGGTCTTGATACCAACCTTGCCCAGGGTCTTGGTATCACCAATGGACATACTGCCGCAGACCAGCGAACAGAATACCAGCGGTACAA
Source organism: Clostridiales bacterium (assembly GCA_004555915.1). Taxonomy (GTDB): domain Bacteria; phylum Bacillota; class Clostridia; order Oscillospirales; family Butyricicoccaceae; genus Butyricicoccus_A. The sequence goes on along the minus strand of SFJM01000025.1, from coordinate 30,051 downwards.
CCAGCATCTGCATTAACCGGATAAAGCCCTGTCCGACCACATAGAAGATACCGCCCACCAGCACGGTGTCACGGAAATATCCATTGGGCATAAAATAGTGGATGAGCACACCTAACAGTGCACCGGAAATCAGCGCGATAAAGATTTTCGTGGAAAGCGCCATTTTTTTCTTTTCTTTTGCCATTATTCGTCTCCTCCTGTTTCGGAAATATATTCAGCAAGAGCTGCTTTCCATTCAGCAGGCTGCTCCAGACCATCCAGACGGAGCATCATGTTGTCGAGAACGGAATAAAGCGGACGGGCTTCATCGGTCGTATTTACCGGAATCAGCTCCACTTCTTTGCCGATATCCTTCAAAATTTCCTTTGCGAATTCATAGCGGCTGCAGGAGCCCTGGCAGACGGCATGATAGACACCAAACAGGTCATAGTCAATGAAATAAGCAACGACCTTAGCCAGTTCCTTTGCGCTGGTCGGTACCGCATACTGGTTAATTGGCACTTCCAGCGGGGTCTGTGTCTTTACCGCGTTCCATACCTTGGAAACGAAATCCACACGGGTTCCGTAAATCCAGGAGCTGCGGATGATGACAAAACGGGTGGACAGTGCCGTGACCATGCGCTCGCCGGCATATTTGGATCTGCCATAAACCGAACGGGGATTTGCCTGCTCAAATTCATTGTACGGATGGCCGTCCTCATTCTGGGCGAAAATATCATCTGTGGAAAGCTGAATCAGCTTGCATTCAATCATATCACATGCCATAGCCAGGTTACGCGGTCCGATGGCATTGACGCGATAGGCAGCATCCGGATCCGCCTCACAGGCATCCAGATCGGTCAGGCCGGCGCAATTGATGACCACATCCGGACGGCTGATTTTCATGTAGGAATTGACATCCTCACGGTTGGTAACATCTACTTCTGTTGCGTCGGTTACCATGATTTCGTACTTCAGGCAGTCGAGCTGTTTGAGCAGTGCAGAGCCGACACGTCCGCTTGCACCAACAATCCAGACTTTTTTCATGTTGTTTCCTCCAATCTTTTCTCCGGTATCTCCATACAAAAAGGACAGGCTGCGAACAGCAGTCTGTCCCTCAAGTTCGATATATTATAACATTTCCGACGGAGAGTGTCAATTTTTTAACGGGCAAAAAGGATTATCATAAACATATATCGTGAATATAAATAAATAGTTATATCATGTAAAATGATTGCAAAATAAAAGTAAAAATCCGAAAAAATTTACCTTGATACGTGTCATAGCCATGGTGTGTGACATTCTGCCCATGTACAGGAGGTACAAAGATGCATCACCCGGAATCGGAGATGAGAGGCAATTCCTGTCGGAAATGGCGGAAGGACTACAGATTTTGCTGGAAAAGGATTTACTTTTGCACAGCCGCAAGTGTATAATCGAGCAGGAGTAAAAGACATGTGAAAGGAATAACAACATGATACAGTTTTTCATTGTTTGCCCGATGGTGTTTCTTGCAGGCTTTGTGGATGCCATCGCGGGAGGTGGCGGCCTGATTTCCCTGCCTGCGTATCTGCTGGCAGGTGTACCGATGCATCAGGCAATCGCCACCAATAAGCTGTCCTCTGCTACGGGTACGACAATTTCCACCATCCGATACTGCCGGAATACCAGGGTGGACTGGTCCATTGCCGGCCCTGCCATTGTATTGTCACTGATTGGCTCAAGTATCGGTGCAAAGCTGACCATGATGATGCCGGAGAGCGTGCTGAAAATTGTCCTGTTGGTTGTCCTGCCGGTAACAGCGGTATTTGTGTTCCGGAAAAATGCATTGGTGGAAAAGCAGGGCGGAAGTGTTTCCCACAGGCGGATGCTGGTGATTACCTGGATTGCCGCGCTGGTGATCGGCTGCTATGATGGATTTTATGGCCCGGGAACCGGTACCTTCCTGATCCTTGTGATGGTTGGCCTGGCGAAAATGGACATGATGCAGGCGGCAGCCAATACCAAGCTGATTAATCTGGCATCCAATCTATCCGCACTGGCGGCTTTTCTCATCGGCGGACAAGTGGTACTGACCCTGGGGCTGGCAGCATCGGTATTCAGCATTGCCGGACATTATACCGGTTCCTCTATGGTAATGAAAAATGGCACAAAAATTGTCAAACCGATTATTCTGGTGGTTCTGGCATTGCTGTTCCTCAAGGTCATCTGTGATCTGTGACCCGGTAAAAGACAGAAAAAAACAGGCAGTTTCCCGGGAGGGAGCTGCCTGTTGCTGTTTTGGGTCTTATTCTCCTGCCTTACCGGTGATAATCCACGGGGCAGGCTGGGTATCGAAGTTATGCTTGCTGTTCAGCTTGGAAACCGACAGCTGGATGATGTCCACATCATGGATGCCGAAGTTGCTGCACAGTGCCGGCATACCTGCCGCAACATGGAAATCCAGGGTATATACCACAAATTCCATATTGGGATTGAGCTTGAGCAGGCATTCCATTTCCTGTTCCATGCTTGCGGAGGCTACCAGCATGGTCACATCCGGTACCGGCAGGCCAGCCATGGTTTCCTCATCCACATGATCCACAATCGTGACATTGTTCAGGCCGAACTGGCTGACATTGTCCTCCAGCGTCTTACGGTCACGATGATTGTATTCTACCGCAATGACCGTGCCCTCTGCCGCCAGATTGGCAGCTTCCACGGCGATGGACTCACCGGAGATGACACAGATATTTTTCTGCATGTCAATCTGCATTTTGCTCAGAATCACCGCGCGGATTTCCGAACCCACATAGCGGACCGAGCCATAGGCAAAGGACTGGTTGCTCATACCGAATTTGAAGGTGCTGCGTGCCTTCGGATTGAGAATCAGCATGCCGGCAGAGGCATTGATGCCGCGATCCAGCATATCATAAACCTTGCTTTCCTGAATCGGGCCTTCCGGCTCGCTGCCTTCGTTGTAAATAACCGTACATTCGCCCAGGCCGGCGTTATACATACGATAAAAAATATCCGGATGGCCGGCTTCCGTAAATACCAGTACGGAACGGTGGGACTCCACAGTGGGGATCAGGTTTTTGTTTTTACGGGTGATATCCAGAATTTTTACCCGTTCCAGATCCACTTCGGAATGATCCGAAAAATATTGCAGCCATGCCAGAATATGTGCATTGGTAAAAAGGTTGTTTTCCATGATAGAAACACTCCTTTGCATAGGATTTCCTTTATCATATCACACTTTCGTAAGAAATGCACGAAAAACTGAAAAATAAATTGATGTTCTTTGTAGGAAAAAGCGCATGGTACACAAACGGAATTGATTTTTATGTCGGTTTATGTTACGATTTATCATGAAAAATCCATTGTTCCGAGGAGGGAAAACGGCAATGACAGCACAGGAACTGGAACAGAAATATATTGACCGCATGACGGATGAGGATAAGCTAAACGATCAGTTTCACATGATGGGGAAATTTGGAAAGGCATCTATGTACACCTTTTCCTTCAATACCTATGGGTATACGATTTCGGCGGACATCTGTATCGAATTTGGAAAGATTACCGGTATTGTGCCGGAAAAGGAAGAACGTGAGGACGAATGGGGCTATGTGCCGGAGGATGCTTCACCGGACATCCAGCCGGAGGAATATGATACCATTGCACGGTATCTGGACAGCGTTCTTGCATAATTGGAAAAAGCTGCCGTATGGCGGCTTTTCTGTTTTTTGACGATCATGATACAGGCGGTTTGGGGCATTTTACCATTGTCTCCGGTGTGCCAGAACATGCAGATAGGAAAGAGAACCGGAAAACTACAGAAAAATGTGCGGAAGCTGTTGACTTTAACATGCTAAAAAGATAAAATAACAATGTGCTTACATGATAGCGCAAAGAAAAATCGTTAGGAGAAGAAAAATATGAAACTCAGAAGAATTGCAGCAATGCTGCTTGCCGGCGTGATGGCAGTATCTCTGGTTGGCTGCGGCGGAAGCTCTTCCGGCAAGTCGGATGATAAGGGAAGTGTGGCAACCGGTTCCGCAGTGGATTCCGGCTCGGGCGAGCGTACCAAGCTGACCGTAGGCTTTGACGCGGAATTCCCGCCGTATGGTTTTAAGGACGGCGATACCTACAGCGGCTTTGACCTGGATCTGGCACAGGCTGTTTGCGATTACTATGGCTGGGAGCTGGTGAAGCAGCCGATTGACTGGGATTCCAAGGATATGGAGCTGTCCTCCGGCACCATCGACTGCATCTGGAACGGCTTTACCATCAATGGCCGTGAGGATGATTACACCTGGTCGGAACCGTATATCGACAACTCTCAGGTTGTTGTAGTAAAGAAGGACTCCGGTATTGCTTCCATGGATGACCTGTCCGGCAAGATCATGGACGTTCAGGCTGATTCCTCTGCACTGGCTGCACTGGAAGGTGAGGACGCAACCGATGTGGGCAAGAAGGTCAGCGGTTCCCTGGGTCAGTTGATTCAGGTATCCAACTACAACACCGCATTTATGGATCTGGAATCCGGTGCAGTAGATGCCATTGCCATGGACGTTGGCGTGGCAAACTATGAAATTGCAAACCGCGATGATGGATATGTGATTCTGGATGAGGAAATTTCCTCTGAGCAGTATGGCATCGGCTTCAACAAGGGCAACACCGAGCTGCGTGACCAGGTTCAGGAAGCGCTGGATGCACTGGTTGCTGATGGCAGCATAGAAAAAATCATCACCAAGTGGTCTGAGATGGATGATGGCGCGTACAGCTTCCTGGCAGACACATGGTGCCTGGGCAAGTAATTAATACGTTTTGATGCAGAGCGGCGGCGGAGCATATCTTTTCCGCCGCTTTTGCATTCCATCCTTTAACAGAAAGAAGGCATACGTAACATGCAGTATTTTGTTTCAGTTGTCCAGCAGATCAGTAACGGTATTACCGCCTCACTGCTGTTGTTCGTACTGACACTGGTTTTCTCCATGCCGCTCGGCCTGCTGGTATGTTTCGGGCGCATGTCAAAATTCCGTCCGCTCTCCGCTGTTGCCGGTTTTGTGATTTCGGTACTCCGCGGTACCCCGCTGATGCTGCAGCTGGTTGTGGTATTTTTCGGCCCGTATTACCTGCTGGGCATCCCGGTATCCAATAGATGGCGTTTTTGGGCAGCAATTGTGGGCTTTTCCATCAATTATGCGGCATATTTTGCTGAAATCTATCGTTCCGGTATCCAGTCCATCCCGCTGGGACAGTATGAGGCTGCCGAGGTACTGGGCTATAATAAAACCCAGACCTTCTGCAAGATCATTTTCCCGCAGATGGTCAAGCGTGTTCTGCCGCCGGTGGCCAATGAAATCATTACTCTGACCAAGGATACCTCTCTTGCGTTTGTACTGGCTTATGCGGAAATGTTCACACTGGCCAAGCAGGTAGCTGCAGCAGATGCATCCATTGCGCCGCTGTTCGTTGCCGGCCTGTTCTATTATATCTTTAATTATGTGGTTGCGTTTGTCATGGATTCCATCGAACGCAAGCTGGCATACTATCAGTAAGGAGGAGATGCGGCAATGAAACTGTTGGAAATCAACCATTTAAAGAAAAGCTTCGATGACCTGCATGTCCTGCACGATATTTCCATGTCAGTCGAAGAAGGCGAGGTCGTGTCCATCATCGGCCCGTCCGGCTCGGGTAAGTCCACGCTGCTGCGCTGTGCCACCATGCTGGAAACCATGAATGGCGGCGATCTGATTTACGGTGGCCAGACTGCGGTAAAAGATGGTGTGTATGCGGATAAGGAACAGCTGAAAAAGGTAAAGGAATTTTATGGACTGGTGTTCCAGAATTTCAATCTGTTCCCCCATTATTCCGTCATAAAAAACCTGACCGATGCGCCGATTCATGTACAGAAGCGGAATAAGGCCGAGATTCACAAGGAGGCATTGCAGCTGCTGGAGGATGTGGGTCTGGCAGATAAGGCCAATGCCTACCCATGCCAGCTGTCCGGCGGACAGCAGCAGCGAGTTGCCATTGCCCGTGCACTGGCAATGAAGCCACAGATGCTGTTCTTTGATGAACCGACTTCTGCCCTGGACCCGGAGCTGACAACCGAAGTATTGAAAATCCTGCGTCAGCTGGCGGAACAGAACATGACCATGGTTATTGTTACCCATGAAATTGACTTTGCAAGAGCCGTATCTGACCGGGTTATTTTCATGGCAGACGGCTATATTGTGGAGCAGGGCCCACCGGAAGAGGTGCTGGACAATCCGCAGAATCCGCGTACCCAGGCATTCCTGCGCAAGGTACAGCGGTAAATCATTCAGACAAACAGAAAGCGTATGACTGCTCAAGCCATACGCTTTTTCTTTTATTTACCTGCGAGGAAGGTTTGCATTTCCTCCAGCCGTTTTTCCGCCACATCACGGCCCAGCTGATACACACGGGTCAGCTCCTTTGGGTCATGCTCCACACGGGCGATACCCAACGGTGCTTCCGGGCGGATGACAAGCACGCGGCCCTTTTGCTCCAGTTTGCGGATATACGCTGTTGTGGCATTATAAATATCATGCCGGAAACGCATGGTACGAACCAGATTCGGATATTTACGCATCATGACACGGAGCAGGGGCACCATCTGATTTTTCGGCTTGACATAATCCAGCGGCTGGGTCAGGATGATGATGTTCCGGTCATAGCCGAGTTTTTGGAACTGACGGATCGGAATGGAATCCGAAATGCCGCCATCCAGCAGCTTGTAGCCGTCCACTTCTACAATGCGGGATACCAGCGGCATGGAAGCGGAAGCACGCATCCATAAGATGTCATGCGCATCACCGGTCATACATTTCTGATACACCGGCTTGCCGGTTTCCACATCGGTACATACCACATAGAATTCCATGGGGGAGTTCTGATAGGTTTCCAGATCGAAGGGATCCAGCTTGTTGGGGATTTCATTGTAACAGAAGTCCGCGCCGTACAGGTCACCGGTTGTCAGCAGGGAACGGAAGCTTGCATACCGTGGGTCCTGACAGAATTTGGTATTGTACCGCAGCGTGCGTCCAATCTGATGGGACTTATAATTGCAGCCAAAGACCGCACCGGCAGATACGCCGATGGCGCCGTCAAATACAATATCGTGCTCCATCATCACGTCGATGACACCGGCTGTGAACATGCCGCGCATGGCACCGCCTTCCAGAATCAGACCTTTTTTCATAATCATACACCTGCAATATTACGTTCTTTTGTTCGATATAATACTATTATACATCAAATTTGGGGAAGTACAAGTCGAATGGTTAAAATAAAGACAGGCACCGAAGTGCCTGCGATTATTCCAGATTGCCGGTCAGTGTCATCACAGATGCGAGAACGGCGAGCGGTGCCGTTTCACAGCGGAGAATGCGCGGGCCGAGACCTACGGTTTTGGCGCCGGCCTGTGCCGCCGCTTCCGCCTCCTCCGGGGCAAAGCCGCCCTCAGAACCGGTAATGACAGCGAGCTTCAGCCGTTCGGCATGGCCGACAGGCAGGGCAGCCTGTGCCTGTTCCAGCAGCGTACGCAGCGGTTCACCGCCGCATTCATAGAAAAACAGCACCAGATCATACCGGTCAAATTCGCTGCATACCGCATTGAAATTCTTTCGGGGCAGCTCGACTGTCGGCAGAATGCCGCGCCCGCACTGCTTGGCAGCTTCTACAGCGATTTTATTGTACCGTGCATTTTTCTGTTCTTCCTTTTTTGGTGCGGCAACACAGTACCGGCTGAAAAATGGGACAAAGGTGGTGCAGCCAAGCTCCACACCGTGCCGGATGATGTCCTCCAGCTTGTCCTGTTTGGGATAACCGGCATACAGCGTGACCTCAATATCCGGCTCTGCCGTACTGGGATAACCTTCCTCTACGGAAAATTCCACGGTATCTTCTCCAAAGCCGGTAATCACGGCGGTATATTCCACGGCCTTCCCGTCGCAGAGGATGACGGTTTCACCGGGTTTGGCCCGCATGACGCGGGACAGGTGGTGGGCATCCTTTCCGCGCAGGATGGCAGTCCCGTTGGAAACTTCCGTGGTAAAATAGCGGTGGGGCATGGTATTTGACTCCTTTTTTATGCATTGATTCAAGCATAGCATATTTTGTGCCGGAACGCAATGCGTCACAGTACGGTCAGGAAGCTTTTGATTTTACCGATATCGCCCATCAGCTCCTGACGCTGCTTGCCGATCATCAGCTCCTTGTTGTTGCGGGTATAGGCCTCACTGCCATTCTGTCCGATAAACCAGGTGCAGAAGAAATTGGTGTTCAGCTCGGTGACAAAGACAACCATTTCCTGGCTCTTGCCAAAGGCAGTTTCCAGAAAGGCAAAGGCTGCTTCCAGCATGCCGGCGGCAGTGTCCAGCTGGTCATCCATCGCCTGCACACTGGCATGGAACCGGTCAGAAATGGCGGCAAATCCGGCGTCCGGGTCACGGATTGCCTGTGCGGACAGCAGATTCCCGTCCTCCTCCAGCTTCTGTGCCGCATGCAGCAGGGCGGAAGCCTCCCGGCGATCCACCGCTGCCGCTTTCTGCCGTGCGGCAAGCTCCGTGCGGATGCGCGCTGCTTCTTCTGAAAGCAGGGTGGGAAGGCTTTCCCGTTCCATGGCCCGCTTGATGGCTTTCAGGCTGTCAAACAGGCGGGTGATGGACAGGTCTGTGTAATATGCGGCGGAAAACTGTTCGGTCAGCCGTCCGATCAGCAGGCCGATCACGCTGAGACGTTCGTCGAAGGGAGCGCCCTGCAGGCGTTCCAGTGCGGAAGCAGGCAGCTTGCCGGACAGGATTTCATCCACATGATAATCCGACTGATATTTTTGAAACAGGTCATAATAGGCGGCAAAATCCCGGGCAATGCGGGGATGCTGCAAATATTCCGCAATCACCGGCTCATCCACCGGCAGACCCAGCCGTTCGGAAGCCAGCAGGAACTGGGACAGATCCTCCCAGCCACGGGCGGTGACAAAGGCCTGTCCATCCACCGTGGTCTCGAAGGTGTAAAAATGCTGCTTCTTGATGTCAAGATAGGACAGGATAGCGGCATGCAGCTGGCGGCGGTAGGCGTATTTCTTCCATACGTCATAATTTTCCTCCACATCAATGCGCTTCAGACGGTCCAGCGTGACCACATCGAAATCGCGGACGGATTTATTGTATTCCGGCGGATTTCCGGCGGCGACAATCACCCAGCCCTGCGGGACAGCATGGCTGCCGAAGGTTTTGCGCTGCAGGAACTGCAGCATGGTGGGAGCCAGGGTTTCGGAAACACAGTTGATCTCATCAATAAATAAAATACCCTCCTGCAGGCCGGTCTGTTCCATCTTATCATATACCGACGCAATGATCTCACTCATGGTATATTCGGTGATGGTGTGCTCCGTGCCGCCGTAATTCCGTTTGGTCAGAAAGGGGAGGCCGATGGCGCTCTGTCGGGTATGATGGGTGATGGTATAAGATACCAGAGCAATGCCGCATTCACTGGCAGCCTGCTCCATAATCGCGGTTTTGCCGATGCCCGGAGGGCCCATCAGCAGGATCGGACGCTGATGGACCGATGGAATCAGATAGGTTCCATCTGCATCCTTGGCCAGATAGGCTTTTACCGTGTTGATAATTTCCTTTTTTGCACGTAAGATATTCATGATTTAAAATCCCCTAACAATATCGGTTTGACTCAGGACAAGCTGCATGGCCCATGGCGGTACCATGTGTTCGGCATAGTTGTCATCCAGAAACAGGAAGGCCACATCATAGGGCGGACGCTTTTGCGGATAAATGCCAAAGCCGTCAGTGAAAAACAGCATGCCCTGCAGATGGGACAGCTCGCCCTGCTGCTGCAGTTGTTCTACATAGCGGAATACCGGACGAAAATCGGTATCACCATTGCCGCTGACCTCGAAGGTTTGCAGCACATCGGTGAGATGCCTGGTGTCGGTGATTTTCAGGTCAGACTGGATGTCCGCGTCACACTGGATGATGTGGACATTGACCGAACGGAAAAAGCTGCCGCTGTCCAGCAGCATGCTGGCGGTCTGTTCGAGAAACCGCCGTACCAGTTCCCCACTGCAGGAACCGGAGGTGTCCACTGCAATGACAAAATCATGGATTTTTTTCGATTCACGGTATTCCAGCTCCTCCAGCATGGGCATATTTTCATACAGCTTCATGCTGTAATGATAAAAGCCATAATCAAAGCTGTCGGGATCAATACGGACTTCCTCCCGGACTACAGCAAATTTCCGCAGGAAGGCGCGGTAATCATACCGGGTACGGTTTTCAATCTGCAATTGCTGCTGCAAATTGCCTGCCATCAGATTCAGCTCCCGATGGAAGGTCTCCATGGAGGTCTGGGTTTTCTGGCTGATATCCTGCCATTTCTGTTCCACCTCGTCACGATCCGGCGGCGGAGGGGTATCGGAGGAGTCCGGCTGGGGCTGCCTGTCCTGCTGGTCATTCTGAAGCTGTTCCCAGAATTTGTGGTCATCCGAAAGAAATTCCTTCCGCATGCCCAGCTTTTCCGCATAGGGAAGCCTGACAAGCACCTCATATACCTGTTCCGCGTTGAGTACGGAAAGGTTCAGCCGGTCATAGTATTCCTGCCGGCGGTCACGGACCAGACGATGGACACAGGGATATTCCATGGAGTCCAGAATGGATTCCACAGCGATATCACAGGCAAGATTCCAGTCCTCCGGGTCATGGGATTCCAGCTGTGTCATATGACGGAAAATACAGTGCAGGACCATATGCAGATAGGTGCGGTTGACACCCACCGGATCATCCTCATAGGCGGTAATCAGATAATTGGGATTGTAAAAGAGATGCACACCGTCGGTGGCGATGGTACGGGTCTGCAGATTCAGGTCATAGGAAAGGGCGGATAAGGCCAGATCCAGAAACCGCATGGACAGATACAATTCACTGCGGGAAATGGACAGAATCCGGTTTCCAATCTGAATCAGCTCCTGATGGAGAGCATTCATGATGGTCACTCCTATAATGAAAAACGTTTGCGCGGACGGCCGAAGCGGGACAGGCGATGATCCATTAGCAGGCTGACCCCTTCGGGAAAGTCCATGCCGGAGGCCTGCGCGATGGCATCCTCCAGCACGTCACGGGACAGAATTTCCTGCCCGAGCAGCAGCTCCAGACGGGGAACATCCCGCTGCTCCAGCACGGCGGTAGCTGCCTCCGCCGCATGGTCACGGAGATAGTCCAGATAGGCCTGTTTCGCGGTTTCCCGCAGCTGATACGGATACAGCAGGCGATAAAATGCAATATCCTGTACTGTGTGTGGTTCATCCTCACGGATGGCACGGCGGAAGCACCGGTCGTATTCCGCAAAATCAATTTCCTTCCGCAGCACGCAGGTACGGTAGAACGAACCGGAGCCATAGGAAATGGAGCGGAAACCGCGGCAGGGGGCTTCCTCAAAGGCATAATCATACGCGGGAAACAGCAGGCGGATGGTGTCACCCTGCTCCGTGGTAACCGTCAGGACAAATTCATTGAGAAAATCCGTGACAATGCCCCGGATGTGGGACAGGCCGTGGACAGAAATCTGATGCAGGCTGCGGCAGTTGGTCAGCACACCGTTGCCGACAGAATCTACGCCCTTTAACAGGGTGAGCTGCTCCAGATTTGAGCAGTTGTAAAATGCATGGTTGTCAATAGAATTGATGTGTTTCGGCAGCGTCACACGCCGGAGCTGGGTCTGATTGGCAAAGGCATATTTGCCGATGCCGATAACCGGCTGTCCCTGCCATGTCTCCGGCACCGTCTGAAAGGCTGCATTGCTCCCGGACTGTTTCAGGATAATGCCCAGCCTGGTTTGTTCAAAGATCAGGTCATCCATTCCGATGCCTCCTCAAACAGATTTTTTTCGGCTTCTATTGTACCACTCCCGCCGGTTCCCCGCCATAGCAATCTGAAAAATAGCGGAACAAATACGAGCTATGGAAAAATGAGGTGAAAAGCATTTGAAAAAAGTGGGGGAATAAGGTATAATAGGGTCAAATCGAATATGTCGGATGAGGATTGTCCTAGACGCTGTGGCAGGACACAGGGCCGAAGAAGCAAACCGGGAGGTGCATCTTACTCCCGCGGAAACTGACAGGCAAAAGAAAGACAATCGGACGAATCTTTGGAGAGCATGCCGGGATAACACTGCGGCATCACCTACGAGGCTAGAACCAACTGGTAAAAGGACAGAGGGATACAGATGGAGCGAGTAGTCGCTCTGTCTGTGCCCCTCTTTTTGTATGTTCAGGGGAATTTCATATTCGGGTAAGATGGGAATCCACAGATGATATGTGAGGAGGAACCTGTTATGAGAATGATGTTGGTTGGTGCCGGTGCGGTTGGAGAAAGCATCGTCAAGGTGCTGCAGTGGCGTGACCCGAAGGGAGACTGGCTGGAATATGTGCTGGTATGTGATTTCGATGTGGAACGTGCCCGGCAGGTGGCAGGCATGCTGCATGGCGATGCACGGTTTGAAGCGGAACAGGTCAATGCAACCGATACCGAAGCCATGGCTGAACTGGCACAGGCACATGGGATTGATTTTATCATGGATGCCGCGCCGCCCTTTGCCAGCAACCATATTTTTGATGCCGCCTTTGCAGCAGGAGCCAATTACGGCAGTATGGGCACCTGGTCGGTTCCGATGGAACATCCGGCCTATGGTACAGGCATTGAGAACAGTTATACGGAGCCGATGACCAAATATAACTTTGACCGCCATGAAGCCTGGAGGGAAAAGGGCAAAATGGCAGTGATCTGCATGGGGATTGACCCCGGCGTCGTCAATGTCTTTGCAAAATATGCCGCCACGGAGCTGCTGGATGAGCTGACCGAGGTTCATGTCAAGGATGGCGGCAACCTGACCATTCCGGGAGCTGACCCGGATGATATTACCTTTGGCTTCAATGTCTGGACCGTGTTGGATGAGGTCATGAATCCCAATGTGGAATATGACGAGGACAAGGGCGGATTCGTAGTGGAACCGGCTTTTGCAGGAAAGGAAACCTTTGACATGCCGGAGGGTGTGGGAAAAAACACGCTGGTCAAGGTGGAGCATGAGGAAGTGGTCACCATGGCACGCTATCTGAAGCAGTACGGCCTGAAACGGGCAACCTTTAAAATCAGCCTGGATGAAAACCTGATTACCGCCTTGAAGGTACTGGATAAGCTGGGATTGCGAAGCCTGCATCCGGTGCATGTGGATGGTGCGGATGTGATTCCGCGGGATGTGGTGGCGGCCTGTGCGCCCCAGCCCAAGGATATCGGTGATGAAATGGAAGGCAAAATGCTGGTGGGGGTGCACTGCATCGGCAAAAAGGATGGAAAGCGCAAGGAGTATTTCCTGTACCAGCCATTTGACAACCAGGAATCCATGCGGGTATGGCACAACCAGGCGGTGACAGCACAGACCGGCTTTGGTGCGGCACTGGCAATTGAACTGATCGGACGTGGAATCTGGAAGGACGCAGGCGTATTCTCTCCGGAATATTTTGACCCAAAGCCATATCTCCGGCTGATGGAGGAAAGCCATTACACCTACCGCATTCTGGAGCTGGCATAACAAGGCGAACATACGAAAGGCACAGACCGGATTGGCCTGTGCCTTCTTTTATGCCTATCCCAGCGGGAGCTCGCGGAATTTGCGGGGAGAAACCCCGATTTTTTCGGTAAATGCGCCGGTAAAGCTGGATTCTGTTCCATAGCCCACCTCAGCGGCAATGGCCTTGATGGGCATATCTGTGGATTTCAGCAGGTATTTGGCGCGGTCCAGCCGCATGCGGACAATATATTCATGGGGCGAATAGTGCAGGTTGGAGCGAAAGACCCGGATCAGATGGGAGGGACTCAGATGTACCTCAGCGGACAACCGTTTCAGGCTCAGATCTTCGCCCAGATGGGACTGGATATACTTGACTGCCTGTTGAGTCGGACTGTTTTCCGGCAGGGCTGTCTCAAGGCTGTTGGTTTCCATCAGATAGCACATGGCATTGTACAGCAGACGGGAATGCTCGGAATCCCGGATCAGCTGGTTGGTGGCAAACTGGCGTACCAGATTGCGGATCTGCGTGGCTGACTTTTGTGTATGGGGTGCGTGGTACAGGACACTTCCGTTTTCACGGGTCAGAAAGTGATATAAATCCAGACTGTTCGCGCCGGAAAAATGCACCCAGTAAAATTCTGCGTAGGGATCCGCCGTGTACCGGTGTGGTACCGCGCAGTCAAACAGCAGCATGTCACCGGCTGAGGCAGTATACTCTTTGCCGTGATAATGCAGCTGGATCGAACCTTTTTCCACCAGCATAACCAGCAGGACATCCAGATAATCCCGCTCAATACAGTAGTGTTCATCGCAGTAATAATGCCCGCAGAGGCTGACGGAATAGAACAGGTTCAGCTTCTGGGCAGTCACGGTATTAAAAAAATATTCTGAGCCGGATAATACACCGGGTTCATTTTGTCGAAGCATAGGGGGTTACCTCCGGAAGGAAAAAATCCATACGAAAGATGGTTAAAAACTTTCGAAAAATAATCATCTTTTTCTCTGAAAAGATGCTGCAATTTTTTTTCATCTGTTTTAGTATACCACGAAATGCGCATTTTTCAAAAGTATTTTTATAAAAACAAACATAATAGGAGATAAAACCAAAAAAATGGAATACTTTTTAGCAAAAATACACAATAATTCGTGTGATTTTTTGGACGATAAAATGCACAAAGTCATTTTTTTGGATGATATTCCACTGGTTGAAAAGCGTGTTTTTCTGTGGTATGATACAGAAAACAGATTCAGGACAGGAAAATCTGCAAACAGAATGACAACAATTGTTTCTTTAAAATGACTGTGACAGGAGGCATTTTTATGAGATTTGACCAGTGTACCAACGGTAATATCTTTATGCATGGCTGGACAAAGGAACAGGCCGTCATGAGTGAGCATGACAAGGCCATTCTGCAGGAGCTGGCAAAGAAAATGGCTGGATATGCAGCACGTCCGGAGCAGGATGAGCTGATGAAGCTGTGGCGCGACCATAACGACCTGAAGGATTCCCGCCCGATGATCTATGTGGATCTGGAAAATGGCTGGAATGAGCTGCTGCCCATGGAATTCACCTGTGAGTGTGAAGGTGAAATGGCACAGGAATGGGAAATGTGGCTGCACAAGGAAATCATCTACGCAGAGAAGATCAAGTGTGACAAGCCCATTGAAGCCAAGTTCTACATCCCGTATCAGGCTCACAATACCATGTGGGGCGTGGAAAAGAAGGTAATCGGTGATGTCAAGGGCGGCGAGGCCTATACATGGGAAGCGCCGATCACGGATGACATGATGGAGAATGACTTCGATGTTGCCGAGCTGATTCAAATCCCGCAGATCACCATTGACTGGGAAGCAACTGATGCATACACTGCCATTGCCCATGATGTATTTGATGGCATCCTGACCGTGGAACGCCGCCACTGGTGGTGGTGGGGCCTGGAGCTGACCCATCCGTATGCAGACCTGCGCGGCCTGGAAAGCATGCTGTATGATTTCTATGACTACGATGAGAAGATGCATGAGATTCTGGCACGCTTCACCGAAGGTTATATGTCCATGATTGACTATCTGGAGGCCAACAAGCTGTTTACTCCGAATACCGGCAACTGCTATGTGGGCTCCGGCGGACTGGGCATTACCAACGACCTGAATGCTGCCGCTGCGATGCCGAACAGCGCAATGGATATCTGGGGCTTCCATGAAAGCCAGGAAACCAGCGAGGTTTCCCCGGAAATGTTCGCGGAATTCGTACTGCCATACCAGCTGAAGCTGGCAGATCGGTTTGGCCTGAACTATTATGGCTGCTGTGAAGGTCTGGACAGACGCTGGGAGTATGTCAAGCAGCTGCCGCGCCTGCGCCGTGTATCGGTTTCCCAGTGGGCTGACATTCCGAAGATGAGTGAGATTCTGGGTGGAGATTATGTGTTCTGCCACAAGGTAAGCCCCACGGATATTGCGGTTCCGGTGATTGATGAGGATCATATCCGTACCCGCCTGCATCAGGTCCTGACTGACTGCAAGCGCTGTGGCAACCATGTGGAACTGATTATGAAGGATAATCATACCATTGCGAACAACCCGAACAACGTTTACCGCTGGGTACAGATTGCAAAGGAAGAAATCGCAAAGGTTTACGGTGGATTTTAATCATAGATTTAGGTAAAGGAGGTGGCATCCATGGCGTTTCAGGAACAGGTACAGCATTATTGTGATACCATTGCTGCGCTGACCGGCGTTCGCTGCACACTGCTGGATGCCACCGAAAAACAGTTTTGCCGGCAGCCATTTCAATGTGCCTGTATGCTGCAGGAGCAGCAGGTCTGCCAGGCGGAACAGGTACATCGGTCCGGCTGTGAGGAAGCAGCCCGGTGGAACGGGCATTACCTGTACCATTGTCCCTGCGGGTTTGCATACCTTGCTACCATATTGCGCCAGCCGAGACTGCAGCGTGAATATGCCATGATAACCGGGCCGTTTATTCTGGAGAAGGAACAGGGGACTGTCCGGCTTTCGGCGGGAGAGGACAGCCGGATTCCGGTATTGTCTGAGCAGCGGGCACAGGCAATGAAGGACATCATCTTTGCTGTCTGCGGCTATCTTGCCGGCGGACAGATGATGTCAGCAGTGGATTCCAGCATACAGGCGGAAACCCTGCAGACCATGTATCTGGCGGCGCAGGAGGAAAAATACATCCGTTATCCGCTGGAGGATGAACGGCAGCTGCAATACCTGATCCGGACCGGTAACAAACAAAAGGCACAGCAGCTGCTCAATGGATTATTGCTTGAGCTGTATTCCGCCGTTGGTACGGATTTCCTGCTGCTCAAGCTGCGGATTCGGGAGCTGATTACACTGATGTCCCGTGCGGCTGCCGATGGCGGCGCGGATGTGAATGTGATTTTTTCGCTGTGTGATACCAGTGTAATGGAAATGGAACGGCTGCGGGATTTCGATGCGCTGGATGCCTGGCTGGGTGTGATGCTGCACAAATTTTTCGATCTGGTTTTTGATTTGAATGATGCCAAGCATCCCAATACCATCCAGCAGCTGTCTGCCTATATCCAGGAGCATCTGGCAGAAAAGCTCACACTGGAGCAGGCTGCCCGACAGGTGCATCTGTCCAAATCCTATCTGTGCCGTATTTTAAAGGAAGAGCTGGGCTGTACGTTTACCGAATATACCAACCGGCTGCGCATTGAACGGAGCAAAATGTACCTGCACCGCAGCGACATGTCTCTTTCGGAAATCGCGTGTGCCGTAGGCTTTGATGACCAGAGCTATTTTACCCGGATTTTCAAGCGGCAGGTGGGTATACCGCCCGGAAAATACCGTGCAAACAACGCAAGTGCACAACAACAAAAGGTTTTTAACATAACTTCAACAAAAGGGTGAATCAACATGAAAATGAATATGGATCAGTGGACCAGAGAACTGCTGGAGGCTCCGGTAAAAAAGGCGCTTCCGGTGCTGTCCTTCCCGTCCATCCAGCTGATGGGCATTACGGTAAAGGAACTCATCAATGACAGCGACCTGCAGGCCAAGGGCATGAAGGCTGTGGCAGACCGCACCCCGAACGCGGGCGCTTCGGTGAGCCTGATGGACCTGTCGGTTGAGGCAGAGTGCTTCGGTGCCCCCATCCGTGTATCCGACGATGAGGTACCGACGGTCATTGGCCCGGTTCTGGATACCGAAATTGACGAAGACGAGCGTATGGAAGCGGCAGAGGCTCTGGAAGTGCCGGAAATCGGTGCAGGACGCACGCAGATTTATATTGATGCCATTGAAAAGGCACTGGAGCTGATTACCGACCGCCCGGTATTTGCCGGTGTTATCGGCCCGTTCTCACTGGCAGGCCGTCTGATGGATGTCACCTCGTCCCTGATCTATTGCTATGATGAGCCGGACATGGCACATGTGGTGCTGGAAAAAGCAACCGAGTTTATCATCAAGTACATCAAGGCATATAAGGCAGTTGGTGCAAATGGCGTTGTCATTGCAGAACCGCTGGCAGGCCTGCTGTCCCCGACTCTGGCTGTGGAGTTCTCCGGCGATTACTGCAAGCGGATTATTGAGGAGGTCCGTGACGAAAACTTTGCCGTGATTTACCACAACTGCGGCAATACCGCCAATGTCACCCTGGAGTCCATCCTGAGCAGCAAGGCAAATGCTTACCACTTTGGCAATGCCGTAGACATGAAGGAAATCATGTCCAAGGTTCCGGCGGATGTCATCTGCATGGGCAATGTGGACCCGGCAGGCCAGTTCCGCAACGGCACGCCGGAATCCGTCCGGGAAGCAACGCTGACAGTCATGGAACAGTGCTGTGAGCATCCGAATTTTGTCATTTCCTCCGGCTGTGATATTCCACCGATGTCCAGCTGGGACAACATTGACGCATTCTTTGCGGCAGTGGACGAGTATTACAACAAGTAAAAAAGCGAAAAACAGAAGGCACGCCGCGGCGTGCCTTCTTTGCGTCTGTATGAAAGGTTAAAATGTATCAAATGCCATGCAGTCAATGTAATAATCCATAAATTCCGCGCAGGTGGAAAGAGAAAGCTCCTCTGCCTCCTGTGCCAGATGGCTGGCTTCCTCGCGAAGGTCGCGGTTCATCAGCAGCATGGCGGCGCCGCCCAGTGCGCCGTTGCCGATAAAGGCGGTTTTCGGCTGCAATCCTGCGGGAAACAGGCCGATTTTTGCCGCAGAAACCGGATTCATGGTATTGCCAAAGCCTCCGGCAACCACAAAGCGGGAGACCTCGTCCACCGGGATATCCTCCTTTTCCAGCAGGGTGAGCAGACCGCCGCAGACCGCGGATTTTGCCAGCTGAATCTGGCGGATATCCTTCTGGGTAATGGAAATACCGCTGTCACCCACCGGCCAGTCCTCTTCATCCTCCAGCTCCAGATAACCGGAATCATCCATGACTTCGCTTTCCAGCATGACGGCAAGCGCATCCAGAATGCCCGAACCACAGATACCTGCGGCGGGTTCGTCCTGAATGACCTCGTAGGAGATGGTATCATCTTCCGTCAGCTGAACCGCCCGGATGGCGCCGGCAGCGGCAGGCATACCGGAGCTGAGTCCGGCACCCTCAAAGGCAGGACCGGCAGCGGTGGAACAGCACAGCAGCTTGCCGTCATGTACCAGCGCCATCTCGCCATTGGTGCCGATATCCGCCAGCAGCTGGGTACCATGTCCTGTCACATCAGCCGCCAGAATCGCACAGACAATGTCTGCACCCACATAGGCACCGATGCAGCGCGGCAGGTATACCGGAGCGCCCGCCAGTGTCCTGCGGCTGAAGCAGCCGAAATAGGACTGGACATCAAAGGGGACAACCGCAAGGGATGCCGGATCAAGCCCCTCGTATAAATGCAGCATGGTGGAATTGCCGGTGACAACCGATTCCGCAATTTCCGATATACCAGTTTCCTGCAGGCATTCCTGTGCCATTTCCTCCAGCTGGTGGGCAATGCGGTCAGATAATGTGTCCAGTCCGGCGGTTTTGCAGGCTTCAATGCGGGAGATGACATCCGCACCATAGCCACGCTGGGCATTTTCCGCCAGACGTTCCGCAAGGATGGTACCGGTTTTCCGGTCAATCAACTGGACGGCCACGGTGGTGGTGCCGATATCCACGGCAAAACCATAACCGGATTCCGTGCGCGGATATGCCGGTGTCTGATACCATGCGATAATCTTGGAAGCGGTTTCCTCGTGCAGCGTTGCGGTGGCATTGCCGGTGATGGTGCAGGCACAGGCAAGGCGGATGCCGTTTTCCATTTCCTCCTGGCTCAAAACACGTTTTTCGCCTTCGGAAAGCGGGGAAAGCATACCCTCCATTTTGACACGGCATTTGCCGCAGGTGTGGTTGCCTGCACAGGGCAGGGCAAAGGAGGGAATATTTTGCTGCAGCAGCTCGCTGACCAGCTGCCCTTCCTGTGCAGGGACAGTGATGGTATGCTCGCCGGAGCAGATACGTAATTCAAACATAACAATTCTCCTCATCGGTTGTCAAAGTAAGATTGGTTTCCGCCGTCACGGTAATGCGGGTTGCAATTTTCATCAGGCCGCTGTAAGCCGGTGCGGTGATGTCATCCTGACGGACACGGAAGGAAAGGACACCCACAGCCCCCTGCGCACGCAGGTCCGCTGCTGTATCCCGGCGCAGCTCACCGGCAATCCATGCGACAGCATCGGCTTCCTCTGCAAAAAATCTGGTATCTCCCGCGTAACTGACGGCATAATCTCCCTGATCTTCGTCCTCAGGGGAAAGACCGTGGGGCAGGATCTCTGCGGATTTGGAGGAAACCATCTGTCCGGTGATGGCGCCCACCGCATTGGCTACAGCGGCACAGTCAGGAATCAGGCATTCCGCTCCCAGTGCCCGTGCGGCTTCCGGCAGAAACAGATGCACCGGGCCGCCGATGCCCACCAGAACCGCATTGGAACGGAACCGGTATTGCAGCATGGAAGGCTCCGAATCATTCCGGCTATTCCATTGCATCTCCAGCAGCTGCTCCATGCCCTCGTCAAAGCCATGCTTACGGTAATAGGGAGAGGCGTGCTCCAGCAGCATTTTGGACACGGCAACAAAGACCATATGGGAAACCTGGGTGTAAATATCCGAGCAAAGCTGTTCCAGGCTCAGATGGAGGGATTGTGCGGCAAAGCGTGCCGCAGGAATCGAAGCTTCCCGGCAGAAACGGGTATAATCCCCACGAATATGCATGATATCCGTCGGCGTCAGACCACTGCGCAGGATAACACCGGAACGCTCCAGCGCCTGGGTGTGAAGATTGTATTTGTCGATTCCCAGCGCGTCTGCTGCCTGCTGCAGATTAAGCGGGCCGTTTTCCAGCAGCGTACACAGCCGGATTTCCGGTTCCGACAGGGAAAGGGTACGCCAGTCGGTACGGTTGAGGGTGAGAAATTCATGCAGCGGCAGGGTGTGGGTTGGCACACGATATACCTGTTCCTGCAGAACCGGGACAATCTGCGGATCCCGCTCCGCAAGGACACACAGCGGAATGACACGGTCCGGACCGAGGGTTAAATTGCCATGCTTGTCCCATCGAACCGCGCTGTCACCTCCCAGGGCAAAGGAGGAGGCAAACAGACCCTTGACCAGTGTTTTCCACTGGCCTACCCGGATGCCGTCCTCAGAAAGCAGCGGGGCATGATCTTCAATCAGCGCAATATCGGTTGTGGTGCCGCCGATATCTACAACCACAGCAGAGGCCTGTCCTGCCAATGCGCTGCCACCCAGTGCAGACGCTGCCGGGCCGGATAACAGGGTTTCCACCGCATGCTCCGCGGAATACTGCATCCCCATCAGGCTGCTGTCCGAACGGACAAGGAAAATTTCCGCATGGATGTCACGGTCACGGAATGCGGTTTGTACCGCATCGAGGAAATTCCGGGTCAGGGGGAGCAATCCGGCATTGAGTACGGCGCTGGCAGCACGCTCCAGACTGGATAAACCGCTGAACAGGGAGCTGGCACAGACAACCGGCAGCCCGGTAGTTTCATGGATAATCTGAGCCGCTTTTTTCTCCAGTATCCCATGGTTCCTTGTGCCATAGATTTCACAGATGGCACAGCCTTCCACCTCAGAAAACCATTCCTGTGCATGGTTGCGCAGGAAATCCCAGTCCGGCTCCTGCACAATCTGTCCGGTGATGGTAGTCTTACAGGGCAGATACCGGATGTCATCCGGGTCGGTAAAGCCGTAATCCGCGCCAAAGCGTTCGATCCCCTTGCGGTCAATGCCCATCAGGAGCAGCCGGGGACGGCGGAATTTGCCCTCCACACAGGCGTTGGTGGACAGGGTGGTGGACAGACCGGCGACCGAAGCCTGCCGGCACAGCGCCGGGTCCAGACCATCCAGCGCTTCCAGAATGCCACGGGTCAGGTCATCGTATGTGGTTAATGCCTTGTTATGGCTGATGATTTTTCGTGAATCAAAATCGTATAAAACTGCATCGGTACAGGTGCCGCCGGTATCAATACCTATGGCAAGCTTCATGAAACATCCTCTTTTCTCCGGGTGCGGCAGGGGACGGGAAAGCACCCGGTCAGTTTACATTCTATTATACCATGCAGCAGCATCGGATGATAGAACGATTGTATCAGAACAGTATAACAATTGTATTTTATTGCATGAAATTGACAGAAACAGCAAAAATGCTTGCGCATAGGGACGGTTGACGCTATACTGTAGGACAACAGGAATGAACGGTGGAGGGACAGATATGCGTATTGCGATCATAGGATGTATGGTAATGAACCGGGAAATCAGCCGTCTTGCGGCAGACAGCAGGCATATGGTGCGGGTCTGGTGGCAGCGGCAGGGACTGCATGATACGCCGGACATCCTCAGGTCAGAGTTACAGAAGAATATTGATGCCATCGAACGGGAAAATGAACAGCTGCGTCCCAGCCAGCGGTTTGAGGCGATTGTCCTTGCCTATGGCCTGTGCTCCAATGGTGTCATCGGCCTGCGCAGCAGAAGCCTGCCGGTGATTGTCCCGCGCTGTGACGATTGTATTTCTTTATTCCTTGGCTCCGCGGAACGGTACCGGGAGCTGTTCCATAAGCTGCCCGGCATCTACTGGTACAATCGGGGCTGGATTGAACAGGCCTTTACTCCCTCAAAGGAAAACTACCGGCTCCAGCGGGAGGAATATGTACAGGAGTATGGGGAGGAAAATGCGGATTATCTGATGGAATGCACCAATACCTGGATGACCAATTATCAGCATTGCGGCTATATTACCTGCCCGTGTGGGGAAAATCCGGCCCATGAAGCCTATGCACGGCAGGCGGCAGAGGATTTCGGCTGGCAGTTTGAAAAGGTGGAAGGCAGTATGACATATCTGGATGCGGTGGTCAATGGACCATGGGATGACGGGAGGTTCCTGACCTGCCCGCCCCACAGCCGGATTGAAGCGGACTATACCAACCGGAAATTCCGCAGCATTCCCTGTGAAGTGGAGGATTGGACAAACAAACAGGAAAGTCGGTAAAAATGTACCAAAAACGGCAATTGTGTACAAGAAGAAAAACAACACCCATAGTACAATACAAGCATCAGATTGATTGGCTCAAAAGGAGAGAGTGACTATGAGTGAAGTTTTAAATGAAATCAGCGAATGGCTGCAGAAGGGCCGCGCACCGAAGGTAAAGGCTGCTGTTACCAAGGCGCTGGAGGAAGGCATTCCGGCAAGCACCATCCTGCAGGACGGTCTGCTGGCAGGCATGGACATCATCGGCGCCAAGTTCAAGAACAATGAAGTATTCGTGCCGGAGGTTCTGGTCGCAGCACGTGCTATGAACCGTGGTGTGGAAGTACTCAAGCCGTATCTGGTAGAAGCTGGCGTAGAGGATAAGGGCACCGTTATTCTGGGCACCGTAAAGGGCGACATGCATGACATCGGCAAGAACCTTGTCCGCATGATGATGGAAGGCAAGGGCCTGAAGGTCATCGACCTGGGCGTGGATGTTCCGGTTGAATCCTTCCTGGATGCCGCACGTGAAAATGATGCATCCCTGATTTGCTGCTCCGCACTGCTGACCACCACCATGGGTGAGATGAAGAACGTGGTTGACGCAGTGAAGGCTTCCGAGATGAACGGCAAGGTAAAGGTTATGATCGGCGGCGCACCGATTACCCAGACCTTCTGCGAGCAGATTGGCGCAGACTGCTACACACCGGATGCTGCATCCGCTGCAGAGGCTGCTCTGAAGTTCTGTGTAGAAGGCTAAGTACATATCCGGATATGGAAACAGAAGCAATTGCTCCAAAACGGGGCAGTTGCTTTTTGTTTTGGTAAAAACCGGGATTTGTGCTATACTATACATCTGATGAAATATGGAGGCGTTTGTCGTGAGGAAACTGAAATGAATCAAAGCAAGGTAACAGAGAAACAGCTGGAAAGCTGTATCCGGGAGCTGATTGACTGCGGAGCGTTGGAGCTGCTGCGCTGTCTGGAGGGCAATCCCAATGATATGTACATTCCCTATATGATGAATGATGCGCTGGAGTATTATTTTATCCTGACGGAATGTACGGCAATCGGGGAACTGAAAACCGAATTTCCCATGGGAACAACAGTGGAAACCGTACAGGGGCCACAGGGCAGCGGGCTGGTTCTGCGCAGGCCGGATGGAACACTGCTGACCTTGCAGTATCAGCAGGCACAGGAGGTGCGACAGCTGTATCAGTACCATACCATCGGGCATTTCTGGCGGGATGGACAGGAGCAGTGGCGGCAGCTGGTGTATATCATCGGCACGATTTATGACAAATGGAGCTATATCGGAGCGGAAAGCTGCAATACGGCGGAGCAGGAGCTGCTTCCGCTGATGACCTTTGCCCCATTCCGGTACTGGTCTCCCATCCATGAGGAGCTGGATTTTTATCCGGACAGCGAGGAGGGACTGGACTGCATGGCACTGCTGGCAAAACAGGCCGGAGACACCGCCTATCTGTCCCTGTTGTGTCAATATCAGGAGCAGCACGATCGGGATATGACGGAACGGCTGGCAAAGGAGCTGGCGAAGCCGGAGCGTCGGGAATTGTACCGGGTCATCTGGAAAAAGCTGTCTCAGGCCGCATCCGGTTATCCGGAGCGGGATTATGGGATTGTTTTAAATACCAAAATTGCAGCAGAACGCAGGCAGGTCACGGAGTTGCTGCACCAGTATGGGTTTCAGGGCAGGTATCCCTGTTTCCGGCGGGATACCATGCAGGTGGTTGCCGCGGAGGAGCATCCCTTTACGGTATTCGGTCTGGAATATGCGGATTTTACCTTCCGCATTCAGTTCATGGTGTCGGAGACCAGGGAACCCCAGCGCATCTGGAATGCCGGCTTTTTTGAAGGAACCGGTCGGATTGCGCATTCCCTGCAGGAACTGGAAGCAATAGTATAAAAAGAAAGAATCATCGCAATCTGCTTCAGACCACGATGATTCTTTTTATATTTTACATTTTTTACGGCTTGCAGATGCCGCAGGGGGAATAGCCGGACTGAATCAGGCTGTCCCGCGTGTCGGTGACGGTTTCCTTATTGCTCTGGTCAATCTGTTTGACACCACCGCAGTCAGGCTCATGGAACTTTTTGGAGCTGGTGTTGAGAACATAAGTGGTTTTACCGGAGGAGGAAGCAGTGTCCGGCTTGTCCTCCGATTCCAGCCAGCTTTTACCGGTGGCGTAATCAATGCAGACAAATGGCTGCACATTATAGCAATAGACATTGAACAGGATGCCTTCGCCGTCATCCTCCACGGATTTTGCCTCCATCTGTACGCCGCTGGCAACCAGATTATCCCCTTCATAATACGGTGTCACACGATAGAGTACATGGTTGTCGGTTTCCTTGATGTAGTCTGCCACCATGTTTTCAAATGGCAGCATACCGGTGACATTGAGATACCGGGTACCGGTAATCAGGTTTTGTTTGTTGGCATTTTCAGCGGTCAGCTGGTATCCGATCAGGTGGCAGCGGTTGTACAGGTATTTGCCGTCCACACAATCGTATTTCGCAGTATGCCAGCCGGAGGGCTTGACAGAACCGATAGAGCCACGGCTTTCCGTCGGCATCAGGTCGGAACCGATATTGGCATACGCAACACCGCAGCGCCCAAGGTCATCCAGCTCACTGTATGTTTCAAAGGATTGCTCTGTCAGGTCATCCTCGTCAAAATCCGGCTGGTTGTCATGGATTTCCACATAGGGATCTCCGGAATAATCCGGAATCTCCGAAAGGGAATAGGAGGTGGACGGAGCCTGTGTGCCAAGCTCTACAGAACAGCCCGGAATAAACAGAACGGTCAGCAAAAGCGGGATCAGGAAAAAAGAAAATCGTTTCATACATGCACTCCTTGTGAACCAATCATATTTTTTCTATTATACCATAGATTTTCGGGGGCTGCCGGGTTTTCTTCTGTATCAATTTGTGCATTGGGACAGTTTGTGCTACAATGGATATGCTTTTGAAATGATTAATACGAATCGAGGGACAGTATGGCTTTGAATTTGACAGAGGGAAGTGTATGGAAAAACCTGATACGCTTTTCTATACCGTTTTTTCTTTCCTATTTTCTGCAAACCTTGTATGGTCTTGCGGATTTATTTATTGTCGGCTTATATAATGGTGCTGCCATTACCACGGCAGTTTCCGTGGGCAGCCAGATGATGCATATGATTACCGTCATTCTGGTGGGACTGGCCATGGGCTGTACGGTACTCATCAGTCAGGCTGTGGGCGCCAAAATGATGGAACGGGTATCCCGTACCATTGGCAATACCATTACCCTTTTCCTTGGGATTTCCATTGCCATGTGTGTCGTGCTGATTGCACTGATTCATCCGATTATGCAGGTCATGTCGGTTCCACCAGAATCACTGGAGCAGACACAGGCATATCTGACTATCTGTTTTCTGGGTATTCCGGTGATTACTGCCTATAATATCATCAGTGCGGTGTTCCGCGGTCTGGGCGATTCCAGAACACCGATGTATTTTGTGGCGGCAGCCTGTGCCATCAACATTCTGCTGGATTATATATTGATCGGCATGTTCCAGATGCAGGCCGTTGGTGCGGCGCTGGCGACGGTATTCGCCCAGACCTGCAGCGTGATTTTCGCCTGCATTGTGGTTGTGCGAAAGGATATGGGCATCCATCTGTCCCTGCAGCATCTAGTACCGCAAAAACAGCTGGGCATCCAGATGCTGCAAATCGGTTTCCCGGTTGCATTGCAGGATGGCCTGATTCAGGTATCCTTCCTTGTCATCACGGTGATTGCCAATATGCGCGGTGTGGAAATTGCCGCCGCCGTGGGCATTGTGGAAAAAATTATCGGTATCCTGTTCCTGGTGCCTTCCAGCATGCTTTCTGCTGTTTCCGCCATTTCCGCCCAGAATATTGGTGCGGGACTGCATCGGCGTGCTTTGGATACATTGAAATACAGTATCATGATAACAGTTGGCTTTGGATTTGTTGTCAGTGTCATCATTCAGTTTATTTCGGAACCGGTGGTAGGCCTGTTCACCAGAGAAACCGCGGTCATTGTCTATGGCGGACAGTATCTGCGGTCTTATGCAACCGATTGTATGTTTGCCGGTATCCATTTCTGTTTCAGCGGATATTTCTGTGCCTATGAAAAATCTATTTTTTCGTTTATCCATAACATTGCGTCCATCCTGCTCATGCGTATCCCGGGGGCATATCTGGCTTCGATCTGGTTCCCGGATACCCTGTTCCCGATGGGCATAGCGGCACCGGCAGGCTCTGCGCTGTCTGCCTTAATCTGTGTGGGAATTTACTGGAAGGTATTCCGGCAGGACAAGCGAATCTGCCAGAAGGAGTGATTTGATAGATGTATTTTGAAGAATTAAAGCAGAATCTGATTGGTCTGGTGAAGGAATCCCAGATTAAGCTGGGTTATTCCGATACAGCATGCAACCTGTATTATCCTGCGGAAGCCATCAACCATTTGCTGGGAACCGAGCTTACGGTTCCGCAGCTGGAAACTGCATTGCAGGATTTTGCGGCCTATGCCGCAGAGGAACTGGGAACGGTGACGTTCTCCCATAAAGAGGATCTGTTCTGTCTGACCGTTCCGAAGGAAGGCACCGCTTATGTTCATGCGCATGTGGAAAACAACGGTTTTCTGGAAGCATTTATTGACTGCATGCGGGATGGGCATTGTACCATAGAGGAGGTTTTAGCGGTATTTCACCGGTTTTCCGACCATGTGACAGTGGAAAAATCCGAAAATGAGGAATTTGATTATCTGATTTATTTCACAGACGGAGTACCGGATCATTATCGGTACTGCCTGCATAAAGAATTCGGGCACATGATTTATCACCGGTTTACGCCGCGGGAATTTGAAGCATTTGCATTTTGACCCAGACTGAGCAGGAGCATTCGTTCCTGCTCTGTTATGTTTCGGTATGTACCGGGCAGTAGGGCTTCATCCAGCGCAATACCGGCAAAGCTGATCCGCTTCAGGGCAACCGCCATACAGCCAATGGCTTCCAGCAGCCGCTTGATTTCATGCCGTTTGCCTTCTGTCAGGATGATTTCCAGACAGCAAACCGACAGCTCCGGCTGTTCCATTAGCAGAGATTTCCGATTTTCAAAAATCGGGACCGGTATGTCACAGAGCTTTTCCTGTTTGAGCATACGCACAGATTGCGCCTTTAGTGGCTGCTGCAGCCCCTTGACGACAATACCGTTTTGCAGCAGGTTTAGCTTTTCTTGGGAGATTTTACCCACTGCCCAGACCTGATACTGTTTTTCGATGTGGTTTTCCGGTGCAAGAAGGCGGCGGTTGAGCTTTCCGTCATCAGTAATCAGCAGGATGCCAACGGAATTTTTATCCAGCCTGCCCATGGGAAATAAACCGGCACGTTCTTCCGGCGGGAAGCAATCCAGTACAGTTGGATGCTGTGCATCCCGGCAGGCAGACACACAGCCGGCAGGTTTGTTCAGCATATAGTAGCGGTATGTTTCAGGTAGTTGTTTGCGTGCCATGATATTGCTCCATGCTTATGCTTTTGTCAGATCAGCGAAAAATGCTTCAATTTCCGCACGGGAAGCCTGTACACTGCCCTGCGCGAGAAACGGTTTTCCACCGCCCCGGCCGTTTAAAGCCTGATTCATGGCTTTGACGATTGCACGGGTATCCCCATCCAGTTCACCAACGGCATATTTATAGCCATTTTTATCCGAACCGGAAAAGACAGCACACCAGCCGCCGCAGGTTTCCATGACAGCAACTGCCAGTTTGCGCACGCTGAATGGCTCCAGGCCATCCTCAAACAGGACAACATTGCCGGAATTTTGCAGTTCCATTGCCTTCTTTTCAAATGCAGCGGTTTCCCATGCACTGATTCTGGCGGCAAGCTGGCTGTTTTCCTGCTTCAGGCGCTGTACAGCGGCGGCAGTTTCCAGCGGTTTGGCAGACAGTGCGACAGAAATGGCATGGTTCTGTGCACGAATGGCATGGGAGTATTCCCATGCACGCTGTCCGCAGAGCATTTCAATGCGGCTGCCGGATTTATGTTTTTGCAGGGAAATCAACTGGATCAGGCCGATTTCACCGGTATGCTGTACATGCAGGCCGCAGCAGGCACAGGTATCATAACCGGGAAAGGTGACGATACGGACTTTTCCGGACAGCTCTTTTTTTGACCGGTAATCCAAAGCCTGAAGGGCTGCCGCATCAGGGTAAGTGATTTGTGTCGGGAGATTGTCCCAGATGGCCTGATTGGCAAGCCGTTCATATTCCGGCAGTTTGTCGGGGGACAGAGGAAGGTCAAAATCAATGGTAATCCTATCCTTACCCATATGAAAACCAACATTATTGGCCTGTGTATCTGCGTGAATAATGCCACTGACGATATGCTCACCGGAATGGTTCTGCATCAGGTCAAAACGATAGTTCCAGTCAATGCAGCCTGCTGCCTGTGTACCGGGTTCCAGTGGTTCGGTGGTGGTATGCAGGATGATGCCGTCTTTGATCTGGGTATCGGTTACAGGGATATCGTTTAGCGTACCGATATCTCCCGGCTGTCCGCCGCCCTCCGGGTAAAAGGCAGTTCGGTCCAACACCACAGTCCAGCGGCCTGTTTTGCATGGTTCACAGGATATGACTGTGGCAGTAAAGGTTTTCCTGTATGGATTTGTATCATAAAGTTGTTCCGTCATATTTGGTAGTCCTTTCCAAAGCATTCTGTTATTCAGTTTAGCACAGAATGGCG
Organism: Clostridiales bacterium; assembly: GCA_004555915.1. GTDB lineage: Bacteria > Bacillota > Clostridia > Oscillospirales > Butyricicoccaceae > Butyricicoccus_A. The sequence goes on along the minus strand of SFJM01000025.1, from coordinate 209 downwards.
GATTTGTATCCGGTATTTTATTCATGCGGAAAAATAATGAAAAAAACGCTTGACAAATCGGAGGATTTGCGGTAATATAATCAACGTTGCATCACAAAAGCAATATAAATATGGCGGTGTAGCTTAGTTGGCTAGAGCGTCCGGTTCATACCCGGAAGGTCATAGGTTCAAGTCCCATCACCGCTACCATTCTGGCCCGTTGGTCAAGC
>SFJM01000024.1 GCA_004555915.1 Clostridiales bacterium | reverse complement strand
GCTCTTCCGATCTAAATATAGCCACAGCTCAGAAATTCCAATCTGAATCCGCAGCTCAGCCAGATCCTGTTCTGACTGACAAATCTGCTGAACCATTTGATAACATTCCAGCGTTTTACTTTCCCATTCTTCCTTTCCCTGAATCAGCAGGAATGGCTGGCCCTGTGTTACGATCGGCTGAACATAGTTTCGATAAATCGCAGAACTGCTGGGTGCAATCAGCTCTGGCGAGAAAACAATATCAGAAAACTGACATTTAGACTGTTCACAACCTTTTGGGGCCTGATATCGGTGAATCACACCGCTGTTAATGAACAGGGCATCTCCCTTTTGCATACAGATGGTCTGCTCCCCAATATGGCATTCTATCGCACCATCCCAAACATGAACAAGCTCAATTTCATTATGCCAATGCCATTCAATAGACTCCAGCCGTTTCCAGTCAAATGTTTCACTGTAATACTGAAACGGAAAATCTGCTGTGCCATGGCTTTTCATCTCGCGCAGCGTATCATCCGTAATCATTTCTACTGTATCTTCTGTTACAATGCGAATAAACTCCTTCGACAAACCCTCCACCCCTTTGTTTCCATACCTTTGTGGCGATATTGTACCATAATTCTCCGATATATTACAAGTTTTCCCGCCAATCCTGTGTTATAATTCGTACAAACAATGAATTGCATCTACTTTCTCTCTTCATAAAAGAAACCAGCTCTTTACCTGCCTGCTGGTTTCTTTTTTCTTCCTCCTTAAAGCGCATTGAAAAAATCTGTTGTCTGAGCTACAATAAAACTGGTTTTTAAAGCAATGCGATTTGATGAGGTACTTTTTATGATTTATACAGCACAAACCAAACGCGCCATGCAGCTGGCATATCAGGCACATCATGGCCAGACTGATAAAGCAGGTCTGCCCTATATCCATCATCCGCTGCATCTTGCGGAACAGATGACGGAGGAAGTTACCACCATTGCCGCTCTTCTGCATGATACTGTGGAGGATACCAGCCTTACCATTGCGGATTTACAGGCGGAAGGATTTCCGGCCGATGCAATTGAAGCCGTACGCCGCCTGACACATGATCCCTCTGTCCCTTATTTGGATTATATCCGCGGGTTGCGGGATAATCCTATCGCTGTTGCCGTGAAACTGGCTGATCTTACCCACAACAGTGACCTGTCCCGTCTGGATACCGTGACAGAAATGGATTTGCAGAGACGGGAAAAATATCAGAAAGCAATCCAAATCCTGAAAACCACGGAGGTTGTCGCCGCTCTCATCTGGAATGAGGACAGATTTATGATCTGCCAGCGGCCTGCACATAAGGCTCGCGGGTTGCTGTGGGAATTTGTGGGCGGCAAGGTGGAGCCTGGTGAAACCAGGGAACAGGCATTGATCCGCGAATGCCAGGAGGAGCTGGATGTTACCATCACTGTGAACGAGGTATTCATGGAAGTAGCGCACAACTATCCTGACCTGACAGTTCATCTCACGCTGTTCCATGCCAGAATTCTGGAGGGCACACCGAAAAAGCTGGAGCATAACGATATTCGGTGGATTACACCGGCGGAAATCGACCCGTATCAGTTCTGTCCGGCAGATGTAGAGATTTTAAAAGAAATCAAAAAAAGTTATGCATGAGCATTGTAAAACTTAATACAATATACAAAAGACGAGCTATCACTTCACACATGACAGCCCGTCTTATCTTTTATGCTTTTTTCAAATCAGCCCTTGATATTTGCGCAGACAATCGCACCCATCTCAGAGGTGGACAGAACCTTCTCACCCGGCTTTGCAATGTCTGCGGTACGATGGCCGTCATTCAGGGCCTTCTCCACTGCTGCTTCAATGCAGTCAGCTTCTTCGCCCAGACCGAAGGAGTAACGCAGCATCATTGCACAGGACAGGATGGTTGCAATCGGGTTTGCAATGCCCTTGCCTGCAATATCCGGTGCGGAACCGTGAATCGGCTCATACATGCCCAGCTTGGTTTCACCGATGGAAGCGGACGGCAGCATACCGATGGAACCGGTAATCATGCTTGCTTCATCGGACAGGATGTCACCGAACAGGTTGCCGGTCACAATGACATCAAACTGTCCCGGATTGCGAACCAGCTGCATGGCAGCATTGTCCACATACATATCCTGATATTCAACCTCCGGATATTCCTCACGCAGCTTGTGCATGGTCTCACGCCATACGCGGGAGGTTTCCAGAACATTTGCCTTATCCACAGAAACCAGCTTCTTGCCGCGCTTCATTGCCATATCGAAACCACGGCGGCCGATACGTTCTACCTCGGTAACAGAATAGTTCATATCATCCCAGCCGGTTTCCCCCAGCTCGCTCTCACGGCGGCCACGCTTACCGAAGTAAACATCACCGGTCAGTTCACGGCAAACCAGAATATCAAAACCGTCACCGATGATCTCTTCCTTAATCGGGCATGCATCTGCCAGTGCCGCATGCATCTGTGCCGGACGCAGGTTGACAAACAGACCCAGGTTGGAACGCAGACCCAGCAGTGCACGCTCCGGACGCTTATCCGACGGAACACTGTCCCACTTCGGACCGCCTACTGCACCCAGCAGAACGGAATCGGAAGCCTTGCAGACATCCAGTGTTTCCTGGGGCAGCGGAATGCCAAACTTATCAATGGCATTGCCGCCTGCATAGCATTCTGTATAGTTAAAGGTATGACCAAACTTTTCGCCGACAACATCCAGTGCCTTCATTGCCTCGGTGACAATTTCCGGACCGATGCCGTCACCCTTAATGACCGCAATATTGTACTGCATTACTTGTTATCCTCTCTTTCCTTCAGGCTCTTGAGCAGACCGCCGGCAGAGATGATATTCTGCAGGAACGGCGGGAATGCAGCTGCCTGGAATGTCTCGCCGGTGGTGATATCGGTAATCAGGCCGGTATCAAAATCGACCTCAACCTCATCGCCTGCGCTGATAGCATTGGCAGCAGCCTCGCTCTCCATGATCGGCAGGCCGATGTTGATGGAGGAACGATAGAAAATACGGGCAAAGGAAGATGCAATGACACAGGAAATACCATTGTCACGGATGACCTGCGGTGCATGCTCACGGGAGGAACCACAGCCAAAGTTCTTGGTTGCTACCATGATATCGCCCTTCTTTACATTCTTGACAAATTCGGTGTCGATATCTTCCATGCAGTGTGTTGCCAGCTCCACCGGATCCGCAATGTTCAGGTAACGAGCCGGAATGATAACGTCTGTATCTACGTTATCGCCATATTTAAAAACAGAACCTCTTGCCTTCATGATGCATATACCTCCTTAGTCTTCCAGCTCAGCCGGGTCAATGATATAACCGGCAACTGCAGATGCTGCAGCAACCGCCGGGTTTGCCAGATAAATTTCAGAAGAAACATGACCCATACGACCGACAAAGTTACGGTTGGTGGTGGAAACAGCCTTTTCATCATGTGCCAGGATGCCCATATGACCGCCCAGGCACGGACCACAGGTCGGTGTGGACAGAATTGCGCCGGCTTCCACAAAGATCTTTGCCAGACCTTCCTCAATGCACTGCAGATAAATGGTCTGTGTTGCCGGGATCACAATGGTGCGGACATTCTTCTTGACCTTTCTTCCCTTGAGGATGGCAGCGGCGTCACGCATATCCTGAATACGGCCATTGGTGCAGGAACCAATGACAGACTGCTGAATTTCAATCTTACCCAGCTCATCCACGGTCTTGGTGTTCTCCGGCAGATGCGGGCAGGCAACCGTCGGACGCAGCTCAGACAGATTGATGGTATATTCTTCATCATATACTGCATCTGCATCTGCAGCAAATTCGGTAACTTCACGGTTCACACGGCCCTTGATGTAAGCACGGGTCTTGTCATCCACCGGGAAGATACCATTCTTTGCACCTGCCTCAATTGCCATGTTGCAGATGGTGAAACGGTCATCCATGGACAGGGATGCAACACCTTCGCCGGTAAATTCCATGGAACGGTACAGCGCACCGTCTACACCGATTTTACCGATGATATGCAGGATGACATCCTTACCGGAAACATACTTCGGCAGGGAGCCGGTCAGGTTAAACTTAATGGCAGACGGTACACGGAACCATGCCTTGCCGGTTGCCATACCAGCTGCCAGGTCAGTAGAGCCTACACCGGTGGAGAATGCGCCCAGTGCACCATAGGTACAGGTATGGGAATCCGCACCGATAATCAGTTCGCCCGGACCTACCAGACCCTGTTCCGGCAAAAGGGCATGCTCAATACCCATCTGGCCTACATCAAAGAAATTCACAACCTCATGCTTGCCTGCGAAATTACGGCAGGTCAGGCACTGCTCCGCAGACTTAATGTCCTTGTTCGGTGCAAAGTGGTCCATAACCAGTGCAATTTTATTCTTATCAAATACGTGCTCAAAACCAGCCTTTTCCATCTCACGGATCGCTACCGGGCCGGTAATATCATTTGCCAGTGTCAGATCCAGATTTGCTTCAATCAACTGGCCTGCTGTTACGCTGTCGAGTCCCGCATGGCTTGCGAGAATCTTCTGTGTCATGGTCATTGCCATAGGTGGTTTGCCTCCTCTATGTCTGTATAAAACTCTGCCTGTATACAACGATGCAGGCAGAGTTTTGTTTTTCCATTAGTCGTTGAGATACTTGTTGATGCCGTTGATATACGCCTTAATGGATGCCTCTACGATATCCACAGAGATACCGCGGCCGGTAATGATGTCATGGCTGTTGTCACCGATGGTCATCTTCACAATTGCCTCACTCTGTGCGTCCTGGCCATCGGTCAGTGCACGCAGCTGGTAATCCTGCAGTTCAATGCTCAGACCAGTGATCTTATTGATTGCTGCAAACGATGCATTGATCGGACCATCGCTCAGTGCTGCGCGCTCAAATTCTTCCTCACCCTTGGTCATCTTGATAACCGCAGTGGTGCTGATGGTATTGCCGCTGTTGATGACATACTGCTTGAGGTTGTAACGAACCGGACCGGATACCGGAACCACACCGATCAGTGCTTCCAGGTCACGATCCTTGATAACCTTCTTCTTGTCAGCCAGTACCTTGAACTTTTCAAAGGCCTTGTCAATCTTTTCCTTGCTGAGAGTGTAACCCAGATCATTCAGGCGTGCCTCAAAGGCATGACGGCCGGAATGCTTGCCCAGCACAATGGCATTCTGCGGAATACCAACAGATTCCGGTGTCATAATTTCATAGGTGCTCTTGTTATTCAGCACACCATGCTGATGGATACCGGACTCATGTGCAAAGGCATTGGCACCGATAATCGGCTTGGTCGGAGCGACCGGAACACCGGTAATGGTCTGAATCATACGGCTGGAACGGTAAATCTGGGTGGAATCCACACGGGTCTCTGCATCAAAGTAATCCTTACGGGTTTTGAGTGCCATAACGATTTCTTCCAGGGATGCATTGCCGGCACGCTCGCCAATACCATTGATGGTGCATTCTACCTGACCGATACCAGCTTCAATACCTGCCAGGGAGTTTGCAACGCCCATACCCAGGTCATTGTGGTTATGGCAGGACAGGATAATGTTATCCACGCCTTCTACATGGTCACGGATATAATGAATCAGTTCTGCATACTCACCCGGAGTCAGATAACCGGTGGTATCCGGAATATTGATGGTAGTAGCACCGCTCTTGATAGCTACATCAACAACACGGCACAGGAAATCCCAATCAGAACGGGTTGCGTCCTCTGCGGAGAATTCTACATTATCCAGATACTTCTTGGTATAGGTAACATGATGACGTACGCTGTCCAGTACCTGCTCCGGGGTCATCTTGAGCTTATACTCCATATGAATCGGGGAGGTTGCCAGGAATACATGGATACGCGGATCAACTGCATCCTTGACTGCACTCCATGCGGTATCAATGTCCTTCTCCACGCAGCGTGCCAGAGAGCATACGGTGGAATTCTTAATGGTATGCGCGATAGTAGAAATTGCAGCGGCATCACCCGGGGAAGCAATGGCAAAGCCTGCTTCAATGATATCTACACCCAGTGTTTCCAGCTGACGTGCAACTTCAATCTTTTCGCTGAGGTTCATGCTGCAGCCGGGGGACTGCTCACCATCTCTCAGGGTGGTGTCAAAAATTTTGATCTGTCTTGACATGACTCTATCCTCCGTAAAAAAATAAATTTACTGGTTTTCATCAAGCGGTGACGGGCATAAAAAAAGCCTTCATCTCGCCAAACTAACTTTGGAAACAGAGACGAAAGCATACTTCCGCGGTACCACTCTAATTGCCGCAATTCCCCTGAAAAGCGACCACTCAAACACATCCAGCAATGTGTATCCCCTGTAACGGTGGGCATCCGTTCCAACCTACTCAGGAGAAAACTCCGTTTCAGCAGACTGTTCCAAGGTGAGTTTCGCTGCTGAACGACGCTGCCTTGCACCAGACGGCAGCTCTCTGAGGACGGCTTGCAGTTACTTGACCTCTTCATCACATTTCAGATATTGTTCTATATTATAGGATGATTTCTATTCCATGTCAAGTAGAATCGTGAAATTTTGCAGAGTTTTTCGTAAAACCATACATATTTATGCTGTATGCTTTTCCTCTATGGTGTGGTATACTGTAGTTGATGACAAGCTGTGAAATTGAAATCAGAAATCGAAGGAAACAGCTGAACCGCTGTTTCCTTCACCGCTGTTTCCTTTTTCTGTGACAAATTTCTCTTGACATCTTACCCCCTTTTGCATTATAATAAGTTAAGATTTTTTATAATAGTATTGCGATGACGGAGAAAAGTACATCCGTATCGGTTCACCAGGGAGAGCATGCCGTGACTGAAAGCCTGCTTTGAATCGGACGAATGGAAGTTCCCTCCTGAGCTTTTGTACTGAATTTCCAAGTAGGTGCAAACGGCTGCCCCCGTTACAAGGCTAGAATATCGGGCTTCCCGGCCCCGTATTTGAACAAAGTGCGGCATAAGTGCCGAATCTGGGTGGTACCACGGAATGTTTTGTCTTTCGTCCCTGTTTTGCGGGAAGAAGGACTTTTTTTATGCTTGCTTTCCTGTGTACTCAGCCGGGAAAATCTATTTTCCAAGGAGATTATACTCATGATTGTTGTATTGAAAAAAGGTTGCCCGCAGGACGAGGTTGCCCGTCTGACCCACTGGATCGAACATTACAATGTATCTGTCAATCCGATTGTCGGTGAGGAAACCACCATCCTCGGCCTGGTTGGCGATACCTCTGCGGTGGAAAAGGATACCCTGATGCTCAACCACTGGGTTGAGCGTGTCATGAAGGTACAGGAACCATTCAAGCTGGCAAATCGCCAGATGCATCCGGATAATACCGTTGTCAATATTGATGGCGTTGAAGTGGGTGGCAATAAGCTGGTTGTCATGGCAGGTCCGTGCTCAGTGGAAAGCGAACCGCAGATCTGTGAAATTGCAGAAGAAGTCCAGCGTCAGGGTGCTGCTATCCTGCGCGGCGGCGCATGGAAGCCCCGTTCTTCTCCCTACTCCTTCCAGGGCATGAAGGCGGAAGGTCTGGAGCTGCTGTGCAGGGCCAAGAAAAAGACCGGTCTGCCGATTGTTACCGAAATTACCAATCCGGCACATATTGAGCTGTTCGAGGGCCGTGTGGACTGCTACCAGGTCGGTGCCCGCAACATGCAGAACTTCGAGCTGCTGAAGGAATTGGGTAAGACCAATACTCCGGTACTGCTCAAGCGCGGCTTCGCCAACACACTGGAGGAATTCCTGATGTCCGCTGAGTACATCATGGCTGGCGGCAACGAGCAGGTTATCCTGTGTGAGCGCGGTATCCGTACCTATGAAACCTACACCAGAAATACACTGGATATCAGTGCAGTACCGGCACTCAAGCGCCTGAGCCATCTGCCGGTTGTGGTTGACCCGTCCCATGCGGCAGGTATTTACTGGATGGTAGAACCGCTGGCTATGTCCGCTATCGCCGCAGGTGCTGACGGCCTGATTATCGAAGTGCACAATGACCCGGCTCATGCCCTGTCTGACGGTGCCCAGTCCCTGACCTACAAGCATTTTGCCCGTACCATGGGCAAGCTGCGCGCGGTTGCAGGCGCAATCGGCCGTGAGATTTAATCGGGAGGAACGTGTATCATGTACCATCTTTCCCTTCAGGGTGCCACATCCAAATCCGATATTTACATTGGTGCAGGCATCTTTTCTCAGACAGCCAAACATGTGGCGGAAAAATTCAAGCCTACCCGCATCCATGTTGTCACCGATTCCAATGTTGCGCCGCTGTATTTAAAGCAGCTGTGTGCGGAATTCCCGCTGAATATCACCTCTTCTGTCATCCCGGCGGGTGAGGAATACAAAAATCTGGATACCGTTGCCGGTCTGTATGCAGATTTCAGTGAAGCGGAACTCACACGCTCCGATCTGGTCATTGCGCTGGGCGGCGGCGTTGTGGGCGATATCACCGGCTTTGCAGCAGCAACCTATCTGCGCGGCATTCATGTCTGCCAGATTCCGACTACCCTGCTGGCACAGGTGGATTCCTCTGTGGGCGGCAAAACTGCCGTTGACCTGCCCCAGGGCAAAAATCTTGTTGGTGCCTTCTATCAGCCGGAGCTGGTTATGATTGACACCGATATCCTCACCACCCTGCCGGAACCGATTTTCAATGACGGCATGGCAGAGGTCATCAAATATGGTTTTATTTCCAATCCGGAAATCATCGACCTGATTTCCGCATCGGATTTCAAACAGAATATGGAACGCATTGTGTATGAATGTGTCCAGATCAAGCGGGATGTGGTACAGGCAGATGAACGGGATACCGGTCTGCGCATGATCCTGAACTTTGGTCATACCATTGGACATGGTGCGGAAAAGGTTGGTCATTTTACCGAACTGTCCCATGGTCAGGCAGTTGCCATCGGCATGGTACAGGCTGCCAGACTGGCTGTAAAGCTGGGAGAAACCGATCTGGTGGAACAGATCACTTCCATCTGTCAGGCACATGGTCTGCCCACCAAGCTTCCCTATCCGATGGAGGACATTTATACCGCTATGCTGCATGACAAAAAGCGTGCGGCAGACAGCATCAACTTTATCCTTGTCCATCCGATGGGCAAGGCAAATATCCATCCCATTCCGCTGGAGCAGCTGCACCAGCTGGTGACCGCTGAATAAGGAGGAAAACGATGGGTTCTGTTTGGGGAAACAATTTTAAACTGAGCATTTTTGGTGAATCCCATGGCGGCGGCATCGGCTGTGTCCTGGACGGCTTTCCTGCCGGTGTGGAATATGATGAAGCCTTTATTCTCTCGGAAATGGACCGCCGTGCGCCGGGCAAAAACCGTCAGTCCACAGCACGCCGGGAAAAGGATCTTCCAAAGATCCTTTCCGGTGTATTTGAAGGCAAAACTACCGGTACACCGATTTCCTGTGTCATTGAAAATACTGACACACGTTCCGGCGATTATCGTAATTTAATTGAACATCCCCGTCCGGGTCATGCGGATTATACCGGTCGTGTCCGGTATCATGGCTGCAACGATTACCGGGGCGGCGGACATTTTTCCGGTCGTCTGACCGCACCGATGGTATTTGCAGGTGCCATGTGTAAGCTGTTCCTCCGTTCCAAGGGCATTGAGGTAGGCTCTCATATCGCTTCTGTCGGACAGATTATGGATACACCGTTTGATGATGTGGCCGTTTCCAATGAACAGCTGGCACAGCTGCGTACCCAGCCCTATCCGGTTATCAATCCCCGGGCACAGGAAGCTATGCTGGCACAGATCGAACAAGCGAGAATGTCCTGTGATTCCGTGGGCGGCATCATTGAATGTGCTGTTACCGGTGTACCGACAGGTCTGGGCTCTCCCATGCTGAGTCCCGCGGAAGGACGCATTTCTTCCATGCTGTTCTCGGTTCCGGCTGTCAAGGGCGTGGAATTTGGTGCCGGCTTCTCCATCGCTGCCATGCGCGGCTCGGAAGCCAATGACCGCATGTATCTGGATGGCGACGCCGTCAGGACGGAAACCAACAACAATGGCGGTATTCTCGGTGGCATCACCAGCGGCATGCCGATCATTGTCCGTGCTGCCATCAAACCTACACCATCCATTTCCAAAGAGCAGATGACTCTGAACGTGGTTGACGGTAAGGTGGAGCCGCTGGTCATCAAGGGACGGCATGACCCCTGCATTGTCACACGTGCCGCACCGGTCATCGAAGCGGCAGTTGCCATTGCCATGACTGACTTGTATTTGGAGGCCTACGGATATGCGAGATCTTAATGAAGTCCGCCGCGACATCAACGCGATTGACCATGAAATTTTAACCCTCTTTCTCAAGCGCATGAAATGTGCGGAGGAGGTTTCCGATTATAAAATGGCAAATGGCGGACAGGTGCTTGTTCCGTCCAGAGAAACCGAGCTGCTGGATACCATGCTGAAGGATATTCCGGATGAGCTGAAACTGGAATATTCCTCTCTGCTGCGCACCACAACCCGTGTCAGCCGCAAGCACCAGTACTTCCGTATGCTGGAAGCGGAACCGGAACGTCTCAAGCTGGACATTCAGCCCCGCATTTCCGATCCCAAGATGGTCTATTACGGCGGACTTCCCGCCTCCTATCAGGATATGGCTTGCTCCGAGCTGTTCCCCAACGCACAGAAACGTCCTCTGGAATCCTGGGAGGATGTGTTCCGTGCGGTAGTTAACGGCGAAGCAGATGCCGGCGTAGTTCCGGTAGAAAACTCCACAGCGGGAACTGTAAATGAAATCTATGATCTGCTGCAGCAATATGGCCTGTATATTTCTCATTCCCATGTCAAGGTAATCCGGCACTGTATTGCCGGATGCAAAGGTACTTCCCTTGATAACATAAAAGAAGTGCATTCTCATCCCCAGGCACTGCGCCAGTGTCAGCAGTACATCAAAACTCACAGCTTTATCCCATTGGATGAAAGCAACACAGCCGTTGCTGCCAACAAAATTGCACAGCTTGGCGATCCGACCAAGGCAGCCATCTGCTCTGAGGCGGCAGCAAAGCTGTATGGTCTGGAAATTCTCGAAACCAATGTGAATGACGGCGACTACAATCAGACGCGTTTTATCGCTGTACAGCGTGCACTTTCCGCACAGCCGGATGATACCCGTGTCAGCCTTGTTCTGACGCTCCCTCATGTTGTCGGCAGTCTGTACGGCGCGCTGGCTGTCTTTGCGGATTACGGCCTGAACATGACGGAAATCCATTCCCGTCCGCTGCAGGATATGCCCTGGAATTACTGCTTTTATATCGACTTTGATGGCAACCTGCTGGATCAAAATATACGCACGCTGATTTATCAGCTGTCACAGGAATGCTCCTTTGTCCGTATTCTTGGTTCCTATCAGGTCAGTGAGGAGGAAAAAACATCATGAATCATACGTTAACCACCGCCTCCTCCCTGCGCGGTACCGTCCAGGTACCGGGAGATAAATCCATTTCCCACCGTGCGGTCATGTTCGGTGCGCTTGCGGAAGGCGATACCCATATCACCGGTTTTCTGATGGGCGAGGACTGCCTTTCCACCATTTCCTGTTTCCGCAGCATGGGCATTGACATTGATGTTTCGGAGGAGGAAGTCATTGTCCATGGTGCCGGCCTGCATGGGCTGAAAGCACCGTCCGAGCTGCTGTATACCGGCAATTCCGGCACCACCACCCGCCTGCTGTGCGGTATTCTGGCAGGCCAGCCCTTTACTTCCACGCTGAACGGTGATGCATCCATTCAGAAGCGTCCTATGGGACGAATCATCAAACCGCTGCGGCTGATGGGTGCGGATATCGACGGTCGGGACGGCAATCTGTGCCCGCTGACCGTCAGGCCCGCACAGCTGCATGGCATCCGTTATGACATGCCGGTTGCCTCTGCTCAGCTGAAATCTGCCATCCTGCTGGCCGGCCTGTTTGCCGATGGTAAAACCACCGTCATCGAACCGGCTGCCTCCCGTGACCATACCGAACGCATGCTGCGGGGTCTGGGAGCACAGGTGGAATCCAACGGCACGGAAATTACCCTGACACCGCCGGAAACCTTGCATGCTGTGGATGTAGATGTTCCAGGTGATATTTCTTCTGCCGCGTATTTCCTGGTTGCCGGTCTGATTCTGCCGGACAGTGAGATTACCATCCGGAACGTGGGCATCAATCCCACCCGAACCGGTATTCTGGATGCATTGGAGGCCATGGGTGCGGACATCGAACGATTGAATGAACGCGGAACGGTAGAGCCGGTCTGTGACCTGCGTGTCCGTTCCTCCAGGCTGCACGGCACGGTCATCAGCGGGGATCTGATTCCGCGATTGATTGATGAGCTGCCGGTTCTGGCAGTTGCTGCTGCCTTTGCGGAAGGTGAAACCGTCATCTGTGACGCGCAGGAGCTGAAGGTCAAGGAATCCAATCGTATCGCTGCCATGACGGCAGAACTGTCCCGCACCGGTGCGGATGTGGCAGAAACCGAGGACGGCATGATTATCCATGGCGGAAAGCCGCTGCATGGCGCCACCTTTACCAGCTATGCTGACCATCGTGTTGCCATGAGCATGGCTGTCTGCGCACTGGCCTGTGAAGGAGATTCCTCCATTGACGATCCGGCATGTGTTGCCATTTCCTATCCGACCTTTTTTGAAACACTTGACAGCCTGAAGGGAGATGGAACCTGATGATACTGACCATGGAGGAATTCCGCCGGTTCCAGCCGGAAAAGCCTACGTTTGCCCTGTTCGGCCATCCGATTGCCCATACCATGTCGCCGGAGCTGCATGCCAAGCTGTTTGCAGAATCCCGTAAGGATTGTACCTATTTTGCCGTGGATGTCCCGCCGGAGGAGCTGGGGGAAGCAATGGAAATTGCCCGCAGCAAATGCGGCGGCCTGAATCTGACCATCCCGCATAAAAAGGCAGTGTTTGACTATCTGGATGCGGTGGATGAAACCGCCCGTAACCTGGGCAGTGTCAACACCGTCCATTTCCATGACGGCAAGGCCATCGGCTACAACACCGATATTCTGGGATTTTCCGGTTCACTGGAATATGACCGCATTTCGGTCAGTGGTAAAATTGCGGTTGTCTGTGGCTATGGCGGTGTATCCCGTGTCATCTGCTATCATCTGGCCAACGCCGGAGCAAAGGTGCTGATTACCGGCCGCAATCTTGCCAAGGCAAAGGCACTGCGCAATGAGTTGCGCGGATATCTGCCCCAGGCAGACATTGACATCATGCCCTCTTCCCAGCTGCCCCGTGCCACTGCCATTGTGGTAAACGGCACCCCGCTGGGCATGTATCCTCACGAGGAAGCCTGCCCGCTGGAAAAGCTGCCCGCTGGCACGGAATATGTCTTTGATACCATTTACAATCCGCCCAAGACTTCCACCATGAAGCTGGCCCCCCATAACATCAAGACCCGCAATGGTCTGCTGATGCTGGTGCTGCAGGCTGCCTATGCGCAGACCATCTGGTTTGGCACACAGTTTGAGAATGACAGCCTGACCCGGATTCTGCGCAGGCTGTCGGGAGACATGGCAAAAAAACGCCTGCAGGATGTGTATGGCAAGAGCAATATTGTCCTGTGCGGCTTTATGGGCAGCGGCAAGACCACCATCGGACGCAAGCTGGCCCGCGCACTGCAATATGAATTTATTGATATGGACGATTATCTGGAAGCACGGGAAGGCAAGAAGATTTCTGATATTTTTGCAGAAATCGGAGAATCCGGCTTCCGCGACATTGAAACCGCCTGCGCACATGAAGTGGCAGAAAAAACCGGCTGTGTCATTGCTCTGGGCGGCGGTGCTGTGCTGCGGGAAGAAAATGTGGAGCAGTACAAAAAGAATGGCCTGCTGATTCACTTGAACACACCATTTTACCGCATTGTCCAGAACCTTAGCCGTGATACCTCCCGTCCCCTGCTGCAGGGCGACAAGGAAAAGCAGACCCGTCTGCTGTATAACCAGCGCAAACGGATTTATCTGAATTGCGCGGACCGTTCGGTTTCCGGCACACGCATCTCGGAAATCATGGACGCGGTTTTCTGTGCAATTTAATCGGCAATCCAAACAGAGGTCTGAAGACAGACCTCTGTTTTTTTATATCTGCCTCAAATAACAGGAATTTCCTTTGTTTACATTTTGGTCATAATATTTTCCATATTATTTCACACAATATGTGAAAAATAGTGTATAATGGAAGCAAGTTAAGGAATTACATATCTATAAGATTGTTTTGTCCATAGCTGTCGGATTTGGATTTTTCCTCTTTTCTTCTAAATTCGACTTTCTCTTTTATTTTTTCATACTTTTCCTTTCTTTCATACCGCAGCTTTTCCGGCTGCGGTATTTGTCTCTTTTGTTCTATTTACAAACTCGAAACATTTGCGTCATTGATTATTTATAATTTATTTGAATTTTCGTCATCATTTGCGGTACAGGATAGTGTATGATAGTATCAGACAAACAAATGAGGAAAACCAAGGTTAACTGCCCGACCGGAGTAAGTACACTCAAATGCGGCAGACAAACAACTCTCTCCCTTCGGTCACTGGTACCGATTGTGAATTAATTATATCTCTTCTTTCATTTTTTACCTCTCTTTTACTCCTTTCATCTTGTAAAAACACCGCGGTCAACAGGAAGGCTGCGGTGTTTTTATGTCTGTTTCCATGTTCACGATTTGGAAACAATTATTTCTTAATCTATTCAAAGTTTATTCGTATTTCTGTCACCCATTGCCGCAGAAGATCGGGTATAATAACATCAGAGTTAAGGAAAACACAACAAACTCTGTATTTAGCTCCAGGCCAGCTGCCCGGCCGGAATGATTTTCGTTCAAAAGCGGCAGACAAACAACTCTCTCCCTTCGGTATTGTATCCGAAGGCGAATTCACATAACGCATCTCTTTTTCATTTTTTCATTCCTTTCATTTTTATAAAATACCGTGGCTCTCGAAAGGCTGCGGTATTTTTATCTCTGTGCTGTTCATATTTTTGATACAATTTTTTCTTGAACTGTTCAAGATATATTCGCTTTTTCTTCACCCATCACCGCTAAAAATCCGGTATACTATCATCAGAATAAAAAATAAACGGACTTAAAACAAACCAAGCTCATGGCCAGCTGCCCGGCCGGGATCCTCTGGATTCAAAAGCGGCAGACAAACCATCCGCTCCTTCCGGTTGATCCGGATGTGAATTGATATATATTCTTTTTGCTTGTTTCATTTCATTTTATCCCTTCTATAACAAAAATCCCGCAGGATTTCATTGACCTGCGGGATTTTTGTCTTATTTCATATCAAAGTATTTCCGACAGAGAAAATAATAGACTGCAATACAAATCTGTATAACAAATACGCACGGCACCCAGAACTTATATTCGTTGCAAACCCTTTCCCAATAGGAGAGCTTTTCTCCTCTATATGTTTCTGTGTCGTCCAGATAAATCGTACCATTCTCGTCCTCTAACCGAACGATTCGATATCCACTATTGTCGTTTGCCGGAGTATATTTTTGCTGAGGATAGTAATACGCAAACACGCGAAAAACGGTATTTCCATCACATAATTCTTTCAGACGGTACGCAATGTCTCCATATTGGCGAAACTCATGAATGATAAACGGACTATCTTCCTGTGGTGACCGCAGCAGCATTTCATTTTCATCCGAATAACCATTCCTTCGATCCTCAATGAAACAATCCTCAAAGGTCAAGGAAAATTCTTCGAGTGGGCCATCATCACTTGGTATCATACCAAATATTGCTGACAAAAGTCCGCCTCCCACGATTGTAATCACTACAATCGCACATCCAGCCAGAGCGAAACGCTTCAGGCTTTGCACCATCCGTTCTATCGGGTGTCTCAGGAAGGAGCACATAGTAATCAGCAGGATTACCGCCAGAATCCCGGTCTTTATGCGTGCATGCCTGCATTTAAGTGCATTGTACTGCTCCGGTGTAATGTACACATTGCCGTCCTCATCAGCCAGCCGACAGATTGCGCCGCTGTCTGGCAGGAGATCCACGTAAAACAGTGTTTCACCGTCACAGCGTTCCATCAGTTTGTCCATATTTTCTCTGCCGTAACTGAGGAAATACGGAATGACAAATCTGCCTTCCTGGTTTGCATACAACTCCAGATGTCCAAACTGCTCAAATGTAAATCCGTTATGGTTATTCTGTGCATACTGGTCAAAGAATGTGACCTCCACGCGCTCCGCTTCAAGGGCGTCCACAGGCTTGGCCCAGTACAGATATGCCAGCAGGCAAATACCTGCAAGCAATACAGCTGCGCCTGCATAAAATGGCAGCTTCTTCATCTCGATTCTCCCCTTTTCCCCAGTATAGCATAAGAAAATCCGCCATGCAATTGCACAGCGGATACATTCTGTTCATGCAGCCTGATGCTCTTTCCGAATCTCCCGGAAGCGTTTTCCAAAAAGTACCTGTGCAATCAGCGGCAGAACCATGATGCACCAGATAATCGGCTCGGAAACAATGACACCCATATAATCCAGCCGGGGTACCAGCAGCATAACAATCAGCACCTTGCCAACCAGCTCGATGGTGCTGGAAATCAATGGGGTTACCATGTCTCCCATGCCCTGCAGCGAATTGCGCAGAACCGAAATGACAACCGTCACAAAATACAGCACGGAATTGATGCGCAGATAC
This sequence comes from Clostridiales bacterium, assembly GCA_004555915.1. Classification (GTDB taxonomy): domain Bacteria; phylum Bacillota; class Clostridia; order Oscillospirales; family Butyricicoccaceae; genus Butyricicoccus_A. The sequence goes on along the minus strand of SFJM01000024.1, from coordinate 14,989 downwards.
AGTGATGCAGTCTGAATGATTTCCTCTGTATGAGTACCGGTAACCAGATATACCAGTGTGGGAACAATCGTATTGGTAATGACAATGACAATGCCGCACCAGCACCAGGACAGCAGCAGCGCACGCCAGATACCTGCCCGAATGCGGCTGAATTGACCTGCGCCCAGATTCTGGCTGCAATAGGTTGCCATGGTAGAGGCCAGCACGGAAAACGGCATCATAAACAGCTCCGTCAGCTTGCGTGCTGCCGTATGAGCAACAATGATATTCGCGCCAAAGGTATTGATGGCGCTCTGCAGGACAACTGAACCGATATTGACCAATGACAGCATAAAGCCCATGGACAGGCCGGTGCTGTACATCCACTGAATCACATGATGGTCATGACGGAACCGCATGAAATCATCCCGTCCCGGTACCAGCTGCGGATAACGGAACCGGATGAACAGCAGGCACAGGACAACCGAAATCGCCTGTGCAAACACGGTTGCAACTGCCGCACTGGCAACGCCCATATGAAAGCCGCAGATCAGCAGCAGATCCAGTCCCACATTCAGAACGGTGGAAATGACAAGGAAAATCAACGGGGTAATACTGTCACCCACCGCACGCAGCGTTGCCGCACACGCATTATAAAACACGGTGACCAGCATGCCCAGGAGAATAATGCGGAAATAAGAAGTAGCCTGTGCCAGCAGCGTGTCCGGGGTATTGAGCAGAAGCAGCAATGGCTTGAGGAATGCCACCATCACAACGGTCAGCACGATCACTGTACCGGCACTCAGCAGAACCGTTCCTGCAATGGCTTTTTTCATGCCCTTCTGATCCTGTCCGCCGAAATACCGTGCGGTTACAATAGCAAAGCCATTGGTCAGACCCATCAGAAAACCGATCATCAGGGAATTGAGGGAATTGGTTGCGCCCACTGCTGCCAGCGCCTGTTCTCCCAAAAAGCTGCCCACAATGCGGGTATCGGTCAGGCTGTAAAGCAACTGGAATAACTGTCCGATGAGCAGTGGAATGGCAAACTGCAAAATCAGTCGGGTGGGATTGCCCCGGGTCATATCCTTCATAGCAAAAATGCGTCCTTTACATAAAAAAATCTGGTGTCATGTTCTCTGACACCAGATTATACTATCATGTTTAAAAACCGTTTACAAGCTGCATTCCGTACAAAAAAATACCAGCCTATCAGTGAAAAATCCAACACGTTCTGCGTATTGTTTCACATTCTTGTCTTTCGCAGAATGTGTTCTCAGTCCTCCCAGGGACGGATGCGGTAGCGTGCACCGATCCGGTCACAGATTGCCTGGCACTGTGTCTCCTCCTCATGGGAAATTGTCGTATCAACCGTGGTCATGACAACCTCCGGTACAGTCTTGACGCAGGCTTCTGCAAAGGCCAGCATGGCATCAAAAGACTGTTCTCCGAATTTACTGCGGGTCAGCTTCAGATACTCCTCCGCATTCGGCGTGTTCAGGCTGACCGATACCACATCAATCAGACCCTTCAGCTTTTCCGCAATCGGTTCCCCACAGACCAGATCACCCAGTCCATTGGTATTGATACGGATTTTTTTGCCCGGACATTTTTCCTTGATATATGCCGCTACCTGCAGCAGTACATCCAGCCGTTCTGTCGGTTCACCAAAACCGCAGAATACAACCTCTGTATACCGATCCAGATCACAGCTGTCAATGGCGGCAATCACTTCCTCATAGGATGGCTCATGCTCCAGCCACAGCCCGCCGGAATTGCCCACACGGTCCATGGTCTGACGCAGGCAGAAGGTACATGCACAGGGGCAGCGGTTGGTCAGATTGATATACAGGCCACTGTGTACATCATATGCAATCGTCATTTGTTTTTTCATCCGGAAAAAACTCCTTTTATTTTAACGTAGTCAGAAATTCTTCAAAGCAAACACCGTCGGTCTTCGGCAGACCCAGCTCAATGGAACGAAGAATACATTTTTTAATGAAACGGGATGCCTTGCGCACCGATTCCTCAAAGGGGACATGATTGACTGCATCTGCAGCAACAATAGACGAGAAAACATCGCCGGTACCGGAGCGTTCGCTGCCAATGCGCAGAGTGCGCAGCAGCTTTGGCGTTCCTCCCTGTTCATACACAAGGTTGGACACATATTTCTTCTGGGGCACACCGGTAATGACAATTTTTTCCGGGCCCTGTGCTGCCAGCTGCTGTGCCAGCTGTTCCAGCTCCTTCATGGTCCAGTGTCCTTCATGGAACGGTGTATCCGTCAGAATACAGGCTTCGGTCAGATTTGGGGTCAGGATATCCGCATACGCCACCAGCTGCTTCATGGACTGGCACAGCTCCGGCGTATAGGTGGGATAGGTTTTGCCATGGTCACCCATGACCGGGTCAATGATTACCACCGTATGCGGCGTACAAAAATCCTCAATGAATTGTTTGACAATCTCAATCTGCCGTTCCGAACCGAGAAAACCGGTCTGAATGCCGTGAAACTCCAGATGCAGCTTTTTCCAGTTGTCAATATATTCCTGCATTTTTTCCGTGTAATCATCAAAAAAGAACTCCGGAAAACCGGTATGATTGGAAAAAATAGAAGTCGGAACAGGACAGCACTGCACCTTCATTGCCGAAATAATCGGCATGGAAACGGCAATCGAGCACCGTCCAAAGCCGGATATATCATTGATAACAGCGATTTTTTTCTGTCTGTTATGGTCAATCATGCGTTACCCTTTCTGTCCGCAGTCAGCAGCGGACGAATCTTTGCCTTTTCAAACAGTGCGCCAACACCGTAGCAGACAGCCAGATTGAGCACACCCTTGACAGCAAGACCCGGTGTGGATGCCAGTCCCTCTGCCAGGCCGCCATACAGGATTGCACCGGCAACTGTGTAGCCCACAACCATCCATGCCATGCCCACAACGCAGGCAATCAGGGCACGGACAGAAAACAGCGAGCAGGTTCCATCCTTGTTGTACGCAATTTTTCCCGCCAGATATGCCATCAGGGACTTAATAATAAAAGTCGGAACTGCCCAGTATGCATAGCCGGTCAGCAGGTCTGCCAGTGCGGAACCAATACCGCCTGCCCAGAAACCGGAACGCTTGCCAACGAACAGTACGGTCAGCAGGATAAAAGCATCTCCCAGATGGGCGTAGCCCAGCGGAATCGGAATCTGGATTACCATGGTCATGATGCACACCAGTGCTGCCATAATGCCTGTCATACACAGAAAACGTGTGGAATATGCCTTTGATTTCATCAAAAATCACCTCATAAAAGTATGTTTCAGAATGGAGTCATTATAGCGCATAACTGACCATAGGAAAATGGACAATTATGCGCTATTTTCTCAGCACAGTTTTCTGTTATCCTGGATTACGATCCCGGTCAAACGGCTTCCGCAGGGCACATGCAACCGGAAATCATCAGAATATTAATATTCTCTCAGCTGTACGGAAACGCCATCCGGATCATACACATAAAAATACCGTGCATTCGGTCCGGGCTGACGGATATCAGAAGGATTCATGCCTTCTGCCACAGCACGTGCATGTGCAGCATCCAGTTTATTTGTACCAAAGCAAAGGAACATACCCTTACCTTCAAACTTGTCCCCTGTCGGCTGACAGATCAGTTCAATCATGGTACCGCCTTCAGAATCCTGAATATATGCACATTCTCCCGGATTGGCATCGAAACGTTCTACAACCTTCATCTCAGTCAGTGTCTGATAAAAATGAAGGGATTTTTCAATATCGGCAACACGAAGCGCCAAATGATGCATCTGCATGCGTATCTCCTCCTGTATGCACAATTACAGTTCCTTGATAAATTCCTCAATCCGTTCCATGGCTGTTTCCAGATGCATCATGGAATAGGAATAGGAAATACGGACATGGCCGCGGCCGCTTTCACCGAATGCACTGCCCGGAACCACTGCCACCTTTTTCTTACGCAGCAGCTGGTCACAGAATTCCTCATCATCCTCCATGTAATTCTTGATGGACGGGAAAATGTAAAACGCACCTTCCGGCTCAAAACATGGCATGCCAATTTCCTGCAGACGCTGATACATAAATCTGCGGCGCATGTCATACTGCTCCCGCATGTATTCAATATCCTGCTTGCCGGTACGCATGGCTTCAATGCCTGCGAACTGGCTGACAGTCGGTGCGGACATGATGCCGAACTGATGGATTTTGACCAGTGGCTTCAGCATTTCCTGCGGCGCCATAACCCAGCCAAGCCGCCAGCCGGTCATGGCATAGGACTTGGAGAAGCCATTGATGACAATGGTGCGTTCCCGCATGCCCGGCAGCTCCGCAAAACAGACATGCTTCTTGCCGCCATAGGTCAGCTCACAATAAATTTCATCCGAAATAACCACAATATTGGTTCCGCGCAGAACAGCTGCAATCTTTTCCAGCTCCTCACGGGTCATAATGGCACCGGTGGGATTGTTCGGGAACGGCATAATCAGAACCTTGGTTTTCGGCGTAATGGCCTGTTTCAGGGTTTCTGCCGTCAGCTTGAAGCCATCCTCCATGCGGGTTTTCAGCGGAACCGGCTTACCGCCTGCCATAATCGCCAGCGGCGTATAGCAGACAAAGGATGGTTCCGGAATCAGGACCTCATCCCCATCGGAAACAAAGGAACGCAGTGCATTGTCAATTGCCTCCGAGCCACCGACTGTTACAATGATTTCCTTGTGGTAATCGTATTCCAGATGATAATTTTCCCAGGCATATTTTGCAATTTCCTTACGCAGGTCCACCAGGCCCCAGTTAGAGGTATAAAAAGTTTTGCCCTGCTGCAGGGAATCAATGCCGGCACGGCGCACCTGCCAGGGGGTCTGGAAATCCGGTTCGCCGACGCCAAGGGAAATGGCATCCTCCATGGTACTTACAATATCAAAGAATTTCCGGATTCCAGACGGTTTAATGGTCTTTGCCTTGTCTGAAATCAGAGATGAATAATCAATCATCGCGGAAGTCCTCTCTTTCATCAATAGGATTAAAATCTACACCGGCATTTTTATACGCCTTGAGCACAAAGTGGGTGGATGTGGAAACAATATTTTCCATCGGCGCCAGGTTTTCCGAAACAAAACGGGAAACCTCCTGCAGGGAACTGCCATTGACGATGATGGTAAAGTCAAAGGAACCGCTCATCAGGTACATATCTACCACCTGCTTGTGGTTATAGATGCGCTGTGCAAGCTCATCAAAGCCGGCACCGGTCTGCGGTCTGACACGTACCTCAATCAAGGCAGTGACATTGTCACGCTTGATCTTGCTCCAGTCAATGACCGCCTTATAACCCAGAATGACATTGTCCTTTTCATATTTGCGAATGCTGTCATTTACCTGCTGCTCCGACATGCCGAGCATTTTGGCAATGCGGGCCGGGGTAATACGGGCGTCCTGTTCCAGCAGCTGTAAAATTCTATGCATAATCATACCTCCTGTACGTGCTGTGCATAAAACCAACGGATTCTATGCCTGAAATGGATTCCAAAAAAAGCAGAATCTTTTAAGAGTATACACCAGAATGACAATAAAGGAAAGCATTGTACAGAATTTTTGTTTAAATAATTTGAAACCAAACGAAATGTGCGGTACAATAGGATACAGTTACGTTAAAGGAGTCTGTACGATGATTTTTGACCAGTTTACCCCGCAGATGCTGGATTTTCTCGCAGAAAACCACATCCGCAACAGCAAACAATGGTATGAGGAACATAAGGATGTCTGCCGTACCCTTGCCATTGAACCCTTTTATCAACTGACAGAACTGATGGCACCCACGATGCTGGAAATTGATCCCCAGCTGGTTGTCATTCCCTATAAAGCACTGTCCCGTGTGCGCCGGGATAACCGGTTTACCAAAAACAAGGATTTATACCGTGACCATTTATGGCTGACCTTCCGCCATCCAAAGAAGCATCTGAGTGATTCCCTTTGCTATTATTTTGAAGTGGAACAGGAGGGCTGGGGCTATGGCATTGGATATTATTCCATCCCCTCTAACATCCGTGAGGAATACCGTCAGATGATCCTGACCCACGACATCCATTATCTGGCCGCCAGAAAGGCTCTGGCGGAAACACCGGATTTCACCATGTATGGAGACTGCTATAAACGTCCTCCCTATCCGGACGCACCGGAAGAAGATCAAAACTGGCTGAATCGGAAAAATATCGGCGTAAGTTTCTTCTCGGAGGACCATACCGCCTTGTTTGACGGTACATTCTATGATATAATGATAGATAACATCAAGCGAATTGCGCCTTTTTATTATTTCCTTCGCACTGCCGAAGAGCGGGTTCGCCGTCAGTAAGTTTGGAGGCCTTTTCGTGAAATTCACAGCAATTGATTTTGAAACAGCCAATGCATCTATGCTCAGTGCCTGTTCCATTGGTGTGGTGGAATTTGAGGACAATGTCCCGGTACGGGAAACCATTACCCTCATCCGTCCCCCAGAGGAATGCGGCAAATTCAACTGGTATAATGTCCGTATTCATGGCATCAAAGCTTCTATGGTAAAAGATGCACCTACCTTCGATCAGGTATGGGAACAGATCCACAGCAGCATTGAAAACCGGACTGTTGTCTGCCACAATGCGGCATTTGATACCGTTGTGCTGTGCAAGCTGTTGGAATATTATGGCATTCCGTTGCCGGAATTTGATTATGTCTGCACCGTCAAGGTGTCCCAGCTGCTGTGGCCCGAAATGGAAAACCACAAGCTGGATACGGTGTGCAATGACCTGAATATCCGTCTGAACCATCATGAAGCCCTGTCGGATGCCCGTGCCTGCGGCCTGATTTTTGCCGAGGCCCTGAAAAGCCAGCATTGCTTTGCCATTTCGGATTTAATGGAAGCACTGGAAATGCGGATCGGACATGTTTCGCCGGAAGGACGTCTGTCCTGTTCCACCTCTGAAGAAATTCGCAGAAAAATCATATCAGAAAAGAAAAAACAGGAAAGCCGTCGGAGATATTTTGCCCGCCGTCATCTGACGACTGCAGAACTGCCGACACAGGAGAAAGGAGCCAAATCCTCATGAAAACATGTTTTTGCAACAAAACAAACGGGTACCGTGATACGGCAGCTGCCATGCTGCGTGATGCGCGTGAATACGCGGCAGCAGGATACAGCGTTGCGCACAGCCATATTTCCGCCCTGCTGAACAAATTTGTCCTTTCGGAAATCTTCATCCTGAAAATGATGCTGATTTCCCTCGGTATCCTGATCGGTACCATGTTCTCGGACTTTTTCAAAAAACATCGTACCATTGTCATTGTGGCATTCCTCGCCTCGGTTGCGCTGTTTATCTATAAAGTATTCCAGCTGGTGGGCGAGCTTGAAGATTCAGGCGAAGCATTTTAACCGCAGCGTCCGGACATGGTTCCGGACGTTTTTTCTGTGCCAGTTGAAAAAATGCTTGCAACCTGTGGCATTCTTTAGTATAATAACTATGTTACATGCCGGTGTGATGGAATTGGTAGACGTAGTGGACTCAAAATCCACCGCTGGCGACAGCGTACCGGTTCGAGTCCGGTCACCGGCACCACGTCGGAGCAAGCTATGTATCGCTTGCTCCGACTTTTTTTAATGAAAAAGTCAGAGCGCACTCACGCCGCTGCTCCTCCTTTCCAAATCGAACCCGCTCCGCTGGGCTTCGATTTGGTTCCGGTGAAAGCCCTGGATGGGTGCTTCCATCCAGCTATAACTCGACTGATTAGAGCAAGCTTTGTATCACCTGCTCCGACTTTTTTTAATGAAAAAGTCATAGCGCACTCACGCCGCTGCTCCTCCTTTCCAAATCGAACCCACTCCGCTGGGCTTCGATTTGGTTCCGGTGAAAGCCCTGGATGGGTGCTTCCATCCAGCTATAACTCGACTGATTAGAGCAAGCTTTGTATCGCTTTTCTTGGATTTTTTTATCTTTTATCATATTTTTCCGATAATAGTTCAAAGCTCCGACCATACTGGCCGGAGCTTTTTATCTGTCTGTTTTTATTTTTATCCATCCTGCCGCGCCCGAAGCTGCCAGAAGGCAACTGCACTGGCTGCCGCCACATTCAGTGAATCCACGCCATGTGCCATGGGGATACGGACGGTATAATCACAGTCCGCAATCGTGGATGCCGCCAGGCCGTCCCCTTCTGTTCCCAGAAAAATTGCCAGCTTTTCCTCTGCCGCCAGCCGTTGATCCTCGATAGAAACAGAATTCTCTGTCAGCGCCATGGCAGCGGTTTGAAAGCCCAATGCATGCAGGGTTTGCACCCCGTTCTCCGGCAGGAATGTCCATGGAACCTGAAAGACCGTTCCCATGCTTACCCGGATGGAACGTCTGTAAAGCGGGTTGCTGCAATTGGGTGTGAGCAGCACTGCATCCATGCCCAATGCAGCGGCGGAACGGAAAATCGCACCCACATTGGTGGGATTGACCACATCCTCCAGTACCGCAATCCGCCGTTTCCCAGTACAGACCTCCTCCACAGATGGAAGATCACGGCGGCGCATGGCACACAGCATGCCCCGTGTCAGCTGAAACCCGGTCAGCTGTGTCAGCACATCAAACGGTGCGGTATATACCGGTACTTCTCCGCAGCGGCCAAGAATTTCCTTTGCCTGTGTTTCAATATGCTTTGTCTCCACCAGCAGTGAAACCGGTTGATATCCGGCATGTAAAGCCCGTTCAATTACCTTTGGGCTTTCGGCAATGAACATCGCCTCTGCCGGATTGTCACGATTGAGCAGCTGTTTTTCCGAGAGCCGTGCATATACATCCAGCTCCGGCGCGTTAAAATCCTTGATTTCTATGATATGAGCCATAATATTTCCTGTATCCTGTCATTTCTGTCACTTCACCTGCAGATGAATGTGCAGTTACAGTATACCATTTTTTACAAGAAAGAAAAAGTGTCTCAATTCTGCATTTCCGTTTTTTCCGACTCCAGACCACAAAGTGCCTCGCCGGTAATCATATCACTCCACAGGCTCAGACCTGCCCCGCTGACATCATAAATCCGAATGATGTCATGCATTTCCGGCATCTCCGGCAAAATTTCCGCAATCCGGTTCGGGAAGCGATGCAGCAGCTCCGGATGATAGCACAGGGTCTGCTCCGATTCGAAAATCGCATTGTAGAAGATATCACCTTCCACCAGATCCTGGAACATATGGCTGCCATAGGACAGCTCCGGCATATAACCGGCGGTTCTGTCGGATACCTCACAGATAACCGCACACTCGGCAATATCCGCGAAGGATACCGGAACGCCCAGCTCCGGCGAAGAGGTGCCAATCCGCCCCGGACTGAGCAGCATGATCTTCTTTTCCTTTCCCTCAAAGGCATGCGTAATGCGTCCGACTGCACGGGCAACATCCGGTTTTCTCGCATAGGCATAGTCGCAGTAGCCCTTGGGGTCCACGACAATGAGATAATCCAGAGTCATATAACGGGAATTTCCCATGGAGGCATTCTTTGTGTGGAACAGTGTTGCGTTCTCAGGCAGCGATGGAACGGTGACCGCCTGTGCCCGTCCGCCACTGCTGTTTAAAGGACGGCATTGCAGCAGGCATACCGAGAAATCCCCATCCTCACTCAGATTGACGGTAAATTCCGTATCCACAGGAACGCCATAGCTGCTCTGAAGTACGTGCAGCATCTCACGCATCATGCGGGTAAATTTCCGGTCTGACAGCAGATTCTGGCAGTTGGCAAAGCAAATCGGTCGGAAACTGCCCCGCTGGCGCAGCCGGCTCTCCGCTTCATAATCATGCTCCAGCACCTTATGCTGGTACCAGTAAGGCAGGTCAGGCAAAATCTGCTCCAGCTTTACTGTTGTCAGCTGATTGCTCTGAAAGTCCAGAATATCTACAAAATGCTGGGAATACCGATGCTTATCCGCTATTGTCGTCATGGTCGAGGTATTCGGACGGTCCAGATTGACCAGACGGGGATAATCTCCCACCACGCGGTCTACTGCACGGGTACCCAGACCCATGACAATACGCAGCATGCCCGCAGAGGGGTCCATATCATCCCGCCAGCGATAGGCGCTGTGGGAAAAGCCTACACCCGCGGCACTTGGCATAAAGAAATCCCCAAAGCTGGAACCGGATACGCGCTGCACCAGAATGGCCATCTGTTCATCCTTATCATCCAGACCGCGTCTGCGCCGGTATTCCAGCGCAGACGGGTCCATGGTGCTGGCATATACAATCCGGATTGCCCGTTCAAATTCCTGCAGCCGTTCCTCTGGTGTGCCGGTATTCACGCAGAATACCGACTGATATTTCCCTGCAAAGGCATTGCCAAAGCCATCCTCCAACAGGCTGGAGGAACGCACGATAATGGGACTCTGTCCGTAATAATCCAGCATTTCCCGAAAGCGCAGTTCAATTTCCTGTGGGAAAACACCGGAAAACAGACGGTTTTTCAGCTCTGCTGCTGCTGAAAAGTATCCGTCATCTGTCTTTTGCAGAATACGCATATTCCAACACTGGTTTGTAACGATATAGGTATAAAATACATCCGATCCGATGAAAAAGGAATCATGCGGCTCAAAATGATCCGTAAATTCCGTCAATGCGTTTTTAACAATCCGTCGGGACAGCAGCATGCCGCAGGCCTTGCCGCCGATATTACCGGAACCTATCATACGGTTTCTGATTTTAAAATAATCTTCTGCCCGGAAATGCTTTTGAATCAGTGAAACCATGCGATCCTCACGTGTCATAATCATACGGCACATCGCATCAATATCCTGTTCCGAAAGGATATTCTGTTCATATTTCATGTGAGCCAGCATAAAAAAGCGTTCCCAGCTGTCCAGATGCTGTACTGCATCCGGCGTTTCTTCCCGCATCCGGTTAAAGGCTGCCATGGCATGGCCATCGGTCAGCGGAATCAGCTCCTCGCCCTGAAATTTATGGGGCTGAAATATGGTCGGAGAATGCCGTTCCCATACCTTAAGGGGCTGTATATACCAGTCATCCCCGTGATGATACACATCCAGTAACAGCTGTGTCGTAGAACGAATACGGTCAATGGTCTCGTGTGCATGCCGTCCGCGGAGGACCGGGAAATAAGCTACCGTATCCAGCTGGAACAAAAACGGACAGGTCACCTGAAAGAAATTGCCCATCATCAAATCTGCCGCCCATGCCACCTGCAGCTCAGACAGGCAATCAAAGACATAAAAGGCATCATAGCCTTCATGCTCCGCAATGTTATGGACTTCAATGGTAAACGGTTCAAAACCTACATTCGGGTCCAGTGTATACCGCTTGACCTCCGGACATTCCGGTATCAGCTCCTCATGCTGGGCAAAACGAATATAAATCAGATTGCGCTTATCCCGGATCGCCTGCTGAATATATGGCGCTGCAAAATGGCGAAAATCATCCACACAGGAGACCCGCCATACAACATTGTCGCCCAGGCGAATATGGTTCAGTGCTTTATCCAAACCGGGAACACCGGATAAAATCGGCTCAAATGCAGCCATATTACAACACGTCCTTTCAAGAATATCCACAGAGCTGCCTGTCACACAAGGTGCTTTGTCAGTTTTATGCTATCGTAATAAAAAAGGGCAGCGATGCCCGAAACCAGCATCGTTGCCTTTCTATTTATTGTAGTATAAGCCCAGGTGGTTGTCAATCTTTCATGGAACTTTTTTGTAATTATCATGCAGCTTTTTTCGTTTTTATCACCATTCACCATACTTTATTCTACGTTTAACGATACTTCTTTTTCACTCTAAATTGGTATTTTATACTACAGAATAAGCAGTCGAAAATGAGTGTGTCCTCTCCATTCTCGAATCAGCCAATCAGACTTTCAGCCTCCCTGTCCAAACCGCATAGGTGTATACCGTATGCCGTTTGTGACCTGCTCTGTATCTATGGGAATAAACCCCAGATGCGCATAGACCGGGACGGCATAGGGAGAAGAATTAACAGTAAACACCTGTGTTGTATAATCCTGCCGCATGGCATCAAACAGCAAGCTGCCAATTCCCTGACGATGATATTGCTCCTTTACGAAAAACAGGCTGATATGCTGTGGCTTTCGCATGGCAAGTAAGCCAACAAGGGTATCATCCAGAAATGCCCCATAGCATGCCATCCGGCTGATGGTTTCCCAGTCATCCAGTGTTTTTTTGAATTCTGTAATCCCTTCCTCCGAATACACCGGTGCTTCAAACCGGTTGAATACCTCCCACGCAAGGGATGTTACCTGCGGAAGCTGTTCGGGAGCCAGACGCTTGACCATATATGGCCTTGTGCTGCGCGTACAGGCATATAGCTTCGCATCCAGCACCTTGCCGTTTTTCACTGCATGATGCTTCATGGTTCCTTCACAGGCAAAGCCTGCCTTTTCCAGCGCCCGGCAGGAGCCAATATTATAGGCAAAGGGCTCGGCATAGATGCGTAATATATCGGTTGTTTCAAAAATCAGGCCGCAAATCTGACGGATGGCATCGGTCATGATCCCCTGTCCCCAGTATGCCTCTGCAAGATAATACCCTAATTCTGCCGTCCGGAAATGGATATTCCCCTGCCGGAACGCGCCAATGCTGCCAATCACCTGATCCTCTGCTGTGATCGCATAGGCAAAGGTTTCATTGGAATTTGCTGACAGCATGGCAGTGATATACTCCGCTGCATCCTGTTCGGTATATGGAACAGGCAGTCCATCCCGCAAATTGTTGTGTATGCGAATATTGGACAGGATGTCGGCCAGTTCCTTTGCATCAGACAGCCGCCAGGTTCTGAGTTTACATTTCATTCTCCTGCTTCCTTTCCATACCATGCCAGGACAGCCGCCAGATTGTCCTCACTGACATAGTTGCCGCCATGGTTGAGCAGCTCCAGCATGATATCTTCGTCAGGAGTGCGGTCCTTCTTTTCTGCAAGCCCCTTGCCAACGGTTTTTGCCATCACAGTCATCATCATTTTGTAAACGCCACGCAGCTTTGTCATATCAAATCCGCCCTGCATGGTGAACACCGGCATATCGTTGGGCAGCTGATTTGCTTTTCGTACCTCCGGCAATTGGGAACCGGTGGCTCCCATGCCAACACCACAGACAGCTTCCACCTGATATCGTTTTGCCGCCTTTGCGTAACCCTGCACCTTGCTGGCCATCAGCCAGCCCAGATACAGGATACTGCTCCTGGGCGGCAATGCTTTCTCCGCTTCAGACAGTGCATACACGGGTAAGCCGGTCTTTTGTCCCAATAAGCGGGCATACTGTTCGGTAAAGCCGGTGTTGGATGTATATACAATTGCTGTTGCTTTCATGTCATTGCTCCTTTATTTATCTGTGCGCTTCAAATACGCGCTGATTGTTCTGTTTATGAATGGTTCTGTCTGAACAGGGCACAAATCTCCTTTTTGCTCAGAATGGTTTGGATATTTGGATCATACTCCCGTCTGCAAAGATGGAGCAGCAGCTCCTCGCCGGATGCAGCAATGGCAATCCCACAAATGATCCGGCAAACCAGAGCGGCAAACGGCAGGGAAATCACATATGGAATGGCAAATACCGCCAAACCGGTCAGCTTGTTCAGATATGTATGGAGAGAACCAAACTGCCGGTATCGGATCGCTGCAACTGTGTAAGCCGAAACACGCAGAAACAGGATCACGCCAATTGCGTACCAGGTTCCAACCGAAAGCTTCATCCACAACATGGGAAGGATTTTGATGAACATAACCGCATAAAAAAGCAGGTCTGCCATGCTGTCCAGTTTTGCCCCCCATGCGCTGGCTGTTCCTGTTTTCCGGGCAAGCCATCCATCCAGCACATCGGTAACGCCGGCAAGTGTATAAATAAGCAGAAACATGGTAGAGCATGCCGGCATAAACAACAGACACAGCGTCCCGATGATACGGAAAAAAGTAATACAATTCGGTAGATTAAAAAATTGCTTTTTCATTGTGATAACCCATGATCCAGATTGGACGAGAAACCCGTTTAAATCTGATACTCCAGCTGCTTGACATGACTCTGCACGGTTCTTCGGAACAATGGATGTTTTTCCAATTCCGGTCTGCCAATCTTGTCACACAGCAGCCGGGTATATTGCCCAACGGAAGCGCCCGGATATTCCTGCTGCAAAACAGCCATGTTCTGTTCCAGTGTCTGAATCAATGTGACCGCCTGTTCTATCGCCTGATTTCCTTCCCGTCCCCGATACGCCTTATCCCATGCCGGGCAGTAAAGCGGAACCTGATTAGACAGTGCGTCAAGCCGTTTCAGGCTTTCCAGACTCTTGTCTGGGTCGATATAAATAGGAATATCCTCTGCTACCGGAATGGCATCACCGGTAAACACAGCCCTCTTCTCCTGAAGGAAAAAAGAAAAATCATCATGGGAATGGCCACTGGTGCTGATTGCTTCCAAATGCAGCTGTTCCTCCAGCTGAATAGTATCCCCATCATGCAAAATCCTGTCTACCTGAATGGATGAAGTACCGGTCAACTGATAAAAATTAGGAATCGGCCGTTCCTGATATTGCAGGTCAATATCTTCGATCCATCTCTGTTCCCCGCTGCTTGCATAAATCCGGCAGCCGGTCAGGGCTTTTAATTTTGCCGCGCCGCCGATATGATCCGGATGGGCATGTGTCAGAAAGATTCCCTTGATTTCCGATACATCCCTTCCGATGCCTTTCATATATTTGGCAATGATTGTCTCACTCCCGGCAACGCCTGTATCAATCAGGTAGCAATACGCTGATTCCAGTAAATAAACATAGACATACCGCTTCACCTGCGGTGTGACCTGAAAATCAATTCTGATCTGATGTATTCCGTCACACAGCTTCATTTTCATCCACTCCTTGCGCAATCACCGCCATGCTCCTGACAGAGTTTTCCCGTTTCTGTTTGATATTTTGATACTGTTCTGAGGAAAAGCATGCTTCCAGCTGCTCCCGGGATGGAAATTCAATGACAA
>SFJM01000023.1 GCA_004555915.1 Clostridiales bacterium | reverse complement strand
TTCAAATGACAGAAGGAAAAAATGAGACGGCACAATATGGCGCGGTGTTACTGGCAGCGAATGATGTTTTGACACATTATCCTGCACAGCCGGCTGATATGGATGATGCATTTTATGAGCGTGGGAGTGATGCAACGTCATCAAGCAACCTGAGCATGGGGTATAGTTCTCTACAGGGGGCGATTACCGGACAGATGTCAGATTCTTCAAGTGCAAATAATCTGTCCTGTGTCGGTCATAGAAGGTGGCTGTTGAATCCAACCCTGCTGCATGTGGGCTTTGGTGCTGCTGAGTCTGCTTCAGGAAGAGTATATACAGATATTCCGGTATTTAACCGGAGCGGAGCAGGCGTGGAGTATCAATTTATTGCATGGCCGGCATCCGGATATATGCCTAACCATCTCATGGCAAGTCAGGTACCATGGTCTGTGACACTCAATCCTTCCATTTATGAGATTCCATTGATTGACGAGCTTACGGTAACGCTGAAGCGAAGGGCAGATGGAGCATCATGGACATTTGACAGTACGACATCCGATTCACCATCGGAGAATGCATATATTTGCATTGACATAAGTGGCTATGGTGTAAATAATGCGATTATTTTCCGGCCGCCGTTGGAAGATATCAGCAACTATATCGGCACGTATACCGTTACATTGGATGGCTTGAAAAACAATCAGGGAGAGGATGCCTCCTTTACCTATGACGTTACATTCTTTGATATTGATACTGGTTCAACAGAACATTCCCATTCCTATGGAGACCCGGAGAGAGTATGGTCATCGGATTATCAGGAATGCAATCTGGAATTTACCTGTGAAACCTGTGGTGAAAAGAAAATTGTACCCTGTGAAGTTACGACTACAACAACAGCTACCTGTACCACTAGCGGTGAGATCGTTCATACGGCTGTTGCCACTGTAGATGGCACCCAATATACATCAACGGTGACAAGATACGTTTCCGCAACCGGACATGATAATAGCATCACCTTTGCGTGGTCAGATGATTTGCAAACCTGTCAGGCAACAGCGGTATGCAGTAAGTGTGGTGAGAAGCAGACCATAGCATGTCAGGTGACAACCAGTGCGGCGAATGGAACGATTACCTATACTGCCACCTGTACCATTGACGGCAAGACCTATACGGATACCCGGAGTGTTGCATGCACTCATGATTACAAGGTTACCTTTGCATGGTCAGGCGATTTGCAAACCTGTGAGGCAACGGCAAAATGCAGCATTTGCGGGCAGACACAGTCAGCAGCATGTCAGGTGACAACCCATGTGGAAAACGGCGAGACAATGTATACTGCCACCTGTATCATTGATGGTAAAACATACACAGATACACGGACAGAAACAGAACCGTTCCCGTTTACGGATGTGTTTGAAACAGATTATTATTATCAGGCAGTCAAGTGGGCTGTGGACAATCATGTGACTGCCGGTGTAACGACCACAATTTTCAGTCCCGGTTCACAATGTACCCGTGCACAGATTGTTACCTTCCTGTGGAATTTGAATGGGAAGCCGGAACCAAAGGATACGGTAAATCCGTTCAGTGATGTCACGGAAAGTGATTGGTTCTATCAGCCGATTCTGTGGGCGGTTCAGAACAATGTTACAGCAGGAACCTCTGCAACAACCTTCAGTCCCAATGCAAAATGTACTCGTGCACAGGTCGTTACCTTCCTGTGGAATATGAATGGACAGCCGAAGCTGTCTGTGTCCAATCCCTTTAAGGATGTAAAGACATCTGACTGGTATTATCATGCAATTATGTGGGCAGTTCAGAATAATGTTACAGAAGGAACCTCTGCCACAACCTTCAGCCCAAATCAGATTTGTACCAGAGGACAGGTTGTTACCTTCCTGTGGAATATGGAAGGTAAACCAAAAGCATAAATAATAAAACCGTCTTTTCCTTAGGAAAAGACGGTTTTTTCATGGTACGCCCGGTGCGATTCGAACGCATGGCCTTCAGAGTCGGAGTCTGACGCTCTATCCAGCTGAGCTACGGGCGCATGTCCATTTAGTATTATAGCAAGCGAAAGCTGATTTGTAAAGTTCTTTTTTTACAGAATTGCGTCTAAATAAAAGAAATGCTATACTGACATTGCCATAACAGGTGTGGAAAACATGGATTTCTTTATGTATCATATGAAAATGGGAGGAAAACTATGCGTATTGTAACGGTTGAACAGATGAAACAGATTGAACGGAATGCGGATGAAAGCGGAGTTTCCTATCTGCAGATGATGGAGAATGCGGGAACTGCAGCCTATCAGGCGATTCGCAGGCAGTGGCCGGAGGCAAAGCGATTTGCTATTGTTGCTGGAAAAGGGAACAATGGCGGCGATGGCTTTGTGATTGCCCGGCTTGCGGCACAGGATGGTTTAGCCGTATCGGTCATACTGGCGGAAGGACAGCCGGTTACCGCAGATGCAAAGACAAATTATGACCGGTTGCAGGCTTTGCCGGTTACTGTCCTGCTACTGGATGAGATCTGTGAGCTGGAGACAGATGTGGTTGTAGATGCCCTGTATGGTACCGGATTCCATGGCGCACTTCGTCCCTCCGGACAGAAGGCATGTGCATGTATCAATCATTCCGGAGCCCATGTTACAGCGCTGGATTTGCCCAGTGGTTTGCAGGCAGATACCGGTATTGCAGCAGAAGGCTCTGTAAAGGCAGACCTTACCATTGCGTTCGATTCCGTGAAGCAGGTACATGCGGCGAAACAAGCAGCGGCATACTGTGGCAAAATTATTGTGGCAGATATTGGGATACCAGAGCGCTGCCATCCCTGAATCAAAGAAAAATCCAGCCTCATGCTTCCACAGGGCTGGATTTCTTGTTATCTTATACGCTTGCCAGCTTATAAACCTCATAAATGGCTTCCCGATCCAACGGGACAAATTTACCGATTTTTCTGGTATTCATAAAGCTGCACTTGTGTGCCAGCTCACGCATATCTTCTTCGGAGAGTGTAATACCCATCTGATTGATGCGTGTGGGCATGCCGATGGACTGGAAAAAGGCTTCCATGGCATCAATACCGCGGTTTGCTGTTTCGGTATCGTCAGCACCCGGTTTCACATCCATGACGTTGACGGCAAACTTCGCAAACCGTGCGGGATTTGCCGGCATCACGGTTCTTGCCCAGCTGCTCCAGACGGCACACAGACCCGCGCCATGGGCCACATCATATTTACCGCCCAGCTCATGCTCCAGCTGATGGCTTGCCCAGTCGCCGCCATCCGTACCACAGCCGGTCAGACCGTTATGCGACAGGCTGCTTGCCCACATCAGGCCGGCACGGGCGTCATAATCCTCCGGATTCTGTAAAGCTGCTGTGACATCCTTCATGACAGAACGGAGCAGACCTTCTGCCAGATTGTCTGTCAGATTCATCGGAGTATCCACTGCGGTAAAATACCGTTCCATGGTATGCATCATAATATCTGCCGCACCGCTGGCAGTCTGGTAAGCCGGAAGGGTATAGGTGAGTGTCGGGTCCATGATGGCAAATTTGCAGCGGCTGTATTCACTGCTCAGGCCACGCTTGAGCCATCCGTCCTCATTGGTAATAACCGAGGAATTGCTCATTTCACTGCCGGCAGCGGCAATGGTCAGTACAGCACCAACCGGTGCACAGGCAGTCGGAACCTTTTTCTTTGCGTAATACTGCCAGACATCCCCTTCATTGGTCAGGCCGTAGCCGATTGCCTTGGAGGAATCAATGACAGAACCGCCGCCCACAGCAAGGATAAAATCAACACCTTCCTGCTGGCACAGGGCAATGCCTTCTCTGACCAGTCCAAGACGCGGATTGGGGACAACACCACCCAGCAAAATGTAATCCACACCGGCGTTTTCCAATGACTTTGCTACACGGTCCAGCAGGCCGCTGCGTTTGGCACTGCCGCCGCCATAATGGATTAAAACCTTTTTGCAGCCCTGTTCCCGAACCAGACTGCCTACCTTTTCTACGGAATTTTTACCAAACACAACATGTGTAGGGGCATGATATTCAAAATCGAGCATAGAAGCACCTTCCTTTGTAAATACTATCTCAGCTTTCCTGATATTGATCTGATCGAATCAGCTTTGGGCATATGTAATGAATCTGATGAGATTCCCTCCAGCCGCAGCAAGTGGATTTTTTTCTCCAGCCCTCCTGCATAGCCTGTCAGCTTACCGGACGCACCCACTACACGATGGCAGGGAATGAGGATACTGATGGGATTATGTCCCACTGCGCCACCCACTGCCTGTGCAGAAACATGCCTTCCGGTTTGCTGCTGCAATTGATTTGCAATTGCCCCATAGGTTGTCAGCTGACCATAGGGAATCTGCAGCAGCAGTTCCCAGACAGACTGGCGGAATGGACTGCCACAGGGAGCAAGGGGAATGGTCAGTTCGGGATTTCGGCCCTGGAAATAGCAATCCAGCCAGACAGATACCTGATGGAAAATGGGAAGCGATTTTTCCTGCACATCATGTTCCAGCGTACTGCCGAAATACTTCTGCCCGTCAAACCACAGTCCGGTGAGGCTGGTTCCGTCACTGGCAAGGGTCATGCTGCCAACAGGAGAATGATATTTACCGGTAAACTGCATTGGCTTCACCACCTTGGCGTTGATTCTGTTGTTATCATACCATACATCCTGCGAAAAGACAAATCGGCCGTATGGGGACAAAACGATTTGACAGCAGACCGTTTTTCCTGTACGATGTGGTTGCAGAATGTTAGAAAGGAGCCATCCGATGAATTGTAACCATGCATGCGGCAATTGTGAGGGACATTGCGGCAGCTGTGGAGGATGCAGACCACAGCTCACCATTACACCGGTGGAATATGCCCTGCTGCAGCAGTTTGCCATAACCCCCTTTCTCCCGGTAGCCGCGGGCTGGAACCTGAAAACACCGGTTTATCTGGAGGAAGCGGAGTATACACCGGAGGAATACAGTGCAGCCCTGACAGCACTCAGCCTGAAAGGACTGATACGCATTGATTATGATGTTCCGCTGGATAATTTCAGCTATGAGGCATATAAATCCTATCCCATGCATGGCAGCATGGCGCTGACCGGTGCGGGACAGGATATTGTGGAACAGCTGGAAATACAGGATGTGGAGCAGGACTGAACAGAGCAGAAAGGGAGCAGAATGATCTGCTCCCTGTTTTTATCTGTTTATTCAATTGTCAAGCCAAGGGGCTTGATGGCACGCTGTAAAATGCCGTTCACATAGGAAATCAGGATACCATAATTGGTCATGGGGATTCCGTCATCCTCTGCCCGGGCGATCCGGTATTTCATTTCCCGTTCATTCAGCATACAGCCGCCACAGTGGACAATCAGCTTGTATGGTGTCAGGTCATCCGGGAATGCACCACCGCTGGTATAAGCAAAGTTGATGGCCTTGCCGGTGTATTCCTGAATCCAGCGGGGCAGCTTGACGGTACCGATGTCATCACACTGCCGATGATGGGTACAGCCCTCGGAAATCAGTACCGTATCTCCGTCCTGCAGCCGATCCAGTGCGGCAACGCCGTGTACCGCACTGTCCAGACGGCCCTTATACCGTGCGAACAGGATGGAGAAGGATGTCAGCGGTACATCATCTGGTGTATCTGCCGAAACGGATTTGAATGCCTGGCTGTCAGTGACAACCATGCGCGGGGGCTGTCCCAGTTTTTTCAGCGTGGCAGCAAGCTCGGTTTCCCGGCAGACAATCGCTGTGGCACCGGCCTCCAGAATATCACGGATGGTCTGCTGCTGCGGGAGGATCAGGCGGCCCTTGGGTGCTGCCGAATCAATGGGCACCACCAGCACGACAAAATCATTGGGCTGCAGCAGATCGGCAATAATACGCCTGCCGTTGTCGCCGCTGGGAACCAGCCGGGCAATCCGTTCCTTGAGTGCATGAATACCGGTTCCATCTGCGGCACTGACATAGCGGACGGCATCGGTATCCGCCGGAACCGTATCCAGCAGGTCACATTTATTCATAGCAATGACATGCGGGATATTCTTGGCAGTCAGGCGGGACAGCAGCTCGGTATGCGCGTCAGTCTGGCCCTCTGCCGCGTCAATGACCACCACGGCAAGGTCACATTTGTTCATGACCTGCAAGGCTTTGCGGATGCGCTGGGCACCCAGCTCTCCCTCGTCGTCCAGACCCGGTGTGTCAATCATGACCACCGGTCCCAGCGGAAGCAGTTCCATTGCCTTGGAAACCGGATCGGTTGTTGTTCCGGCAATATCCGAAACAATCGCAAGATCCTGTCCGGTCAGTGCATTGATTAAGCTGGATTTTCCGGCATTTCGCTTGCCGAAAATACCGATATGTACCCGTTCAGCAGATGGGGTTGCATTCATTCCCATAAGAATCACCTCTGTGTATGGAAGTTTTCTATCTGTCATATAGAATAACTTTATTATACAATGTTACAACCGATTCGTAAAGTACACGAAAGTCGTACATCGCTGCTGAACAAGGGAGTTGGTTCGATACCGGACAGAGGGCCGTTCCGTCCGGAACCGGTGTCTGGGATGGACAATCAGTCCGCCGCAGGTATTGGCTTTGGCTGCAAAGCTGCATAGTTGTTTCATTGTTGCGTCACCCTGTACCAGTATATCCGAAAAATACAGGTATATTCCGCAGCCGCTTTGCTGATACTGCATATGGGTGATAGACTGTGAAACAAGCGGAAAAAACGGCGATTCTGGTATCCTATGGCTGCTGGGGATACCCGTTTCTGGAATACCTGTTCCGTGGGTGGTCGCACTGGTCCATGGCACTGGCGGGCGGCATTTGCTTCGGACTTCTGGGACAGATTTCGGATCTGCTGCAGGACTTTCGTCTGCCGGTGCGCTGCGCGGCAGGTACAGCAGCTATTCTTTGTGTAGAATTTATTTTCGGATGTATTTTTAATCTTGGCATGCATCTGCACGTATGGGATTATTCCGATGAATGGTTCAATCTGGCAGGACAAATCTGTATCCGGTATGGTGTTATCTGGCTTTTCCTCAGTGCACCGCT
This sequence comes from Clostridiales bacterium, assembly GCA_004555915.1. GTDB lineage: Bacteria > Bacillota > Clostridia > Oscillospirales > Butyricicoccaceae > Butyricicoccus_A. The sequence goes on along the minus strand of SFJM01000023.1, from coordinate 25,447 downwards.
GATTTTACTGGCAGACCGGTTGAAAATTGAGAAAAAGCAGGACAGAATACAGGAATTGCCTGCTTGCAAGCAGCGGAAAATGAGCATATAATAAAGATAATCTTCCAGACAATAAAGGAGACAGGACACCATGCTGCTTGCAATCAACATACAGAATTCCACCATCACCTTAGGCTGCTTTGATGAAGCGGCAAAGCTGCACGCGGTAGCCCATATTGCCACAGAAACCGGACATACGGCGGACCAGTATGCCTGCCAGATCGAGAGCGTGCTCCGGCTCAGGGGATATGTTCCGGCAGAAATTCATGGTGCGGTACTGTGTTCGGTTGTACCGATGCTCAGTGCTGTGATACAGGAAGCAGTGGAAATACTCTGTTGCTGTGAGGTAGTCAATGTCTCTTCCGGTGTCAAAACCGGTTTGAGCATCCAGACAGATAATCCACGGGCATTGGGCAGTGACCTGGTGTGTGTGGCAGTAGAAGCATCGGCACAGGGAAGGCTTCCTGCGCTGGTGGTAGATATGAATACCGCAACAACCTTTACCGCACTCAATGCCAGAGGTGTACTGGCGGGATCCATTATCGCACCGGGCATCCAGATTGGACTGGATGCATTGCATGAAAAAGCGGCACAGCTTCCGTCTATCAGCCTGAACCGTAAGGCTGTCCGGCTGCTGGGGAAAAACACGGTGGATGCCATGGCATCCGGTGTCCTGCATGGCGCTGCTAGCATGGTGGATGGCATGATTGCCAAATGCCGGGAACAGCTGGGAGACAATCTGACGGTATATCTTACCGGTACGGCGGCACCCATGGCAGCTGCCTATATGCGGGAGGATGTACAGCGGATGGATGATATGGTACTGTATGGCCTGTATCGTATCTGGACAAAAAACAGAAAATAATTTTCATGGCTGCACCAACTGTGCAGTCATTTTTTTGCCTTTAGATGGAAAATTGGGCGGTATTGTATAAAAAATCGGCCATTCCATACACTACAGATATATTTATATGCAGGGAGGAATGAGGATGCCGGAATCACTATGGACGGATACCGTGCCATTGCCGGAGTTTGAACCATTGCAGGGGGATACAAAGACGGATGTACTGGTCATCGGCGGCGGGCTTTGCGGTATCCTGTGTGCGTATACCTTGAAGCAGGCTGGCGTGGATTGTCTGCTGGTGGAGGGGAACCGCATTGCCAGTGGCATTACCAAAAATACAACCGCAAAAATCACCTCCCAGCACGGCCTGATTTATGACAGGTTGATTCGTTCCTTTGGCGTGGAAAAAGCGGCAGGTTATCTGGATGCCAATGAGAAAGCGTTGGAACGATACCGTTCCCTTTGCCAGGCCATGGACTGTGATTTTGAGGAAAAAAGTGCCTTTGTTTATGCATTGCAGGATCGGGCGAAAATCGAACGGGAAATTCAGGCGGTCAATCGGCTAGGCTTTCCGGCGGAGTTTGCCGGAAATCTTCCCCTGCCCTTTGCCACAGCGGGAGCCATCCGGTTTCCCCATCAGGCCCAGTTCCATCCGTTAAAATTCATTGCACCCCTCGCAAAAGATCTGCCGATTCATGAACATACCTTTGTCCGGAATGTGGAAGGGAATACCGCCATCACCTCCCAGGGCAGGATTACAGCAGAGCAAATCATTGTCGCCACACATTTTCCCTTTATCAACCGGCATGGCAGCTATTTTTTAAAGCTGTACCAGCATCGCTCCTATGTGCTGGCACTGGAACAGGCAGCGCAGGTGGATGGCATGTATTTGGATGAAGCACAGGGAGGACTGTCGTTCCGCAATGCCGGCAATCTGCTGCTGCTGGGAGGCGGCAGCCATCGGACAGGCAAACAGGGCGGAGGTTGGCAGGCATTGGAACAGGCTGCAGCGGCAGCTTATCCCCATGCACGGGAAGCATACCGCTGGGCAACACAGGATTGCATGAGTCTGGATCAGGTGCCATATATCGGGCCATATGCCCCTTCCACACCCAATCTGTATGTAGCGTCCGGCTTCCACAAGTGGGGCATGACTTCCTCCATGGCAGCGGCTATGCTGCTGTGTGATCTGGTACAGCAAAAGAAAAATCCCTGGGCAGAGGTCTTTTCTCCCCAGCGGAGCATGATGCACCTCCAGCTTTTTTATAACGTGGCGGAAGCGACAAAAAATCTGCTGACACCCACCGTCAGGCGCTGCCCCCATATGGGCTGTGCCCTGAAATGGAATCCACAGGAGCATACCTGGGATTGTCCCTGCCATGGCTCCCGGTTTGAACGGGATGGCACGCTGATTGACAACCCTGCGAAAAAAGATACAAAACACTGGAAATTGCCCAAGGATCATACCGGAGGAACCAACTAGGGGCTGTTCATCGGATACAAAATGGCTGCATGAAGGGTGCAGTCATTTTTTTGTGTCTATGTATTGACAACTGTGTATATAGAGTATATACTGTATATATTAAATATGAACAGTATATACAGGGAGGCGATAGCGTGGCAATCATTCTGTCAAATTCCAGCAGCAAGCCGATTTATGAACAGATTACCGAACAGATTAAAACGGATATTTTATCCGGCGCGCTGGAGGCCGGACAACAGATGCCGTCTATTCGCACGCTGGCAAAGGAGCTGCGTGTCAGCGTGATTACGACCAAGCGGGCATATGAAGAGCTGGAACGGGATGGCTTTGTGGAAACCGTGCAGGGGCGCGGAACCTATGTGGCTCACCAGAATCCGCAGCTCATCCGGGAGGAACAGCTCAAACGGGCAGAGGAAAAGCTGCTGGAGGCTGTGGAAATTGCGAAATGCGCCGGCATTACGCAGCAGGAGTTAATAGATAGCCTGCAGGAACTATATGGAGGTGACGATAGATGAACGCACTGGAAATCAGAGGATTATGTAAGAGATATACCGGTTTTTCACTGGAAGATGTCAGCTTTACCCTGCCGATGGGAACCATTACCGGTCTGGTAGGACGAAATGGCGCAGGTAAAACCACCACCTTGAAAAGCATTCTGGGTACGATCCATACGGACAGCGGAGAGATTCGGATTTTTGGCAAACCGAGAAGCAAAGACGTGATGCAGGATGTAGGCATTGTGTATGACGAATGCTGCTTCAGTGAGGTATTAACCCTCAGGCAGATGAATTCCGTGCTGGGATCCATCTATAATAACTGGTCCTCTGACCTGTTTTATGGCATGTGTGAACGGTATGGACTGCCGAATCACAAGAAAATCAAGACCTTTTCCCGTGGCATGAAGCAGAAGCTGTCCATTGCGGCAGCCATGGCACACAGCCCGAAGCTGTTGCTGCTGGATGAACCGACAGGCGGTCTGGATCCGGTGGCACGCAATGAAATTCTGGATGACCTTTGGGAATTTATCGAGGATGGCATGCATACCGTGCTGCTGTCCACCCATATTACCACAGATCTGGACCGGATTGCGGATCGGATTATCATTCTTTCCGGCGGAAGAATACAGATAGATGAGGATAAAGATACACTGCTGGAGGAATATGGCATCCTCAAGGGCAGTCCGGAGCAGCTGGGCATGGTGGCTCCATCGGATATCCTTGGATTGCGTAAAAGTACCTATTTCTTTGAAGCTCTGTGCAGAGACCGGGAAAAAATGGCAAAAAAATATCCGGCACTTACCTGTGACCGGACGGATGTTGAGCAGATGCTGGTATTGATGGAAGGCGGTGCGGAACGATGAAGGGTCTGATAAAATATGATTTGATGCAGATCAGCAGCGGATTAAAGGGTGGATTTTTCGCCGTTTATATCCTTTTTATGGCAGTTTTGAATGTATTCAGCGATACTGGAAATATGTTTTCCTATATCATCATCCTGATCGGCGCGATGATGGGTATCTCCGCTTTCAGTTATGAGGAAACCTATCGTTGGAACCGATATACCGCAGCATTGCCCGTCAGCACGCGGCAGATTGTACTGGCACGATATCTGGTGGTGGGAATTTTTATTTTGGGCGGTATTGCAGCAAGCCTGCTGCTGGGGGCAGTTTCCGTGATTGCGGGAACCATGAGTCTGACCCTGTCGGAATGGATGTTTGAAATGGTACAATGCCTGCTGATCTGCATTCTGTATCAGGAAATCATGCTTCCTATTATGTACCGATTTGGTGCGGAGCGCGGCAGAATTGTCATGATGCTGTTGTTTATTCTCCTGTTTGCTGCCCTATACGCACTGAGTATCTTTGCCCATCTCTGGCAGCAGCTGGCTACGGTTTACAGTGCAACACTGGCGCTTGGCGTTGTAATCATCATACTGCTTCCAGTGTCTGTGGCAGTGTCCATTGGGATTCGTAGAAAAAAGGAATTTTGATAAATATCTCCTGAAAGTCTCCCTTTTATGGGGAGACTTTTTTCAGCATTGCCTGCATATCATCGGGAATCGGTGCGGTGAAGTCCATGTCTTCTTTGGTAATGGGATGCCGGAAGGCCAGACGGAACGAGTGAAGGGCCTGACGATGGATGGCACGGTAATCCGGATTGTACAGAAAATCTCCCGGCAATGGATGCCCGATGTGCTTCATGTGCACCCGGATCTGATGGGTTCGTCCGGTTTCCAGACGGACAGCGGCAAGAGAATATCCATTTGCGATATCCAGCCGCCGGAAATGGGTCACAGCATGTTCGCCGCGGTCAAAATCCACCACCCGTTCGATGGTGCTGGCATGAGCGCGGGCAATCGGCGCGTCGATGGTGCCGGATTCCGGCAGAATCCCGGTACAGATGGCACGGTACTCCCGATGGATGTCCCGGTTTCGCATCTGCTCTGCCAGAATGCAGGCAGAGAGCTCATGCCGGGCGAACAGCACCAGACCGGAGGTGTCCCGGTCCAGTCTGCCCACGGAACGTGCGGTAAACGGTTCACCCAGCTGCTGGTAATAATAAGCCAGCCCATTGGACAGTGTGTCCGCATAATGTCCCTGTGACGGATGCACTGGCATACCGGCAGGCTTGTTGAGCACGATGATGTCTGCATCTTCATAGACAATGGACAGGGGCAGCTCCACCGGCTGTAACTTTTCATTGGGTGCATGACTGGCAATGGCAGCAGTCAGACGCTGTCCGGCGCGCAGCCGCACATTGGAGCGGGTAGGATTGCCGTCCAGCAGCAGGCCATGTTCCTGATATTTGGTTGTGATGACCAGATGGCGGGAAAAGCCCTGTGACCGCAGAAACCGTTCCACAGTCTGGCCTTCCTGCTCCGGCAGAATGCAATAACATATATTTTTTCGTATCATATCTGCCAGTGTAGCATATTTTCCCGTTGGAGACAATAGAAAACCAAAAGGCAATATGCTTTACAAATCGGCCTGGAAGCGTATAATAATTGGTGGATAAAAAAGCGTTCAAAGGAGGTAATACTGTGAAGGAAATGCTGATACAGCTTTGCAGTGCAGACGGTGTAACCGGCTTTGAAGGACATGCCGCAGAGGTGGCAAAAAAGCTGCTGGCACCATATTGTGACCAGGTGGAAATCGACCCGTGCGGCAATGTACTGGGCTGGAAAAGCTGCGGCAAGCCCCATGCAAAAACCATCTTGCTGGATGCCCATCTGGATCAGATCGGATTCATGGTGACCGATGTGCTGGATGGCGGTTTTTTGCGTTTTACACAGGTTGGCGGCATTGACCCGCGTATGCTGCTGGGTGCAGAAGTAACCATTTTAACAGAACAGCCGCGATATGGTGTGATTTCCTGCACACCGCCCCATCTGCTGGCGGCAGGAGAACAGGATAAAGCAGTACCCATGCATGAAATGCTGATTGATACCGGGCTGCTGGATGCCAGAGCGGTTATCCCGATTGGCACACCCATTGTGTTTGCACAGCCGCCCTATGAGCTGGCAAAGGGACAGATTACCGGTAAATGCCTGGATGACCGTGCAGGCTTTATTGCCATTGTGGAAGTCATGCGCAAGCTGCAGAATGCGGAGCTGGATGTGGATATCGTGGTATGCGGCTCGGTACATGAGGAAACCGATTCGCTGGGGGCACTGACAGCCAGCTTCCGTGTGATGCCGGATTATGGCATTGCCGTGGATGTGAGCCATGCAAAGACACCGGACAGCGGTTCGGAAGAAGCCTTTGCATTTGGCGGCGGTGTACTGGTGGGCATGGGGCCGAACCTGCATCGGGGTCTGACCAACCAGCTGCTCCGGGTTGCCCGGGCGGAGGAGATTCCGTACCAGATCGAGGTCATGGAGGGCAATACCGGTACCAATGCATGGGATATGCAGGTCGTCCGCAGCGGCATCGCCATGGGATTGCTGTCTATTCCGTTAAAATATATGCATACGCCCATTGAGACCATCCAGCTTTCGGATGTGGAGGCGGTCAGTGACCTGATGGCGGCATTTTTGAAGGAATTCCACGGGGAGGTGGCACGGAAATGATAGAGCTCTTGGAAAAGCTGTGCAGTCTGCCCGGCCCGTCCGGCTGTGAGGATGCGGTACGGGATTATATCCGTGCACAGGCGGAGCCATATGCGGATGAAATCCGGGAGGACAATATCGGCAATCTGATGGTATTCCGCAAGGGCAGAAAGCAGATCGACAAAACCGTGATGCTGGCAGCGCATATGGATGAGGTTGGCATCATCTGCAAGGGCTATACTGAGGATGGCTGTGTAAAATTCGGCTTTGTGGGCGGTGTAGACCCGCGGGTTGTTATCGGACGGCGGGTATTGTTCGGCAAGGTGCGTGGCGTCGTAGGCATCAAGGCCGTGCATCTGACCACCCGTGCGGAACGCCAGACCATGCCCAAGACCAGCAGTCTGTATATTGACATCGGCGCTTCAGATAAAAAAGCGGCAGAAAAAAAGGTACCGCTGGGTACCTATGGCGTGTTTGATTCCGATTGCGTCCGCTTCGGTGACGGCATGCTCAAGGCAAAGGCGATTGATGACCGTGTGGGTTGCGCTGCCATGCTGACCCTGCTGCGTGAACAGCCGGCAGTGGATACATGGTTTGTGTTTTCGGTACAGGAGGAGGTTGGCCTGCGCGGCGCACGCTGTGCCGCATTTGCCCTGCATCCGGATATCTGTCTGGTACTGGAGGGTACTACCGCCGCAGATCTGGCAGAGGTAGACGGAGCAAAGCAGGTTTGTGCCCTGCGCCATGGCGTGGTGATTCCGTTTATGGATCGTTCCACAATTTACAACCAGAACCTGTTTGAAACCCTGCGCATGCTGGCAGAACGGCATGAGATTGCATGGCAGACCAAGCATCGTGTAGCTGGCGGAACCGATGCCGGACGGATTCATCTGACCCGGGACGGTGTTCTCACCGCCGGACTGGCTGTTCCGGTACGGTATATCCATTCACCATCCAGTGTGGCAGCTGTGGAGGACATCCAGGGCATGCTGGAGCTGAGCCGACATTTTCTGGACTATTTGGGAGATGAAAATCATGAGTTTTGATATTTTTAAATCGTTTCAACAGCTTTCAACAGCCTTTGGCCCTTCCGGCAGGGAACAGGACATCGTTGAGACCCTGACTGAACTGACAGCGGATACCGTGCATGATATCGGTGACTGGGAGCATCATACCGATGCGATGAACAACCTGATTTATCATCGCCCCGGAACAGGAAAAACCGTTCTGCTGGCTGCCCATATGGATTCCATCGGCATTGTTGTGACACATATTGACAAGGATGGCTTTGCACGGTTTGCGCAGGTAGGCGGATTGATGATCGGTGATCTGATTGACCGGCGGGTTCGCTTCCGCAATGGTACCCGTGGCGTGATTTCCTTTGAGGAAAAGACACCTTATGCCAAGCTGGGCTTTGACAATCTGTTTCTGGATATCGGCGCTGCGAATCAGGAGCAGGCGGAGCAGAGCATCCAGGTGGGCGATTTTGCGGTATTTGACGGCGAACCGTTCCGGCAGGGAGATATCCTCTGCGGCCCGTATCTGGATAACCGCATTGGCTGCCTGACGCTGATTGGTGTCATGGCGGAGCTGGCAAAGAAGGAATATGATACAGATCTGTATGTTGCGTTTACGGCACAGGAGGAAGTTGGCCTGCGCGGCGCGCAGACCGCTGCCTTTGCCATCCAGCCGGATTATGCCATTGCCGTGGATGTGACCGATACCGGTGACATGCCGGAGCGAAAATATCCGATGGCAGTAAAGCTGGGAGCCGGTCCGGCTGTGAAAATCATGGATCGCTCCGTGATCTGTGACCAGGCCGTCAAGCAGGCATTGTATGCGGTTGCGGAGCAGGAGAATATTCCGGTACAGCGTGAAATTATGGAATTCGGCGGTACGGATACCGGCGTAATCCAGCGTGCCGCAGGCGGCGTGCGTGCCGGTGCGGTCAGTATTCCCACACGGTATATCCATTCCCCCAGTGAGATGGCCAACATGCACGACATTGAGCATGCCATTCAGCTGATTACCGGCGTGATTTGCCGCGGATGGAAGGATTAAAATAACATAAAAAAACAGGACAGGCGGAAACGTCTGTCCTGTTGCTGTATATGGAAATTTTTTACTGTATCCATCGGGCCGCCGCTTCACCTGCTGCCATGCCGGAGCACCATGCCCAGTGGAGGTTATACCCGCCGCAGTCACCTACTGCATCCAGTACCTCACCGGCGAGATAAAAGCCACGCTGACGGCGGGAGGAAAAGTCATCGTTGACTTCCTGTAAAAAGACACCGCCGCCGGTCACCTGGGCATGCTCCCAGGACAGTGTGCCGGTCACCGGGAATTTCCAGCCCTTGAGCGTGGAAACCAGCAGGTCGATTTCCTGACGGGACAGGGAACCGGCTTTGCGGGACAGTGGTTCCAGTGAACAGGTTTTGAATACGGCATACAGGATTTTTTTGTGCACCAGACCCAGCAGGAAGGTTTCCAGCGGTTCCTTGGGAAGCTCCCGGATGCGCTGCTGGATCAGCGAACGCAGCGCATCATAGCTCCAGTCCGGAAACAGGTCCAGACGGGCGGTATATTCCGCGTCTCTGGCATCCATCCAGCAGGACAGCTGCAGGGCAGGGATACCGGACAGGCCGTAATCTGTCAACTGGATTTCACCCAGTTCTTCGGAAAGCTTCTGTTTTCCCCGGTACAGTGCCGCATGACAGGTAACCCGGATGCCCTTCAGGCTCTTGAGCACATTGCTCCTGCACTGCAAGGGAACCAGACAGGGATATAACCGTGCATACCGGTGTCCCATTTTGACGGCAAGGGGATAGGAGGTGCCGCTGGTGCCCTGCTTGGGAGCAGCCCGTCCTCCGGCGGTAAGGATGACAGCATCCCCGTGATAAGCCGTCCCATTTTCGGCTGTTATGGTAAAGCCTTTTTTGGAAGCAGAAATATCTGTCACCCTGCAATTGCAGATCACATGGATATGATAGCGCTGGAGTGCCAGAAGCAGAATGTCCAGCACCATGGCGGCCTGCTTGCAGTAGGGATACATTCTCCCCATATCCTCTTCGGTACAGTACAGCCCAATGGACTGGAAAAATGCCAGTGTACGGTCTGTATCCATCCGGGAAAGCAGCTGCTGCAGCCGTGCCGGGTCCTGGGAGTGGTAATGCTCCGGGGTAATATATGCATTGGTCAGGTTGCATCGTCCATTGCCGGTGGCAAGGATTTTTTTGCCCACACGATCCAGCCCTTCCAGTATGGTGATGTGTGCGTTCGGATTGGTCTGTGCCGCGCGGATTGCCGCAGCCATGCCGGCAGCGCCGCCGCCAATGATCATTAATCGGTTCATAGATAGCCTCCTTGGCTGCATGCCGGTTCCCAAAGCTGGGGGAAATCCGTCCATGGTGCGGTCCGGGGCGGAAGAGCGGAAAACTGTACCGGCTGTTCCGTCTGTGGATGGATAAATGCTAAAGAATGTGACCATAATGCAATGGTATGGCCGGAGTCCTCCGGGGCACCATATTTTTTATCTCCAAACAGTGGATAACCATGGGAGGAAAACTGGGCGCGAATCTGATGGGTACGTCCGGTTTTCAGTCGGATTCTGACAAGGGACAAAGAATCCGTGGATGCAATGGCAGCATAATCCAAAATGGCCTCCTGTGCACCCTTTTCCGGCTGGGAGACAACATAGGTTTTGCGTTCCTCCTTCGAGCGGAGCAGCAGGTCATGGAAGGTACCGCTGCCCGGCCTGCCATGCACCACTGCCAGATAATCCTTGCTCCAGCTGTGCTGCTGCATCTGGGCGGACAGCCGTCTGGCAGCCTCGCGCGAACGTGCCAGCACCATGACACCGCCTACAACACGGTCCAGACGGTGTACCGTGCGGACACAGGCCTGCGGGTCTCCCAGTTCCCTGCGTACCAGCTCCGGCAGTCCGCCGGGCTCATCGGTGGATAACACGCCTGCAGGCTTGATACAGACCAGCATGCGATTGTCCTGATACAGTATTTTCATTTTCCCATCCTCGTTGTTCCCAAAATGTGAATTCATTATAGCATGAATTTTATCATACGTAAAATCTTTGATTATTCTTTGTTTTTTTTACGTCAAATCATAGATTTACAGCAGTAAAAGCGGTACAATAGAATCAATTCTTATCATAGGAAGCAGGGAGCAGCGATGAAAACAGAGGGATAGGGCGTACACACCGGAGTGCTGGGACAAATTTTTTGTTTGTGTCTCGGCATTTTTTACTGTCCTGTGACGCAGATTTCCTGCATAGGATATGCCCACATATATGGGTGGGGAATGACATAAGCTGAGAAACAAAAGAATCCGTACATTGAAGGAGAAAAAAGAAATATGGGAAAGAGTAGTTGTTATACCAATCGGGAGCTGTCCTGGCTGCAGTTTAACGAACGTGTGCTGGATGAAGCAGGCAATGCATCGGTACCGCTGGCAGAGCGATTAACCTTCGCTTCGATTTACCAGTCCAATCTGGACGAGTTTTTCATGGTACGTGTGGGTACCCTTATGGTACAGATGCATTCAGATGAAAAAATCCGGGAGAATAAGACCGGTATGACCAGCGAGGAACAGGTGGATGCCATTTTGGAGCATACCGTTGAGCTGGAAGAAAAGAAGGCGCGAATTTATGAGCAGCTGATGGGTGAGCTGGAGCCACAGGGAATCCGCATCATCAACTTCAATAAGCTGTCCAAAAAGGAAGGCGCATTGCTGGAAACGTATTTTGACCAGAATATCGCACCGTTCCTGATGCCGATGATTATCGGCAAGCAGCAGCCCTTCCCGTTTCTGAACAATAAGGAGCTGTATGCACTGGTGCTGCTCAATACCAAGGGCGGAAAGACCAAGATCGGTATCGTACCCTGTACCAACAGTGTGTTCAAGCGGCTGATTGAAATTCCGTCCCGCCCGGGTAATTTTATGCTGTGCGAGGAGCTGATCCTGCACTTTGTGTCCAAGCTGTATCCGACCTATACCGTAAAGGAAAAATCCGTCATGCGTGTGACCCGCAATGCGGATATCGACGACATTGAGGTATATGATGAGGATATGGATTACCGCAATGTGATGGAGCGTCTGATTAAGCAGAGAACCAGACTCAGCCCGGTGCGTCTGGAGCTGAGCCGCCAGATCAACAATAAGCAGAAAAAAGAACTGGCAAAATTCCTCGGCATGCATACCAACCATATCATTCAGGTAGCCACACCGCTGGATCTGTCTTTTGTATTCCAGCTGCAGGGGTATCTGCGTGACCGCACAGAGCTGTTCTATGACAGACGGACACCGCAGATGACACCGGCACTCAACCGGAAGGAAAGCATTCTCGATCAGGTTGCCAAAAAGGATGTGCTGTTATCCTATCCGTTTGAAAGCATCAAACCGTTCCTGCGCATGCTGCATGAGGCTGCGGAGGATGAACAGGTTGTTTCCATCAAGATGACGCTGTATCGTGTGGCGGAACGAAGCAAGATTATTGACGCCTTGATTGAAGCGGCGGAGAATGGCAAGGAAGTCATTGTTCTGGTGGAGCTGCGCGCGCGGTTTGACGAGGCAAACAACATTGAAATGTCCCGCAGGCTGGAGGATGCCGGCTGCCATATCATTTACGGCCTGGGCAAATATAAAGTACATTCCAAACTGTGCCAGATTATCCGAAACACGGAAAACGGCCTTCAGTACATCACCCAGATTGGTACCGGTAACTATAATGAAAAAACCTCCCGTCTGTATACTGACCTGTCCCTGCTGACGGGCAATCAGGAGATTGGTGCGGAGGCAGCCAAGGTGTTCCGTGCCCTGATGCTGGGTGAGACCGTGGAGGAAACCAGACATCTGCTGGTAGCACCCCATTGCCTGCAGAACAAGGTGCTGGCTATGATGGATGCGGAAATAGAAAAGGCAAAGCAGGGTCTGCCGGCGTATATCGGCATTAAGATCAATTCCCTCACTGATAAGGATATCATTGACAAGCTGATTGAAGCCTCCAAAGCGGGCGTGAAAATTGAGCTGATTGTCCGGGGTATCTGCTGTCTGGTACCGGGTGTGGAAGGAAAAACAGAAAATATTACCGTCATCAGCGTTGTAGGACGGTATCTGGAGCATTCCCGTATTTACCGCTTTGGTGTGGGAGAGCAGGAAAAGCTGTACATTGCTTCCGCTGATTTCATGACCCGTAATACCCTGAAGCGTGTGGAGGTTGCCGCACCGATCTATGATCCGGATGTAAAGGAACGTATCCGCCACATTTTCGATACCATCATGGCAGATGACGAAAAGGGCAAGATGCAGACCCGTGACCGCAAGTACATTGACCGGATGCTGGGAACCGAAAAGCTCAATTCCCAGGAAGTATTTTATGATGAAGCCTATGCGGCAGCAAAAGCCGCTGGTTCACAGGAGCAGGACTGACAAATGGCATCCGGTATGGTATAATAAGGCTATCAATGCAAAGGAGAATGAATGAACATGATACCACAGGACCCGATTATGCTGTTGAGCTTTATTAATACCAGACTGCGTGACCAGTATGCATCGCTGGATCAGCTGTGTGAGGATCTGGGCGTAGATCAGGCAGGACTGGAGCGCAAGCTGCATGCCGTAGATTATGTCTATGACCGGGCAAGAAATCAGTTTGTCTGAGCGGTGAGAAAGATGAAAACCATCAAAATTGGCATTGCCGGAGCAGGAACCATGAGCTCCGGCATGGCATTGATTTTTATGGAGCAGGGCTTTGATACCGTGCTGCATGTCCGCAGTGAGGCATCCATGCAGCGGGTGCGGAACAATATTTCCGCCAGCCTGCCCGCTGATGTACAGGCTGGAAAAATCACCCGGCAGCAGGCGGATGCCATGCTGGACAATCTGCGTTTTTCCACCGATATGCAGGTATTTGCCGACTGTGACCTGATTGTGGAATCCATTATTGAGGATCTGGCCATTAAGCAGGATTACTGGGAGCAGGTATCCCGGGTTGTTTCAGATGACTGCGTGCTGGCAACCAACACCTCCGGCCTGTCCATTAACCGGATCTGTGAGCGTGTCAGGGGAAAGCACCGGTTTCTCGGCATGCACTGGTTTAATCCGCCGCATCTGATTCCGCTGATTGAAATCATCCGGGGAGAGGAAACCGATGCACGCAGTGTGCAGCTGGTGCGGGACATTGCGGTGCAAATCGGCAAAAAGCCGGTTTTATGCCAGAAGGACGCACCTGGCTTTATTGCGAACCGCATCCAGTATGCCATTCTGCGCGAATGCATGGAGATTGTGGAACGGGGCATTGCCTCTGTTGAGGATGTGGATGCTGTGATGAAATACAGCCTTGGCTTCCGATATGCGGCGCTGGGCCCCTTTGAGGTGGCAGATTTCGGCGGTCTGGATATCTTCTATCATATTTCCGAATATCTCAGTCCGGATTTAAGCCGTGCGGAACAGCCCCAGAAGCTGATTGCGGATTGTTACGCGGCAGGAAATTACGGTGTCAAGACAGGAAAAGGCTTTTATGATTATTCCGATGGCAGGGATAAACAGGCCATTGCACGCCGTGACCGGCTGTTTGCACAGCTGTATCAGGCGTTATATGGGCCTGAAAGCAATGCGGAACCAAAGGAGGACATGGAATGACGGAATGTACACATAGCTGCCCGGATTGCGGCATTGTTGCCTGCAGGGGCAAAAAAGAGGAGCAGTATCCGCCGTTCTGCCCTACCGCCAGCCTGGACCCGGCATTGCTGGAGGAAGCGATGGCACAGTATCAGGATGAAGAACTGAGAAAGATTGCCTATACATCTGCCTGTATTGAAGGGGAGTTTTACGGCAGGCTGACCCGTGTGGAGGAAACCATTGAATTTATCCGCCGTATGGGATACAAAAAAATCGGTATTGCCTCCTGCATTGGACTGCTGAAGGAAACCGGTATTTTTTGCAGAATCCTCAAAGCCTGCGGCATCGAATACTATGCGGTAGGCTGCAAAATCGGTGCGGTGGACAAGTCGGAAATCGGTGTGCCGGATACATGCAAGCTGAATGGCGGATGTGCCCATGAATCCATGTGCAATCCGATTCTGCAGGCCAAAATACTGGCAGCGCAGAAAACCGATTTCAATATCCTGATCGGTCTGTGTGTGGGACATGATACGCTGTTTTTGAAGCATACCGAAGCACCGACCACGGTGATGATTGTCAAGGACCGCGTACTGGGCCATAATCCGGTTGCCGCTCTGTATACCGCGACAGGCTCCTATTCCCGGTTTAAAAAAGAACTGAATATCACCAAGTAACGGTGATGGACAGTATCATCACAGGATAATAAAAACACAAGCGCAGCAGCCTGATTGGTGTCAGACGACTGCGCTTGTTTATTTGTTTCGATGAAACCGAAGGAGTCCGTACAGACGAACCAGGCAGGGGCGGAGCGGGATCACCCAAAGCCATGGACCGGCAAAAAATTTCCACCAGAAATCCGTGGCATCAATCCATTTTCCCTTGCGCTGCACTCGGGTGACAACGGCAAAAATCTGTGTTTCCGCAATCGGGCCTTCTATTTCTGTCTGTCCGTCGCCAACAATGTAATACCCCTCGGGACGGACCCTGTAAATGCGGTGCATGACAAACTGGCCGTTTGTGCGCTGGTAAAATACCATGTCCCCCCGTCGGAGGGGCTGCTCCGGTGCACGGAAGCAGATACTGTCCCGGGCATGGGCAAGAAAGGGGGACATGCTGCTTCCCGCGATTGGCATGCTGACCTCCTGACCGGCCCGGACAAGCTCACGCAGGGTGGAAACATATTCCTTTGTATCGACAACTTTCATATATGGATCTCCTGTGCGTTAAAAGAAAAAGCCCCGCCTGCGTTCCGGCAGGCTGCCGTGCTGTGGGACCGGCTTGTCATGCAGAATACGGTATGGATTTTCACGGGTCAGACGGAGCATTTCCGCTTCCCCGAAACGGTCATATAAATAATCCTGTATATCGCCCATAAAGGTCGTCCGGACATAGGGACTGTGAGCATCGCTTGCCACACAGGTAGCCAGCCGGTTTGTCAGCAGGAAATCGGCGGTACGGTCCGCATGCCTGCCGAATCGTCCCAGCGGGCTGCCTTTATTCACCTGTGTCAGACAGCCCAACTGCAGCCACTGGTATACCAGTGCGGGCTGCTCCTGCACACAGAAATACCGTTCGGGATGGGCAATCAACGGAATACCGCCTGCGGCAAAGACCTGCTCGAGCTCCTCTCCGATCTGCCATGGTGATGCATCAAAGGGAAATTCAATCAGGTAATAACGGGAATGATTCAGGCTGATTAACGCACCCTCATGGATTTTTTCCTCCAGATCATCTGAGGCAAAGATTTCCATGCCGAGATAGAGCTGGACCGGCAGCTGTTCCGCTGCAATTGTCTGTTTCAGCAGGGAAAACCGCTGCTCCAGCTGTTCGGAATGGAAATTTTCAAACCGTCCCAGCTGGTTGCTGTGGGGAGTTGCCACAATGGTATCCACACCGCCTTCCAGCGCCAGTGCGCACATTTCCAGTGAATCCTCCATATCCTGTGAGCCGTCATCCAGCCCCGGGAGAATATGGGTATGTAAATCAATCATATTGCTGCCTTTCCGGTAAAGAATCAGCGGGAGAGCGTTTCCCGCCTGAGATAGTTGTATCATAGCATAAATGACGGAACAAGAAAAGGGAAACTGGGGATTTGTATAAAAGACAGTTTGACAAAACCGGGAATTGATGAAACAATAGAGGGAAAGAAGGGACAGCTGCACAGGCAGCCCCGCGGAACAGGAGAGAGACAGCCTATGAATCCTCATGAGAAGCCGGATGAAATCAGGGAATATTCAGGCTTCAATAAAATATTGAAATCCAGATTCGTCCAGACCATCATCAATACCATTGATGACGGAACGTTTTCGGACTTTTTTAACGACTGGAAATGGATTTTTTCCTTCAGCAGACAGTACAAATGGGCCATTGCGTTGTATACCCTGATGGGAATCCTCAGCTCCACACTGGGGCTGGTTTCCGCCGTTGCCAGCAAATACATGATTGATATTATTACCACCCGGCAGGTCAGCCGGCTGTGGCAGCTGGCACTGATTATGATTGCCAGTACGGTGGTCAGCCTGTTGTTTTCCAGTCTGGTGAGCCGGTATTCCACCAAACTGTCGGTATATGTGAACAATGATATTCAGGCGAATATTTTTGATAAAATCATGGATGCGGACTGGCTGGCGCTGTCACAGTATGAAAACGGTGACCTGCTTAACCGCTTTAACAATGATGTCAATACGGTGGCGGGCAATGCAGTCAGCTGGCTGCCCAATATCGTCATCGCCCTGTATACCTTTGTGGCAACCTTTGTGGTGATTTTACATTATGATGTGGTGATGGCATTCATTGCCCTTCTTTCCGCACCTTTTTTACTGTTTGCCAGCCGATTCCTTATGCGAAAGAACCGGGAATACCGCCAAAAGGTACTGCAGATCAACAGCAGACTGATGAGCTATGAAGCGGAAACCTTTTATAATATGGATACCATCAAATCCTTCGGTGTTATGGAGCATTACAGTGACGGGCTGCGGGAACGGCAGGGAGAATACCGGGAAAATACACTGGCATATAACCTGTTTTCCATCAAGACCAATATTGCTACCTCGCTGGTATCCACCTTTGTGGCCATGGTGGCGTTTGGCTACTGCCTGTTCCTGCTGTGGTCAGATAAAATTGCCTTTGGTACTATGACATTGTTTTTACAGCAGCGCACCCAGTTGTCCAATCAGTTTACCTCTCTGGTCAGCATTATCCCCAATATGCTCAACAGCTCAGTTTCCGCACATCGCATCCGGGAGCTGGTCGAGCTGCCCAGAGAGCAGCATATGGCGGCGGAATCGGAACAGATGGCGCAGGCGGCAGAGCAGGGCTTTGCTGTACATATGCAGCAGGTGGATTTTGGTTATGTAGAGCACAATGCCGTGCTGACAGATTCAGATTTCCTGGCAAGTCCCGGAGAAATCATTGCACTGGTAGGTCCCAGTGGAGAGGGCAAAACCACCATGCTGCGCATGATTCTCGGATTGATTCATCCGGACCAGGGAAGGGTGGAGCTGGTTGACCGGGATGGAAACTGTGTGACCATCAATGCAGACACACGGCGATATTTTTCCTATGTTCCCCAGGGCAATACATTGATGTCGGGTACCATTGCGGAAAATCTGCGTGTGGTAAAGGATGATGCCACAGAGGAGGAAATCATTGCTGCTCTGAAAACCGCCTGTGCGTGGGAATTTGTTGAGAAACTGGAACATGGCATTCACAGCAATGTTGGCACTCGGGGACGGGGCTTATCGGAAGGACAGGCGCAGCGTGTTTCCATTGCCAGAGCAGTCCTGCGGGATGCGCCGGTACTGCTGTTGGATGAAGCCACCAGTGCATTGGATATGGAGACAGAACGGCAGGTATTGCGCAATATTGTTCGCCAGCATCCCAACAAAACCTGTATTGTGACCACCCATCGTCCCAGCGTGCTGAACCTGTGCCAGCGGGTATACCGGGTGATGGATACCAGAGTCACAGAGTTGGATGAGGAAACCTCCAGCCGGATGGCACAGGATTTTTGAGCATAACAAAAGAGAACCGGTTTCATAGCCTGCGGGCATGTACGAACATTCCGGTTCTCTTTTCTTTTATCCTGCTGTAATTTGGTAGCTTCCAAGAAAGGCAGTATTGTCCGTGTCGTATTCCAGTTCTTTGGAATACAGCTTGCACAGGCAAATCTGCTGCCATTCCGTGAGTATACCGTCCCGCAGCCAGCAGAAGATGTCCAGCAGCTGGATGAGGGAAACACTGTACAGCGCAAATTGTACCTTTTCCAGCAGACAGTCATCCTCCAGAGCCTGCAGCATGTGACGGTAGATAAAATACAGCAGCAGCTGGTCATATTCATACAGCTTCGGCGCATAGTATTCCAGAAAGTCCGGACGCTTTTGGCAGATTTCCGGGAGCAATTGTCTGGCAGCAGTGAGCAGGTCACGCCAGCCGGGATCATTGATTTCCAGCTTCAGACAGCCATCCAGCAGGCCGCGCAGAAAATCCTCCTGCCAGAAGCAGGCAGACCAGTCCGGCAGGTGGGAGGCTGGAGCGGTATCGTCTCCCGGGAATGGAAAAAGGATGGCATCATATTGCTCCTGCATGGCAGCCGCGGTATGATAAAGCGTATTGATTTTGCTGTCAAATGAGACAGTAATTTCCGGTTTGATGAGATGGAACAGCTCATCCCGCATGGAAAGCAGGGTCTGCTCCAGAGGATCGGTTTCCTCCGGACCATCTGCCGGCGCATCTGTGGCTTGCAGGATCTCCCATTGCGGGAAGCCGGTTGGCTGTAAAATCAGCCTGGCAGCCGCTTCACAGCACAGACCGATGCCTTCCTCCCGGCCGCCGGAAAGCCAGGTGTAAAAGCGGGGATGGTCGGTGCAAATCTGGCATAGATGGGATTCCCCCAGCCGGATGAAAATATCACAGAGATTTCGGTTGTTCAAAAACGGACAGCGTTCTGCAGAATCCAGAATAAAATGTGCATTTTCCGCCGAATCCGGTGCAGGAATGGTAATGGCATCACGCAGTTTTTTGCCAAAAGCGCCGGAAACTCGCTGATAATCCGCCAGTGTTTCCGGATCAATATCAATTTCCCAGCCGATACAGCAGTTGTCTGTGCAGTCAGAGCCAATACAGCGGAACTGGCGATAATACAGGGGATGACGAATATAGCCCATAGCATTTCCTCCCACAAAAAGATGGTTCTATTATACCAGAAAGTGCGGCGGATGCCATCCCCAATCCTGCGTTCCCCGAGACATTCGCAAAAACGCTTTTCATTGGTACAAAAATTCGCTATAATAACAATAATATGATTTTTCATACAGGCGGGAAACCGTCCGGACAGAAATACGAGAGGAGTTTTGATTATGATTAAGATTGTCGCGAAGCAGGTGATCCGTAAGGATTGTATTGGTAAGTACCGTGAGCTGACCAAAGAGCTGGTGGAAAAGTCCCAGGCAGAGGAAGGCAATATCATGTATACCTCTAACCAGAGCACGGCAGATGAGCGGGTACACTGCTTCATCGAAATCTGGAAGGATCAGGAGGCCATTGACATCCACAATGCAAGCGAGCATTTCCAGCGCATCATCCCGCAGCTGGGCGAGCTGTTCGACGCACCGGAAACCGTTGACCTGTATACCGAGGTAGAGTTTTAGTCCATATGGCGCAAAGCGGCAGATACATATATCTGCTGCTTTGCGCAGGGAAACAGATATATTGCTGATCCTTTTGTCAAATGGGTTGACATGGATAAAAAGAAGGTATATAATATTTGAAGAAAAAACAGGAAGTGCTGGATCAAAACAGTATTTCCATATACAACAGGGGAGCCTGTATGAGCAGGCTGAGAGTAAGCTGTATTGCTTTGACCCATAACCTGATTTGGATAATGCCAACGTAGGGAGATACGGTTGTTTTGCATCTTTGCACAGTTTGGGATTACCAGGCTGTGCTTTTCTTTTGCCTTGAAAGCGAAATTGTACGCTTTGGGAGTGGCAGATTGGGGGCACCACCTTCTGTCGCTATATAAAATCAATCGCTGTAGCAGAAAGGAGATTTTTAGTGAAAACAGCATTGACAGTCACAGCAGATTTGCGGACAGGTGTCGGCATTCAAGCAGATATCAGAACAGTACTGGCAGATTGTATGTATACCATTTGCACAGTAGCCGCTCTGACAGAGCAAAGAAAAGCCGGCACCGGAAATTGGAAACAACATTGCTGAAGACAATGCCGGATATATATCTGGTATGGAAACATTTGCTTGAAATGTAGGGAGGATCTGAAAAGTCGGAAATGGAAAGGATTTTTTTCCTGATTTCAGATACCGCCTGGAAAGGAACTTAACAAAATGAGAAATTACACAACACAAATGGATGCGGCACGCCGCGGTATCGTAACACCGGAACTGGAAACTGTTGCAAAAAAAGAACATATGCCGGTTGACCGGCTGATGGGACTGGTAGCAGAGGGCAAGGTGGCAATCTGTGCCAATAAAAACCATACCTGCCTGAATCCGGAGGGCGTGGGCAGCATGCTGCGCACCAAGATCAATGTCAATCTGGGTGTATCCCGCGACTGCAAGGATTATGACATTGAAATGCAGAAGGTCATGAGCGCGGTCAACATGGGTGCGGAGGCCATTATGGATTTGTCCAGCCATGGCAATACCCAGCCCTTCCGCCGCAAGCTGACCAGCGAATGCCCGGCGATGATCGGTACAGTTCCGGTATATGACAGTGTGATTCATTACCAGCGGGATCTGGCGACGCTGACCGCACAGGATTTTGTGGATGTTGTCCGTCTGCATGCAGAGGACGGTGTGGATTTTGTTACGCTGCACTGCGGTATCACCCGTAAAACAATTGACCAGATTCGCAAGCACAAGCGCAAGATGAACATTGTCAGCCGTGGCGGCAGTCTGGTTTTCGCATGGATGAGCATGACCGGGGAGGAAAACCCGTTTTATGAACATTTCGATGAAATCCTGGATATTTGTGAGGAATATGACGTCACCATTTCGCTGGGCGACGCATGCCGTCCGGGCTGTCTGGCAGATGCCACCGATGTATGCCAGATTGAAGAGCTGGTACGCCTGGGAGAGCTGACCAAGCGCGCATGGGCACACAATGTACAGGTCATGGTGGAAGGACCGGGACATGTGCCGCTGGACCAGATTGCGGCAAACATGCAGGTACAGAAAACCATCTGCATGGGAGCACCGTTTTATGTGCTTGGCCCGCTGGTAACCGATATTGCACCGGGCTATGACCATATTACCAGTGCAATCGGCGGCGCAGTGGCTGCCATGAACGGCGCGGCATTCCTGTGCTATGTCACACCGGCAGAGCATCTGGCACTGCCGAATGTGGAAGATGTCAAGCAGGGCATCATTGCCTCGAAAATTGCGGCACATGCGGCGGACATTGCCAAGGGTGTGCCGGGCGCCCGGGATATCGACGATAAAATGGCGGATGCACGCCGTGCGCTGGACTGGGAGGCACAGTATGCCTGTGCGCTGGATCCGGAGACCGCACGCAGCATCCGCAACAGCCGGATGCCGGAGGATGACCACGGTGATACCTGCAGCATGTGCGGCAAATTCTGCGCGGTACGCAGCATGAACAAGGCACTTGCAGGCGAATATATTGATATTCTGTAATCCAATATCATTTGAAAAGCGGCAGCTGTAGCAATACGGCTGCCGTGTTTTTTTATCCTGCGGCACGAATGGTGACAGATACAGGAATAAATGTCTTGCAGAAAAGCCAAAGGAACCGTACAATAGAGACAGAAGACATTAAGATGAAATAAAGAGGGATTAAGAACATGGGAGGGGAATGGACACATGACAAAGAAACGGGTTTTTGACATTATTCAGGTGGGAAATGCCACAGATATACCAAGCCGGATATTCGATGTAGGGTTGATCATCATGGTGCTGACCAATCTGTTCATTGCCCTGTTTGAGACCTTTGACGCATCGGAACCGTATCTGGAGCTTCTGAATATGCTGGAGCTGTTTACTGTTGTATGTTTCAGCATAGAGTATGTCCTGCGGGTCTGGACAGCGGAATATCTGTATCCGGCAATGACCGGAAGGAAAGCAGTGCTGTACTATATTTTTTCCTTCAGTGGCATCATAGATTTCCTGTCCTTTTTTCCGTATTTCCTGCCCATGTTTTTCCCAACCGGCGTGGTGGCATTCCGTATGTTCCGTGTCATCCGGATTTTTCGGCTGTTCCGTATCAATGCCTATTACGATGCATTAAATGTCATCAGTGATGTTATCCGCAGCAAGAAGGACCAGCTGTTATCTTCCATTTTTATTCTTCTGGTCATGATGGTGGGGGCATCTTTGTGCATGTACAGCCTGGAGCATGAGGTACAGCCCGATGTGTTCCAAAATGCGTTTTCCGGCTTCTGGTGGGCGGTATCCACCCTGCTGACTGTGGGGTATGGTGATATTTATCCGGTTACCATGGCAGGCCGCATGTTCGGCATTGTGATTACCTTCCTTGGCGTGGGCATGGTTGCCATCCCCACCGGTATTCTTTCCGCAGGCTTTGTGGAACAGTATACCCGTTTGAAAAGCTTTAATGATTATTCTCTGGAAGCGGATATCCGTTTTGTCCGTCTGGAGGTCGACGAAGGGCACCCATGGCTGGGACAGGAAGTAAAAGATCTCCCCTTGCCGCCGGGACTGATTCTGGCAGTTATCCAGCGCAGGGGAGATGTTGTGGTTCCGCGAGGCAATACCGTCATTGCACTGCACGACCATATTGTTCTGGGTGCCGAGGGCTACCAGGATGATGTGGGCATTGCACTCAAGGAAATCATCCTCAAACAGCATCATCCATGGGCAGGACTGCAGATTAAAGATCTGGATATTTCCCGCCAGACCCTGATTGTCATGGTGCGCCGGGACGGCAGAGTTCTGATTCCAAACGGCGGACTGGAGCTGCAGGCAGGTGATACCGTTTTGCTGTACTCCAGAAGGAACATCCAAAATGCAAAAAATGTGAACGTATAGACGGTACAGCTTACCGGCTGCGGTAACCGGTTTCCCAGCTGATGACGTTGTGCAAGGGCTCACCGGCAAGATAGCGAGCCAGATTGTCGCTGCAGATGCGGAAAATTTTATCCTCCGTTAAGGGAGAATGATGAAAGCTTGGACCGGCAATATGGGGCGTCAGCAGCACACGGTCAAGAGACCACAGCGGGTGGTCGGCAGGCAGTGGTTCCGGATCGGTTACATCAACAACCGCGCCCAAAAGATGTCCGGCTGCCATGACATCCGCCAGCGCATTGGTATCAATCAGTGTGCCTCTGCCTACATTGACGAGGACTGCATCCGGTTTCATCCGCAGCAGCCGTTCACGGTTGAACAGGCGGACGGTTTCCGGTGTATGGGGCAGACAGCAGACAACAATATCTGCCTGTGACAGCAGTGGGTCAAGGGCATTCATGCCTGCCATAGCGTCAAATCCATCCGGCAGATCACGCACGGTACGCCGGATTCCCGTGACCGAGGCGCCGAAGGCCTGCATCCGCCGGGCAATGTTCTCGCCGATGTCACCGGCACCGAGAATCAGTACTTCACTGCCTTCAATGGTGCGTTCTACGCCGCAGTCCTGCCAGACCGCCAGCTGTTGCTGTTTCCGATAGGAAGGAAGATGGCGGAACAGGGACAGGATGCCGGCAAAGGCATATTCCGCAATGACGGAACCGAATGCGCCGGAAGCGGTGGTCAGCGTCACCTGTTCAGGAAAACCGGAGGAACGGGTATAGAGGTCTGCCCCGGCCCATGTCATTTGCACCCATTGCAGGGTGGTGCTGTTCTGAATCATGCCGATATCCGGCTCACCAATGATAATCTCTGCGGACTGGATTTCCGACAGGGAAGGATGTTCGTTGTAATTGAAATGGCAGCTGCCCTGAGCGGCTCGTTCAAGCATTTCTTTGTGCTCCCGTCGGCAGGGAGCCATAACCAGAATCTGTTTCATATACAGCCTCCTTTGTAGCCTGTAGTATATTTTTTATTGTATCACATATATAGCGAACCTACAATGCAAAAGGAAGGAGAGCAATTCGGTTTGCATTGGAAATAAAAGTGTAGTACAATGAAACAATACGAATTTTGATGGAATATGAAGGTTTTTATGAATTTGTGCCGAAATGAGGATAAACGATGAAATTGTTGAGCTTTGCAGTTCCGTGCTATAATTCGGAAGCATATATGGAAAAGTGTATTGAATCTATTCTGCCGGGCGGAAAAAATGTGGAAATTATCATTGTGGATGACGGTTCATCCGACCGCACTGCGGAGATTGCGGATGCCTATGCCGCAAAATATCCGGAGATTGTCCGTGCCATCCATCAGCCCAATGGCGGACACGGAGCTGCAGTGAATACCGGACTGCGCCATGCCACCGGTATGTATTTCAAGGTGGTGGACAGTGATGACTGGCTTGATCCGGACAGCTACCAGCGGGTAATCAGGCGCCTGCGCACACTGGTTCAGTTAAACAACCTGCCGGATATGTTTATTGCGAACTATGTCTATGAAAAGGAAGGCGCGCGGCATAAGACTGTTATGCGGCAGACGGGATTCCCCAAAGAGCGCATGTTTGGCTGGAAGGATATCAAGCATATTTTCAAGGGACATTACATCCTGATGCATTCGGTGATTTACCGGACGGAAATGCTGCGGGAATGCGGGCTGGAGCTGCCGGAGCATACGTTTTATGTGGATAATATCTATGTCTATAAGCCGCTGCCCTATGTGAAAAAGATGTACTACATGGATGTTGACCTGTACCGCTATTATATTGGCCGCGAGGACCAGTCAGTCAATGAACAGACCATGATCCGGCGGATTGACCAGCAGATCCGTGTCAACCAGATTATGGTGCATGATGTCAACCTGCTGGCGGTGCCGGACAGCAAATGCCGCAGGTATATGTTCAATTATCTGGAAATTGTTACGACTGTTACGGTTGCCATGCTGCTGCTGTCCGGGACAGAGGAAAACCTACAGAAGCGGGACGAGCTGTGGCAGTATATCGAACAGACTGACCGGGGACTATACCACATGCTGCGTCACAGCGTCATCAGCAGCATCATGAATCTGCCGGGAAAGGGCGGACAGCGCATTGGCCGGGTAAGCTATCGCATTGCACAGAAGGTCGTCGGGTTCAACTGAATCCGACGGATAACGGCAGTATGGGAAAGGCATAGTTCCGTTGAAATAAAAAAGAATGCCGGGACAGGCTTCAGAGCATTTTCTGAGCTGTCCCGGCATTTTAATTGTCAATATACCACATGCTATGCATGTGGTACAAAAAGCTTATAGCTATACAAAGACCTCCCATGATACAATAACTGAGGTTCCCCAACCGCAGATCG
>SFJM01000005.1 GCA_004555915.1 Clostridiales bacterium | reverse complement strand
TTGCTGCATCAAAGCAAACAAAGCGCGGATTTTGGCAAAAAAATCCGAACGTGGGTGGTACCGCGGGTGAACTCGTCCCATATAAATTGGCAAAACATGCTGATTTGTATGGGCTTTTCTTTTTGCTGCTAATTGCAGTACAGGCATCCATGCAATGACGATATGCTTGCATACCTGAATTGTTACTATTATATAAGGAGAATAAGCATGCAGGATTTGAAGGAATTAAATGAAACAATTTCTGCGATTAAGCAGGAAATTTTGGACAGTGCCGGAACACTGACCAGTTCCAGAGGTGTTTATGAGTTCAAAAAGAACTTTCTGGATTTCAAGAAGGGCAAAATCAGCCAGCTGATGAAGGAAATGCGTAACATTCCGAATGAGCACAAGGCAGAATTCGGTAAGACCGTCAATGCGGCGAAAAACTGGGCGCTGGATTTCTTTGAAGAACTGGATCAGAAGCTGAAGGCGGAGGAACGCAAGCACAGATACGAAAATGAAAAAATTGATATCTCTATGCCGGCTGTCAGAACCACCTATGGCAACCTGCATCCGGTTACCACGGTGGCAAACCAGCTGACCGATATCTTTGCATCCATGGGCTTTGAGGTGTACGAAGGCTCGGAAATCGAGACTGATTACTATAACTTTACGGCGCTGAATACCCCGCAGGATCATCCGGCACGTGACATGCAGGATACCTTCTATCTCAGCCCGGAATTCCTGCTGAGAACCCAGACCTCTGCAGGCCAGATCCATGTCATGGAAAAGAAAAAGCCGCCGATCAAGATTATCTCTCCGGGTAAGGTATTCCGTTCGGATGATGACGCAACCCATTCCCCGATGTTCACCCAGATGGAAGGTCTGGTTGTGGACGAAGGCATCACGCTGTGTGACCTGAAGGGCATGCTGGATATGTTTGTACAGCGTATTTTTGGTGAAAATACCACCACCCGTCTGCGTCCGTCCTATTTCCCGTTCACCGAACCGTCGGTAGAAGTGGATGTCAGCTGCTTCCAGTGCGGCGGCAAGGGCTGCAAGCTGTGCAAGGGCACCGGCTGGATTGAAGTGCTGGGTGCAGGTGTTGTCAACAAGCGCGTGCTGGAAAACTGCGGCATTGATTCCGAAAAGTACAGAGGCTTTGCCTTTGGTATCGGTCTGGAGCGTATCGCTATGCTGAAGTATGGCATCAATAATATTAAAATGTTGTTTGAATCCGATCTGCGTGTGCTGGATCAGATTGATGACTGATCAGAAGCGTAAGGAGATTAAAATATGTTAGTACCTTTAAGTTGGTTAAAAGAATATGTAGATATTGATGTAACACCGGATGAGCTGGAGGAAAAGCTGTTCTCCTGCGGCTTTGAGGTGGAGGAGAAGTATCAGGTCGGCCGTGACATCAGCAAGGTTGTTGTCGGCTACGTGGAGACCTGCGAGCCGATTCCGGAAACCCATTTGCATCTGTGCAAGGTCAATGCCGGTACCGGCGAGCTGCTGCAGGTTTGCTGTGGTGCGGACAATGTCAAAGCTGGCGGCAAATATCCGCTGGCAATGGTTGGTGCAACCGTTTATGCAACCGCCAAGGATCATGTGACCATTGAAGGCGTTGCCACCATTAAAAAGGGCAAGCTGCGCGGCTATGAATCCTTTGGTATGCTGTGCTCCGGTGTTGAGCTGGGGCTGAATGAGGACCTGTATCCGGGCGCAGGCTATAACGGCCTGCTGGAGCTGCCGGAGGATGCGGAAATCGGTGCGGATATCAAGCAGATTACCGGTCTGGATGACTGGATTTTTGATGTTGCCATCACAGCAAACCGTCCGGACTGCCAGAGCATTTTCGGCATTGCAAGAGAAGTTGCTGCTGTTCTGGGCAAGGAAGTGAAGGAACCGGCAACCGATTTCACTGCAACCGATGTGGTAAAGGAAGGCTTTACCGTAACCGTAGATGCGCCTGATCTCTGCCCGCGTTACAGCGCACATTATGTGTATGATGTGAAGATCAAGCCGTCCCCGGCATGGATGCGCCGTCGCCTGGCACTGGTTGGCTGCAATGCCATTTCCAACATCGTGGATGTCACCAACTATATCATGAAGGAACTGGGCCAGCCGCTGCATGCGTTTGACTGTGATTTCCTGGAAGGCAATGCGATTCACGTCCGCCGTGCGGCACAGGGTGAAACCATCACCACGCTGGATGAGAAGGAATTCTCTCTGACAACCGACAATCTGGTGATCTGTGATGGCGTGAAGCCGGTTGCACTGGCTGGTATCATGGGTGGCCTGAACTCGGAAATCCGTGACACCACCTCGGAGGTTATGTTTGAATCCGCAAAATTTGCCCGCGACAACATCCGTAAGAGCTCCCGTGCACTGGGTCAGTCCTCGGACGCAAGCCAGAGATACTCCAAGGGCGTGGATGAATATTCTACAGTTATGGCAATGAAGCGTGTGCTGCATCTGATTGAAGAGCTGGATTGCGGC
Source organism: Clostridiales bacterium (assembly GCA_004555915.1). GTDB lineage: Bacteria > Bacillota > Clostridia > Oscillospirales > Butyricicoccaceae > Butyricicoccus_A. Next base: position 90,591 of record SFJM01000005.1, on the reverse strand, counting down.
AAGGTTTCCTCCACCCATTGTGATGTCAATACCGGAAACTCGGTTGAGCCGAGAGAACTGGTAACCAGCATTGCCAAGGTCAATGCAGTTCTGGGTATCACCGTACCGGATGCGGATATTGAGCGCATTCTGACGAGCCTGAACTTTGCACCGGAAATTGACGGTGACAAGCTGACCATCCATATTCCGGCTTATCGTGAGGATATGGAGGATTATCCGGATGTTTCGGAAGAAATTATCCGTATGTATGGCTATGACCATATTATTCCGACCTTTATGCCGTCTGCAAAGGTTACCATCGGCGGTATCAATACCAGACAGAAGACGCTGCTGAAGATCAAGAAGAGCCTGTGCAGTGTAGGCGCATATGAAGGCATTCATTATTCCTTCTTCTCTCCGGCAGATCTGGATGAGATGGGTTATGCAGAGGATGCGCCGGAACGCCATGCCATCCGTCTGATGAACCCGATCAATGAGGACCTGTCCCTGATGCGCACCACGCTGGCACCGCAGATGATTCATGCCATGGGCAGAAACCAGAAGCGCGGCAATCTGGAGGGCAGGCTGTTTGAAATCGGCAAGAAATTCATTGCGAAGGACCTGCCGCTGACCGAATACCCGGAGGAGCGGGATACCCTGTGCATTGGCATTTGGGGCGAAAAGGAATCCTTCTTTACCCTGAAGGGCATGGCGGAAACCGTAGCAGATGTACTCAACCTGGAGTTCGCCTATGCTCCGGCACAGAAGCCGTTCCTGCATGCATACCAGGCTGCATCCATCAGCTGTGAGGGTGTTGAAATCGGTTACCTTGGCAAGGTCAATTATGAGATTCAGGATGCAGAGAGCATGCGTTATTCTGCCTATGTTCTGGAAATGGATCTGGAAACCGTATCCCAGTGGTATGGCAAGGCACCGGTATTTGAGCCGCTGCCGAAGTTCGCAGAAGAAAAGCGTGACCTGGCACTGGTTATGGATAAGTCCCTGACCTGTGGCGAGGTAGAGGAATGCATCAAGTCCGCCTGCGCATATGTCAAGAATGTAGAGCTGTTCGACGTCTATGAAGGCAAGCAGATTGCAGATGACAAGAAGAGCATGGCGTTCTCTGTCCTGTTCACTCCGAAGGAGGAGGAGTTTGGCGCGAACACCGTTGACAAGTTCGTCAAGAAGATTCTCAAGACCCTGAGCAAGAAGCTGAACGTGGAGCTGCGTTCCTGATTCGCTGTCCTGCTTCGGGCACGCAATTGAATTTGTATGGACCTGATTTCTGTCACGTACAGGAGTCAGGTCCTGTTTGCTATACATGGGAAAACAAGAGTTAGCTTATACAAATTAATTTAAGAACGATATTGACACAGAACGATGAATGTGATATTCTGTTTAAGGAATTAGTGATAACTAACCACCATGCCGCGTATTGAAACCGCACAGCTATCGAATCTGTTTTATTGGTGAGTTTTGTTGGAATAATTTTGTATATTTACATCAAAAAACAGGATTGATGAAAATGAATTTAAAATGATTTAGACATTTCGAGTTGCTTTAAGGTAACAATACTGCCTGAGCATTTATTTGTTTGGTTGGAAAATGTATTGCAGGGAAAACTCTCTGTGATTCTTTTTCAAATATTAATTAGCTTTAGCTAACAAAAATGAAAGGACTGTACACAATATGAAAATGAAGAAAAGAACAGCGTGTGCGCTCAGCATGGTAGCTGCGGCCGGCATGATGCTGGGCAGTACGGCTATAGCATCTGATATCACCGGACACTGGGCAGAAGCGAATTTGCAGACGTTTATTGACGAGGGATATCTCAGCGGCTACGGAAATGATGTGTATAAGCCTGACAGCAGCATTACACGTGCGGAGATGGCAACCCTTGTTGACAAAATGGAAGGATATCAAGACAAAGCGGATATCTCCCAGTACAAGGACGTTTCCTCTGCGAGCTGGTACTATGATTATGTTGCTAAAATCGTCGGTGCGGATATCATGGTAGGTACTGGCAAAAACACATGGGAACCGCAGGGAAATGTAACCCGTGAGCAGCTTTGTGTTATTGTGTGCAAGCTGGAAGGCCTGAAGCTGGATACCGATTCATCTGCAGCAGAACTGCAGGAAAAACTGGAAAAAATGGGCTATAAAGATGCATCCAGAGTTTCTGATTGGGCAGCCCCGTTTGTTGCGGCCGCTGTGGAAAACGGATACCTGTCCGGCTATCCGGATCAGACCCTGCGGTCCTATCAGCCGATCACCCGTGCCGAAGCAGTTACCATGCTGGGCAAGTGCCTGGGTGAGGATGTATATGTCATGATGAATATTCCCTATGCTGATTTCTATGCATCAGAGCTGAGCGAAGGTGCGGCAGTGGATGCGGTTTCCTCCGCAACCAAGGCAAAAACGCTGACCGGTACCAGTCTGGCAAAGGGGTCTTATCATGTCAACGAAGATGGCTCGGATATTACCGGCGTTACCTATCCGGTAAAAATCAAGGATCGTGCTCTGGCAGAACTGAATGAGATTACCGATGCGGATTCGATTGAAATTACGGTAACCAACCGTGGACAGACCACCACCACAACATATGCAGGCGTGGATGCACTGTTTGGCGCGGAAAGCTATTCCTATTATAAGCTGAGTGAGGAACCGTCCTCCTATAAGAAAGTAACCACTGGCGCAGATGGTACTCTTTCCTTCAGCGAGGTCAAGGGCGCAGAGAAGGTTTCCGTGGAAGCAGGCGATGACTACACCTTCACCGCAAACTCCAGCTATGGTGATTATCAGCTGGACCTGATCGGCGATCTTCCGTTTGCCTATGGCACAGATACGATTTATGGTGTTGCAGTGAATACGGCAGAAGGTGAAAGCTACGGTCTGCGTCATATTGAGAATATCTGGCTTGGTACCCAGCTGGCATGGAGTACCGGCTTTACAACGGAAGTACACGGCTGCACGCTGTCGTATGAGCCGTATGCGTCCATGATGGGCAAGACCATTTCTTCTGTAACCTACTATACCAGCAAGGGCACCTATGAAATCAACATTGATGACGTTTATGTACCGATTAAGATTGCAGACGGTGCGTCTGTCGCAGATACTGCGGTCAATCGGGAAACCGTTTCGGTAGATATCTCCGAGCTGCCGGAGGACTTTGCTCCGGGTTACAAGATTCAGGAAGTAGTTACGGATACAAGCGGTTCCCGTCCGGTGACCAAGTATGTGGAGACCACCGATCTGAGCATTGACGCAAACGGCGTGATTACATGGACCTCTGATGACGCGCTGATTGGAAAGAGCTACCGCGTCACGGTTTCCGACACCGGTAAAAAGTATGCGGATGTAACTGCAGACTTCTCCATCACAGAGGCTGCTGCGTTCTCCGGCACAGTAACCGGCACGGCAACAGTTGATCCGAGCGCGTATGAGGATTATGAGGAATACGGCGCGGAGTTTGATCCGTATGACATTTCGGTTGATGTCACAATTGAGAATGGAACCATTACTGCTGTTACCAGCACAACCGATGCAGGCTCCAATGCAAGTTATCTGAAAAAGGCACTGAAAAAGGCTGAGGCAAAGTATGTGGGACAGACAGTGGCAGATTCCGCATCCCTGACCATGGATATTGCAAGCGGTGCAACCTGCTCATCCAATGCAGTGGAACAGGCTGTCAAGGCAGCACTGGCACAGGTGAAGTAATCTCGGAAAGCGACGGAACGGTGTAACGCACCGATACAGAAGGAACCCGGCTGAAGGTTCGGTCGGGTTCCTTTTTCGGTGTTCCGGCATACAGAAATTTTTTCTGTCCGGTTTGCAGGTTGTACAGGAAAAGGAGGCTGGAAATGAAGCTGAAACGTCAGGATGCTGTGCTTCTGGTGGGATTATTGGCAGTTGCCCTGTGTTTGGCGGTGGTATTGTTGCTGACACGGCGGGACGGTGCGCAGGTAATCGTCAGCGTGGCAGGCAGGGAAACCGCACGTTTGCCGTTAAGTGAAACAGCCTCCTACACCATTCAGGGTACCAATGGAGGAATCAATGTATTGCAAATTGCAAACGGTACAGCATGGCTGGAGGATGCCAGCTGTCCGGACAGGCTTTGCGTACAGGAAGGAGCAATCCGATATGCAGGGCAGAGTATTATCTGTCTGCCTAACCGGGTTGTGATAACAGTTGAAGGCACATCGGAACAAACGGATGTGGATGTCATTGCGCAGTGAAGAAAAAAGGAAGAAACATATGACAAAAACAAAGCATCTTGCCTTATATGGCATGCTGTCCGCACTGGCATTGGTACTGGGCTATGTGGAAGCAATGATTCCGGCGTTTTTTGCCGTACCGGGTATGAAGCTTGGCCTGACCAATCTTGTGGTTCTGGTAGCACTGTACCGGATGGATGCCAGATCGGCAGTCTGTATCAATGTGATCCGCATTGTGCTTACATCCATCCTGTTCGGTACAGCTGTCAGCCTGCTGTATTCCCTGGCAGGTGGTTTGCTGTCCGGTGCCGGCATGATCGCGCTAAAGCAGACCGGAAAATTTCAGTCGATAACCATCAGTGTTCTGGGCGGCATCCTGCATAATGTGGGACAGATTCTCGTGGCCATGATTATCATGCAGACAAATGCGCTTGCATGGTATCTGCTCGTGCTCTGGATTTCCGGTATTGCGGCAGGTGCAGTGATCGGCCTGCTTGGCAGTTGGATGCTGGAGCGCCTGCCGGAGCGGATTTGAACAGCATTTTCTACGATTGGAAGGAGTACAAATGAAGTGGAAAGGTAACAGATGGATTGCTGCGGTACTGGCATGTGGCATGCTGCTGGCAGGCTGTGGTTCGCCGCAGTCCGTAGAAGATCCGGCAGAACAGACCCCATCCGGCAGTGCAGCAACGGCAGAGGAACCGGTCAGCCGGGAGATCTTCGCCATGGATACCTATATGACGGTAACCGCCTATGGCGAGCAGGCACAGGAGGCTGTCGATACAGCTGTTTCCGAAATTGAACGGTTGGATGCCCTGCTGTCTATCGGTGAGGCAGATAGTGAGATTTCCGTACTGAACGCCAGTGGGACAGCGCAGCTGTCAGCTGACACAGGCGTACTGATCGACAGGGCACTGGAATTGTATCAGGATACAGATGGGGCCTTTGATCTCACCATTCTTCCGCTGATGGAGGCATGGGGCTTTACCGATGAAGCGTATCGTGTTCCATCGGAGGAAGAACGCAAAACGGTTTTGCAGTACATCGGTGCAGACCAGCTGACATGGGATGCAGAAAGCAGAACCATCACACTGGGAGAAGGCCAGAAGATTGACCTAGGCGGCATTGCCAAGGGCTACACCTCCAGCCGGATTATGGATATCTTTGAACAATATGATGTCACCAGCGGCATGGTGTCATTGGGCGGGAATGTACATCTTCTGGGCGGAAAGCCGGATGGCACCGCATGGCGTGTGGGGATTCAGGACCCGGAGAACACGACTGGGATACTGGGCGTTCTGGAAACCGGGGATTGTGCGGTAATTACGTCAGGCGGGTACGAACGGTATTTTGAGCAGGATGGCAAAACATACCATCATATCATCGACCCGGCAACCGGAAAACCCTCAGACAGCGGCATTTCATCGGTTACGATTGTGAGTGATGATGGCACGCTGGCAGATGGACTGTCAACTGCATTGTTTGTCATGGGAGTGGAAAAGGCTTCGGACTACTGGAGACAGCATGCCGATACCTTCGATGCCGTGATGGTATCAGAGGATGGAACTGTCTACGCAACAGAAGGGATTGCAGATTCCTTTTCCTGTGAACAGGATGTAACGGTAATTGAAAAAGACAGATAGAAAAATCAAACAGGGAGGAACAGCATGCGTATCTTTTATCACAAATCGGCCGATGCATTTGCACGCCGCCTGATTCCCGGGATTGCTGTCCTGATACTGTCCGCATGGGGCATTGCATCCGGCGGTGCATTGATGGATGCATTACCGGAGCTGACAACCACAGCGGAAGCAGCAGAGCTTGAGACAAAGGAAAATAGTATAAAGGTAAACACATTTACAGATGGCGAATATACCGGAACTGCTGCGGGATTTGGCGGGGATATCACCGTAAAAGTCACAATTAAAGGTGGCAAGATAACTGACATTGCAATCGTATCCGCGGAGAAGGAAACACCATCCTATTTGAAACGGGCCAAGACCGTAATTGACCGCATTCTGGAGACACAGAGCACAGAAGTCGATGTGGTATCCGGTGCAACCTATTCCTCCAATGGAATCATTAATGCGGTTAAGAACGCGCTCATCAAAGCATCCGGCGGAACCGTGACAGAAACCACCGACAGTCCGGGGCTTGGCAATACAGCACAGCCGGGAGGCACCACAACGGTGGAACCGTTTACCGACGGAACCTATCAGGATGGAACCTATACAGGTACAGCTGCCGGATTTGGCGGCAATATTACGGTGCGTGTGACCATTGCGGGCGGAAAAATTTCTGCAGTGGACATTGTCTCTGCGGCAGGGGAAACACCATCCTATCTTGCAAAGGCAAAGGCTGTCATCAGCAAGGTGATTTCCAAACAGAGTCCCAATGTGGACGTGGTATCCGGTGCAACCTATTCCTCCAACGGTATTTTGAATGCGATTAAGAAGGCGCTCAAACAGGCTGCTTCCGGGACCACGGATACGGAACCGGAAAAGGAGGATACGGAGCCGGACACAACGGTCAAACCGGATCGAAGCTATACCGATGGCAGGTATACCGGCACGGGAGAGGGATATGGCGGTGATATCACGGTGCAGGTGACCATTTTGAACCAGCGCATTGACGCAATTGATGTTATGTCAGCAGAAGGGGAAACACCGTCCTTTTTCACCCGGGCAAGAGCTGTTATCACCTCCATTCTGAACAAGCAGACGACGAAAAATGTCGATGTGGTGTCCGGTGCGACCTATTCCTCCAAGGGGATTCTGGATGCAGTGGAGCAGGCACTGGATAAGGCTGCCAACGCCAATGCTCCGGAGGAGCCGGAACCGGAGCCGACACCAGAGCCGGAACCGTCTGAAGAAACGGAAACCTTTACCTATACCGCCTCCGCGATGTGCAAGGATGACGGAGAAGAGAATTTTGAGGATTATTCCATGACCATTCGTTTCACAGTCAAGCAGGAAACCAAAACGGAAACAGATGAAAACGGAAAAACCACCACCACAGTTACCCGAACGCTGGCCGGTCTGGAGGTAACGGATCCCACATCCTCCTCCAACTGGAATTGGATCAAGCGGGCTGTCAACGGAACCTCCAGCAAAGCCGGTATCCTGTCGCAGATTCAGCGGGATAACAGCGTATCCGGTATTGATGTGGTAACCGGTGCCACCTGTTCATCCCGTGCCATCATACAGGCAGCACAGTCTGTGGAGCAACAGCTCAATCTGGGTACAACGGTAAAATAACAGGAGGAGAAACGCATTGAAACATCAGGATTTCTGGGCAGGCATGGTAAGCCTGTGCATAGCAGCAGGGGCATTGGGCGTCTATCAGGTGCACGCCTTTGCCTGGCAGGAACAGAAGGTACAGCAGGAAAGTGTGGCGTCAGGCGTTGTCAGCTATGCGGACGGTACCTATACCGGAAGCGGAGATGGCTTCGGCGGGACGATAACCGTTGAAGTGACGGTAACGGACCACAGGCTGGCAGCCATTGATATTCTCGAAGCAGACGATGAGGATACGGCCTATCTGGACAAGGCACGGCAGATCATCGACGACATGATTGCGGCACAGAGTACAGAGGTTGACACCATCAGCGGAGCAACCTTCAGCTCATCCGGCATTCAAATGGCTGTTCAGACAGCGTTGGAGGGAGCGGCAGAATGATACAGACAAAACAGAAAGCAAAAAAGCATGTCAATCCCAGAGACCGTATGCTGCTGCGCCGCCGGATTCGTGCAGGCATCCAGCTGATTTTCTTCCTGCTGGCACCGGCTGTGTATACCTCCTGTTTTTCCGGCATCAAGGCGATTGCCAGCGCAATCGGGGCTGCTGAGCCTATTGCATATGACGCATTTTTTACCACACTGCTGGTCATCTGCCTGTATACCATACTGTTCGGCAGATTTTTCTGCGGCTATGCATGTGCCTTTGGCAGCTTTGGTGATGCGATATATGCCCTGTCGCAGCGAATTCAAAAGAAATGCCGGAGAAAACTGCCCAATATTCCGGAAAAAGCGGTTATCCTCCTGCAGAAAGCCAAGTATGTTCTTTTGGTCATCATTGTACTGCTCTGTGTGGCAGGTGTGTATGATACGCTTCCCAAGTGGAGCCCGTGGGATGTATTTTCCATGCTGACTGCTTTGCGTGGCATTACAGCGGCATATGCCATCGGTACCATACTGCTGCTCCTGATTGTCCTGGGCATGGCGGTAAAGGAACGCTTTTTCTGTCAGTTTCTTTGCCCGATGGGTGCCGTGTTTGCCTTGCTGCCTGTGCTGGGTACCTACAGGCGCAAGCGGGAAAGCTGTTTCCCGCGCTGCTCGGCCTGTGTGAAAAACTGCCCGGTGTGTGTGGAAACCGATGAGGGAAACAGCCGCACAGGAGAGTGTATTTCCTGTGGTGCATGCAGTGATATCTGTCCGAAACGGAGTATTTCCTATGGCCTGGGGATCAGGGACGGAAATGCCCCGCTGCCGGTTGTCTGCAAGGCAGCTGTACTGCTGGTACTTTTCCTGCTCCTCGGTGCGGTACGGCTTGGCTAACACAATTCAAAATCACAAAAAAGGGTTGAAACCAGACTAAATGCTCTGGCTTTGACCCTTTTATCATGTTGTTTTTATCTTCCATTATGACAGGATATGCTTGCAACGTATTCCTGCTTCTGATATGCTTGTGACAGTATGAGGAACGGATGTTATATTCATATGTACGGTTGGATTTGAGTTGATAAACATTTTTCAAATATTTGTTGCATTATTTTCCGAAAACGGTATTTTTTATGGTATCATAGAATGAGAACGGAAAAAGGAGAAAGATTATGCCGTCAACATATGCGCATTACCGCATGGGCCTGCAGGTCAGGGGCATGCTGGGAGATGAAGAAAAGAAGTGGATGGAAGCGTATCCCGAGCTGTACCAGATTGGCCTGCACGGACCGGATATTTTGTTTTATTATCAGCCGCTGGGAAAGAATCCGGTCAATCAGCTGGGCTATGCCATGCATGACCGACCCGGAATGGATTTTTTCACATTTGCGGCACAGGTGTTGCGGGAGCATCCGGATGCCCCGGCGTACTGGTCCTATGTCTGCGGCTATCTGTGCCATTTTGCACTGGATGTCTGCTGTCATGATTATGTGGATGAAAAAATCCGCCAGAGTGGGATATCCCATTCGGAAATTGAAGTGGAATTTGACCGCATGCTGCTGCTGAAGGACGGACTCAATCCGGTCAGCCAGCGTCTGACCCACCATCTGCATGCGTCCAGAGCAAATGGAGAAGTGATTCAGGCATTTTATCCGTCAGTCACAGCCGGACAGGCAGAGCAGGCTGTCCGGCAGATGATTTTTTATTGTGACCTGCTGTGCGCACCGTCCCGCCTGAAGCGCGGAGTATTGTTTTCCGCATTGAAGCTGGCGGGACAGTATGACAGCATCCGCGGTATGGTTGTCAATTATGAGCCGAATCCCGGCTGTACGGACAGCAATCAGGAATTGTTTGACCGGTATCAGAAGGCAAGAACATTGGCTGCCCAGCTGATTCGGGAGTTGCCGGCATATGTGGACGGAAGCAAGGCATGGCCGGAACGACTGAAATATACTTTTGGCGGCGTGATGCCCGGAAAGGAGGGAACCAAATGAAAACATCTATGACGGCAAAGGAACGCAACTGGATTTTATATGATGTGGGCAATTCCGCATTCACCATGCTGGTTGCCACCATTGTTCCGATTTATTTTAATTATCTGGCGGAATCCGGCGGATTATCCTCTACAGAATATCTTGCTTACTGGGGCTATGCCGCTTCAGTGGCAACCTTGATTGTTGCCATTCTCGGTCCGATTTGCGGCACTGTGACCGACACAAAGGGATATAAAAAGCCAATTTTCATCGCAGCCATTGTCATTGGCGCAGTTGCATGCATGTTGCTGGGATTTGTGCGGGAATGGCTGGTGTTTCTGATTGTTTTTGTGATTGCCAAGGTTGGCTATTCCAGCAGCCTGATTTTTTATGATTCCATGCTGTCTGATGTCACAACAGAAGAACGCATGGATAAAATTTCTTCCCAGGGTTATGCATGGGGCTATATTGGCAGCTGTATCCCGTTTGTCCTGTGTCTGGTTGTTGTCCTGGGAGCGGATTCATTGGGCATTTCCATGACGACGGCTATGGCACTGGCGTTTGCAATTACAACAGTCTGGTGGATCGTTATGACGCTTCCGCTGCTGCATACCTATCAACAGAAGCATTATGTGGAGCGGCAGGAGCATGCCATTGCGGAAAGCTTCCGCAGAATCGGACGAACGTTTGGCAATATGCGGGAGCAGAAGCAAATTTTCCTGTTTCTGCTGGCATTTTTCTTTTATATTGATGGCGTGTATACCATCATTGATATGGCAACGGCATATGGATCGGCACTGGGGCTGGATACCACCGGCCTGCTGCTGGCGCTGCTGGTCACACAGATTGTTGCCTTTCCATGCGCGATCCTTTTTGGACAGCTGGCACGGAAATATGCCACACAGCGTCTGATTATGGTATGCATTTTTGCGTATTTCTGCATTGCAGTTTATGCGATGTTCCTGACAACACAGGTACAGTTCTGGGTGCTGGCAGTATTGGTGGGCATGTTCCAGGGCGGAATTCAGGCATTATCCCGTTCGTATTTTGCCAAAATTATCCCGCCAGAGCAATCTGGTGAGTATTTTGGGCTGATGGATATCTGTGGAAAGGGTGCATCATTTATTGGTACAGCTTTGGTCGGCCTGATTTCCCAGTTGTCGGGAAATGTATCGCTTGGCGTTGGTGCACTGGCAATTATGTTCCTGATTGGTATGATTCTGTTTCGTATTTCTGCAAGGGCAACATAATTGGAAATGTGTTACAATTGTATTTCAACTGTTGTTTCTATGACAGGAAAGCATTGACTTGCGGCGCAATTTTGGTACAATAGAGAGTAAGCATTTGTACACAAAAAAGAAACAGGAGGAAACCCATGGTAAAAATTATTTCTGACAGTACCTGTGATCTGACAAGGGAGCTTTTGGAACGATACCATGTTACCATTCTGCCGCTGCATGTTCTGCTGGGAGATACGGAATATCTGGATGGAAAAAATATCACACCGGATGAAATCTATACATGGTCCGATCAGAATAAAACCACTCCGAAAACCTCTGCTCCGTCTGTAGCGGAGGCAGTGGAGCTGTTCCGGCCATATGTGGAGGCAGGGGACGAGCTGATTTGTTTTTCCATTTCCGATACCATGTCCTCTTCCGGTAATTCCATGCGCCTGGCAGCACAGGAGCTGGAGGCGGAAGAGCGCATTCATGTCATCGACTCGGAAAACCTGTCCACCGGTGTGGGACATCTGGTCATCCTTGCCGCAGAGCTGGCACAGGCCGGTAAAACGGCAGAGGAAATCATCCGCAGTGTGGAGGCAATGCGTCCGCTGGTTCGTTCCAGCTTTGTTGTGGATACACTGGTGTATCTGCACCGTGGTGGCCGCTGTGGCGGTCTGACAGCGCTGGCTGGCAGCATGCTGCGGCTGCATCCGAAAATCATTGTGGAAAACGGCAGCATGATTGTCGGAAAGAAATATCGCGGCAAGATTGACAAAGTCATCCTCAATTATGTGCAGGATATGGAAGCAGATTTGAAGCAGGCACGGGAGGATCGGATTTTTATTACCCATTCCAACTGTGATGACGCAACCGTACAGGCTGTATATGATTATCTGGACAGCCTGCAGCATTTTAAGGAAATTTTCATTACATCTACAGGCAGTGTGATTTCCAGCCATTGCGGTCCGGGTACATTGGGTGTATTGTTTGTTGCCTGAATATGGAGACCTTGAAGGGACAGCCTTCAGGGTCTTTTTTGTTGCCGCGGAAATGGAAAATTATTTCTCTGTTTCCAATTTTTCGTCAGGTTTCTGTGTTATAATAACAATGTCACAGGATATTGTGATAAAACTCACAAAAAATGTGGGAGAAAGGAAGGAAGAATATGTTTCAAAGAAAAAAACGGATGGCAGCACTGATGTTGTCTCTGTCTGTGTTGTGCGGCACGCTGCCGGTATCCGCAGTGGAAACACAGGAACAGACGCCTGTCATGGAGCAGGAGATTGAAGCAGTGAAGCCAGCGGCACCCCAGAATGTATCTGCTGCCGCCTTGCCGGATGGAGGAATCCGGATTTCATGGGAGCCGGTTTCCGATGCCACCGGTTACCGTGTGTATCGCATGGAGGAAGGTGGCTGGAAGCTGCTGCATATTATCAGGAATGGTTCTGCGTCGGAATATATGGATCTGACCACAGAAATGAACCGGACCTATACTTACACCGTACGCGCATATCATTGCAGCGGTCAGGAGACAAAGCTCAGTGATTATGATGAAACCGGTGTTTCCGCAACAACGGTATCTACCCTGTCCGAACCGGTACTGGAATCTGCGGTATCCGGTGGTTATGACCGCATCGTTGTAACCTGGAATGCGGTAGGCTGTGCCACGGGCTATGATATTTACCGGAAAGACGCTGCTGCGGCAGAATGGAACAGGCTGGCAAGTGTCAGCGGGCTGGATACCACAAGCTATACCGATGTGGGCGTAGCCTGCGGAACACCGTATACTTATACCGTGCGGGCAGTCGGAGAACTGGACGGAACGCCGGTTTACAGTACCTATAACCAGACCGGTATGCAGGGAAAAGCTGTTCCGGCGGCACCGACGGTCAAGGCATCCTCGTCCGGCCCAAGCAGCATCCAAGTTTCCTGGAACGCAGTTGACGGTGCCAGCGGCTATCATATTTACCGCAGGACAAGTACGGGCGATTCGTGGAGCTATCTGAATTCTGTTTCAGCTTCCAATACCGGCTATACAGACAGCGGCCTGACTACCGGTAAAACCTATTATTATACCGTGGCAGCATACCGCACGCTGTCTGACGGTTCCAAATGTGTGGGAGAATATGATGCCAATGGTGTCAGCGCGACACCGCTGCTTCCGGCGCCAAAGCTGAACAGTGTGGCAATGGGCAAAAAGGGACTGGTTGTCAAATGGAGCAAGGTTTCCGGTGCAGGTTCCTATTGGATTTACCGCCGGGCAGCTGGTGTGACAGACTGGACAAAGATTGCAGCGGTCAACCCGGATGTTACCTCCTATGAAGACAGCAATTCGCTAAAGGATGGCACAACCTATTACTATACCGTGGCAGGCTGCACCTCGTCTGCGGTGGGATCATATGATACCACCGGTATCCGGGGGACCTATTACAGCTATCAGGCAGCCCTGAACAGCGGCTCGCTGCCCACCAATATCGCACTGCCCAATGTCACAAAGCAACAGTTTGGTACCAGTGGTGAAGGCCGTGCATTGTGTGCATACACTGTTGGCACCGGCTCCAAGCATATGGTCCTGAATTTCGCCATTCATGGCTGGGAGGATCACTGGAGCCGTGACGGTTATGAGCTGGTGCGGGTTGCCTGCAAGGTACTGGAAAAGCTTTCCGCCAATGCTTCTACGGTCAATTCGCGTGGCTGGTCGGTCACGGTCATTCCCTATGCGAACCCGGACGGTATTGTCAGCGGCTATACCAACGACGGCCCCGGACGCTGCAGCACCTATCGGTATAACGATTCCGGCTCGCTGGTCAAGGGCGGTGTGGATATGAACCGTTGTTTCCCGTCTGGCTTCAAGGTGTATACCAGCGCACGCAATTATACCGGTTCCAGCCCGCTGATGACCAAGGAATCCCGGGCATTGCGCAGCCTGGTTGACAGCCAGAAGGGCTCCAGTACCAATGTCTTTATTGATATTCATGGCTGGACCCAGCAGATTCTGACCAACAGCAGCGGTTCCGGCTTTGTGTATTCCACATTGCACAGCTATTTCCCAAATAACTCCGCAGGCGGACTTGGCGGCGGATATATCTCCCGTTACGCAAAGAGTGTGGGCTATAATGCCTGCCTGTTTGAATTCCCGCGCAGTGTATCATCCCATTCCGACATGGTGAATGCGGGCTATGATACGAAATTCGTCAATGCTGTGATGAACATGATCCAGAATCATTAAGGTGATGCATATGAAATGGAGAAAACAGTGGATTGTGGTACTGCTTTGCCTGCTGCTCTGCGGCTGCGGACAGAAGAAGCTTGAAACCGCACCGGGCAGCAGTAATGTGCCGCAGCATACGGCAGAGGTGCCGGAAGGCTCTGCGGAACAGCCGGAGATCTCCCCGGAGGGCTACCGCAAGGACTACTATACCAGCGATGAGGCCTCCGTGGCGGAAACGATTCAGATGGAAACCACTCCGGTGGAAGAGACCGAAATGCCTGAGGACAACGGACAGGAAGCCGCTGTGAAGGAATATGCTGGCTGCCTGTATCCGGAGCATACCGTTTCCACGGTGAAAACCACCAGCCGGAAGGCCAATGGAAAGACATATGTGTTCTTCGCTGTGAAAGATGAGGACGGAACGGTGTTTTGTACGATTGCGTATGACTCGCAGCAGGATATCTTTTACTTATATGACAGCGAGGTAGAACAGCTGATTCCGATTGAATACGACGAATATGGAATTCGTCTGGTGGGCTGATAAAAGGAGAATGAATATGCAAAAACGAGTGCAAAGACTGGCAGCCATCGCGCTGGCAGGCTGTACGGTATGCGGCATGGCAGCCGCTGCCTTTGCGGCCACACCGGCAGCTGCAATTGGTTCGACCGCTTATCCGACATTGAATGCGGCAATGGCCGCAGCAAAAGATGGCGAAACCATCGTCCTGCAGTCGGATATTGACAACGCAAAGGAAACATATTATGTCGGCGTGGGCAAAGGTTCGGCATATTTTGTTTCCGGCAGCACAGCGAAGTCGTTTACCATTGATCTGAATAAGCATACCATCAAAGCGGGAGCGGAATCCCAGACAGGCCTGCTGATTGCAGCGGACAGCAAAGCCGGCGCCTGCTCAATTACGATGAAAAATGGTACCATTGCTTCTTCCGTGGGAACCGGCATGCAGATCCGGGATGACAACCCGGCGACACCCACGACAGTGATACTGGACAATGTCAAGGTCAAATCAGAGGCAGATGTGGGGATCCAGTGCCTTTCCTCCCGTCTGGAGATTGATTCAGCCACTGTTACCGGTCAGGGAAATGCCATTTATGCAGAGGATTCCTCCATCCGTATCCGTGCCGGAAGTTTTACAGCGGATGAAAACAGCACAGATGACGGTGCCATTGCAGCCTATACCAGTGTGGATGGTGACAATCCGAAGCTGGATCTGTCTGTTATTTCGGATTCCGAGGCGATGTGTGTGCGACCGGCGGACTGGAAACAGAACATGGCCCAAAAGATAGAGCTGTATTTCTTTGAGGATGTCTCGGAAACGGCATATTATTATGATCCGGTGCTGTGGGCTGTCCAGAAGGGTGTGACAGCGGGTATGTCGAATACGGAATTTGCACCGAATCAGAGCTGTACCCGTGCCCAGATGGCAACCTTCCTGTGGAATGCAGCAGGGCAGCCGAAGCCGTCTGCGGCAAAAAATCCATTTACGGATGTCAAGGAGGGAAGCTGGTATTATGATGCGGTGCTGTGGGCATATGAAAACCATATCACAGCGGGAACATCAGACACGAAATTCACGCCGAATCAGGTGTGCAATCGTGCGCAGGTTGCCACCTTCCTGTGGAATGCGGCGGGCCAGCCAAAGCCGTCCACAACAAAAAATCCGTTTAAGGATGTCAAGGAGGGAAGCTGGTATTATGATGCGGTGCTCTGGTTTGTAGAAAACAATATTTCCGCCGGAACCGGAAAAAATACCTTCTCTCCGATGAATGCCTGCAAGCGGTGTGAGATCGTCACGTTCCTGTATCGCGTGGATCAACTGTAAGGTATCGTTTACAAACTCGACACATGTATTCACAGTCTTGACATAATGGTAATAATGCTGTATCCTTGTAACAGAAATCCGGGGATACAGCATTGTTTTTTTGTACTATTGTTACAAAAGATAACTACAATAAAACCATGACACAATCATATAACCATAATATATCCATCAACCTGCTCAGAATATATGCAGTCAAAACGAAGCGCACAGATGCTTCAGAAATTTTTTAGTTTTGTCATCAATAAAATGTGACAAAAAATGTAGAGAGTTGTTCTGACGAAGAAAGTGACAAAAATAAAAGGGATTGGCAGCGCATGGGAGATGAAACGAGAAAAATCCAGAATTATTTGTCGATTTCACACAAGAAAGCCTCCTTGAAATAAAGCATATTGACTGAATTGTCATTTTTGTCAGGAACAATTGCAGACAATGTTGCCGCAGCTAACGGTTGTTGTCACTGTTTTCTGACATCATAATTTGAAGTGTAAAAGGAAGGAGGCAATTGAAAAGTGTCATCAATCAAACGAAGCGATGCAGACCGGAAAACCAAGCTGACATCGCGACAGAAAGATATTATTCAGATACTGACAAAGTTCACTGCCTCCCGCCCGGTGACTGTCGGCATGATTTCAGAAATGCTGGGAGTCAGCTCAAGAACCATTTTGCGGGAAATCCCACATGTGGAAAAATGGCTGACGCAGAATGATTTTCATTTTATCCGAAAGCCGGGCGTTGGCCTGATTCTGGATGAAAATGTGGAAAATCAGAAGCTGATTCTGGAACTGCTGGAGGTTGAGTCCGTACAGAAGGATTACTCCAAGGAGGACCGTCGGAAGCGCATCCTGGGAGAACTGCTGTATGCACAGGAACCGTTAAAATCGTATTATTTCACCTCTAAGTTTCACATTTCGGAAGGAACCCTGTCAACCGATCTGGATGAAATCGGAAAATGGCTGCAGCGGTATCAGATTGAACTGATCCGCCGGCCGGGACTGGGAATCCTTCTGGAAGGTGATGAAGGAAGCTACCGGCAGGCCATTGCCAATGTGGTCTATGACAGCATTGATCCGACCCAAATCGCTTCACTGCTGCGCGGAGAATCAACTGAGCCGGTGAGCAAGGTGGGACCGGTGCACAACCGTGTCTTTGACCTCATCGATCAGGACATGACCGCAAAGGTGGAAAAGGTACTGGTCGAAACCGAAAAAAAACTGCATATCCAGTATACCGACAGTGCCTATGTGGGCCTGATTGTACACATTTCACTGGCAATCAAACGGCTTCAGAACAATGAAAAAATTGAAATGAGCCGGGAGAAGCTGCAGCAGGCCATGATGCAGCCGGAATTTTCCGTTGCCGAGGAAATCTGTGACCAGCTGAAGGAGATTTTTAAGGTTCGGATACCGAAAAGTGAAGTAGGCTTCATCACCATGCATCTTTCTTCCGCACAGATCTGGCCGCTGGATTCCCGCATGGGACGAAGCATAGATAATATTAATTTGCGCCAGATGACCATTGACATGGTTAGCAGAGTGGAAGAGGATCTGGGAATCCCGCTCATTGGAGATGACCGGCTGGTTGACGATTTGTGTAACCATATGGCACCCACCATCAGCAGACTGACCATGGGGCTGGCCATTCAAAACGCGCAGATGGACAGCATCCGGGAGGAATATCCGGAGGTTGTGCAGGCAACCGAAGCGGCCTGCGCAGTTCTCCGGGAAGAAATCGGCGTGGAAACCATTCCGGATGATGAGATTTGCTTCCTTGCCATGCATTTCGGTGCCGCAATGGAGCGCCAGCTGGAAAAAATGCAGCGCATTTCGGTTGTGGTTGTGTGTCCCACCGGTGTGGGAACCTCACGTATTCTGGAAGCGAGCTTGAAAAAGGCGTTTTCATGCATCAATGTACACGGCGTGATATCCGCGTTCCGTATCAATCCGGAACAGCTGCGGGAGGAAGGCATTGATCTGATCCTGTCTACCGTGAATCTGACAACTGACTTTCCGTGGCTGTGTGTCAGCCCGATTCTGCAGGCCCAGGATCGCAGGCAGATTGAAAGTATGATCGTATCCATGCAGTCGAAAAAACGGGAGCATCCCGTAGGGCAGGTCTGGGATCAGATCACAGGAAATGATGTCCGGCATATTGTGCATGTAGGGGAAGAACTGCTGGATCTGCTGGAGCACATGCGATTTGAAACGCTGCATGCCTCCCAGAGTCGTCTGGATGTTATCGCAAAGGCCGGCATGATGTTTGCGGAAAATGACAGGATGGCAGCGGATATCGAAGCGGGATTATATGAACGCGATCGGATCGCGGATACCTATGTCAAACAGTTCCATGTACTGATGCTGCACTGCCAGACCAATATGGTAGAGCATGCGCGGTTTGGATATATCAGGCTTGAGCCGCCGGTCTATGAAAATGGCCGGGTGATATTTGGCTCAATAGTGATGCTTGCACCGCAGAGTGAGAACAACCAACCGGCGGTTCCACATCATCTGCTGGGTGCAGTCAGTTCCTTACTTGTAGAGAATAAGACACTTGTAGACCAGCTGCGGGCTGGAGACTGGGACGGGAGCCGGGCTTCGATCCGCGCAGGTTTAGAGGTGTATTATAAACAATTCTTGAAAAAGAAGATAGGAGTTGGAGACAAATGAAACAAAAAATGCAGTCAATCGGTAAGGCATTATCCGGCATGGTCATGCCGAATATCGGTGCCTTTATCGCATGGGGCTTTATCACAGCCCTGTTCATCGAAGCCGGCTGGATTCCGAATGCACAGCTTGCATCCATTCAGCCGTACATGCTGACCTACCTGCTGCCGGTTCTGATTGCAGCACAGGGCGGTAAGATGGTCGGCGGCGATCGCGGCCGTGTTATGGGCGCAATCGCAGTTATGGGTTGTATCGCCGGTGTAGGCGGTACCGAAGGTCAGCCAATGCTGATGGGTGCCATGATTATGGGCCCGCTGGCAGGTTGGGTGATTAAGAAGTTTGACCAGCTGATGGAAGGCCGTATGCCGGCTGGTTTCGAGATGCTGATTAACAACTTCTCTGTTGGCATCCTGGGCATGATTATGGCAATTCTGGGCTACTATGCAATTGGCCCGGTTATGGCAGCGATCCTGGCAGTCCTGTCCGCAGGTGTTGAATTCCTGGTAAATCACAGCCTGCTGCCGCTGGTTGCCGTATTCCTGGAGCCGGCAAAGGTACTGTTCCTGAACAACGCAATCAACCACGGCGTATTCACCCCGCTGGGTGCAGAGCAGGTTAAGGTAATGGGTCAGTCCATCATGTACATGCTGGAAACCAACCCGGGCCCTGGCCTTGGCGTTCTGCTGGCATACTGGATGTTCTCCAAGGATAAGATGACCAAGGACTCCGCTCCTGGCGCCATCATCATTCATCTGTTCGGCGGCATCCATGAAATTTACTTCCCGTACATCCTGATGAATCCGGTTGTTATCATTGGCCCGATCGTTGGTAACTTCTGTGCAATCCTGTTCTTCAGCATTACCGGCGCAGGTCTGCTGGGTCCGGCAGCACCGGGTTCCATCATCGCATTCCTGATGATGACACCGCGCAGCTCCATGCTGATTTCCATCATTGGCGTAGTTATTGCGGCTGGTGTATCGTTCGTTATTTCCAGCCCGATCATTAAAATGTCCGGCGTAAAGAATCTGGAAGAATCCCAGAGCCAGATGGCAGCTATGAAGGCAGAGGCAAAGGGCACGGCTGTTGCAGCAGGCGGCACCAAGAACCCGGCTGATGTAAAGAAGGTTATCTTTGCATGTGACGCTGGCATGGGCTCCTCCGCAATGGGCGCTACCAAGTTCCGCAACCGCATCAAGGGCGAACGTCCGGATATCGTTGTTACCAATACTTCCGTTGATAACGTACCGGCAGATGCAGATATCGTTGTATGCCAGACCATCCTGCAGGAGCGTGCTGCAAAGAGTGCGCCGCAGGCACAGCTGGTAACCATCGGCAACTTCCTGGCAGACCCGAAGCTGGATGCGCTGTACACCTCTCTGGCAAACGCAGGCAAGGGCGGCGCGGCAACTGCTGTGGCTGCGCCGGAAGCAAAACCGGCAGGCAACAAGACCGTTATGCTGCGCGAAGGCGTAAAGCTGGGTCAGGCAAGTGTAACCAAGGAAGAGGCAATCCGTGCAGCAGGTGAACTGCTGAAGTCTATCGGCTGTGTCGGCGATGGTTACATTCAGGCAATGCAGGAGCGCGAGAAGCTGGTCAGCACCTATATGGGTCTGGGCGTTGCGATCCCGCATGGCACCACACAGGCAAAGGGTGAAGTAAAGAAGTCCGGCATCGTTATGCTGCAGTATCCGGATGGCGTTGATTTCGGCGCAGAAAAGGCGCAGCTGGTATTCGGTATCGCAGGTGTCGGCGATGAGCATCTGGATCTTCTGGCAAACATCTCCAATGCTCTGGAGGATGAGGACCTGCTGGAAGAACTCAAGAAGACAAATGATGTTGATCTGATTCTGAAGACATTCAGCTAAAAGGAGAGCGAATAATATTATGAAAACAGCGATTCAGTTTGGTGCCGGTAATATCGGCCGCGGCTTTATTGGTATGCTGCTGTCTCAGGCAGGCTATCATGTAACCTATGCAGATGTAAATATGGCTGTTGTTGATAAAATCAACGCAGACGGTGCTTACACGGTACATGTCATGGACGTAGCGTGCAAGGATGTTCCGATTACCGATATCAGCGCAATCAATTCTTCCACACCGGAAATGATTGATGCAATTTCTGATGCGGACTTGATCACCACCGCGGTTGGCCTGGTTATCCTGCCGCGTATCGCTCCGACCATTGCACAGGGCATTGCAAAGCGTAAGGCAAAGGGCTGCACCGAGGCGCTGAACATCATTGCATGTGAAAACGCCATCCGCGCAAGCTCCCAGCTCAAGGAAGCGGTTTACAAGGCTCTGAGCGAAGAGGATCAGGCGTACTGTGACCAGTATATTGGATTCCCGGACTGCTCGGTTGACCGCATTGTTCCGCCGGTAAAGAGCGAGAACTTCATCGACGTTGTGGTAGAAAACTACTACGAGTGGAACGTTGAGAAGGCATCCTTTAAGGGTGAAATCCCGCAGATTGAAGGCATGAACCTGGCAGACAACCTGATGGCATATATCGAACGTAAGCTGTTTACTCTGAATACCGGTCATGCGATCACGGCATATCTGGGTACCCTCAAGGGCCTGAAGACCATTGACGAGGCAATTGCTGATGAAAAAATCTATGCAATCGTGCATGCAGCAATGAAGGAAAGCGGCGATGGCCTGATCCGCAAGCATGGCTTCGATGCCGAGGCACATTACCACTACATCGACAAGATCATTGGCCGCTTCAAGAACCCGTACCTGAAGGATGACGTTACCCGTGTTGGCCGTGAACCGCTCCGCAAGCTGAGCCCGACAGACCGTCTTACCAAGCCGATGATGACCGCATACGGCTATGGTCTCCCGGTTGACCACCTGATTCTTGGCATGGGTGCAGCATTGCACTATGACAATCCGGAGGATGCACAGAGCGTTGAGCTGCAGAGCAAGCTGAAGGAAAAGGGTCTGCTGGAGGCTGTCAAGGAAGTTACCGGCATCACCGACGCAGATCTGCTGGCACGCATCATCGGTGCATATGACACCGTAGAATCCATGATCTGAGAAAAACGAAGTAAGGAGAATGATGATGAAAAGCTTTGAATTTACTGTTAAGGATCCGGAAGGCTTCCATGCCCGTCCGGCAGGCGCTTTCGTCAAGGAAGCAAAGAAGTTCCCCTGCACCATCATGGTTGGCAAGGGCGATAAGAAGGCAGATGCCCGCAAGATGTTCGGCCTGATGGGCCTTGGCATCAAGGGCGGTGAGACCATCACCATCACTACAGAGGGCGAGCAGGAAGCAGAAGCAGCAGAAGCTCTGCAGGCTTTCCTCGAAGCAAATCTGTAATCTTTTACACAAAGGCCACTCTATCTATTTTATTTATTTCCATCCGGCCTGCTTCCTTTGCGGGGCAGGTCGGAAAAAGTAAACAACATCGGATTCAGTTGGAAACAGCACCAACCATAAATCATTTTACTGGAACAACGTAACACAACAACCACACTGTTACCCGACTGGATCAGATGTGAATGAAACCGCATACGGAAAATCAACTGGCAGGTTTTCCGGTGCGGTTTTGTGTTTCCAGGCTGGATTGGAAAGGAATTGTAAATTCCATGTGACGGCTCTTGACAATCTGTGGATTTGCACTATAATAGTTTAGAAATGAACTATATATGATATATAGTATGTACTGCTTTGAAAAAAGCATTTTTTTTCATTAGTAGTTAGCACTCACGTTGCGAGAGTGCTAAATCATAAGGGGCACAGATACAGCAAAGGAGAAACCATATGATTCTTATTCCCGCATATGATCTGCTGGTGCTTCCGGGCACACAGATCTATTTTAAAAAAGAATATTTTAAAGAGCTGGCACAGAAGGAGCCGGAACAGGGGGACAATATTATTTTTGTTCTGCTGAAACAGCGCCGGGAACGTCGGGAAATCACAGAAGAAGACATCTATCCTGTCGGTGTCACCGGCATTGTGGAGGATGTGGAACGGGAGGATGCCATTGGTGTCCGTACTGTCAGCCGAGTTACATTGAATCAGGTAGATGTGGCAGGAAACCGGGTACAGTTTGTGGAACGTGCGGATATCGAGGATATCAGCGCACAGGAAATCGACAAATGCTTTCGGGAAATGCGCAATGCCGTCCTCAAATTCAGCAATCAGTTCCAGTGGGGCATTATCGCCCGGCAGTATATCCTCAACTGGAAATCTGTGTTTGAAATGGCGTCGTCCTTATCTGCCCAGCTGAATCTGTCTACAGAGGAGAAGTATAAGATTCTGGAAGAGAATGTCATTTCCCAGCGCATTGCCATGATTGAAAAGGCACTGTATGAGATGATTGAGGTCAGCAAAATTAACGGTGAGGCAGAGCAGGCTCTGACGAAATCCCATGAACTGATTTACCGGGAAGAGGCACTGAAACGCCAGATTGAATTTTTACAGAAGCAGCTGGATGACATGCATCCGGAAAATGTGTCGGATATCCGGCGGTTTGAGCAGAAAATCCAGTCCGGCGGCATGAATGAAACCGCGAAAAAGGAAGCGGAAAAGGTGCTCAACCGCATGAAGCAGGAGGGGCAGAACGGGCATGAATACGGCCTGTTGTATGATTATCTGGATTTCACCACCAGCCTTAGCTGGGAAAAGGCACCGTTTACACGGATTAACCTGAAACGGGCGGAAAAGATTCTGGATGAGGATCATTACGGACTGAAAAAGGCAAAACAGCGTATCATTCAGCAGATTGCTGTAATGGCACTGAACCAGAAGCAGTCCGGTTCGATTCTGCTGTTTGTGGGTGCACCGGGCACCGGCAAGACCAGTATCGGCCAAAGCATTGCCAAAGCGTTGCAGCGTCCCTATGTGCGTGTCAGCCTTGGCGGTGTCAAGGATGAAGCGGAAATCCGTGGACACAGACGCACCTATGTGGGCGCGATGCCGGGACGGATTATGGAAGGCATCAAGCGCAGCGGCGCATCCAATCCGGTTATGGTGTTGGATGAGGTAGATAAACTGGGGAAGGATTATTCCGGCGATCCCTCCAGCGCATTGCTGGAGGTGCTGGATCCGGAGCAGAACAGTACCTTTACCGACCACTACATGAATGTTCCCTATGACCTGTCGGATGTGCTGTTCATCTGCACGGCAAATACAACGGAAACCATTCCGGAACCGCTGCTCAACCGTATGGAAGTGATTTCCTTCCAGGGCTATACGGCATCGGAAAAGCTGCAGATTGCCAAAAAGCACCTGCTGCCCAAGGCAATGGAAAGCATGGGCATTCAGCCGGACAATTTAAAGGTATCTGATGCGGCTCTGCGGCGTATTATTTCGGATTATACCATGGAATCCGGTGTCCGAGGTCTGAAAAAGCGGATGGATACCCTGTGCCGTACTGCGGCGGTCAAGCTGGTCAAGGGCGAAAAGGAGATCATTAACGTCGGCACAAAGCAGCTGAAGGAAATGCTGGATCAGAAACCAATCCGCCATGACAGTGCATTGAAACAGGGAATACCGGGTATTGTCACCGGTCTTGCATGGACGCAGGCAGGCGGTGATATCCTGTTCCTGGAAACCATGCTGACCAAGGGCAAGGGAAATATCGTCATTACCGGTCAGCTGGGAGATGTGATGAAGGAATCCGTGCAGGTAGCGGTCAGCCTGGTCAAGAGCATGTATCCCGATAAGGCAGAGCTGTTTGCGGAACACGACCTGCATGTACATGTACCTGCGGGAGCAGTGCCAAAGGATGGTCCGTCTGCAGGTGTTACATTGACCACTGCGCTGGCATCTCTGGTTACAGGGAAAGCAGTCAGTCCGCATGTTGCCATGACCGGTGAGGTTTCCCTGCGCGGCGCTGTCATGCCGATTGGCGGTCTGCCGGAAAAGCTGATGGCAGCGGTTCGCGCCGGTATCACCACGGTATTTATTCCGCAGGATAATGTGGAAGATTTGGAGGATGTGGCAGAAGAAGTAAAACGGAAGCTGAACATCATTCCAGTCACGATGGTGACAGAAATATTGCAGCAAACTGGCATTCAGTGAGATGAAAGTAAAACGTTGTCCGGAGAAGCGATTCTCCGGACTTTTTCTTGCTGTCAACAGGCAAATACCGTATAATAAATACAATATCCATTTGTTTTCGGTGAAAGGAATGTACGATGAAATATGTTATTTCAGATATCCATGGCTGCTACAGGGAATATCAAAAGCTACTGGAAAAAATACATTTTTCTGATACAGACGTAGTATATCTCCTGGGCGATATGGTTGACCGCGGTCCGGAACCGGTAAAAGTACTGCAGGATGTGATGCTTCGATCCAATGTATATCCGATTTTAGGCAATCATGATTATATGGCATGGAAGGTTCTCAGCCGTTTTGCCGTTGAAATTACGGAGAGAAATGCGGAGACCCAGCTGCGGACGGAAGATCTGATGAATTACATGCACTGGTCACAGGATGGAGGTTCTGTGACGGCACAACAGTTCCGGCAGCTGGATGCGGAGGAACAGCAGGATATTCTGGATTATCTTGCAGATTGTTCTATCTTTGAGGATATTTCGGTTAATGGAAACCGCTTTGTCCTTGTCCATGCGGATATCCATGGATTTTCCGAAGAGCGGGATTTAGCGGATTATGATATTTCTGACTTTCTGTTTTACCGTGCGCAGTATCAAAAACGATATTTCAGCGAGGAGCACACCTTTCTTGTTACCGGACACACACCTACCATGATGATCCGGGATGATGGAAAGTCCTTGGTCTATCAGAAAAATGGACATATTGCGCTGGATTGCGGCTGTGTTTATGGAGGCAGGCTGGCAGCCTATTGTCTGGATACACAGGAAATCACGTATGTTGATGCAGAACAGAACTATTACCCGTAAGGCGGATTTTATCATAGCAGCCTGATTCAGCCCCAACAATGGACCGGAATCAGGGTAGAAAGCCGGAAACGGTTTGTTTTTATCCATAGCTATGAAAAAAGGCACACATCAAATGATGTGTGCCTGATATTTTGAATCGAAATGAGGACTTACTTTTCCAGAGACTTGCCGGTCAGCAGTTCATATGCCTGCAGATACTTGGCAATGGTCTTTTCGGTGATTTCGTCCGGCAGCTGCCAGTCATGCTCATTTGCCTTCAGCCAGTCACGTGCAAACTGTTTGTCAAAGGACGGCTGGCCATGGCCCGGCTCATAGCCCTCAGCCGGCCAGAAGCGGGAGCTGTCCGGGGTCAGCATTTCATCACCCAGGACAACATTGCCGTTTTCGTCCAGACCGAACTCAAACTTGGTGTCTGCAATGATGATACCGCGGCTCAGTGCGTAATCTGCACACTTCTTGTACAGGGCGATGGTGTAATCACGCAGTTTTTCTGCATATTCCTTGCCCTTACCCGGGAAATACTTTTCCAGATGGTCAATGCTCTGCTCGAAGGAGATGTTTTCGTCGTGATCGCCGATTTCAGCCTTGGTGGACGGGGTATAGATCGGCTCCGGCAGCTTGTCGGATTCCTTCAGGCCTTCCGGCAGCTTGATGCCACAAACGGTGCCATCCTTCTGATAGCTTGCCCAGCCGCTGCCAGTGATATAACCACGGACAATGCACTCGATCGGCAGCATGTTCAGCTTCTTGCACATCATGCTGTTGCCGTCAAACTGCGGCTGCTGGAAAAATTCCGGCATATCCTTTACATCAACGGAAATCATATGGTTCGGCAGGATATCCTGTGTCATGTCAAACCAGAACTTGGACATCTGGGTCAGTACAGTACCTTTCTTGGTGACAGTATTCTTCAGGATGACGTCAAAGCAGCTGATGCGGTCAGTTGCAACCATAATCAGGCTGTCGCCGTTATCATAAATCTCACGAACCTTACCTTCCTTAACAGGCTTCATAATAGTAGCACTCATTTTGTCTTACCTCGCTATCCGGATTGGATTTGAAATATATATAATAGATAACCAGATTTCGGCATAAAAATCAATAGTAAATTTCACCATATATTTTCGCTTTGCATAAAATTCCGTTTACATGCGGGAATAACCTGTCAAAAAAACACGGGATACGGCAAAAAAGCCCGGATTCTGGCTGTGCAGCACAGGGAAAGTGTGATAAAATATAAATACAAATTTTGATTTTCAGGAGGAAGAAACCATGGGATTTGCAGATCCGGTGAATTATATTGTTGTAGGCTTTGACGGGGATTATGCGATGCTGCGGAATGAGAGTGAGCCGAATGCGCCACTGGCCCAGGTAGCGATTGCGCTGCTGCCGGAGGGCGTGACAGATGGCAGCCGCGTCCAGCGCATTCTGATGGAATACACCCTGTTGTCATAAGTTAACGATTTTGCGGCAGTCTGCGGCTGTATTTTTAAAATCAATCAAAATATTTCATATTCTTGCTGTTTTTTGCATTTCCTCTTTTCATTTTCCCTTTGATGGTGTACAGTAAGTGCAGGCTTTGGAACAATCCAGCCTGAGAAGGAGATGAAGAGAAATGCTGATAAAAGACAAGAAGTTTTATCGTATATTCCTTGTATTGTGCCTGCCGATTGTACTGCAGAATGTTATTTCGCTGAGTGTCAATCTGACAGACAATCTGATGCTGGGACGGTATGCGGAAAGTGCGTTATCCGGTGTTACCGCCGTGAATCAGATTCAGTTTATCTATCAGAATCTGCTGATTGGCATTGGTGACGGTCTGGTTATCCTTGCGTCACAGTACTGGGGCAAGAAGGATACGGAAACCATCCGAAAGGTTGCAAGCATTGCCATGCGCACTGCGCTGGTGCTGATGCTGGTATTGTTTATCGTGGTTTCCGTGTTCCCGGAGCAGGTTGTCGGCCTGTTTACCAAAGATCCGGCGATTGTTGCGGAAGGCGTAAAGTATCTGAACATTGTTCGCTTTACCTATCCGTTCTTCTGCGTGACGACAATCCTGCTGGCTGTCCTGCGCAGTACAGAGGTGGTAAAGATTGCCTTTTACCTGTCAATAAGCACATTGTGTATCAATTTCTGCATCAACTGGTGCCTGATTTATGGTCATTTTGGTTTGCCAAGGCTGGGCGTGGAAGGTGCCGCAATCGGTACATTGACTGCACGGATTGTGGAATTTATTGTGATGCTGTTTTACATCGCAAAGAAGGAAGCCAACCTGCATTTGAAGCTGAAGGATTTTCTGCATTTGGATCATTCCATTATGGGCGATTATTTTCGCATCAGCCTGCCGATCCTGTTTATTGCGGCAATGTGGGGTGTAAATACAGCGATGCAGACCGCAATTCTCGGTCATCTGACCTCCAGTGCAATTGCGGCCAACAGCATGGCATCCAACCTGTATTTAATTGTGAAGACCATAGCCGTCGGTGCTGCTTCTACCACAAATGTCCTGATTGGCAAGGCGATAGGACAGGGAGATATGAAGGTTGTCAAGCAATATGCCAAGACCTTTCAGGTTATGTTTGTCCTCATGGGTATCTGCTGCGGTCTGATTCTGTTTGTATTGACAGAGCCGGTATTGTCGCTGTACAGCTTCTCGGATGAGAGCAGACAGATGGCACGTACCTTCCTGCATATTTTGTGTATTGTTATGGGTGGCATGTGCTATCAGATGCCGGTCAATTCCGGTATCATCAAGGGTGGTGGCGCAACCAAGTATGCCATGATCCTTGATTTGGTCAGCATCTGGTGTATTGTTATCCCGTTGTCGTTTTTTATGGCGTTCTATGTCAAGGCTTCTCCGGTTGTCGTGGTGTGGTGTCTGAATCTGGACCAGCTGTTCAAGGCGGTTCCCGCATTTATCAAGGTGAATTTTGGGCATTGGGCATACAAGCTGACAAGAGAATAAATAAAGCTGAATCCGTCTGCTTGATATGGGCAGACGGATTTTTTGACAAACCTATACAGCCATGCTAAGATAGAGGAAAACAGACAGAAGGACTGATTACGATAGAAGAAAAGCAGCACAAGCGCCGGGTACGCTATAAAGGTACCCATCCGCGGAAGTTCAGTGAGAAATACAAGGAATTGAATCCGGAAAAATACCAGCAGGATGTAGAAAAAATCATCCAGCAGGGCAAGACACCTGCGGGCATGCATATTTCGATTATGGTACAGGAAATTCTGGATTTTCTCAACATTCAGCCTGGACAGATCGGCTATGACGCGACTCTTGGCTATGGCGGTCATACCAGACGGATGCTGGAATGCCTGAAAGGGAAAGGGCATCTGTACGCTACCGATGTGGACCCGATTGAGTCGGAAAAGACCAAAGCAAGGCTGGCAGCGCTGGGCTATGGAGAAGATATCCTGACCATCCGCCGCATGAATTTTGCGGAGCTGGACAAGGTGGCGCCGGGCATCCAGTTTGATTTCGTTCTGGCAGACCTGGGCGTATCCTCCATGCAGATTGACAACCCGGAGCGGGGCTTTACCTTTAAGCAGGATGGGCCGCTGGATCTGCGGCTCGACCCGTCCTCCGGCGTGACAGCAGCCCAGCGCCTGCGGGAGTTGGACGAGGAGGAGCTGGCTGGTATGCTGGTGGAAAATGCGGATGAACCGTATGCCGAACGGATTGCAAAGGAAATCATGCAGACCTTCCATCGGGGAGAACCCATTGAAACCACCCGGCAGCTGTATGACGCGATTGCACGCGCATTAGCCTTCCTGCCGAAGGGGGAACAGAAGGAAGCAGTCAAAAAATCCTGCCAGCGATGCTTTCAGGCTCTGCGGATTGATGTAAACAGTGAATTTGAGGTGCTGTATGCCTTTCTGGAAAAGCTGCCGACGGTGCTTAAGCCCGGCGGGCGGGCTGCCATTCTGACCTTCCATTCCGGTGAGGACAGGCTGGTGAAAAAGGCGTTTAAGCAGGGCATGCGTGACGGCACCTATCGTGAGGTGGCACGGGATGTCATCCGTCCGTCTACGGAGGAGTGTTATCAGAATCCCCGGGCCCGTTCTACCAAAATGCGCTGGGCAGTCAAAGCATAAAATAACTTGTTTCCAGTTTGTCTGGAAACTGGCGGATTTGCTGATTTTATGGTAATTCGCCGCCGATGCTTGACAGGGACGGCAAAACATGATATCCTCGAAGTTGATAAACATATAAATTTAGTGGGAAATGTAACAATACATTTCTATCAGGAGAAAAGACATATGATTCGTGAGATTCAGGATGAGATCCTGCGCCTGAAAAAGGAACAGGATGTATGTATTCTGGCACACAGCTATGTAGCCAGAGAAATTTCGGAAATTGCAGACTTTGTCGGCGATTCCTATGGCCTCAGTGTGCAGGCTACTACCGCACCGCAGAAAAATGTTATCATGTGCGGCGTTCGTTTTATGGCAGAAACCGTAAAGATTCTTTCCCCGGAAAAGACTGTATACCTTGCAAACCCGATCGCAGGATGTCCGATGGCAGAGCAGATGGACAAGGAACTGATCGGCGCATGGAAAAAGGCACATCCGGACTACACCGTTGTGGCATACATCAACACCACTTCGGATCTGAAAACCATCTGTGATGTCTGCGTAACCTCTTCTTCCGCAGTCAAGATTGTCAACAATATGGAAGCAGATAAGATTCTGTTCATTCCGGACTGTAATCTGGGTCAGTATGTGGCTGAGCAGATTCCGAACAAGGAAATCAAGCTGCTGCAGGGTGGCTGCCCGATTCATGCTGCTGTTCCAAAGAGAGCTGTGGATGAAGCTCGTGCACTGCATCCGGACGCGCTGCTGCTGGTTCATCCGGAATGTGTTCCGGCTGTTACCAAGGAAGCGGATTATGTCGGTTCTACCTCCGGCATCATGAACTATGCCAAGGCTTCCGATGCAAAGGAATTTATCATCGGCACCGAAATCAGCATTGCAGAGCACC
Source organism: Clostridiales bacterium (assembly GCA_004555915.1). Classification (GTDB taxonomy): domain Bacteria; phylum Bacillota; class Clostridia; order Oscillospirales; family Butyricicoccaceae; genus Butyricicoccus_A. The sequence continues at coordinate 59,965 of SFJM01000005.1, read as the reverse complement.
TGCAGTATGATTGCCCGGATAAGAAGTTCTATCCGCTGAGCAAGCAGCTGATCTGCCCGAACATGAAGGCAACCACGCTGGTGGATGTTCTGAATGTCCTGAAGGGTCAGGCTGGCGAGGAAATTGTCATGGACGAGGAAACCCGTCTGGCAGCAAAGCACTGCATTGACGAAATGATTCGTCTGGGCGGCTGATTGCGAAAAGAAACCAAAACCGGCTCTGCTTTCCAAGGGAAGGTGGAGCCGTTGTTTTTTCAGGAGAATGATACCATGAAGGAAAAGATTCTTGCCGCTATGAGCGGCGGCGTGGACAGCTCGGCAAGCGCGGTTCTGCTGCTGGAACAGGGCTATGATGTTGCTGGTGTTACCATGGCATTGTACGATCAGGGGGATATCGGAAAGGTCACCCGTTCCTGCTGTTCCGCAGATGATATTGCCGATGCACGTAGTGTATGTAATCGGCTGGGCATTGAACATTATGTGTTTAACATGGGTGATGTGTTTCATAAACAGGTCATTGACCGGTTTATTTCCGGTTATGCCTGCGGCTTGACGCCGAATCCATGTATTGATTGTAATCGGTATATCAAATTTGATGCATTATTGAAGCGTGCCGGGGATATCGGCTGCGAAAAAATTGCCACCGGACATTATGCACGCATTGAATATGATGATACATTGGGACGATTTTTATTGAAAACTGCAGCGGATGAGCATAAGGATCAGACCTATTTCCTGTATTCCATGACGCAGGAGCAGCTTTCCCGTGTGTTATTCCCACTGGGAGGCCTGACAAAGGAGGAAACCCGCAGGCTGGCAGAAAAGGCCATGCTTACCAATGCCCGTAAGCCGGACAGTCAGGATATCTGCTTTGTACCGGATGGCGATTATGCGGGCTTTATCCAGCGTGCAACCGGTGAAGCGCCCAAGCCGGGTGATTTTCTGGATACGGAGGGCAATGTGCTGGGACCGCACCGAGGTCTGGTGCATTATACGGTGGGACAGCGCAAGGGGCTGGGCTTTGCGTTCCCGGAGCCGCGATATGTCTGCAAAAAGGACGCGGCAACCAATACCGTTGTTATTGGCAAGTCGGAATGCCTGTTTGCCAGCCGGCTGCTTGCGGCAGACTGCAACTGGATTGCAGTGGAAAAGCTCACGGCACCCATGCGGGTACAGGCAAAAATCCGCCATGGACATCGTACCCAGCCCGCCACACTGATTCCGGCTGAAAACGGTACCATTGTGGAATTTGATACGCCGCAGCGTGCCATTTCCCCGGGACAGGCAACCGTCTGGTATGATGGGGATACGGTCGTTGGCGGCGGCACCATTATGCAGGCATTATAAAAATGAGAAATCCTCTGTCCGTTCAGGCGGGAAGCAGAGGATTTCTTTTGTGTGTCAGTCGAAGTATACCATACGGGCATTGCTGACCGTATAGCCCATATCCGTCAGGCAGTTGCGCAGCATCTGTGGTGTTACGCCGGTATCATCAAAATCCACAGATACCAGATTCCCGTTTTGTCCCACTGCCACGGACAGGACACCGTTGCATTTGCGGTCCAGCTCCCGCTTGATGCGTTTCACATCGTGCGCGTTGTTCAGCGATGTGACGGAGAAATAGGCGCTGTTTTTTGACATGGTCATCACCTCGATACCATTTTGTCCCGGCGGATACCGGTTTATACCTTCCGGGCATGGCTTGACAATTTTTCATGGGAATCATACAATAGGTTGCGAAGAAATACCGATCCGGGAGGGGTGGCATATGAATATTCCGGGATATCGGGCAATGAAGCTGCCGCTTTCAGCTGGCAGGCACACAAAACGGATGGTAATGCTGGTACTGCTCATCGTAGCGGCACTCGGCTATTTTTTTGTTGCGCATGACGCATTCCTGTATGACACGACCATTGTCAGGATTACAGCCATAGAAACCCGACATACGGAGACACAGGATGGCATTGTGTCCGGAACAGAACACTATTACGGGCAATCCATCACCGGACAGGTGCTGAACGGGGAGCAGAAGGGGGAGGATGTGTTCCTGTATAATCAGTATACCGATTCCAATGTGCGGGATGAGCAGTACCGGGTCGGAGACTGCCTGCTGGTGGAGCTGGGACAGGAGGGAATCTCCGGTAAAATTCTGGAGCAGAAGCGGGATACGCTGGTTTATGCAGTATCCGCAGCATTGCTGCTGGGTATGATTGCCGTGGCGGACTGGTCCGGCCTGCTGGCAGTGGGCTCACTGGTCATTAATATTGCCCTGCTGGTCGGCGCACTGTACTGCTATCTGGATGGCTGGAATATCCTCGCCCTGACTGCCGTGATGATCCTGCTGTTTACCATTCTGTCGCTGCTGATTGGTAATGGCTGGAACCGGCGGTCCATGCTGGCGATTGTGGTCACGCTGCTTTCGCTGGCGGCAACTGCGGTCATTTATCTGGTTGTCCGCGGGGTGACGCCGGCACTGCAGTACCAGATGCTGGAATTTGGTGTGGTACCCGATGACCTGAGCGCTCTGTTTTTCTGTGAAATCATGGTAGGTGGTCTGGGCGCCGTGATGGATGTTGCCATTTCACTGATTTCCACGGCAGATGAACTGTTGGAACGCGATCCCCATATTCCGTATCCGGAGCTGAGGCAGTCGGTTCGGGCAGTGTCCGATGACATCATGGGTACCATGGTCAATGTCCTGTTTTTCACCTATATCTGCGGCGGATTGCCGGAAATGCTGTTGATGATGCGGAATAACCTGACCATTTCCTTTGTATGGGAATATGTACTTTCCTTTGAAATGGTACGGTTCCTCACCGGCTCTATTGGGCTGGTGCTTGCGATTCCGATTTCCCAGCTGGTGCTCCGGCTCTGGGTCAGGAGACAGGAGGCAGCTCATGGTTAAGCTGCTGGCGATCCTCCTGCTGGTACTGATGCTGGCAGTGGGACGGGATCGGGGATTGCAGTCCTTTTTTACGATTCTGATGAATATGATGATTTTGCTCGGTGTATTGTACGCCATTGCGCTTGGCTTTCCGCCGCTTCCGGTGGGGATGCTGGCGGGCATTCTGCTCACCGTACTGATCCTGTTTTACCAGAACGGCAATAACCTGAAAACACAGGTGGCCTTTGGTGCGATTGCTGTCATACAGGTGCTTCTGTTTGTCATCGGTGCAGGCCTGTGCATGGCAGGCCATGCCGGCGGCTACAGCGAGGTGAAAATCAATCTGGGGGAAGGCCTGTTTCTCGAAGGCAATGTGAGCCTGTCCATGCTGCAGGTGGAAATTACCGTCATCCTGCTCAGTCTGCTGGGTGCGGTGAAGGACGCGGCGGTTGCAGTTACCTCGGCTGTCTATGAGGTACATCGGAATAATCCGCAGCTGCCCGCGTCTGAGCTGTTTGCATCTGGCATCAAAATTGGACGGGAAATTCTGGCCACCACCATCAATACGCTGTTTTTCGCCTGTGTGGGGGAATCCCTGCTGCTGTTCCATATCATCTGCTACTGGGGCTACAGTTTTTCGTTCATCCTCAATTCCAAGGCATTGTATCAGGTTTTGCTGTATTCGGGCATTGCCGGACTGGGCTGCATTGCAGTGATTCCGTTGTCTGCCTTCCTGATGGCAACGGTACTCAAGCGAAACGGGGCACAGGGAGGACCGGTGCATGAAACAGATGACCATTGAAGGCATTCCGGTGACCGTGATACGCAAAAAAATCCGGTCCATGAATCTGTATGTCAGGGTACCGGATGGAGAAGTACGTGTATCCGTGCCGAACCGCGCCAGTGACCGGATGGTCCGGCAATTTGTCATCGGGCATCTTTCCTGGATTGAACAGCAGAGGCGGAATATACAGGCACGTTATGTGCCGCGGCATTATGTGACCGGGGAACAGATTCCGGTCTTTGGTATACCGCATGCATTGACGGTACGTGATGGGAAGACAAAACGTACCTGCGGTGTATATAAGGACGGAAACCGGCTGGTGATGACGGCAATGCCCCGAAGCACGGAGGAGGAACGGAAAGAGCTGCTGCAGAAATGGCAGCGCACCCAGCTGCAGGATGTGGCATCCGTTCTGATCCACCAGTGGGCACAGATTCTCAATGTGGAGGTAAAGGAATGGCACATCCGGCGCATGCGCACCAAATGGGGCACCTGTAATTACCGCGCCCATCGGATCTGGCTCAGTCTGGCACTGGCGGAGCAGCCCATGGACTGTGTGGAATATGTGGTGGTGCATGAGCTGCTGCATCTGCTCGTGCCGAACCACGGTAAAGCGTTCTGGTCGCTGATGACAACATATATACCGGACTGGAAGCAACGCAGGATCAGGCTGAATCAGTCTACGGTATAGATAAAAACAGAGAACATCCCATGGTTATCCGTAAGATGTCCTCTGTTTTTTCATTTAGTTATTGTTGTCTGGTGCGTAAAAAGGCAAGCATCAGCTCTGCTGTACCCGAAACACCCAATACGCTGCTGTCTATGGTGAAATGATATCCCGGTGCAAAGCCCCATGGGGTGTCCGAGCGTTCCGCATAATAGGCGGCACGCTTGCGATCCATCTGCTTTATCATGCTCTGTGCCTTGGAGGTGGACAGATTGTACAGCTGTTCAATGCGTCTGGTACGCCATTCCATTGGCGCATGGATGAAAAAGCTGGCACGGTTGGGATGGTCAATAAAGACTGCATCCGCAGCCCGTCCGATGAAAATACAGGAACCCTCCTTAGCAAGGTTCCGCATGGTTTCCTCTTCTGCCATGGAAACCTGCTGCTCGAAGGATAATCCGCTCTGGTTCAGGGAATACATGTTGGCAGCGATGGAGTACAACAGGCTGTTGGTGGGTGCCGGATGATCCCCTGTCATAATGCGTGCGTACATGCCGTAATCTTTTGCCGCCTGGGCAATGTCATCCTTGTCAAACAACGGGATATCCAGAGAACGGGAAAGCTGTTCCGCGATCTGGTGCCCGCTGCTGCCGAACTGGCGGCTGATGGTAATCAGCAGATTGTTTTTCATTGCAACGCCCTCCTTTTATTCATTATACTATATCCTGTGCTCAGATGCAATTCTCAGCAGAGAAATCCATGCAAATCGACAAAAGGTCTTTTCTGACGGTTAAAAAAATGATATAATATATTCCGTATGAATCATTGAAGCGTAAATCAGATCAGTTTTTATGTAAGGAAGTATTTGTATTGGAGCATATCATCATTCGTCCGGCAACGGAAGCAGATGCGGAGGAAATGCTGGCATTATATACCCCATATGTCCTCCATACAACCGTAACAAGTGAATACGCACCGCCGACGCTGGAGGAGTTCCGCGGACGGATTCGGAGCTATATGGCAAAAACGCCCTGGCTTTGTTGTGTTATCAACGGACAGATTGCGGGGTACGGCTATGCATCGCCGCACCGCAAGCGTGCAGGATATCAGTGGTCCTGTGAAACCTCCATTTATACGCGCATGGGGTTCCATCGTCGGGGCATTGCATCCGCTCTGTACCGCGCATTATTTGATATCCTGACCTATCAGGGATATTATAGCATTTATGTCGGCATTACCTGCCCGAATCCCCGGAGCATGGCGTTCCATATGGCCATGGGCTTTGAACGCATGGGAGCATACCATAAGAGCATGTACAAATTCGGCAAGTGGCGGGATGTCATCTGGATGGGCAAATCCCTGCGCCATCATGAGGGTGAACCTGCGCCGATTGTTCCATATCCGCAGATCCGGGATGGTGCGTACTGTGCACAGGTGCTGCGGGAACGGGAAAAGCTGGTACATGAACCACGGAGTGTGCAGGTGTGCCATGAGTGAGCTGCTGTATCTGAAGCTGTACCGGCAGCTGCGGGAGGAAATTGAAGCCGGACGGCTGGGGCCGGGCATGCGGCTGCCATCGATCCGCCAGATGACACGGGATTCCGCTGTCAGCCGCACCACCGTGGAAACTGCCTATGAGCACCTGTGTGCGGATGGTATCGTCAACTGCATTCCGCAGAGCGGCTATTATGTCAACGATGTTCCTCATCGTTCACCGGTCAGTCAGCCTGTGGAGCCGGAACCCAAACAGGAACAATGTAAATATGATTTCTCCGGCCACCGGATGGATCCGGTGCTGTTTGATTTTGATATCTGGCGCAAATTGTCCCGTTCAGTTATGATGGACAGTGCGCCATTTCTCGGTTATGGTGAAAATCAGGGCGAATATGCACTGCGGGAACAGATTGCACGCTATCTGTCTGCCGGGCGGGGCGTTTATACCACGCCGGAGCATGTGGTCATCAGTGCAGGCATCCAGAGCCTGCTGGGTGTGCTGTGCGAAATGTTTGATAAGTCCGCACAACGGATTGCCTTTGAAGATCCGGGCTTCCGCAAGGGGTGCCGGGTCTTTACCGACCATGGATATGATACAGTGTTCATTCCGGGAAGTGCATCCGGCATTGACCTGAAGCAGCTGGAGGAATCCGGGGCGAATATGCTGTATATTTCCCCCTCGCATTCCTTTCCATCCGGCGTAAGCCTGACCCACAACAAGCGTGTGAAGCTGCTGCAGTGGGCACAGAAACGGAATGCCATCATCTTTGAGGATGATTATGACGGGGAGCTGCGATATACCGGAAAACCGCTGGCAACGCTGTCCGCATTGGATTCCGGGGAAAATGTCATCTATCTTGGAACGTTCTCCAAGCTTCTGCCGCCGTCCATTCGCATCAGCTATGCGGTTCTGCCACCAAGAATTCTGCCGCTGTATCGCAGGGTTGCCCGAAATTATAACCAGACCTCCAGTACCATGGAACAGCTGACGATGGCGCGTTTTATTGAGGAAGGACGGCTGGAAAAGCAGGTTCGCCGCCTGCGCAGGATCTATGCCCACAAAAATGCACGGATTATGGAAGCGTTCGCAGAGTATTTTGGTTCCAGAGCAGTGGTACGACCCAATGATACCGGACTGCATGTGGTGGTCTCGATTTTAGGAACAGGGGATGCGGAGGAAATGTGCGCACAGGCACGGGAGGCCGGTGTGGATATTGTCCCCATGTCCTCATATCAGATGGGAAAACGTGCTGCGGCAAAAACAGACTTTTATCTATCCAGTGCAGGGATATCAGAGGAAGAGATTGAACATGCCATCGCGCGGCTGCGGGATGCATGGAGCTAATGTGGAAGGAGACATACATATGTCAGGGGAGATACATAAAAACCATCGTGAACGGATGCGGACCAGATTTGCCGAGCATGGACTGGATAATTTTGCGGATCATGAAATACTGGAACTCCTGCTGTTTTATACCATTCCACGGGGCGATGTCAATCCGCTGGCACATCAGCTGATCGAAGAATTCGGTTCTCTGGCCAGCGTGATGGAAGCGGCACCGCAGGATTTACAGAAGGTAAAGGGCATGGGACCTGCATCCGCAAATTTTTTGCATATGCTGCCGCAGGTATTCCGCCGCTACCAGACCTCCAAGCTGAAAGGCGTAGTGTGCAATAATACGGAAAAGATTGCGGAATACTTAAAGGGCTATTATGTCGGCAGACCACGGGAGCAGCTGACCATTGTCCTGCTGGACAACAGCTGTAAAATCATCCGTGTCTGTGATATCGGGGAAGGAAGTGCTTCCTCGGTGAAAATCAACATGCGGAAGCTGGTACAGTGCGTGCTGCAGTACAATGCGGCAGAGGTGGTGCTGGCACATAACCATCCAAGAGGGCATTGTATGCCGTCCCGGGCGGATATCATGCAGACACGGAATGTCCGGGAGCTGCTGAGCAAGATTGATGTGCGTCTGGTAGATCATATCATCATTGCAGAGGATAAATGGACCTCGCTGGCGGCAAGCCGACAGCTCACACTGTAAAAATCCGAACACTTGTTCTTGAAAATGTCAGGCCAGTCGTATATAATAGGATACACGAGGAGGTGCACAGCCAATGCCAAAATTTGAAATTGTATCGGAATACAAGCCGGCAGGCGATCAGCCGGAGGCAATTGAAAAGCTTGCACAGGGAATCCAGCTGGGCTTTACGGAACAGACCCTGCTGGGCGTTACCGGCTCCGGCAAGACCTTTACCATGGCGAATATCATTCAGAAGGTGCAGAAGCCCACGCTGGTGCTGGCGCATAACAAAACACTGGCGGCGCAGCTCTGCTCCGAGCTGCGTGAATTCTTCCCCCATAACGCGGTGGAATTTTTTGTATCCTATTATGATTACTATCAGCCGGAGGCCTATATTGCGTCTACGGACACGTATATTGAAAAGGATTCCTCCATCAATGATGAAATTGAACGGCTGCGCCATTCGGCAACCTCAGCCCTGTTTGAACGGGAGGATGTCATCATTGTCGCATCGGTATCGTGCATCTATTCGCTGGGTGACCCGATTGACTATAAAAACATGGTGGTATCCCTGCGTCCGGGCATGGAGTTTCCCTATGAGGAGCTGATGCGCCGTCTGACAGACATCCAGTACGAACGGAATGACATTGCCTTTGAACGAAACCGATTCCGGGTGCGTGGGGATACCGTGGAAATCTGGCCGGTATATACCGATTCCTTTGCCTATCGCATTGAATTTTTCGGGGATGAAATCGACCGGATCAGCGAGGTCAACCCGCTGACCGGGGAACGGCTGCGGGAAGTACAGCATGCCGCCATTTATCCGGCGTCCCATTACGTCACGCCGAAGGATAAGATGGAGGCAGCCCTGCAGGAAATCGAACGGGAGATGAAGGAGCGGGTCGCGTGGTTTGAGGAGCATGAAAAGCTCGTGGAAGCGCAGCGTATCGGACAGCGTACCCGTTATGACATGGAAATGATGCAGGAAATCGGCTTTTGCAGCGGTATTGAGAACTATTCCCGGGTCATTTCCGGCAGGGAACCGGGTTCTGCACCCTATACGCTGATGGACTATTTCCCAAAGGACTTTTTGATGATTATTGACGAGTCCCATGTGACACTGCCTCAGGTACGTGCCATGTACCATGGCGACCAGGCGCGGAAAAAGAGCCTGATTGACAATGGATTTCGTCTGCCGTCGGCACTGGATAACCGGCCGCTGAATTTTGAGGAATTCCAGCAGCGCATCAATCAGGTGATTTATGTCAGTGCCACACCGTCGGATTTTGAGAAAAGCCGTTCCAGCCAGATTGTGGAGCAGCTGATCCGTCCCACCGGTCTGCTTGACCCGGAAATCCATGTGCGTCCCATCGAGGGACAGATTGATGACCTGATTGGGGAAATCCATGAGCGGGCAGAGCTCAAGGAACGTGTTCTGGTGACCACGCTGACCGTCAAGATGGCGGAGGATCTGACCGCGTATCTGGAAAATGCGGGCATTCGTGTGCGCTATCTGCACCACGATGTGAAAACCATCGAACGAATGGAAATCATTCGGGACCTGCGTCTTGGTCTGTTTGATGTACTGGTTGGCATCAACCTGCTGCGTGAGGGACTTGACCTGCCGGAGGTATCGCTGGTAGCGATTCTGGATGCGGATAAAGAGGGCTTCCTGCGTTCGGAAACCGCGCTGGTGCAGACCATCGGACGTGCGGCACGAAATGCCAACGGTCAGGTCATTCTGTATGCGGATACCATCACGCCGTCCATGGACCGGGCGATAAAGGAGACCGAACGCCGTCGTACCATCCAGATGCAGTTCAATGAAGCCCATGGCATCGTGCCGAAAACCATTGTCAAGCAAGTGCATGATGTGATTGAAATTTCTGCACCGAGCACGGAAATTGGTTCGGTTATCAGCAAACGCAAGCTGACAAAGACACAGCGTCTGCAGCAGATTGCCGTCCTGCGCAGGCAGATGAAGGAAGCGGCAAAAATGCTGGAGTTTGAGCTGGCAGCAGACCTGCGCGATCAGATTCATGCACTGGAAGAACAAGCGTAAGCAGGAGAAATAACATCCATGCAGGAAAAATATATACACGTAAAAGGTGCCAGAGAGCACAATTTAAAAAATGTGGAGGTATGGATTCCACGGGATAAGCTGGTTGTGCTGACCGGACTTTCCGGCAGCGGCAAATCCTCCCTTGCCTTTGACACGATTTATGCGGAAGGCCAGCGGCGGTATGTGGAATCCCTGTCTTCCTATGCCCGGCAGTTTCTCGGACAGATGGACAAGCCGGATGTGGATTATATTGAGGGTTTGTCGCCGGCAATTTCTATTGATCAGAAAACCACCAGCCGCAATCCCCGTTCCACCGTGGGTACGGTAACCGAGGTTTATGATTACCTGCGACTGCTGTGGGCACGGGCAGGCACGCCCCACTGTCCGAAATGCGGCAAGGAGATCAAACAGCAGACCATCGACCAGATTGTTGACCAGCTGATGGGGCTGCCGGAGCGTACCCGTGTGCAGATTCTCGCACCGGTTGTCCGGCAGCGAAAGGGTGAGCATCAGAAGGTATTCAAGGATGCGCGCAAAAGCGGCTATGTCCGTGTGCGTGTGGATGGGAACCTTTATGATCTTTCCGAGGAAATCCAGCTGGAGAAGAATAAAAAACACAGCATTGAAATCGTCGTGGACAGACTGGTAATCAAGCCGGAAATCCGCAGCCGTATGAATGATTCAGTGGAAACCGCCTGCGCACTGACCGGCGGCCTGATGCTGGCAGATATCATCGACGGGGAAACCCTGTCCTTTTCGCAGAATTATGCCTGTGACGACTGCGGCGTTTCCATTGAAGAGCTGACACCGCGGATGTTTTCCTTTAACAATCCCTATGGTGCCTGTCCGGTATGTACCGGTCTGGGTATGCAGATGAAAATTGATCCGGAAAGTGTTATACCGGACAAAAAGCTGTCTATCCGGCAGGGTGCGATTCAGGCCAGTGGATGGAGCAGCTGCGACAGCGGCAGCATCGCACGGATGTATTATGATGCGCTGGGGGAACGCTTTGGCTTTACGCTGGATATACCGATTGCGGAGCTGTCAAAAGAGGCTATGCATGCACTGCTGTACGGCACCGGCAAGGAAAAGCTGACGCTTCATGTGTCACGCTATTCCGGCGGGAAGATGGAGCAGCCTTTTGAGGGCATTATCCGCAATATGGAACGCCGCTACAAGGAAACCAATTCCGAATGGGCGCGGGCGGAAATTGAAGAGAGCATGCGGGAGATCCCATGCCCGGAATGCGGCGGGAGCAGGCTGAAAAAAGAGCTGCTGGCGGTTACCGTCGGCGGGCTGAATATCATGGAATTTTGTGAAATGCCGGTGGATCGTGAGCTGGCGTTTCTTGACCAGCTGCAGCTGTCCCATCAGAAGATGCTGATTGCGGACCGCATTTTGAAGGAGGTTCGATCCAGACTTGGCTTTTTGCAAAATGTGGGACTGGGTTACCTGACACTGGCACGTGGGTCCGCAACCCTGTCCGGCGGTGAAAGCCAGCGCATCCGTCTGGCGACACAGATCGGCTCTGCCCTGATGGGGGTGCTGTATATTCTGGATGAACCGTCCATCGGACTGCATCAGCGGGACAATGACAAGCTGCTGGCAACCCTGAAAAAGCTGCGGGATATGGGCAATACACTGATTGTGGTGGAGCATGATGAGGATACCATGTATGCTGCAGACCATATTATTGATGTGGGACCGGCTGCCGGCACCAATGGCGGCGAAATTATCTACTCCGGCGATGTAAAAGGGCTGCTTGCATGTGAACAATCTGTGACTGGCCAGTATTTGAGTAAAAAACGTCGTATTCTGGTTCCAAATCGCAGAAGAACCGGGAATGGCAAGGAGATCACCTTTACAGAATGTGCGGTCAATAATCTGAGGAATCAGACGTTTACCATCCCGCTGGGAACGCTGACCTGCATTACAGGTGTGTCCGGCAGCGGCAAATCCTCCTTTGTCAATGAGATCCTCTACAAGGAGCTTGCCTCCAGGCTGAACCGTGCCAAGTGCAAACCGGGAAAATTCGGCAAGGTGTTGGGAATCGAAAATCTGGACAAGGTCATCCGGATTGACCAGGCGCCGATTGGACGGACACCGCGTTCCAATCCGGCAACCTATACGGGACTGTTCAATGATATCCGTTCATTGTTCGCCCAGACGCAGGATGCCAAAATGCGTGCGTATGGTCCCGGACGTTTCTCGTTCAATGTCAAGGGCGGACGGTGTGAAGCGTGCACCGGTGACGGTCTGCTGAAGATTGAAATGCACTTTTTGCCCGACCTGTATGTTCCCTGTGAGGTATGCAAGGGAAAACGCTACAACAAGGAAACACTGGAGGTGCGGTACAAGGGCAAAAACATTGCGGAAGTGCTGGAAATGACAGTGGATGAAGCGGTAGACTTTTTTGAGAATGTACCCAAGATTCATCGCCGCCTGCTGACCCTGCAGGAGGTCGGCCTGGGCTATGTGGCGCTGGGCCAGGCTTCCACCACGCTGTCCGGCGGTGAAAGCCAGCGTGTCAAGCTGGCAACAGAGCTGTCCAAACGGGCAACCGGACGCACCATGTATATTCTGGATGAGCCCACCACCGGCCTGCATGTGGCAGATGTCCATCGTCTGGTGGATGTCCTGCAGAAGCTGGTGGATGCGGGCAATACGGTGGTTGTCATTGAACACAATCTGGATGTCATCAAAGTGGCGGATCATATCATTGATCTGGGCCCCGAGGGCGGTGACGGCGGCGGACAGATCGTCTGCACCGGTACGCCGGAGGAGATTGCCCGGTGCCCGCAGTCCTACACCGGACAATATCTTCACAAATATCTGACAGAATAAATCGTAACAAACAGGCTGGTACACAGTATCGGCCTGTTTTTTTGCACTTTTGTTCCGGTTTGGGCGCGTTTTCCGTGAAAATAGTTCCAAGGGCAGCGGATTTGAGCAGGTTTTTTGTAATTTTTGTCTAAAAACTTGTGGCAGTGTGGTTTTTTTGTTATAATAGAAAGCGAATTGAAATAAAAATGAGGAGTTGCAATGAAAACAAAAAAATGGAACATTGCCTGGCCGGATATTGATGCCATCCGTAAGCTGACCAATCAGTACGGATACGCACCTTTGACGGCAGCAGTTCTGTGTGCGCGAGGCATGGACACACCGGAGAAGGCCGCAGGCTTTCTCAGCCATGACCTGTCCGGGCTGCATGACCCGTTTTTGCTGCCGGATATGCACGCTGCCGTGGATGCAATCACGAAAGCAATTGCGGCAGGAGAGCATATCGCTGTATTTGGCGATTATGATGTGGATGGCATTACCTCCACCTGTGTACTCGTCCGCTATCTGAAGAGCAGGGGAGCCGTGTGCAGCCATTATATCCCGGATCGCCTGACCGAGGGGTATGGCCTGAACAAGGCTGCTTTGCTGCAGCTGAAGGAACAGGGCGTTTCAATGGTTGTCACGGTGGATTCCGGCATTACAGCCACGGAGGAAATCGCTTATGCGAAGGAAATCGGTTTAAAGGTTGTCGTAACCGACCATCATGAGTGCAAGGATGCCCTGCCGGATGCCATCGCAATTGTGAATCCCAAGCGTTCGGACAGCAGCTATCCGTTTAAGGACCTGGCCGGTGTGGGCGTGGTATTCAAGCTGATTTGTGCCATGGCCGGAGCAGAGGGCTGGCAGGATGTCCTGACAGGCTATCTCGATCTGGTGGCAGTCGGAACGATTGCAGATGTCATGCTACTGCAGGGTGAAAACCGCATTATTGTCACCTATGGGCTGGCACTGCTGCAGCAGACAGAAAATCCCGGGCTGCGCATGCTGATGCGGGAAGCTGGTGTGGAGGAACGCAGGGTTACCTCTTCGCTGGTAAGCTTCACGCTTGCACCGCGGATCAATGCTGCAGGACGCATGGGCTGTGCAGATCAGGCAGCAGAGCTGTTTCTGACAGACAGTCCCAGCCGTGCCCAGGAGATCGCCGTGATGCTGTGCTGCCAGAACAAGGAACGGCAGAACGCGGAAAATGCCATTCTTAAGCAGGCATTTGACGTACTGCAGAAGGAATATGACCCGCAGGAGGATCGTATGATTGTTCTGTGGGGAGAGAACTGGCACCATGGTGTCATCGGCATTGTATCCTCCCGCATTTCTGACCGGTATGGATGTCCCACCGTGCTGATTTCGCTGGACGGCGATCTGGGAAAAGGCTCCGGCCGTTCGGTGAATGGATTCAATCTGTTTGAAGCGCTGGAACACAGCTCCGCCTTTCTGGAAAAATTTGGCGGTCACGCACTGGCAGCAGGTTTGACGATTACCAGAGAAAATCTGCCGGCGTTTAAGGAAAGCATCTGTGCCTACGCAAGGGAAAACATCAGCGAAGAGGATCTGATGCCGGTGGTCAACGTAGACTGTCTGATTTCACCGGATGACATTTCCCTTGAGGCAATCCGGGAGCTTGCGATTCTGGAGCCCTATGGCATGGGAAACCGGGAGCCGATTTTTGCGATGCGGGAACTGACGGTGGAGGAAATCACCCCGATTTCCAGTGACCGGCATCTGAAAATGTCCCTGATTAAGGAGGGGCGGCGGTTTACCGCCATGCTGTTTGGCACCGGCTCCGGCGGATGCCCGGTGGTACAGGGCGATATGGTGGATGCCGCATTCAGTCTGGAAATCAACCATTTCCGTGGACGGCAAAATATCCAGCTGATGCTCAAGGATATCCGGCTGAGTGACTGTGAGCTGGAAAAGGATCATTATTTCCTGTCCTGCTATTCCAATTTCATCAACGGACAGGAATTGACGGATTCCCAGGTGAATATGCTGTATCCCAACCGGGCTGATCTGGTTGCCGTATGGCGGCATATTATTTCCCGGGCGCAGGGCGGTAAGCTGACCGCACCATATAACACCTTATCCCGCCGGATTTCCTATGAATCCCGCCGGATGATCAATATCGGCAAGCTGTTTGTCTGTCTGGATGTATTTTCCGAGAGCTGCCTGCTGAGCTATCATTTCAAAAACAACCTGTTACATATCAGGATGCGCCCGTTCAAGGGGAAGGCAGATATCACAAAATCTGTGGTTCTGGCAACCCTGCGGCATAGAAAACAACAGAATGCGGCGGATCAGGCGATCTAGCCGGGGAGTTAAGCATATGGATATTCAAACAAAAATAGATTTTTTAATTGAACGCGTGCAGAAACAGACACCGAATGCGGATGTCGATAAAATCCGCATGGCGTATGAGTGTGCCAATGCCGCGCATGCGGGTCAGAAACGCAAAAATGGTGACCCGTATATCATCCACCCGGTTTCGGTAGCGGGAATTATTGTTGAAATGGGTCTGGATACGGATTCCATCTGTGCCGGACTGCTGCATGACTGTATGGAGGATACCGACTTCCAGTATGACCAGATTGCGGAAAAGTTCGGCAAATCGGTTGCTGACCTGGTGGATGGTGTCACCCGTCTGGGACAGCTGCACTATTCCAAGGAGCAGGAACAGATGGAGGATCTCCGCAAAATGCTGATTGCCATGGCAAAGGATATCCGTGTCATCCTGATTAAGCTGGCGGACCGTCTGCACAACATGCGGACGATTCAGTTTATGACTGTGGAGAAGCAGCGCTCCAAATCGCTGGAAACCATGGAGATTTATGCACCGATTGCCCACCGATTGGGCATGCAGAAGGTCAAATGGGAGCTGGAGGATCTTTCCCTGCAGCGTCTGGATCCGATTGGCTACAAGGAAATTGTAGACGGTCTGGAACGCCAGCGCAGTGAGCATGAGGAAATGCTTGAGCGCATCAAAAAGACAATTGGCACCAAGCTCAATGAAAGCGGCATTAAAAACTCCATTTCCGCCCGGGTAAAGCATATTTATAGCATTTACCGTAAGATGTATGAGCAGAACAAAAGCATAGATGAGATTTATGACATCTGTGCGGTTCGTGTCATCGTGGATTCGGTTGCCGACTGCTATAATGTCCTTGGCTATGTACATGACCTGTATAAGCCGATTCCGGGACGGTTCAAGGACTATATCTCCACGCCGAAGCCGAATGGCTACCGTTCGCTGCATACGACGGTCATCGGACGTTCCGGCGTACCGTTTGAGGTACAGATCCGCACGGAGGAAATGCATAAGATGGCAGAGTACGGCGTTGCGGCACACTGGAAATATAAGCAGCATGTGGAAAAAAACGGCAGCGAGGAGACCTATGCCTGGATTCGCCAGCTGCTGGAATCCCAGCAGGACACTGAGGCGGAGGATTTTATCAAAAATATCAAGGTTGACCTGTTCTCGGATGAAGTATTCGTGTTCACGCCCCGGGGCGATGTGGTCAATCTTCCGGCAGGTGCGACCCCCATTGATTTTGCCTATGGCATTCATTCCGCTGTGGGCAACCGCATGACTGGATGTAAAATTAACAGCAAAATTGCGCCGATTGATTACACACTGCAGAATGGTGACATCGTTGAAATTCTGACCTCCAAGGAAACCCACGGCCCGAAGCGTGACTGGCTGAATATGATTAAAACCTCGGAAGCACGCAATAAAATCAAGCAGTGGTTTAAGAAGGAATGTCGGGAAGAAAATATTGAGCAGGGACGTACGGACCTTGACCGGGAACTGCGTTCGAGCCTGCTGTACAATCACTTCATGGAACGGCCGGAGGTACAGGCAAATGTGCTGAAAAAGTTCGGCTATCCGTCACTGGAGGAGCTGTACGCCGCAATCGGTTATGGCGGTATTACCGTGACAAAGGTATTGAACAAGGTGCGTGACGAGGTTGTCCGTGCCAGAAAGCAGGAGGAAAACCGGCAGCCGCTGACACAGAATCGTGTACAGGGAAGGTCGGAATCCGGTGTCATTGTCGAGGACATTGGCAACTGCAAGGTCAAGTTTGCCCGTTGCTGTACGCCGGTACCGGGGGATGACATCATTGGCTATATCACCCGCGGCTATGGTGTTTCTGTACACCGGAAGGACTGTGTCAATGTAAAGCACAGCAGCCCGGAGGACCGGGAGCGCTGGGTCAAGGTTTGCTGGGATGAAAATCATATTGAAACCAAGGAACGGTTCAATACAGCCCTGCAGATTTCCACCAACGACCGCATGGGCGTCATGAATGATGTGCTGCAGACACTGACCAACAACCACATCAATGTGAAGGACTTCAACGGTAAGACCCTGTCCGAGGGCTATGGCATCATCAATATTGTCATTGAGGTAACCGGTCTGTCCCAGCTGGATGCACTGAAGAAAAAGCTGCGCAGCCTGCGCGGTGTCATCAATGTGGTGCGGCAGTCTATGTAAGGGAGAACAGCAATGAGAGCAGTATTACAGCGTGTGAAACACGCGAAGGTTACCATAGATGGAACGGTTTCCGGCGAGATCGGGGCAGGATTTCTGATCCTGCTCGGTGTCGCGCCGGAGGATACACCGGAGGAGGCACTGTATCTGGCAAAGAAATGTGTCGGACTGCGTGTCTTTGAGGATGAAAATGACAAAATGAATCTGGCCCTGGCTGATGTGGGCGGAAAAATACTCGCGGTCAGCCAGTTTACGCTGTATGCTGACTGCCGCAAGGGCAAGCGTCCGAATTTTACCCGGGCGGCAAAGGGCGATCAGGCCAGGGAATTATACGAATACTTTGTTGACTGCTGCCGCGGTCTCGGGGTAGAAACCCAGACTGGTGAATTCGGCGCGGATATGAAGGTAGAGCTGCTCAATGATGGTCCGGTAACCATTGTGCTGGACACGGATGAGCTGATACGAAAGAAATAAAGGAGCAAGTATGCAAATCAAGCAATTTGTTGTAGGCGATGTGGCCACAAACTGTTATCTGGTATATGACGAGAAAACCCTTGAGGGTGCCATTGTGGACCCGGGCGACAATGCGGACCGTTTGATCCGGGAAATTGAGAGCGCGAGGATCAAGCTGAAGTATATTCTGCTGACCCATGCGCATTTTGACCATATTCTGGCTGTGGGTGCCATCAAGCGGGCAACCGGCGCACAGGTGGTGGTCAGCCGGAAGGATGAATATCTGTTTGATGCCAGCGCATCGCTGTCACCGTTTGGGGCTTATGGCCGTGATCTGATGAATCGATTCGATTTTCCGGGTGCAGATATCTGGATGACCGAGGAGCTGGCGCTGGAATTCGGCGGTATGAAGCTGAAATTCCACAGCACGCCGGGACATACACCGGGTTCGCATGTGATCCAGCTGGATGACAGCATCCTGTTTACCGGTGACACCCTGTTCTGCCAGTCCTGCGGACGTACCGATTTGCCGGGCGGCAGCTGGCCGGTGATGCTGCAGTCCCTCAAGAAGCTGTACAATCTCCCGGGGGATTATCAGGTTCTGCCGGGACATGAAGGGCTGTCTACCCTGGAACGGGAACGCAAAACCAATCCATATATGCGGCAGGCTGTGAAAGAATGATTTATACAATAGAAGGACTGGAAAATGACCATCCGGTTCGTGATATGCTGTTTAACCTGCTTCCGGCAGAGGTGACCGAACGGGTGGATATCATCCCGGAAGGAACGGATGCACTGGGGGTCATGGTACAGCAGACTGGTATGGAGCACTGTATCCGGGTCTGCTGTACACGCGGCGGAAAGCAGGTATGTACGGAAAAACGTGCGGCAATTACCGATGATGCGGTTATGACCAAGCGTGCATTGACCCATGGTGTCAAGGCGGCTGTTTTTGAAGCGGTTACACCATTTTTAGAGCATATGCCGGAATGGGGCTCGCTGACAGGTGTCCGTCCGGCAAAGTTTGCACGTGGCTTTCTGGAGCAGGGCTATACCCCGGCACAGGTGGCGCAGGTGATGACGGAGCAGTACCATGTCTCCCCGGCACGCCGTGCACTGGCAATTCGCTCCGCCGGTATCGCGCTGGATTGCAAAAACAGGCTGCAGCCCAGGGATATTTCGATTTATATTGGCATTCCATTCTGTCCGTCCCGATGCAGCTACTGTTCCTTCGTCAGCCATTCCATTGAAAAGGCCGGAAAGCTGATGGCAGAATATCTGGACACGCTGTGCGCGGAAATTGCGCACACCGGAACCATCCTGCAGCAGGCAGGGCTTCGGATTATTTCCATTTACATCGGCGGCGGTACCCCTACCACACTTTCCGCAGAGCAGATGGACCGGCTGCTGGCAACCGTACAGCAGTCATTTGACCTGCACGCACTGGAGGAATTCACCGTGGAGGCGGGACGGCCGGATACGATTACCAGAGAGAAGCTGCTGGTATTGAAGCAATACGGCGTGGATCGCATTTCCATTAATCCGCAGTCCATGAATGAGACGGTGCTGGAAGCAATCGGCCGGCATCACAGTGCACAGGATGTGCTGGACCGGTTTCATCTGGCGCGGGAAATCGGATTCCATGCGATTAATATGGACACCATTGCCGGTCTGGATTGTGACACGCCGGAGAGCTTTGCCAATACCATGGATACCCTGATTGGATTGAATCCGGAAAATATCACCGTGCACACACTGGCGGCAAAGCGCGGTGCAGACAAGCATGACCGGGTACAGAATGCTCAAAAGCAGGAAATGGTGCGGCAAATGCTGGACATTGCGTCACGCAAGCTGACCGCTGCCGGATATGCGCCGTATTACCTGTACCGACAGAAATTCATGGCAGGCGGCTTTGAAAATGTCGGCTGGTGCAAAACGGGCTATGAATGCAAATATAATATTTACATGATGGAAGAACTGCAGACCATTGTTTCATTGGGTGCGGGCGGCGTGACCAAGCTGCTGGGAGCGGATGGACGGAAGATTCAGCGCATCAACAATCCCAAGTACCCGTATGAATACAATACTGCACTGGATAAAATCAACGCGGGAAAACAGGCCATTCTCGAATGGGCACAGTCCTGCACAGATGAAGCGGTGAGGGACTGATATGTTTCATTTAAAACTGGATGATATCAATGAACGCTGCCGGCGTGATCCGGCAGGCTTTGTCGCCCAATCCGAGCAGAGCTATACCAATGTCATTGAGAGCGTTGCGGAGCGAATCTGTGAAAACCGGTGTGAACGGACGATTTTGCTGTTGAACGGTCCATCCTCCAGCGGCAAGACCACGACAGCACGCCGAATCCGGGATGCCATCGCACGCAGGGGTGTGGAATCCCATTCCATTTCCATGGACGACTATTACCTGAGCCGGCATACCTATGAGGTGCCGAAGGATGAGGAGGGACGGAACGATCTGGAATCTCCGTTGTGTATGGATCTGCCGATGCTGAGTAACCATCTGGCGGCACTGTGCAAGGGAGAGACCATCGAGGTACCTACTTATGATTTCATGCGGCATATCCGCACCGGAGAAACCCATGAGGTTCGGCTGGAAAAGGGGCAGATTGCTGTCATCGAGGGCATTCATGCACTCAATGATGTGCTGATGGCAAAGGTACGGGAATATTCCATGGGCATTTACATGGCTGTGGGAACCCAGGTGGTGCTGTCCAATAACTGGCGGCTGGCCCCGCATGTGCTGCGGTTTGTCCGCCGTGCCATCCGGGATAAAAATTTCCGTGATTCCCCGGTATCGGAGACCATTGATATGTGGCGTTCCGTGCGGCGTGGAGAACGGTTATATATCCATCCCCATGTATCGTCCGCGGATTTTCTGATGAATACCTATCTGCCCTATGAGGATTGCATTCTGATGAACCAACTGCGGCGTGACGCGGAGCCGTATCATCAGGAAATGGAACGTGCGGGACTGGAAGATCTGGTTCGTGCACTGGATCGCTTTGAACCTCTGGAGGATTTGAGCCTGATTCCGGAGGACTCGATTATGCATGAGTTCATCGGATGACGGAGGGTCAATCAAAAGCATAGAATATGACAGCGTATGCCGCCAGGCAGCGGCTGATATGAAAGGAGCTTCCAAATGGATACGAAAAATTTCTTTGAAAAGGCAATTGTTTCTGCTGAGCTGCTGGCAAACCGCACCGGAGTTGTGGCAACCAGGGCTGCGGATGCAGCGGGCAAGACAGCAACCAGCTTTGTCAGTGCAACCAAGCTAAATATGCAGATTTTTGACCTGAATACGGAAATTGAAATTCTGTATAAGGAAATCGGCAAGATGGTATACCATGTCCATACCGGAATGGAAGAGGATCAGGATGCATTGCAGGCCAAGCTGCTGCTGATTGATGAAAAGCTGGAGAAAATTGAGGAAATTCGTGAGAAGCTGAATGCAGCCAAAGCCAAAACCTGTTGCCCCAACTGCGGCAAGGATTGTCCGTCCGGTGCCGCATTCTGCAGCAGCTGCGGTGCCCAGCTATAAAAGAATCGCTTCTAATCGTCTGTACTGATTCATACCTTGTCTCATAGGAGGCAGGGCATGAATCGGAAAAATGGAAGCTTTATCGGCGGTGCCATGGCACTGCTGCTCTCCAGCATTGTTGTCAAGCTGCTGGGAGCATTGTTTAAAATCCCACTGACAAACCTGATCGGTGACAGCGGGATGGGATTATTCGCCTTTGCCATGCAGTTTTTCTCCCTGCTGTTTGTGGTAGCCGCTGCGGGATTGCCGGTTGCGGAAGCACATCTGGTTTCCGAAGCGCTTGCTTTGGGGGAGCGGGAGCGGGCAAAGGCGATTGTCAGGCATGCCATACGGGCGTTTGGCGTCATCGCTTTGGCGTTGGCCGCAGCTCTGGCGGGCTTTTCCCCCACAATCTGTCATCTGATGGGAGAACCGGATGCGGTATGGTGTCTCACCGCTATTGCACCTGCCGTTTTCTTTGTAACGGTAGAGGCAGCCCTGCGGGGATGGTATCAGGGCACCGGAAACATGGTTCCCACTGCGGTTTCCCAGGTTGCGGAAGCGGTGGGAAAGCTGGTGGTGGGCCTGATTCTGGCAAAGAATATGCTGGACGCAGGCTATGGCATTACCGGTGCTGCTGTCGGTGCCGTTATGGGCGTGACCTGCGGGGAACTGCTGGCCATGAGCTATCTGCTGTGGAGCGCACGCAGGGGAATCCGACAGGGGCTGTTCCATCGGACAAAACATCCGTCTGCCTTACCGCAGCTGTTCCAGCTGATGGTCCCGGTTACCCTGGGAGCTGCTGTCATGACCGTGTCCGGCTTTCTGGATATGGCGGTGATTTACCGCAGGCTCCCGGCAGCGGGCTTTTCCGCAGAACAAATTGTTGCGGCATATGGTGCCTATACCGGTATGGCAATGACGCTGTTTAATCTGCCGCAGGCGTTGTCCAATTCGGTTTCCATCAGTGTGCTTCCGGCTCTGTCCGCAGCACATGCCTGCCGGAATAGCAAACAGGAACGACGGCTTGTGACCTCATCCATGCGGCTGACCTTACTGGTGTGCTTGCCCTGCGGTGCAGGGCTGTTTGTGTTTGCGGAACCATTGCTCCGGGTGCTGTTCGCATCCCAGCCCCGGGGAATCCAGACCGCTGAACCATTATTGCGGCTTCTGGGGATTGCGGAACCGCTGGTGGGACTGTCTGCCGTAGCAACATCGGTGTTACAGTCGTTTGGACGGCCGGATTTAACGGTGTATGCAATGGCTGCCGCATGTACGGCAAAATTTGCCGTGGGTTTTTATCTGGCCGGACAGCCGGAAATCAATATCCTTGCGGCACCCATTGGAACACTGGTCTGTTACAGTGTGATGCTGCTGCTGAATCTGATTTCCATTGTCCGGCAGATGCACTGGGTTCCGCCGTTGTTTCGCGCCATACTCCGCCCGCTGGCAGCTTCCATGGGCATGGCAGTGCTTTCCCTGCTTCTGGAACAGCAGCTGGCGCAGAAAATGGCATTGATGCCGGCGGTAGCTCTGACTGTTATGGCAGCGGTTCCGATTTATGTGGTTCTGCTGCTTGTTTTCCACGCACTGGAGGCGGAGGATGTCCGGCCATTTCCGGGCGGGGATCGGATGATTCGGTTCCTGCGCCTGAAAGAATGATTTTAAGAAAAGGAATGAACCATTTACAATGGAGTTTAAAAGAAAAGATCGTTACAGTTTTGAGGATTTACAGCAGGTCATGCGCATCCTGCGCAGTGAAAATGGCTGTATGTGGGACAGGGCACAGGACCATCACAGCATCCGACGGGATTTCATCGAGGAAACCTATGAAGTCTGTGAGGCAATCGACAATGAAGATGTGGAGCTGCTGAAGGAAGAACTGGGAGATGTGCTGTTTCAGGTTGTATTCCATACCTGTATCGAAGAGGAACAGGGACATTTCACCATGGAGGATGTGGCAGACGGTGTATGCAAGAAAATGATTTACCGTCATCCGCATGTATTCAAGGATTGGGAAGTGGAATCCACAGAGGACATTCTCAACAACTGGGATGACCTCAAGAAAACAGAAAAGCACCAGAAGAGTGCCACGGATACGCTGGACAGCGTGGCACGCAGTCTGCCGGCGCTGATCCGGGCGGAAAAGGTACAACACAAAGCCGCCAAGACCGGCTTTGAATGGCCGGATATTTCCGGCGCACTGGCAAAGGTGGAGGAAGAGCTGGATGAGGTGAAGCGTGCATTGCAGGGTGACGGTGATGTACAGGAGGAAATCGGAGACCTGTTATTTGCCACAGTCAAGCTGGCTCGTTTTGCGGATACCGATCCGGAAGAGGCATTGAACCATACGACGGAGAAATTCATCCGCCGTTTTTCCCATGTTGAGCAGGCAGCGGCACAGCAGGGGAAACAGGTGCAGGATCTCACACTAAAGGAAATGATCGAGCTGTGGAACCAGGGAAAAACATATGAAAAAGGCTGATTTTGTATCGTTGGTTGCGGAGCAGTCCGGCATGACCAAAAAGGATACGGAAGCCTGTGTGGAGGTTGTCTTTCGTACACTGGGAGATATATTGGCACAGGGAGAACGGGTGACACTGACCGGATTTGGCACCTTTGATACCAAACAGCGTGGGGAGCGAACAGTTTGCATCCCGAACTCTGCAGAAAAAGCATCGGTTCCCGCAGCTCGCGTGCCGGTTTTCCGTCCAGCAAAGCAGTTGAAGGAGAAACTGAATCCGAAAACATCCCATTGATGATAGAGTATTCGCTTTTCAAACCATCCATCCTACCGGCAGGTCCTGCGCCGCATATGGCGTCCTGCCGGCTTTTGTTTTATGTGCATCAGGCGGTTGACAAGCGGTTGGGGATAGCATATAATATCACATACAATCATAGTAAAACGATGGGATAAATATACAATATCGGATACCAAACGAACACAGCGTGAATCAAAGTTGCGCTGTGCCGTTTTATAAAAAGATAAGGATGAAACAATAATATTGAATCAGTTTTCAAGAACAGAAATCCTGCTGGGCAGGGACGGCATGGAATGCCTGCACAACGCCCGTGTCGCGGTCTTTGGCATTGGCGGCGTGGGCGGATATACCGTTGAGGCGCTGGCACGCAGCGGAGTTGGAACGCTCGACCTGATCGATGATGACCGGGTTTGCCTGACCAATCTGAACCGGCAGATTTTTGCCCTGCGCAGTACCGTGGGACAATATAAAGTTGATGCGGCGGAGGCACGGCTGCATGATATCAGTCAGAACATACAGGTGCATACCTATAAAACCTTCTATACGCCGGATACGGCAGAACAGTTTGATTTTACACAATATGATTACGTTGTAGATGCAGTGGATACCGTAACAGCCAAGCTGGCGATGGTGGAACAGGCGCAGGCAGCGGGAACTCCGATCATCAGTGCCATGGGTGCGGGCAACAAAATGGATGCCAGTGCATTCCAGGTAGCGGATATTTTTGAAACCTCTGTGGATCCGCTGGCCCGTGTAATGCGGCATGAGCTGCGCAAACGGGGCATTAAAAAGCTGAAGGTTGCCTATTCCCGGGAAAAGCCTCTGGAACCTGTGGAGGATATGGCAATCAGCTGCCGGAGCCATTGTATTTGTCCGCCGGGAACTGCGAGAAAATGTACCCAGCGCAGAGCGATTCCGGGAAGCAATGCCTTTGTCCCGGCGGCGGCTGGCCTGATGATTGCCGGAGAAGTGGTGCGGGATTTGGTTTCGGCAGGAGGAAAAGCATGATATATCTGGATTATTCCGCCAATACACCGGTAAATCCGAAGGTATTGGAACGATTCTGCCATCTGGAGCAGACCTATATGGGAAATCCCAATTCCAACCATATTGCCGGGCGGGAAGCCAAACAGAAAATGGATACTATCACCGCAGGCATTGCGGATGCCTTGCAGGTACTCCCGGAGGAAATCATTTATACCTCCGGTGCAAGTGAAGCAAATAACCTTGCCATCAAGGGCATTGCGCATACCGGCAGGCATATCGGAAAGCATATTATCTCCTCACCGCTGGAGCATTCCTCGGTCAGCGGTGCGTTAACAGCTCTGCAGGAACGGGGCTATGAAATTGACCTGATGGATATCCGGCGGGACGGAACAATAGACCTGGAGCACCTACGGGAGCTTCTGCGAAAGGATACCGTACTGGTTGCCGTGTGTGCGGTGGACAGTGAGCTGGGAACCATACAGCCGATGAAACAAATCGCGGAGATTCTGCAAGGCTATCCGGATTGTCGGCTGCATGTGGATGCCACACAGGCCGTGGGAAAGATTCCGGTTTGCTTTGACGGTGTAGATACCATGAGCTTTGCCCCGCATAAATTTTACGGATTGAATGGCAGCGGTATTTTGTACAAGCGCAAGGGCGTAATTGTGGAGCCGCTGATCCATGGCGGTGCAAGCACGACAATTTACCGCAGTGGAACACCGACGCTTGCGCTGGCGGGCGCGGCAGAACTGGCATTGGAGCTGGCACTGGCGCAGCTGTCCGAACAACTGGAAACCGTACAGAACTGGAATACCCTGCTGCGCAAAGAGCTGGAAAACTATCCGAAGGTGCGGATCAACAGCCCGCAGCATGCGGTTCCGCATATTTTGAATATCAGTGTACAGGGCGTGCGGGGGACGGCGTTCCAGCAGGCGCTGGACAGGCAGGGCATCTGTATTTCGGTGAAATCCGCCTGTTCTGTCCCGGACACACCGTCAAGAGCAGTGTTTGCCGTCAGCCGCGACAGAAAGCAGGCATTGTCCTCCTGGAGAATCAGCCTGAGCCATCTGACCACACAGGAAGAAATTGACGGATTCCTGTCTGCTTTTGAGACATGCTATAAGGAGTTGACCACATGAGCCGCGTATTTGAGCCATATCAGCGCATAGAGCGCAGTATCATTACCAAATATAAAAAAGAAATCTGGAATCCGTTTACGCAGGCCGTAAAGGATTACGAGCTGATCCTGCCGGGAGATAAAATTGCCGTGTGTATTTCCGGCGGAAAGGATTCCATGCTGATGGCAAAGCTGATGCAGGAGCTGCATCGGCATACCAATGTACCGTTTGACCTTATGTTTCTGGTGATGGACCCGGGATATAATGAAATCAACCGGCAGAAGATTGAGAGCAATGCAAAGCTGCTGCATATCCCGATTACGATTTTCGAGACCAATATTTTTGCGGTAGCCAACAAGACGGAAAAAGATCCCTGTTATCTTTGTGCCCGGATGCGCCGCGGACATCTCTATAAAAAGGCACAGGAGCTGGGCTGCAATAAAATCGCTCTGGGACATCACTTCAATGATGTGATTGAAACCGTCGTCATGGGTATGTTTTACAGCTCCATGCTGCAGACCATGCCGCCGAAGCTGCACAGCGACAATTTTGCGGGCATGGAGGTCATTCGTCCCATGTATCGTGTACATGAGGATGCGATTATTGCCTGGAAAAACTACAATGAACTGGAATTTATTCAGTGTGCCTGCCGGTTTACGGAGAACTGTACTATGTGTGACAATGGCGGGGGAGGTTCCAAACGTCAGGAAATCAAGACCCTCATCCGCAGACTCAAGCGGGATAATCCTTATATTGAAAAGAGTATTTTTAACAGCATCCATGCGGTATCGCTGGATACTTTTCCAGGCTATAAGACCAGACGGGTCAGACATTCCTTTCTGGAACGCTATTACGATGGCAGAGAGGAGATTGATACCGAGATAAAGAAGGAAAACAGGGAATAAGGTATTTTATGGGTGTGACTATGTTTCGTAAAATGATTGAAAGTCGAAGACGGATATGAATTACTTGCACTGTCTTTTGACGGAACATGGCCGAGGTTTGCCCAAAATGCTAAAAAACAAAAGAGAGGATACTCAAAAAGTGATATGATTTGCGCAATTTTTTTCAGGAAAAAGGGAACAACGTGAAATTGCCGGATACCCTTGTCAGTTCTTCTAAGATATGCTATGCTAACAACAATGAATCCAAACAGAAGGCAGAGAGAAACTGACATGACAGAAGAAAACAGATTGGAAATCACCGATGGAATCCTGATGCGGTGCAGCGGCGGTGCGAGGAAGATTGTCCTGCCAAAGACGGTCAGAAGCATTGCAGCGCAGGCATTTGTGGATTGTACAGATGTGGAAGAAATTGAAATACCGGGAAACCAAATCCGGCTGCCAGCGGAGCATATTTTCTCCGGCTGTACGGCACTGAAAAAGCTGTCGCTCTGGGGAGAGGCAGAAGACGCAGCGGGAAGCCGGTTTACAAGCCGGGTACGGCTGAAGGAGTACCTCGGTCTGGCGGAAGATGTACAGCTGGAATGGGAGTGTCCGACAGTCTGGTGCCTGGAAGACAGATGCCAGTTTTGCGGCGGAGCCCTCCGGGGTGATGTGATGCGTGTCTGTTCGTTCTGCGGCAGAATCAACTGACAGAAGCAGGGATGCTCCTGATAGGATAGATTCAAATTTATCAATATCTGAAATGTTTATAAAGGATGTGTTGTAATTAGCATGAGACTGGACAAATATCTGAAGGTATCCCGCCTGATTAAGCGGAGAACCATTGCAAACGAAGCGTGTGACAATGACCGGATTCTGGTCAACGGCAAGCAGGCCAAGGCCTCGTATCAGGTAAAGGTCGGTGATGTCATCGAAATTTCCTTTGGCCAGCGTACATTGAAGGTGGAGGTTCTCAACATTGCGGAGCATGTTCTCAAGAATGATGCATCCGCTCTGTACCGTGAAATTCCCTGAGCATAGTTTTCAGCCCGGACGCATAGATATGTTGTGTCCGGGCTTTTCTTTTGGAATAAAGGGGGAACTGTTTATGGAACGGGAGAAAAATGCGGATAAACAGGCGTTGCCCCATAGCCTGTCCCTGCAGGATAGAAAGAAAATGGCAGTGTCCGGTGTCAATGAGGTTGTCAATTTCGATGAAAATCAGGTGACGGTTGCCACAACCATGGGAACGCTGGTCATCCGCGGAAGCAGCCTGCATGTGGATCAGCTTAGTCTGGAGAGCGGAGAGCTCCGTCTGACGGGACAGATTGATATGGTGGAATACGACGATAGTGTAGCTGTAGGCGGCTTTCTCCGCAGGCTGTTCCAGTGATTGCCGTAAATCCGCTGCCGGATCAGCTGCTGGTCATCCGGTATGCTGCCGCAGCAGGAGCCGGCCTTGGGGTGCTGTATGATGTATTTCGTATCTTACGCTGGAATAGTGGCAGCTGGTGTTTGGAACTTGTGCTGGATTTCCTGTTTTCCATGGTTTCTGCAGCCGTATTATTTGTTGTGGCAACCTCCGCTACCCAGCTGCAGCTGCGTGGATTTTTGGTATTGTCCCTTGCAGCCGGATGGGTGGTGTGGAATGTCCTGCCGGGGAGGGCATTCCGTTGGTTTTTGGGTAAAACAGGGAAAATTCTGCATCGTATCTGGTGTGTTTTCCGAAAACGTATCCATCGGCACGGGACAGATGAAAAAAAATCCATGGATTTTCGTAAAAAACATGAAAAAACAAAAAAAAATCCTTCCATTTTCGGAAATGCTGGTATAAAATAAAAGAGAATTGATTTGTGACAGGAGGAGTACGATGAAAAAGCGCAGAAAACCAACATTCAGCATTGCGGCAAAGATTTTGCTGGCTGTCGTGATTGTATTTACTATCTTTAAGCCGATTTCCCTCCAGATCCAGATCAGGGACCTGCAGAAGCAGAGCGCAGCTCTGGATGATGCAATTGATGAAAAAGAAGTCGTCAATAAGGACCTGAAGGATTCCCTTGAAGAAGGTGTCACAGATGAATCCATTGCAAAAATTGCACGTGATGTGCTGGGGTATGCATCTCCCGGCGAGCGTGTATTTATTGACAGTTCAGAGCAGTAACACATGGAGGAAAAATTAAAAGGGTATGGAGTTGGCCGTAGGAGAAATCATTTCCGGTAAGGTAACCGGAATCACAAAGTTTGGCGCGTTTGTTTCGCTGCCGGAGGGTAAGACCGGTCTCGTACATATTTCTGAGGTAGATCAGTCCTATGTCAGCAATATTCGGGATCATCTGTCAGAGGGGCAGGAGGTAAAGGTTAAAATCATCGCCGTAGATGAAAATGGCCGCATTAACCTGTCTATTAAGAAGGCACAGCCGCGTCCGGCTTCGGATCGCCGTCCGTTCAATAACCGCAACAGCAATGGCGGAACTGGTACCGGCAGAAACACCGGCTATCCACAGCGTTCCGGCAGCAGAAAGCCGCAGCGTCCGATCAGCGGCACCTATGCTGCTGCAAAGGAAGTGCCGACTTCATTTGAGGATAAGCTCAAGCATTTTATGCAGGACAGCGAAAGCCGTATGGCGGATATCCGCCGTAATACGGATAAGAAAAACGGTTCCCGCCGCCGCAAATAAACCATGTGAAAGCCAGTGGCTTTCAGGGCATATAAAAGTAAATGTCGCTCTTTCCGGTTGGATCAGCCGGGAAAGCGGCATTCTTATGTTAGAACCGATTTGTGTGTGCGTTTGCAGCAAAAAAACACCCTTCGGACAAGCCGAAGGGTAAATGGATTGTGGGGATAAAGATATGAACGGTGCATGGATAGCAGTTTCCTGCCACCGTGGTTATCATATCATGATTTCCAGTAAATGTCAATTCATTTTTTACATGTTTAAGGAGCCAAAATGATTATTTACAACGGAAAAATAGTACCAATGGAAGGGAAAATCATCGAAAATGGTTTCATTTCCTGGGAAAATGGCGTAATAACCGGAATCGGCCCGATGGAAAATCTGCCGGAGGATGCAGCCGGAACAGGGCTGGACGCACATGGCGGATGGGTTCTTCCGGGCCTTGTGGATGCACATACCCATCTTGGCCTGTTTGAGGACTCCCTGGGGTTTGAGGGAGAGGACGGCAATGAGGATACAGAACCTGTCACACCTCAGCTCCGTGTGATTGATGGCATCAATCCCATGGAACGCAGCTTTGCGGAAGCCCGACAGGCCGGTGTCACCTGCTGCGTGGTTTCACCGGGAAGCTGTAACCCGATTGCCGGACAGATTGCCGCCATCAAGACTGCCGGACGGCGGATTGACGATATGATTGTAAAAGCGCCATGTGCCATGAAATTTGCACTGGGTGAAAACCCGAAGTCGTGTTATAATGATAAGGATGAGGCTCCGGTGACCCGTATGGCTACGGCAGCCCTGATCCGGGAAACCCTGTATAAGGCGAAGGAATACGCTGCACAAAAGCATCGCGCGGAGGAACCGGCAGATGCACCGGAATATGATGCGAAAATGGAGGCACTGCTTCCGGTGCTGGACGGCAGCTGTCAGGCGCATTTCCATGCGCACCGGGCAGATGACATCTTTACCGCACTGCGTATTGCCCGGGAATTTTCCCTGAAACCGGTCATCCTGCACGGAACAGAAGCCCATCTGGTGGCAGATCTTCTGGCAGAGGAGCAGGTACCCATCTGCTCCGGCCCAATCCTGACGGATCGCTCGAAACCGGAGCTGCGTCATCTGACCGAGCAGGCACCGGCCCTGCTGACAGAGGCAGGTATTCCAACCGCAATCATCACAGACCATCCGGAAACGCCACTCAAGCATTATATGCGTTGTGCGGTTGCCGCGGTGCAGGCCGGTATGCAGCCGATGGATGCCCTGCGCGCCATGACCATTGTGCCGGCGCAGATTACCGGACTGCAGGAGCGTGTGGGTTCGCTGCGCACCGGCAAGGATGCAGACCTGTTTGTCACGGACGGTGATCCGTTTGATTATCGGACAAAGGTGACGGCTGTATTCATTGACGGCAGGCAGGTTATATAAAGAAAGATAAGGAATCTATTTCATTGCAGGAGGATTTTGATATATGAGAACCATCGAAGCCAAGGAAATCACCGCACTGGTACGTGAGCTGTGCATGAAGGCAAACTATGTCCTGCCGGAGGATATTCGTCAGTCTTATCTGGATGGACAGGAACAGGAGAAATCTCCGCTGGGCAAGGACATTTTTGGAAAAATGATCGAAAACTGTGATATTGCCTGCAAAAATTCCGTCCCGATCTGTCAGGACTGCGGCATGGCAATTGTTTTCGTAGAAGTAGGACAGGACGTCCATATCACTGGCGGACTGCTGGAGGATTCTGTCAATGAAGGTGTTCGTCAGGGCTATGTGGAAGGTTATCTGCGCCTGTCGGTTGTCCGTGACCCGCTGCTTGACCGCACCAATACCAACACCAATACCCCGGCGATCCTGTATACCCGCATCGTTGCCGGTGATCAGATTCATGTAACCGTAGAGCCGAAGGGCTTTGGCAGTGAAAATATGAGTTCGATGAAAATGTTTACTCCTGCCGCTAAGCCGGAGGACATCATTGATTATGTTGTATCCGCCTGTGACAAGGCAGGTTCCAATCCGTGCCCGCCGATCGTGATTGGTATTGGACTGGGCGGCACGGCGGATAAGGCCGGTTATCTGGCAAAGCGTGCCCTGATGCGTCCGGTTGGACAGTTCAATGAAAATCCGGGTTATGCAGAGATGGAAAAGAAGATCATTGAGCGTGTCAACGCACTCGGTATTGGGCCCCAGGGACTGGGCGGCACTGTCACCGCGCTGATGGCTGCCATTGAGACATTCCCGACGCATATTGCAGGTTTGCCGTGCGTGGTCAATATCGGCTGCCATGTTACCCGCCATGCAGAAGGCGTGATCTGAATTCAATGAAATTTTAAGGAATTTCACGAAAACAGAAGAAAAATAAAGCTGGTTTTTGTTCAACCTGTCTCAAGCCTGAATTCACCGGAATTTGGCATGGGACAGGTTTTCCATTCTGTGGTATACTATGGATAATATAAGAAGTACATTAAGTTCTAGGTTTGTTGTAATATGCAAAATCCTGCGGCCATTGCCGTACCGGTACTTCGCACAATTGAATATCGATATTGGGTTGTGAAACCATAAGGAGCTGATGTTATGAAGATCACCATCGTTGAAAGAAAGATTAAGATTAGCGAGGAACTGCGCGATTACGCTGTTAAGAAGGTCACAAAGCTGGATCGCTATTTCCATAAGGACACCTCTGCTACGATTACTTTCAGTGAATTGAAGGGCAGACAGACGGCAGAAGTCACTGTACGTCACAGCGGAATGGTTTTCCGGGCTGAGGAAACCACAACGGATATGTTTGCTTCTGTGGATGGCATGATCTCGAGCATCGAGAAGCAGATCCGCAAGAACAAGACCCGTCTCGAAAAGAAGCTTCGTGAGGGTGCATTTGACAAGGCAGCTGCAAACGATGCAAGCCTTTCTGAATATGTAGAGGAAAAGTATGATGTGATCCGCCGCAAGCGCTTCGATGTTGAACCGATGACGGTTGAAGAAGCAATCCTGCAGATGAACCTGTTGGGACACCAGTTCTTCTTCTTTAAGAATGCGGAAGAGGATGATGTTCCCGCTGTTATTTATAAGAGAGCAGCAGGCGGCTATGGCCTGATTGAAAGCAACTGAATGGCCGGAAGCTGATCCATCACTTTGATCAGATAGCAAAACCCCGCAGCATTGTGCTGCGGGGTTCATTTTTTAGTGCTTCTGATTGTAGAAAAACATGGCAACCGAGGTGCCGCAGATGATGATATAGCCGATGACACTCAGCAGATCCGGTGTCTGGTTCAGGAAGAAAAATCCGAGCAGTGCCGCAAACACAATCTGGGAATAATCAAAAACAGAGATCTCCCGTGCGGGAGCATTGGCATAAGCGGCTGTGATGGCGAACTGTCCGCCGGCAGCAGAAAGTCCGGCAAGCAGCAGTAGAATCAGCTGCGTCAGGGTCATGGGATGATAGGCGAACAGCAAATATGGCAGGCAGAACAGACTGGAAAAGGCTGAGAAGAAAAAGACGATAAACGGCCCGCGTTCCCCGTTCATGCTCAGCCTGCGCACCATGGTATACGCGGCTCCCGCACCCAGGCCGCCCAGTGCGCCAAGGAGCGCCGGCCCTGTAGTCAGGGAGGAAAAGCCCGGCTTGATGATGCACAATGCGCCGATAAACGCCACAACCACTGCAGAAACCTGGAATGGCGTTACCTTTTCCTTCAGATAGAGATAGGAAATGATGATGGCAAAGAAAGGGGAGAGCTTGTTCAGCATGGAAGCATCCGAAAGCACCAGATGGTCAACGGCATAGTAATTGCATAAAATACCGATGGTGCCGAAGGCGGAACGGGTCAGCAGCAACGGCAGATTTTTTCGATTGAACTGGAATTTCTCTTCCGAGCGCAGCAGCACAATGACGGCGAAAACCAGTGCCACCGCATTGCGGAAAAAGCTCTTCTGCATGGATGGCAGATCACCGGACAGTCGTACAAACAGATTCATCAGCGCAAAGCAGAAAGCTGACAGGATGATGAATAAAATTCCCTTTGATTTTTTTGACATGATTTCACGTTCCATTCTATAGCATTTTTTACGCAGCAAAAAAGACGAACCAAACATTCGTCTTTTTCTGTATTTATTTGTCATGATTGCTGGTCAGCGTGGAAAGAATATCCTGATAAATGGCTTCCGCATGTTTTTTGAAATTGCTCTCCAGCAGGGAGGCCTGCTGCGGACTGACCACATTCATCCGGATGGAAAACACATCCTGCATGTTGAGCTCCACCACATAATCCTTTTCACCCAGCTGTTCCGTTTTTGTGGAAAGCTGTGCATCCCGGCGAATTTTCCGGATGACGCGCAGGGCAGACAGCTCTGCGGCTTCCCGCACGGTATAGGGCAAGCGATTCTGAAAGGCCTGGGCGGTTTCCCGACCCTTTTGTGTGATCGAAAATACTTCGGTCTGGTTTTCCATGGCCTTTTCAATATGGCTGGAATCCTGCAGCTCGGAAAATGCTTCCGAAAGCTCAAAATAGCCAAAGCCTTCATCACACCAGGTACAGATATCCACCACCGAGTCAAAGGATACCGGAAACGGCAGATATGTCATACAGGTTAATATAAGGAACTTAATTTCATCCTTTGTTCGGATAAAGCCGTAACGGATCATAGCTGCACCTCAAATCGTTTTTTCGTTATCGTTTTTTCCACGCCTCAATATAAAGTATACCACAAAAGTAAAAAAAAGCAACGCGAAAACCGGCGGTTTGTGTGGTTTCTCTTGTTTCGCAGGCGGAAATATAGTAAAATAAGGCAACCATGCTGTTTGGTACAGAAGGAATGTATGTTTTCCATCAGAATGTAATAGGAAAGTAAGGATAAAATGATGAAATATGAATTTTGTTGTCCGACTCTGTTCGGACTGGAAGGTATTGTGGGAGATGAGCTGCGGCATAACGGCGGACTGGAGGATGTCCGGGTGGAAAATGGCCGGGTATTGTTCTCCGGTGACGAGCAGACACTGGTCTGGGCCAATCTGTGGCTGCGTTGTGCGGAGCGTGTGTTAATCAAGGTAGGGGAATTTCCTGCTCGTAGCTTTGAGGAATTGTTTGAAGGTGTATATGAGCTGCCGTGGCTGGATTATATTGAAGCTGACTGCGCATTTCCGGTGAAGGGATATGCACTTTCTTCCCGGCTGCACAGCATTCCGGACTGCCAGAGCATTGTCAAAAAAGCAATCGTCAAAAGCCTGTCGGAATCCTATGGTGTGACATGGTTTGAGGAAACCGGTCCGCGATGCCAGGTACAGTTTGCCATTATGAATGACATTGCGACACTGTATCTGGATACCTCCGGCGCCGGGCTGCATAAGCGTGGCTATCGTGCCAACGCGAATGAGGCACCGCTGCGTGAAACACTGGCGGCGGCAATGGTACATGTTTCCCGTTATCGTGGCAGGGGAGGCTTTCTGGACCCGTTCTGCGGCTCCGGTACCATCCCGATTGAAGCTGCCATGATTGCCATGAACCGTGCACCGGGACTGATGCGTTCCTTTGACGCGGAAAAATGGAATTTCATTGATCCGGAAATCTGGCGGCAGGAACGGGAACGGGCACTGGATGTCATCTATCGTGACCGCATCTATGATATTACCGGCAGTGACATTGATCCGGCCTGTGTGGAGCTGTCGGAAGCAAATGCCAGAAAAGCCGGTGTGGATCATACCGTGAAATTCCTGCAGCAGGATGCGGGCAAGCTGGATTTGCGGCGCAGGGAAGGTACGCTGATCTGCAATCCGCCCTATGGTGAACGTCTGATGGATGTGGCATCTGCCCGGAAGCTGCTGAGAAGCTTTGGCATGGCAGCTTTCCGTTCTCCGATGAAGCAGTATATTATCAGTTCGGACGAAAAATTTGAGGAATTTTTCGGTGTCAAGGCGGATAAAAAGCGCAAGCTGTACAACGGTATGATCCGTTGCAATCTGTTTATGTATTATCAGCCGCCGGAAAAACGCAGACGCTGGCGTACTGCAGGAAATAACGGAACCGGCCGCGGAACACAAAATAGCCAGAAAAGAAGGCCGGATTACCGAAAATAACATAGAGGGGATAAGGGGAACAAGATGAAGGAAAAATGGATCGTAGTTCGGAACTATTATCTGTATTTCATGCTGTATTCCGTTATTGGATGGCTGTATGAAGTCTTTCTGGAAGTGGTTGTCTACCGTTGGGGCTTTAGCAACCGTGGGGTGCTGTTCGGGCCCTATTGCCCGATTTACGGAACGGCGGCAGTGCTCTTTATTTTGCTGCTGACCGGAATCAAAAAGAAATCGATCCGAGTGAAATCCATCAATATCACACCTGCCATTGTATTTTTCCTGATCGTGGTACTTGCCACGCTGCTGGAGCTGATGGGCAGCTACGTGATGGAAGTACTGACAGGCGGATGGATGTGGGATTATACCCGGTTTGCATGGAATTTTCAGGGACGCATTGCGCTCAATCCTTCTCTGCGTTTTGGTGCGGGCGGTATGGTATTCCTGTATGTCTTCCAGCCGCTTTTTGAGAGAATCACAATGATACGGCAGCAGAACGTGCTGTCGGCTGTGGTGGGTGTGGTATTGATCCTGTTTCTGACAGATGCGGCGACAACCTTCCTGTGTTAAAATTGAAAACATAACCGGCGGTGCAGACCACATAACCTTGCTGTGGCAGGTGAGCGTTCTGACTGCCGGTTATTTGTTTACAGATCTGGAAAAAATGGATTTTCCAGTGTAAAATCGGAAAAACTGTACAGACTGAAAGAGACATGTTCTGCCGGCCATTGGAGGCGGAAGCTGAGCCGCAACGCATGTTCTGTCATTGCGGTTCGGCAGAAAAAGTCAAAATAGAGCAAGAAAAAGTTAGGGAAAAGCACATAAACTGTCCAAAATACCGCTTTGACTGTCATTCATAATTTTTTTACAAAAATATTGGCAAAATCGGAAAAAAAGTCTTGCGCATTCGGAAGAAATGATATAATATAATACATGTTAGCACTCCGGTTATTTGAGTGCTAAATCATGAAACAGTTAATTTTATCATCTTAGGAGGATTTTATTATGAAGCTCAAGCCTTTATCTGACCGCGTTGTCATCAAGATGACCGAAGCAGAAGAAACCACCGCAAGCGGCATTTTCCTTGCAAGCACTGCAAAAGAGAAGCCGCAGGTTGCTGAAGTCCTGGCTGTTGGCCCTGGCGGCATTGTAGACGGCAAGGAAGTACAGATGCAGGTTAAGGTTGGCGATAAGGTTATCACCAGCAAGTATTCCGGCACCGAAGTCAAGATTGACGGTGAGGAACTGATTATCGTTCGTCAGAACGACATCCTGGCTATTGTAGACTGATTTTAAATTCTTATCTCATTTTTTAGGAGGCTATTGATATCATGGCAAAGCAGATTCTTTTCGGCGAGGAAGCTCGCCGTGCACTGGGCCGCGGCGTAGACCAGCTGGCTGATACGGTTAAGGTAACTCTGGGTCCGAAGGGCCGCAACGTTGTACTGGACAAGAAGTATGGTTCCCCGCTGATTACCAATGACGGTGTGACCATTGCCAAGGACATCGAGCTGGAAGACCCGTTTGAAAACATGGGTGCACAGCTGGTCAAGGAAGTTGCAACCAAGACCAACGATCTGGCCGGTGACGGCACCACCACCGCTACCGTACTGGCTCAGGCTATCATCCGTGAGGGCATGAAGAACGTAGCAGCTGGTGCAAACCCGATGATTATGCGTAAGGGCATTGCGAAGGGTGTTGACACTGCTCTGGAAGCAATCAAGGCTAACTCTGAAAAGATCAAGGGTTCCAATGATGTTGCTCGTGTTGCTGCGATTTCCTCCGGTGACGAAGCAATTGGTGAGCTGATTGCAGAGGCTATGGAGAAGGTTTCCGCTGACGGCGTTATTACCGTTGAGGAGTCCAAGACCGCTGAGACCTATTCTGAGATTGTAGAAGGCATGCAGTTTGACCGCGGCTACATCACTCCGTATATGGTAACCGATACCGAGAAGATGGAAGCTGTTCTGGATGATGCTGTTATCCTGATTACCGATAAGAAGATTTCCAACATTCAGGACCTGCTGCCGCTGCTGGAGCAGATTGTTAAGACCGGCAAGAAGCTGCTCATCATTGCTGAGGATCTGGAAGGCGAAGCACTGTCCACTCTGCTGCTGAACAAGCTGCGTGGTACCTTTACCTGCGTTGCTGTCAAGGCACCGGGCTTCGGCGACCGTCGTAAGGAAATGCTGAAGGATATCGCTGTACTGACCGGCGGCGAAGTCATTTCTGAAGAAGTTGGTCTGGAACTGAAGGATGCTACTCTGGAAATGCTGGGTCGTGCACGTCAGGTTAAGGTTAACAAGGAAGGCACTGTTATCGTTGATGGCCAGGGTGATTCCAATGCAATTGCTGCACGTGTTGCCAACATCCGTCATGCAATCGAGACGACTACCTCTGATTTTGACCGCGAGAAGCTGCAGGAGAGACTGGCTAAGCTGGCTGGTGGCGTAGCAGTTATCAAGGTTGGCGCTGCAACTGAGACCGAAATGAAGGAAAAGAAGCTGCGTGTTGAGGACGCTCTGAATGCTACCCGTGCTGCAGTAGAGGAAGGCATCGTAGCAGGCGGCGGTGTTGCTTATGTCAATGCGGTTCCGGCTGTTGTTGCTGCTGCTGAAGCTGCACAGGGCGACGAAAAGACCGGCGTGAACATCGTTGTCAAGGCACTGCAGGAGCCGATTCGTCAGATCGCTGCCAATGCAGGCATTGATGGTGCGGTTGTTCTGGAGAAGATCCGTGAATCCGGCAAGGTTGGCTATGGCTTTGATGCTTACTCTGAGACCTACTGCGACATGATCGAGTCTGGCATTGTTGACCCGACCAAGGTAAACCGTTCCGCTCTGCAGAACGCTGCATCTGTTGCTGCTACCGTACTGACCACTGAGTCCATTGTTACCGACATCAAGGAGCCGGCTCCGGCTGCTGCTCCGGCTGCACCGGACATGGGCGGCATGTACTAATTCCGTGATTTAAACGAAAATATTGAGTAGTATTTAAAATAATTGGCGTTTAAACGGTTTGAAAAGTTGAATTAAATTTTAGCTTACGCCAAACTTACGCCAATTGCCCGAAATGAATTGACCACCCTAATCGGAGACCGTAGATTTATCTGCTGGTTTCTCCGGAGGGTGGTCTTTTTTTGCGTGTTTTGTTATTGGCAAATCTCTCATATTCAGAGTATACTTTAAAAAAGGGATGACCTTCTATATGAAAAATTATTAACAGTAAAATATATAACATTGAAACTGTAACTTATATCGGTTATCATGATAATAATTTCATGATGTAAACAGAAAGACAGCCCGCCGAAGGAAGAACTTTCCCTCGGCGGGCTGCTTTCCGTCACCAGAATTGACGGTCAGGGATCTATATCCCATTTGCTGCGGCATTTGTTTTGCTGGATGGAATCATACTGTGTCCACATATTCTGAAATGAAATTGGTGAAAGGATTTTCAATTCGTGTTGGGGTGCTATATATAAAGAGAATTACAACACATACAGGATGGAGAAAACTGCAGAACAGTATGAAAGCCTATAAAAAGGAATAAGAAAGGAAGAAAATGATCGTGGATTTCGGCAACCGCAAGGAGTGGGAAACAGAAATGGATTCTGTTTTTGCGGTCATTCATCCAGCAGAGACATGGCAGCTTCGTCTGCAACAAAGGTGACATCGTTATGCAGCTGCAGAATAGAGGCAGGTAAAGCCGGTGTAATTGGCCCGTGCAGTGCCTGCTTCAATGCATTGGCCTTGCTCTCACCGCTGACAATGACAAGAATTTTTCTTGCCTGCATGATGCTCTTAATGCCCATGGAGTATGCCTGACGCGGTACATCCTCTACACGGGCAAAGAAGCGCTTGTTTGCTTCGATGGTGCTCTCTGTCAGGTCGACACAATGTGTTTCCTGTTCAAATACAGCACCCGGTTCATTGAAACCAATGTGTCCGTTGCTTCCAAGTCCGAGCAGCTGCATGTCGATCCCGCCCGCCTGTGCGATGATTTTATTGTATTCGCTGCAGGCTTTTTCTGTATCCTGCGCCAGACCATCCGGGACAAAGGTGCGGGATTTGTTGATATTGACATGATTAAACAGATGGGTATTCATGAAGTAACGGTAGCTCTGCTCATTGTCTGGCCCAAGTCCCTTGTATTCATCCAGGTTAATACTTGTTACTTTGGAAAAATCAAGATCGCCCTTATTATACCATTTCACCAGCTGCTCATAGGTACCGACCGGGGAAGAGCCGGTTGCCAGTCCGAGCACGCAGTTCGGCTTCATGATGATCTGTGCGGAGATAATATTGGCAGCCTTACGGCTCATGTCCTGATAGTCCTTTGCCTTGTAAATAATCATAAGTTGTTCTCCTTTGATTGGAACATAATGTTGGTATTTATTTGTGGAATATTCCTGTCTTTTAGTATAATCATCCGCAAATTAAATGCAATATCCACGTAAAAGGCAGAAAGAAGTCTCAAAAAATTGTACAAACTCTCCAAAAAGCGCGCGCAAAAATCGGCCGTTTCAAAGGCGAATTTAAAAAAAATGTGAAAGTACTTTCTGAACAGTTTGAAATTATTGCAATTTATTTTGCAAAAGATATACTGAAACCATCGATCAAGGAGGCGATAACAATGAACGAGAGAGTAGAAAAACTGAGAGGGAAGCTGATCGTATCCTGTCAGGCTCTTCCGCACGAACCGCTGCATTCTTCTTACATTATGGGACGAATGGCACTGGCCGCCAGAGAGGGAGGCGCATGTGGCATTCGGGCAAATACGAAGGAAGATATCCGGGAGATTCAATCACAGGTGGATCTTCCGATCATCGGTATTGTCAAGCGGGATTACGAGGACAGCAGCGTGTATATCACGCCAACGATGAAGGAAGTCGATGAGCTGATGGAGGTAAAGCCGGAGATCATCGCTGTCGATGCAACCGGACGCCTGCGCCCAAACGGCGTAACGCTGGATGACTTCTTCCATGCAGTCAGAGAAAAGTATCCTGATCAGCTCTGGATGGCAGACTGTTCGACGGTAGAGGAAGCGCTGCATGCGGATGCACTGGGCTTTGACTTTATCGGCACAACGATGGTCGGCTATACCGAACAGAGCAAGGGGGCCAGAATCGAAGCAGATGATTTTGCTATTCTGCGTAGGATTGTTGCGAAAGCAAACCATCCGGTCATTGCAGAAGGCAATATCAATACTCCGGAGAAGGCAAAACGTGTCATTGAGCTGGGGGCATTCAGCGTCGTGGTAGGTTCGATTATCACCAGGCCGCAGCTCATCACAAAAGCATTTACAGAAGCATTGAAGTAGAGCAATTCTATTTTATGTAAAAAAAGTAAAGGAGAAATTGATATGAGAAATCTGGACAAGTACAAGGGCGTTATTCCTGCGTTTTACGCATGTTATGACAGCAAAGGAAACATCAATCCGGCAGGCGTGCAGGCACTGACAAAGTATTTTGTTGAAAAGGGTGTGAAGGGCGTATATGTCAACGGCTCATCCGGCGAGTGCATTTATCAGAGCGTGGAGGACAGAAAGATTCTTCTGGAGAATGTAATGCAGGCGGCAGAGGGCAAGCTCACCGTTATTGCGCATGTTGCGTGCAACAACACAAAGGACAGCGTGGAGCTGGCAAAGCATGCGGAAAGTGTTGGCGTCGATGCAATCGCAGCCATCCCGCCGATTTATTTCCATCTGCCTGCATATGCCATTGCGAAGTACTGGAATGACATCAGCGCTGCGGCGCCGAATACTGATTTTGTGATTTATAACATCCCGCAGCTGGCAGGCGTTGCACTGACGATGGATCTGTTCGCAGAGATGCGTAAAAATCCGCGCGTGATCGGCGTGAAAAATTCGTCCATGCCGGTTCAGGATATCCAGATGTTCAAGCAGGAAGCTGGAGAAGATTACATCATTTTCAATGGCCCCGATGAGCAGTTTATCAGCGGCCGTGTCATCGGTGCAGAAGGTGCCATCGGCGGCACCTATGGTGTGATGCCGGAGCTCATCCTTGAGATGGACAAAGCTGTCAGAGAGGGAGACATGAAACGGGCGCGTGAAATCCAGTACACAGTGAATGCCATTATTTACAAGATGTGCGCGGGACACGGCAGTATGTACGCCGTCATTAAGGAAATCCTCAAAATCAACGAGGGACTGGATCTCGGCGGTGTCAGAGAACCGCTGCCGGCTCTGATTGACAGTGATCTGGCGATTGTTGAAGAGGCTGCACAGATGATCCGCGATGCAAAAGCGGCATTTCTGGCATAAAAATAAAAGTTACAGTTTTTTGGGAGAAAATTAGGAGGAAAGGCATGCAAGGATTTACCATCGTTGACCTGGTCATCTTGATTGTATATCTTGGCGCAGTACTGTTCGCTGGCCTTCATTTCGCAAAAAAGGATATGAAGGGAAAAGAATACTTCAAGGGTGACGGCACCGTACCATGGTGGGTCACATCCGTATCAATATTCGCAACCCTGTTGAGCCCGATTTCATTTTTATCGCTGGCAGGAAATTCCTATGCGGGAACATGGATCATGTGGTTTGCCCAGCTGGGCATGCTGCTTGCCATCCCGCTCACCATCAAGTTCTTCTTACCGATTTACAGTAAGCTGGGAATTGATACTGCATATCATTATCTGGAGCTTCGTTTTGGCAGCAAAGGACTCCGCGTACTCGGCGCAGTCATGTTTATCATCTATCAGGTCGGACGCATGTCGATCATCATGTACCTGCCATGCATGGTGCTTGGCAATCTGACCGGTATCAGTGTCAACCTGCTTATTGTCATCATGGGCATCATTGCCATTATCTATTCGTATACCGGTGGTTTGAAATCGGTGCTTTGGACAGACTTTATTCAGGGTTCGGTTCTGCTGATTGGCGTTACTGCTTCGCTGGTGTTCCTGATCGCGCATATTAACGGCGGTTTTGGCGCGATTGCAGACGCACTCACCACAGGCGGCAAGTTCCTTGCAGCGGATCAGCCGATTTTTGACATCAATCTGCTCAAGGACAGCGTATTCCTGATGATTATTGGCGCGGGCTTTAACACAATGGGCTCGTATGTATCCAGCCAGGATATCGTACAGCGGTTTACCACCACAACGGATACGAAGAAGCTGAACAAAATGATGCTGACCAACGGCGCGCTGTCTATCTTTATTGCAACCGTGTTCTATCTGATCGGCACCGGCCTCTATGTATTCTATCAGCAGAATGCACTGCCTCCGGCAGCTGCGCAGGACCAGATTTTCGCATCGTATATTGCGTTTGAGCTTCCGATTGGCGTAACCGGACTGCTGCTGGCAGCGATTTATGCGGCATCGCAGTCTACCCTGTCCACCGGACTGAACTCTGTTGCGGCAAGCTGGACACTGGATATTCAGGCACGCCTGACAAAGAAGGAACTGAGCTTTGAGAAGCAGACCAAGATTGGCCAATATGTATCCCTGATTGTCGGTATTTTTGCCATCATCGTATCCATCGTACTGGCAAACGGCGGCATCAAGTCCGCATACGAGTGGTTCAACGGCTTTATGGGTCTGGTGCTCGGCATCCTGATTGGTACCTTTATCCTCGGTGCATTCACGAAGGTTGCCAATACCTTTGGCGCAACGCTGGCATTTATCGCATCGTCCGTTGTCATGGTCGGCATTAAGTACTTTGCACCTGCAGGAGCAGTGTCCATCTGGTCCTACTCCATCATTTCCATTGCTGTATCTCTGGTTGTCGGCATTCCGGCAAGCATGATTTGGAGAAAGATCAAAGGCGACAATTCTGAACCGGCACCGAACACGACCATTTATCAGACGAAGGAGCGTGCGGTATGATTTTTGGAAACATAAAAAATCTGGACGAGTATCCATTTCTGGATAAGCAAATCAGAGCGTGCTTCGCCTATGCACAGGCGCATGATCTGTCGCAGTATGAAACAGGTAGTCATGAAATTGATGGACAGCAGCTGTTTGTCAATATCGTTGCATACACCACAACAGCACCGGAGAATCGTTTCTGGGAAGCCCATCAGCAGTATCTGGATCTGCATCTGATGCTGCATGGCACAGAACAGATTGACCTCAATTTCATTCAGAATATGCAGGTGAAGGAGTATGTGGAGAAGGACGATTTTGTACCGATGGACGGCGAAAAGAACGGCTCCGTGGTTCTTTGTGATGGCGACTTTTTGATCTGCTATCCGAGTGACGGACATCGCACCGCGGTAGCGGCAGGCGAACCGGCCTCATTGAAAAAGGCAATCTTTAAAATCCGCATCTAATTACATAGGCATGGGGAGGGCGAACGAGAATAAAATATCTGGTTCGCTCTCCTGTGTTATGAATTATAACATATTATATATGGAATTAAGACGGCGGTTAGTGTACACTATAAAGAAAT
The DNA here is from genome assembly GCA_004555915.1 of Clostridiales bacterium. GTDB lineage: Bacteria > Bacillota > Clostridia > Oscillospirales > Butyricicoccaceae > Butyricicoccus_A. The sequence goes on along the minus strand of SFJM01000005.1, from coordinate 15,827 downwards.
ACACAAATTTGTGTAGAGGTGCAGAGATGAAAAAATATATCAGTATTGACATCGGGGGAACAGCGATTAAATATGGTGTCGTTACGGAAAATGCAGTGATTGTGACGCGCAGTGAAATGCCGACAGAGGCGCGAAAAGGCGGCCCTGCTATTCTGAAAAAGGTGACAGATATTGTCCAACAAGCCTGTCAGACAGATGAAATCTGTGGAATATGTATTTCAACTGCGGGAATGGTTGACACGCAAAGAGGGGAAATTTTTTATTCTGCGCCGCTCATTCCGCAATATGCCGGAACAAAATTCAAAGAAAAGCTGGAACGACAATTTGGCATTCCCTGTGAAGTGGAAAATGATGTGAACTGTGCGGGGTTGGCAGAGTATGCATCCGGGGCAGCTCAGGGAAGCAGGCTGATGCTTATGCTGACAATCGGCACGGGGATCGGCGGTTGTATCGTTATGAATGGAGAAGTATTTCACGGCTTTGCAAACAGCGCCTGTGAGGTCGGATACATGCATCTGCGTGGCAGCGATTTTCAGACACTCGGGTCAGCAAGCGCACTGACAAAGAAGGTTGCGGGCTGGAAGCAGGAACCGGAGGAAAACTGGAACGGGTACCGCATTTTTGAGCAGGCGGAGCAGGGAGATGTTCTCTGCTGCAACGCCATCGACGAGATGGTTGACGTGCTTGGGCAGGGGATTGCAAATATTTGTTATGTGATTGATCCGGAGACCGTTGTTCTTGGCGGCGGCATTATGGCACAGGAGGCATATCTGAGGGATAAAATACAGGCTTCCGTCAATCAGTATTTGATTGATAACATTGCATCGCGGATAAAAATAACCTTTGCAAAGCACAAAAATAATGCGGGAATGCTCGGCGCGTTTTATCATTTCATGAATCGTCGCAAGGAATAAATAAAAGAAAGGATTTCCAATGGAATATTATGTAAAGTCTGTCGTTCCGATAATCGAAAAAAATTATGATAAGTTTACCACTGTCGAAAAAAGTATCGCTGATTTCTTCATTCATAATCAGGAAAAAGTGGATTTATCTTCCAAGGCAATGGCCGACAGACTGTATGTATCGGAAGCCTCCCTGTCTCGCTTTGCGCAAAAATGCGGTTACCGTGGATATCGGGAGTTTGTATATCAGTATGAAATGACTTTTGTGGAAAAGCAGGAATCCATGACCGGAAACACGCGGATGATTCTGAATGCGTATCAGGAGCTGCTGAACAAGGCGTATAGCCTGATTGATGAGGAGCAGATTGCCCGCATTGGGCAATACCTGAGCAGTGCGCATCGCGTATTGGTGTGCGGACGCGGAAGCTCTGGCCATGCTGCCGCAGAGATGGAGCTGCGCTTCATGCGGATCGGTGTAGACATTGATTCGATACAGGACAGTGATCTGATGCGTATGCAGGCGGTGTTTCAGGACAAGAACAGCCTGGTTTTTGGCATCAGCATCAGCGGAGAGACGGAGGAAGTGCTGTATTTGCTGCAGGAAGCACGCAAACGTGGAGCCCGGACTGTGCTGATTACTGCGAAGAATGCAGAGGGATTTCATGAATTCTGTACAGAAGTTATAACTATGCCTTCGCTGCAATACCTGAATCATGGCAATGTGATTTCTCCGCAGTTTCCGATTCTTCTGATGCTGGATATCATCTATTCCTATTATGCGGAACTGGATAAGGAGAAAAAAGAGCTGCTGCATGATGATACGCTGCGTGCACTTACAGATGGGAAATCCAAGCATCACGCCATATTATAAATGGGAGAGGAGGCAGGCAATGATTATTAAAAATGCAAAGATTTATACAGAGCAAAAGACCTTTGCATGCGGAGAAATCTGCATACAAAACGATTTGTTTGCGACGAAAACAAACGATCCTACGGAAATCGACGCACAGGGATGTTATGCGATTCCGGGTCTGATTGATCTACACTTTCACGGCTGTATGGGATATGACATCTGCGATGGCACACGGGAGGCGCTCTCTCAGATTGCCAGATATGAGACATCTGTCGGAGTTACTGCCATTGCGCCGGCAACGATGACACTTCCGGCAAATGAACTGGAGCACATTCTTTCTGTTGCCGCTGCATATCGCAGGGAGCAGGCGCCGGAGGATGCTGATCTGATTGGCATTAACATGGAGGGCCCGTTTATCAGCAGCGCAAAAAAAGGCGCACAGGATGCGCGCAATATCCTTCCCTGCAGCGCCGGGCTTTGCCAGCGCTTTCTCGATGCTTCGGAAGGTCTGGTAAAACTGATCGGCATTGCACCAGAGGAAAACCCTGATTTCCGTGCTTTCATACAGCAGATGAAAGAAAAAGTAACCATTTCACTCGCACATACCAATGCAGACTATGACACCGCGCTGGCGGCATTTTCTGCGGGAGCAAGCCACGCTGTACATTTATATAACGCGATGCCGCCCTTTACCCATCGGGAACCGGGTGTGGTTGGTGCAGTCTGCGATTGCGCGCATGTAACAGCAGAGTTGATTTGTGATGGCGTACACATTCATCCGGCTGCCGTACGTGCAACCTTTGAAATGCTGGGGGCTGACCGCATTATTTTGATTAGTGATAGCATGCGTGCTGCCGGCATGCCGAACGGGCAATATACACTGGGTGGATTGGATGTCAGTGTAACGGGCAATCGCGCGACGCTGGTTTCAGATGGCGCACTGGCCGGCTCTGTCACCAATCTCATGGATTGTATGCGCATTGCTGTGAAACAAATGCACATCCCGCTGGAAACAGCTGTGGCCTGTGTGACTATGAATCCGGCGAAGCGCCTGGGCGTATACGATACGTATGGTTCCATTCAGGTTGGAAAGAAAGCAAATGTAGTGTTGCTGGACGAAAAATTGAATCTTCGGGCCGTCATCAAGGACGGCATGATGCTGTGACTGCTTTCATGCAGTGTACTGCAGATGGAGTGGGGAATACATTTCCCTGAATCAGTATGTATATTAGGAGGTTGAGACAGATGAAAATGAAGCGTTTGACTGCGATGGTATTGGCTGGAATTTTGATGGTTTCCATGGCAGGATGTGCCGGACAGAATGATACAGCGGCAGATAATACAGACACAAGGGACGGATCGGTATCCAAAATTTTATGGGAATTTGCGGGTGATCTTGCACCTCAGGAGGGTATGGAAACGAATAAGGGAACGGCAGGCATGCTGTCCGGCGTTTCCAACGGATATATTGTAGTCGGCGGCGGCGCGAATTTCCCGGAGGACGGTCCGGCTCTCGGCGGCACAAAGAAGTCGTATCCGGATATTTATGTATTGAAGCAGGAGGACGGCCAGCTGGTTGAAGTGAACCATACGACGATGGACCATGAAATTGCATATGGTGTTTCGATTACAACGGACGACGGCATTTATTATGTCGGCGGAAGTACGGCTGAAGGGAAGGGCAATCAGGTGCTGCTTGTGAAGGCGGACGATGCCGGAGAGATTACTGTTGATACCGTCGGCGAGCTGCCATTTACATTTTCCGACGGCTTTGCGGCTCTGAAGGATGATATGCTCTATGTGGGAGCCGGAAAAATGGACGGAGAGGCAACAAACCGGGTCATTGCTCTGGATTTGAAGACAAAAAAGACCACGGATTTGGCGGCAATTCCAAATGAGGCCACGAGAACGCAGTGTGTTTCACAGCTGTTAGGTGATTCTATTTATGTATTCAGCGGCGGTGACCAAGTTGCTTATACGGATGGATATCGCTATAGCATTGAAGAAAACAAGTGGGAACAGATTTCCGATGTGCAGATTGAGAACGAAAAGATTTCCCTTTTGGGAGCGAACTCTGTAAAGCTGAATGATCATTCCATGCTGGTAGTAGGCGGTTTTAATAAGGAGGTATATGATAACGCAGTGGCTCAGATGGCAGAGCTGAAGGATGAAGCACTCAATCAGTTCAAGCTCAACTACTTTGGTGCAGACCCGTCAGAACTGCAGTGGAACCGAAAGGTGCTGGTTTATGATGCTGATGCGGATATATGGACATCGATCGGAGAAGTTCCGTTTGACGCTCCGTGCGGAGAGGCCCTTGTCCTCGACGGGGATCGTATTTATTCCATCAATGGAGAGATCAAGCCGGGAACAAGAACAAAGCATATGTACAGCGGAATCCTACAGATGACGGAAGAAGGCAACTGATCCTGACGGAATTCTGGCATGTTTTTCCGGAACAATTGAACCGATAGTCAGAACCACCGGCAAAGCCGGTGGTTCTGACTATTGTGGTACCCAATTAGAAATAGTGGCTTTAGATACGCCATATACACAGATGATTTGTTTTATGATATAATATCTGTCAGATTATATTATATAGATGAATGGAAAAAATATGAGGTATATGGCTATGAAAAAACTTGCAATCATCTCAGATACCCACGGTATGCTGCGGCCGGAGGTGCTGGAGCAGATTGAAGGCTGTGATATGATTCTTCACGGTGGAGATATCAATAAACAGGACATTCTGGATCAATTGAACCGGATTGCACCGGTTTATGCTGTCCGTGGAAATAATGACAGGGAATGGGCGGAACATATTCCGACTTCCCTGCATCTGAAGATTGAAGACCTGCATTTCTTTATCATCCATAACAAAAGGCAGGTCCCGAAGGATTTGCCAGACGTTGATGTGGTGATTTTCGGACATTCCCACAGGTACACGGAACAGCTAATAGACGGCACATTCTGGCTGAATCCGGGAAGCTGTGGCCGCAGACGTTTCAATCAGGAGATTACATTTGCGCTGATGACAGTTGATGGCAAAACGTATCAGACAGAAAAAATTCTGATTCCGCAGCATGAATAGAGTGACAGCTTTCGTATGAGAATATAAAATAGATATAGAAGGATAGCATCGTGGAACAAACACAACATCGACAACATTCACATGATCTGACAAGCGGGCCAATGCTGGCATCTCTGATCTGGTTTTCTCTGCCGATTCTGGCAGGCAATCTGTTTCAGCAGCTGTACAATATTGTAGATACTGCCGCAGTCAGCCATTTGCTGGGAACCGAAGCACTGGCGGCCCTGGGCTGCACCGGTTCACTGTACAGTGTCGTGTTATGCATTGCCACTGGTATGACCACTGGCTTTTCCATCATTGTAGCCCATGCATTCGGTTCACATCAGCCGGAACGCGTGCGTCAGACCACAGCGTCAATCCTGATGCTAACAATGATGATTTCAGCTATTCTGACCATATTCAGTCTGGTTTTCAGCCGGCCAATGCTGATGGCATTGCATACACCGGAGGATATTCTGGCACCATCACTGGTGTATATTCGTACCATTTTCGCCGGAATATTCTTTACCATGAGTTATAATGCCATGGCAGGAATTTTACGCGGTGTCGGAAACAGCGTGTTTCCGTTGCTGTTTTTGATCCTTTCTTCTGTGCTGAATATCATATTGGACATTTTCTTTATGGCGGTATGCCAGTGGGGGATTTTCGGGGCGGCATTTGCAACGGTGATTTCACAGATCATTTCTGTGCTGGCCTGTCTGTTTTATATCATGCGATGCTGTCCGGAATTACATGTCAATAGGAAACACTTCCGATTTGATGCAGGCTTGATCCGGAATCTCCTGACAACCGGACTTGCCATGGCACTGATGCAGTCCACCGTATGCTTCGGAACGATGATGATGCAGTTTGCTGCCAATCATCTGGGGACGGCAACCATTGCGGGTTATACAGCGGCACGAAAGATTCATTGCATGCTGTTAACTGTCCTGTTTGCATTCGGCAGTACGGCATCCACGTTTGCAAGCCAGAATCTGGGAGCGGGGAAGCTGCAGCGGGCCTATCAGGGTATCCGTGCATTGGTTATTCTGGGGCTTCTCTGGGTAACATCCGTCAATATCTTTATTTTCTTCCGCTGTGAATGGCTGGCACAAATGATTACCGGAAGCAATGATAGGATGGTACTGTCAGCTGTATCCCGTTATCTGCGCATGGCTGTTCCGTTTTATTTTGGTATTTCCATACTGATTATTCTGCGGTATTCCCTGCAGGGGCTTGGCGGAAAGATTGCCGCTGTAGCGGAAGGAATCATGGAAATGACAGGCAATATCCTGTCCGCGGTTTTCCTTGTTCCGGCATTCGGATATTTTGGCGTATGTATCTGCGAACCCATTACCTGTACAGCTTGTGCGGTTATGATCTGTCTGGCATTTTGGTATCATGTGAGGAAAAAAGAGGACAAACGAATGATTTAATATAAAACAGGCTCATATATATGCAAAGGCTACTGACCGATTCTTGACGCATCCATATTATTATGTTAAAATTTAAACAGGAATGCAGTTCTATATAATAACAATACGAAGGGATGTCATATTATGTCAACGATCTTTCTTTCCCCCTCACGCTATGTTCAGGGGCCTGGCGAAATGAACAATATTGGCACCTATGCGGAAAAATACGGCAAGAAGGCGCTTTGTCTCATTTCTAACGGTGGTTATCGCCGTCAGGGTTCCCAGATTGAAGAAAGTTTTGCAAAGACCAGTTCGGAAGTGCTCTTTGATTATTTCCACGGCGAATGCTGTATGACAGAGATCAACAGGCTGGTCGAACTGGTTAAGGACAAAGGCTGTGACGTTGTCATCGGTGTTGGCGGCGGCAAAATCTTTGATACGGCAAAGGCTGTTGCTTATTATGCAGATAAACCGGTTATGGTTTGCCCCACCATTGCTTCTACAGACGCTCCATGCTCCGCTCTGTCTGTTATCTACACCGACAATGGTGTATTTCAGGAATATCTTTTCCTGCCGTCTAATCCCAATCTTGTACTGATGGACACTGCCATCATTGCCGCAAGTCCGGTGCGTTTGACTGTTTCCGGTATGGGTGACGCAATGGCAACTTACTTTGAAGCGCGTGCCTGCTACAATTCCGGCGCAATTACCTGTGCTGGCGGAAAAGTTGGTGTTGCCGCATTGGGTATTGCAAAACTGTGCTATGACACGCTGATCAGCGATGGTTTCAAGGCAAAGGTGGCATTGGAAGCCCATGCCTGCACCGCAGCGGTAGAACGCATTATCGAAGCCAATACGCTGCTGTCTGGCATCGGTTTTGAATCTGGCGGTCTGGCTGCTGCACATGCAATCCATAATGGCCTTACGGTTCTGGAAGAGTGCCATCATATGCAGCATGGTGAAAAGGTAAACTTCGGCACACTGACTCAGCTGGTTCTGGAAAATGTGGAAGAAGATGAGCTGCTGGATATTCTTAACTGGATGATTGAAATCGGCCTGCCTGTCACACTGGAGGAACTGGGTGTTACAGATACAAGCCGTGAGCATCTGATGCCGGTTGCAGAAGCTGCCTGTGCAGAAAATGATACCCTGCGCAATATGCCGTTTGAGGTCAATCCGGAAATTGTTTACAATGCCATTCTGGCGGCTGATGCTTTTGGCAGAGCAGCGCTCAATCAATAAATAGCTTTCTGTTTCGCGTATCACTCAGACATGGCGCAAAACCTGTGTCTGAGTGATTTTTTGTTTTTCAATCGGATATGACAGGAAAATGGCTCCCGGATCATACCGGGAGCCATCTATCATATGACAGCTTTATGTCACATACCCACAGGTAGCAGGCACAATGATTTATTTTTCGGCAGTATCGTTTCCGCTTTGAAACACTTTGTACTGCCGTTTTGGACCTCCGCATACCGGACAGCGTTCCGGAATCTGCTCTTCAGCCATCACATAGCCGCAGATCGGACACACATAAACGGTTTCCTTGTCAAACTGGTCAATTGCTGACGCTTCCTTCAGCAGTTCGGTATGGACCATTTCCGCAGCAGCAGCTCCCGAAAATGCCTGCTTGGTCAGCGGCGCATCTTTTTCCACAGCGTACGCTTCCATCATCGTATAATAATGTTGATATTCAAATGTTTCAGCGGGAATAAATGACTCTACTGATTCCCTGAACGGAGTCTGATTTTGTATGATCGAATAAAAATTTCTGGCGTGATGATATTCTGAGGCTGCCAATGCCTCGAAAAGATTGGCAATCCGCTCCATGCCGCGTCTTCTTGCACGATCTGCAAACATGAGATATTTCAGATGTGCCATCAGCTCGGAGGCTACGGTCTTTTCCAGATTTTCCTTTAGTAGCGGAACCTTTCGCTCTTTGTCATAAGCATTTTCAGATAGGTTATCAAAACGGTATTTCAGCTCCTGTTTCTCCATGAAAAAGTGAACCATATGATGTTCCACATCACAGGCCCGGATATCCTCTGATACATCTTCAATAAGAGCACCTCCGCCGCCGGTACAGATCAACGGAATATCATCCACGATATCTTCAAATCTGGAATGTACATGGCCGCATAATAAATATTTTACCTTGTGCTTCCATGGCGTATATGCTTCTTTCAGCCGCGCAAATTCTTCTTCGGATACAGAATTTCGAATATAATGATTCGGCACCGGAATATGAAATGCAATGATGACTCGCTGAACCTCATCCATTTCCAACACCTGTTTCAGAAGCTCCAGTCCTTCCGATTCAAAGGTCCGCAGGGCATTGTCCAGAACAACTACGGAAAAATCTTTTGCAAGCAGGGCATAGTTTTTCCTGCCGAAATAATCCATATAATCACCTGTATCATGGTTTCCCCGCAATACATAGACATCGTTATATGCGATTACTTCTGTCAATTCGCTGATTTCCTCATAATAATACGCATTTCCTGTGGGAACCAGATCACCTGCAATCAGGGTGATATCGTCCTCCGCACTTTTTTCCAGTGTTCCCGCATATACTTTCATATTGTATGTGCCAAGCCCCTCACATCCGGGGTCACCAATGACGCCCATGGATTTTACCTGGGGAAGACGTATGATCGGCTGCTCTACTTTCTGAATTTTGTATGGTTTCATCCTGTATCCACCTCGTTATGTTATGAATGATTGAATCATTTGATTTTCATCAATGGTACTATCATATCACATTCTCCCAATCAATACCAGACGATTCATTGCCACAGTCCGATTAAACTGAGACCGAAGCGTGGAACAGGTCTGCCGGACATGGGCGGCATGATGCTGAACGGAGAATCTGTGAAAGTCTGCATTTGTGCAGGCGATTCGTATGTGATGATTTTCCGGGATGTTCCAAAACCTCCTGCTATATAAAAGGATATATTGACTCGTCATTTACCGCTGCGTTGTTTGACACATGCCTGATAATTCTGTTCCGCCTGTTCCCAGTTGACTACATGGAACCAGTCGATAATGTAATCCGCACGCAGATTGTAATGCTTGAGATAATATGCATGTTCCCACACATCAATGGTCAGGATAGGGCACAGTCCTGCCTCGATAGGGCTGTTCTGGTTTGGTGTGGTGAGGATATGCAGTTTATCGCAGGTGCCGACCAGCCAGGCATAGCCGGAACCAAAGACAGACTGCGCTTCAGCCTGAAATTTCTCTTTGAACTGCTCAATGCTGCCAAAGTCCCGATTGATGGCAGCGGCAAGCGAACCGACAGGCTTCTGTCCGGTTGACGGCTGCAATCCATCAAAATAAAACCTGTGATTGTATACGCCTCCCGCATTGTTGCGCAGGGTATTTTGCGTATCATACGGCAGGCTGGATGCATTTTGAATCAACTGCTTGAGTGACAGCCGCTGCAGCCAGGGATGGGTACGCAGTACAGCATTCAGATTGTCAATGTACGTTTGCAGATGGCGGTCATGATGCAGCATCATGGTTTTGGTATCAATATATGGCTCCAGTGCGTCATAATTGTATGGCAGCGGAAGATTGACAAATGGATAATACTCGTTTTGCATGCTTATCCCTCCGAAACTCAATTCGTTTTCAGCATATGCGTTCCGCATGCGGGCGGTTCAGCACAGAAGAGAGGGAATAGATAAAGCCTGTGCTCTCTCATTTTTCAGAAAGCACAGGCTAATGATTTGTTATTCTTCACATGTACGCATTGCAAGGATGGTTTTCTCGATCAGATCATCCAAATCCCAGCCCAGCATTTCTGCGCCGCGCTGAATCACCTCTCTGGAACATCCTGCCGCAAATTTTTTGTTTTTAAATTTTTTCTTCACGGATTTAGCTTCCAAATCCTGTACACTTTTCGATGGACGCATAATGGCAACCGCACCAATTAATCCGGTTAGCTCATCGGTTGCATACAAAATCTTTTCCATTTCATGCTCAGGCTGAATGTCTACTGTAATGGCATATCCATGGCTGGCAGTGGCATGGATGATGGATTCTTCCACACCATGCTCACGCATCAGCTCCTGTTCCTTGATGCAGTGCTGTTCCGGATAGAGTTCAAAATCCAAATCATGCAGGATGCCCACAATTTCCCAATAATCCGCGTCTTCGCCATAGCCAAGTGCATTGGCAAAATATTTCATGACGCCGCCGACGATTCTGCCGTGATGGCGGTGAAAGTCATCCTGATTATATTGATATAACAATTCCAGGGCACTTGCCCGTGTTAATTTTGTTTCCATTGTGACCTCTTTCTGCGATGTTCATTTCTTCACATGGAGGAAAATCGCTTATTTTATCTGAATCTATAACTTATATTTCCTATCGAAAAACTATGAATAATAGATTCTGGATATAGAGTAGCATTCTTTTCAATAAATGTCAAGAATAACTGGGATCATATCCAATGGAAAACAGAAAAATGGTTCCGGAACATCTTCGACAGAAGACGATAAAAACCATCTCATCACTTCCAGGAGAAAGGCCCTGGGTAGGATAAGATGGTTTTTTGTTATGATATGGATCAAACAGAATGTGCTTCAGTTTTACTGCTGCCAATCCCTCAGCCCAGATCATGGGGATATGATGTCCTGATGGTATGTTGTGTTCCAGTAAATATGTTTTTTTGTGTCTGCAGGACATTGGAATGCCAATCGCAGGGCATCCCACGCCATGAACCGGGAGAAGGAATTGGAATAAAGAGAGAAGGCAGGCTGAAGCATCTGCTGTCAGCTGATGTTTGCAGCACCGATCATGCCGGCATCATTTTCCAGCTCAGCACAGCGGATTTCAGGCAGATAGGATTGTTCTCCGCCAAATGCACGGTGTGCTACCTTTTCACGCAGCGGATCGGTCAGATAATGTCCCTGCTTGCTGATTCTGCCGCCCAGCAATACCATCTGCGGACGGAACAGATTGATGGCATATGCAATGCCGTCGGCAAGATCATCAATGTATCGTTCCACCACATCACAGGCGGCAGCGTCATGCTGTTTTGCGGCCTCAAAGGGCAATGTCATTTAGTTAAGAGTGAAAGAGAACAACTATCTCATTTTGGGATAGTTGTGTTTTTTTCTTCACATAGAGGGACATATAAAAACAAAAAACACTTGACAAATAACAAAAAATCGAAGGCTTCGCCTTGAAAATGAGGACATTTTTAAGGAGGCTTTCGGAATGAAATATAAGACAAGTCCTAATCATATTCAAACTGCACTACTCCGCTCAATTCAGACAGCAGCTACAAATTTAGATATTTGCGTAAATAATCTCCAAAAGGATTTCTCGCGCAAGCGCAAGTTGCCTTTAGAGACCATGCTGCTCATGCTCGTTGGTATGGGAAGTAATAGCCTTTCAAAGGAATTATATGATTGGTTTGAATTTTCAGCAGACATGCCCAGCGCCTCTGCGTTCGTCCAGCAACGAAATAAAATTCGGCCAGAAGCCATGGAACTGGTATTTCAGGAATTTACAGATTCCTTTGTGCCGGATTCTAAGTTTCAAGGATACCGGCTTTTGGCCGTAGACGGTTCGGATCTGCGATTACCATCAGATCCCAATGATGCATTTTCCGCCATCAAAAATACGGAAAACGGAAAAAACTACAATCTCGTCCACTTAAATGCAATGTATGACATACTCAACAAAATCTATGTTGATGCAATTATTCAACCCAAGAGAGGCATGAATGAGCACAGCGCTCTGGTTTCTATGGTTGATCGATCTAAAATCCAAGAGAATGTAATTGCTCTTATGGATCGAGGATACGAGTCTTTTAATAACATTGCACACTTTCAAGAAAAATCATGGAATTATATTATCCGAGCTAAAGAGTCTTATGGGATAATAACAAATCTATCCTTACGCGCATTGTAAAATGAAGTTGCAATAGAGAGAAGAAAATATCCATAGTGACGATCCAGTGGTAAAATTAAGCTACCACACCAAACCTACCGAAAGGATCGAACACTATGGACACTCAAAATTATACTACTGAGCATCGCAAAGGGCAACACCTTTTATCGGAGGAACGCCATGAAATCGAAGTGCGGCGAAAAGATGGTTGGTCGATCTACCGGATCGCCAAGCATCTGGGCAGACCTTACAACACCATCAAGAACGAGGTCGCCCGAGGGACAGTGTATCTGTACAACGGCAAGATTGCCAGGTATAAGGCAAATGCGGGCGAACAGAGATAGCAGGAAAACCGTCGCAACAGCCGCCGTCAGTACAGACGACTGGAAGTATCTGGCTTTATCCAGTATGTCGAAGAGCAGTTCGCCAAGGGGTGGTCTCTGGATGTGTGTGTCGGAAAGGCGCTGGAAACCAAGAGATTTCGTCGGGATCAGATCGTCTGTACAAAAACGCTGTACAACTATGTGGACAACGGTCTGATCCGGATCCAAAACATGGATCTTCCAGAGAAGCTGAAGCGCAGTACAAAGAAGAACAGAGTTCGGAAAAACAAGCGGATTCTTGGTGACAGTATTGAATTGCGCCCCCAAAGTGTGGAACTTCGGGAGGAATTTGGACACTGGGAAGCAGATACAGTGGTGGGAAGCAAGTACGAGGATGAACCCTGCACCGTAACACTGGTGGAACGAAAAACCCGCAAAGCCATCTGGATTAAGGCTGCTGACCATACTGCCGAATCGGTTCAGGATGCAATTCACAGTGTCATGATCCACTTTGGAAGTATGGCCGCCGCTGTCTTCAAAAGTGTGACCGGTGATAATGGATCTGAGTTTGCCAGATTGATAGAATTGGCGGCACAAGGCACCAACGTTTACTTTACGCATCCATATTCTTCGTGGGAAAAAGGCACGAATGAGTGCCACAATAAGCTGCTGCGCAGATTCGTTCCCAAGGGGGTTAGCATGGCCAGATACTCGGCAGAGGATATTGCCTACATGGCAGACTGGGCCAATACACTGCCGAGAAAGATACTGGGCTACCGGACTCCGGATGAACTGTTTGACGCGGAGCTGGATCGCATCTATGCCCTCTGACCCGCCCCCTGCTAGGATCGTCCCTTGTCAAAACTATTGCAACTTGCTATTGCAATTCGCTTTTTTAATATTATTTTTGGGCAGTCTTATTTTCGTAGCATGCAAAGCGTGGTATAATATGTTGAAAACAGGAATAAAAATAACAAAAAAAGAGAATATGGGAAAGAGAATATGATATGATTCATGATATATTTGAAATTGACGGCTATCATAAGGGGCTGTATCGAGAAGAAACAGTGGAGCTTTTGTTCGTACTATCCGGAAGGATGACACTGCTAATTCAGGAGGAGGAGCTGACGCTGTCGGCGTGCGATCTGGTGGCAATCAATCCGTTCGAATCATTTGCGGTCACAGCACTCACGGAGGATACACACACAATTGTCCTGCGCATCCCGGTGGAGATACTGCAAAATGCGGAGTCCTCCTACCGGCTATCCAATATTTCCTGCCGTTTGCTTGCAGATGAGAGCGAGCAGGGATATGAGATGAAGCGTCTCTTTGCGGAACTGTTCTGGCACGATGCAAAAAATGAAGCTGGGGCGGAAATTGTCATTCAGTCGCTGCTGTATCAGTTGCTGTATTGCCTGCTGAAAAATTTCAGCCAGAAGAGGGATATTCCGTTTTCACCCGGCAGCAAAGCATTTGACCGGGTGAAAAGAGCGACAAAGTATCTGCGGGAGCACTTTCGGGAGAAACTGACGCTGCAATCGGTAGCAGAGACGATTGATGTGACGCCGGGACATCTGTCCCGGACGTTTAAAGAATGCATGTCGGTTTCGTTTTCCGAATACCTGACGCAGCTTCGGCTGCAGGAAGTCGTGCGCGAATTTCGGCAGGAAAGCACAAAAAGCATCACGGAGATTGCATTTGACGTGGGATTTGGGAATATCAATTCCTTTTATGTGGCGTTTCATAAGACATTTCATATGACGCCTTCGGCGTTTCGCAGCGCAGGATGGCGGGAGAAACAGCAGCCATTCCTTCTGGCGGAGATGAAAACCCTATTGCAATACCGGGACAACCGGGAAACAAAACAGGACACTGAACCGGGAGGAAAACGTGGGGTTCATGTGCTGCCAGTAACGGTAAATGCAGCGGCAAAGGGCACAGCGTTTCCGCACACATGGCAGAAAATTATCAATGTCGGTTACGCAGGAGAGATTATTTCTGCCAACGTACAGCGGCAGCTGCGGATTATGCAGGAGAGCATTGGCTTTACTCATCTGCGTTTTCACGGGATTTTAGACGATGACATCAACATTTATAATGAGGACGAAAATGGAAAGCCGGTATTGTACTTTACCTATTTGGATATGATTCTGGACTTTTTGGACTTGTTGTGGTCAAGCATTTTTGTAACACCACCACCTAATTATACCAATCCATATCGCTTCTCAAATGGTGTCATGTAATCATGATATGAGTGAGGCTGAATCTGGTTGTACCATAGATATGCAAACTCCTGAACAGCATGATCCAGTTCCTGATCTGTATGGAAATAATACTGACTGATTAGCTCCTATAATAACGCTCCATCGGTGCATTATCATACGGACAACCGGCATGGCTCATACTCTGAGTGATGCTATGATCCTGACAGAATAAAATAAATTCCAGAGATGTAAACTGACTCCACTGGTCAGAATGCAATATTAAATTCTGAGCGATACAACCGGTTGCTTTTAAAGCCTTTTTAAGGGTGCGAATTGCAAGCTCGCTGGTCATCCATTTTCCATTTTCACTGGCGACGACACTCCTGTCGTATAAATCAATGATTGTACAATTAAAGCGCGTAGTACCATTGGTAAGAAATAAATATGTAAAGTCTGTACACCAGACCTGATTGATCTTTTCAACTCTGAAGTTTTGCTCAAGAAGATTTGGAAATATTTTATGAGCATGCCCCTTTTTATATCCAGGTTTCTTTCGCCGACAGACACACTGCAGCTTGAGCTCTTTGTTCATATACTTATAAACTGTAGTTTTGCTGAGACGGATATCTTTTCTGGAAAGAAATACTCTCATAGGACGATGACCGATTATGCCACCCAGTTCATGATAGATATTTCTTATCTCGTTACAGATAAACTGTTTCTTTTCCAAATATGCAGCCTTAGAATGCTTTAGATAGTTATAATAAGCATTCGGACAGATTTTCATATGAGACAATAACCACCTGAGTCCAAATTCATTCTGATTTTCTTCAATAAATCGATAAGCCACTAATCGATTTCCTTCGCAAAGAATGCCGCTGCTTTTTTTAGGAACTGATTTTCCTTTTCAAGTTCAGCTTTTTCCTGACGGAGACGACGAATCTCCTGCATCAGTTCATATTGATTCATGGCTTCGTCATTTGTTTGGCATTCTTCGCGGTATGCACGTACCCAATTAGACATAGTAGCTTTAGATACGCCATATTCAGCAGCCAGGCTGGCAAGTGTTCTGCCATCCTGAATATGCTGCCGGACAACTTTTTTCCGTGTTTCTGTGCTAATCTGTTGCATGTCTTTCTTCCTTTCCTAATAGTCA
>SFJM01000065.1 GCA_004555915.1 Clostridiales bacterium | reverse complement strand
CGGTTGATATCTACCCCGTTCGCATTTCCGCGCAGCCTGTGATACATGCCATATCCGTTCAGGCATGGGAGGATATACACATCAAACGCCGCCCGCAGCTTGAAGAAGTTTGCGTCTGTCAAAACGCTGTCACACAGCTGCTTTGCAAACAGATAGGCATTGTATGGCGCGACATATTCCGGCCCGTGTACACCGCAGATAATCAGCAGCTTTGCCTTTTTGCACGTGCCATCGTTTCCGGCAGATGCATTGGATTCAGAAAGGGTGTACAGATATGTCTTATATGCCGGTGTATCCGCATAGGTGCTGCTGCCCGATACCCCATTGGCATAATCCGGGTAAGTCATACCGCACAGTGCCGCGGCATCCGATTTTGTTACATAATCCGGATAGGCTGTAACCAGTCCGTCAAATAGGCTGTACACCTGCTCCAGCGTTTTCTCCGGCAGGGTATCCGCAGTTAAATCTACACCGGACAGGGCATCAGATACATCACGCATATTGTGGTCTATATCGAACCGGACAAACGGCCTGTTAATCTTTTTTGTGATTTGGACATAGGCAGTATACGAAAGGTCCGTTGCAGCATCATAATCCAGACCATCACGCAGCATGGCACGGTACAAATACTGGCTGTGGTCGAAATCGGTCACTTCGGCGGATGATTCATAGTCAATGTAATCGACAAAATTGCCATCTTTATCATAGCGGAACAGATACAGCCAGCCCAATCGGGATGTCGTGATCTTCTGCACATCTTCCGGCAGAAAACCCGTTCGAATGCGCAGTTTGAAGCTGTTTGCGGTTGGCAGACCGTCTGTGCCATCCGAAGTTTTAATATGACCCTGTTCCCACACCGGGGACAGGATATGGTCAATGCCACAGATTCGTTCCTGCTGGCCGCTGTCTGTTTCCTTCAATTCCGCAATCGCCGCACCGGTTGCCGCTGCATCTGCCGATTTCCCGGCAGCAGATAAAGCGGTATCCGTCAGGGCGATCAGCTGAACATGTTCGGAATACGATGTATCAATAACAGTCGTTGTCTTTACATGCTGGATGGTCAGCCGGATTTTGGAGGCTTGCTCGTTTTCCGCCAGTACATCTGCAACCATAAAATCCTGCGTGAATCCCAGCGCCGATACCTTGACAAACGTACCGTCTTCAGCGTACAGCTGTGCCCTGACATTGGCCTGACCATCTGTTTTAACACGGACCACGCTGTCCGGTATATAGCCAATTGTACGGATTCTGGTATTATTTGTATTGTTTGTTCCATCCGAATTAATCTGGCCGCTTTCCCACATGTCCTGCGAATTGATATCGCTCTCAAGCATCCCTGAAAGCACATGGATTCCCGCGGTATTCTGCTCAATCTGTGCGGCTTGTGCTTCTGTAGCGCCTGTAGTAATTTTTCCATTTTCCGCCAGCACAGAAAGCGAGTCCATAATTTGTTTGTCCGTTGGAGCTCCGATTTGAAGCGCCTTTGCAGCCATTCCGCGCGCAATGATATCAAACATCATACATTCACTCCAAACTCTAACCATTTTTGAGAATTCTCGTCAAAAAGATACAGCAAACCGGTATCCATTTCGATGAATGAGCTTCCGTTTGCAATGATTCTTTTTTCAAAATTGGGAACAGGTTTTGGATCCGATGAAAGACCGCAAAGATCAAAGCGGACTATATTATCATGCAGATAATCATAGCAAATAGTAGAAATCATATGACCATTCCTTTCAAATAAATATAGTGTAATAATAATCGCACAAAAAAAGTTGTCCACCGCAATAAATTCCAGAACTGTTAACAATGATTATTCCAGGTCTATCTCATACAGAAAAATTGCATAACAAAAGACCCGGCGATCAGAGAATGAACCATCCTTGATCACCGGGCTTTCCCATCAGGCATATTGGCTTTGGCAGCGTGTCTGACCGCGCTGTACACACAGAAACGCAGACCTTCAGCAAAGTCTTTTTTTCAGCCGGTATAAGTCGATTCGCACAACAGCTCCTGCTCTGCAAACAGCTCGTCAACTGCTTTCTGATATGCTGCCAGTGTCTGCGCCTTCCGGATTTTCTTGGTGTATTTTTCGTGATGTGCAAACAGACAGCCCAGATACATCCATAGCTCCTTCATCTTAAACAGCACATTGCGCTGTCCCGACAAAACCTCCTGATAACGTTCCAACAGCACACGATGAAAGCTATACAATTTCTGCTTTTCCACCGGCTCCCTTCCTTCTGCCTGTGCTGCCAGCCCGGGATTTGCCAGCAGACCGCGTCCGAGCATCACGGTCTGCACACCGGGAAATCTTGCCGCAAAGCATCGGATGTCCTCCGTTGTGAACAGATCGCCATTGTAGCATACCGGCATCTTTGCGTCAGCCACAGCCCGGGCAAATGCGTCCCAATTTGGCTTATTTTGATAAAAATCCCTCTGCACGCGCGGATGAACAATAAGTTCGGAAACCGGATACTGATTAAACAGCTCCAGCAGCGCCGGGAATTCCTCCGCGCTGTTCATTCCGATTCTGGTTTTGATGGAAATCCGGACGCGGCACTGGGAAAAGATTTCATCCAGAAAACGCTCCAGCAGCTCTGTTTCCGCCAGAAAACCTGCTCCCTTCTTTTTTGCCACAACTGTCCCTGATGGACAGCCGAGGTTCAGATTAACCTCCGGATAGCCATATTCCTGCAGTCGGTCTGCGGTGATCCGAAATGCCGCAGCATGATTGGTCAGAATCTGCGGCACCAGCTGTAAACCACGGTTATGCTCCGGTAAAATATCATTAATTTCTGCTGACCGCAGTCCTCCGTCGCATTTTGGCCCCAGAAACGGGGAAAAATATGTGTCAATCCCGTCAAAAAACTCCTGATACGTGTTTCTGAATATGTATCCCGTAATTCCTTCAAGCGGAGCAAAATAATATTTCATCATGAAAATCCATCCTATATATGCAGCAGTTTGATTTGTCTCTCAGTATACGGTATCTGCATTCAAAAATCAATGCCGCCAGTCTGTGCGGCGCAGGGCAAAACCACTGTTGACAACACCCGAACGTATGCGGTATGATTTTCGGAGTAATCGAATTGGGCAAATACAGGAGGATAACAATGAAAAATCAGGCATTACAGCCAGATATCTGTGCACGCGGTACGATGTTTTTCAGCGGCGCATGTGTTGCAAGCGGCGGCGTGCTGCTCACGATTTTGCAGGAGCGTTACGGGTTTGATTATGAATGGGGCGGAACGCTTCTCGCTGCGCTCAGCGTCGGCAATCTGGTCTCCGCTTTCCTGACCGGCATACTTCCCGCATATCTCGGTGACCGGCGCACCGTTCTCCTGCTCTCAGCAGGCTATATGCTTGGCTTCTGCCTGATGGCGGTGTCAGGCAACCCGCTGTGGCTGCTGGCTGCGTTCTTTCTTGCGGGCATCGGAAAGGGCAGTACGCTCAATGCCAGCAATGTGCTGGCCGGAAAAGCCCCAGACCGTACCCGTTCATTAAATCTCATCCACGCGGCATATGCTGTCGGTGCGCTGCTGTCTCCGCTGTTTATCGCAGCGCTGAGCCGGATCAGCTGGAATGCCTCCATGTTTGGCTTTGCTGTGTGTGGTCTTCTGCTGTGGCTGCTGTTTTCCCGTGCGGGGCTAACTGCCGCCCGGCGGATATCCGGACAGGCGGATGGGGACTGGAGTTTTCTGCGCAGTACACGCTTCTGGATTCTCACAGCCCTGATCTTCTTCCAGAACTGCACAGAAATCAGTGTGACCGGCTGGATGGTCACATATTTTAAGGATACCGGCATCCTGCCTCCCTTCTGGAGCCAGGGCACCATCACCGTCATCTGGCTGGCAACGCTGATTGGACGGCTTGCCGTAGCGTTCGTCCTGCCGATCCGCAGCCGTCCCCGCGCACTGGCCGTTATGTCGGTCTGCTGTCTCATTAGCTACATGGGACTCATGAACGCACACCATTCCATAGCCGCACTTGTACTGCTGGCGCTGTTTGGGCTCTCCATTGCGGGTATTAATCCGACGGCAGTTGCGTGTGTCGGCTCCGCCATGTCTGCGCGCGCCATGGGCATCCTCCTGCCCACCGCCGGAATTGGCGCAATTGTTATGCCGTATATCACTGGCGCAGTCGGGGCGCGGCTGGGCATCTCCGCCGGCATGATGGCAATCACTGCCGCTGTTGCCGGCATGCTTGTCAGCTCTCTCCTGCTCGTACAGCTGGAGCGCCGTGCTCATCGAAAAGACACATAACACGGCA
Source organism: Clostridiales bacterium (assembly GCA_004555915.1). Taxonomy (GTDB): domain Bacteria; phylum Bacillota; class Clostridia; order Oscillospirales; family Butyricicoccaceae; genus Butyricicoccus_A. The sequence goes on along the minus strand of SFJM01000065.1, from coordinate 3,143 downwards.
AAAGACTTCGTTCCAAACCGCTGACGATAAACCATAAAGCCGGGTCTGACAGCATTGCCAGGCCCGGCTTTCAACCATCAGCCAGACTCCCGGTATTCCTGCCAAAACTCAGGCCTGGATGGCTTCTTTATGATATAGACGGCTAAGAATTTCAACACATGTATTGATCCCAAGTGTACCGCTGTCCAGACAGATATGGTAATTCTGCGCATGCCCCCATGTCATGTCGGTATAGAACCGATGATAGGCTGCCCGGCGTCTATCTTTTTCCTTCAGGTGGCGTTCCGGCGACTGTTCCCTTTCGCCATATTCTTTCACAATACGCGCCGCCCGGCATTCCATGCTGGCGTAGATAAATGCATTCAGGCAGTCTGCCTTGCCTCTTAAAATGAAGTCAGCACATCTGCCAACAATAACGCAGGGACTTTTTCTGCCAGTTCAAGGATAATCTTCCGCTGAATCACCCATAATGTATCCTGATTTGTCATTCCCATCGTGCGATCCGTTATGATTGGAAAAATCCATCCTCCCACTGCATCTTCCCCTTCTTTTCTGACATAATCCGCAGCAAATCCACTTTCCTCGGCGATTTTCTGGATCAGCTGGGCATCGTAACAGGGAATCCCAAGCTTTTCCGCAGTTTTTTTGCCAATTGTACGGCCACCACTGCCGAATTCGCGGCTGATTGTAATAATCCTGTTACTCGCAGAGTTGGGTTGAGAAGCCATGTTTGTTTTCACCTCCATGTGACAAAAAAATATGCAGCCGGGAAAGCTGGACTTATGCCTCCTGGCTGCACACTGCATACGATATTAGATTTAGTAGTTTTCCTTGCGAATTTCAAAATAGCTCTGGCTGTGGCTGCAAACAGGGCATACCGCAGGAGCCGTTGTTCCAACAACCAAATGTCCGCAGACACGGCATTCCCACATGGTCTGACCGCTCTTGGCAAACACCTGCTGCATCTCCACATTGTAAAGCAGCTTGCGGTACCGTTCTTCATGTGCTTTTTCAATGACTGCTACCTGACGGAACTTCTCTGCTATATCGTGAAAGCCTTCCTCATCCGCCTCTCTGGCCATTCGATCATACATATCTGTCCACTCATAGTTTTCGCCTTCTGCAGCTGCAAGCAAATTGGCAACAGTTCCACCGATTCCGCCCAAAGCTTCAAACCACATCCGGGCATGTGCCTGTTCATTGCGTGCTGTCGTCAGAAACAGCTCTGCCAGCTGCTCATAGCCCTCGTGCCGGGCAACACTGGCAAAAAATGTATACTTATTTCTCGCCTGACTTTCCCCGGAAAAGGCTTCTTCGAGATTCTTTTCTGTTTTTGTTCCCTTGTATCTGTTTATACTGGTCTGAACCTGTTCCACGCGTTCAAAAACAGACGCAGGATTGTTACAAATCGGGCAGGTAAAATGCTCAGGCAGCGCTCCTTCATGAATATATCCGCAAATACTGCATTTCCATTGTTCCATCATATTGCCTCCAAATAAAAAAAATCAACGTGCAGCGAGCAACCGGAATTACGCAGTTACGCTACACGTTGTATCTATATTATACCTTTCATGATTAAAAAAGTCAACCATAAACGGTCAGGCTGTCATCAGGTAATCTATCGTTTATTCACATAAATAAAAAGCTGGTCGAAGCAGACATGCAATTCATGCTGCCCCGATCAGCTTTTTGTTTCCCTGTCATCGCCGATAAACAATCTTTCTCTGTTACGTTGTCTTATTGCAGGCTTCTTTGCTTATGCCTTTGTAATATCAACAACGCAGTTCTGATTATCTGTGGTCAGCGTAACCGTATTATTCTGATAGGACCATGTTGCGGTGTTATCTGTGCGTTCGCCATCCATGCCCAGCTCTTCAGCAATTGCATTGATAACCGAATCAGCGTTTGTCCCTGCGAAGGTCAGTTTGATTGCGCTTACGGTATCCCCTTCGCTGATCAGAACAACCGTTACACTCTCGCCAAACAGGGTTGTGGCATAAGAATCGCTCTTTTCCTTGGCTCCAAGCAGCGTCAATACATCTGCTTCCTTTGCGCCAGCCTGACGTACCAGCTGTTCAAAGGTAAAGGTATCATTTTCTACATTTAAAGATGGGGTACCCGCAGCGGACTCACTGGTGGGTGCAGCGGAACCATTGGCGGAAGTCGCGGCATTGTTTACAGAGTCGGATAAATCTTTTGAGCCACAGCCGGCAGCCAGCAGCATGCATGCGGCCAAGATCATCACCTGAATTTTACGTCTCATCATGTAATCCTCCTAGATTTATAGCAATACAACATAAATCCAACTTATTCCCAGGAAAAAGCGGCTATGCCCTTCAAGTGGCCTGTATGCTTCAAATTTCTTTCATTATACCATTTAATGAACATCATTGCAACCTGTTTTCATGAATGAAAGAACACCCTGCACACCATACGAATATAGCATGCAGGATGTTTGTTCGCAGGCAGTGCGCCCACTCAGTTGTTTACTTTACCATAAAAATCAACTGCTTTACAGATTGTCTTTCCGTTGGAACGCAACTTATTCGACAATGATGGATGCCGCATTGGAAGTAACGGTATTGCCATCTGCATCGGTGATCACGCAGCGATACTTCTGACCATTACGTGCTTCGGTGATCGGTACAGTCAGTGTTGCGGTCTTGTTGCCGTTCTGGGAAGAGTTCTGCCAGTAGCTGACGCCGACATTCTGATACTGCCACTGGTAGGTCAGCTCACTGTCGCCGGTAGCCTCAACGGTGAAGGTTGCATTGGTACCAACCGCACCGATATAATCGGTCGGCTGCGTGTTAATGGTAATCTTCGGTGCTGCTTCGGTTGCATGGATTGCTGCCGCATTAGAAGTAACGGTATTGCCATCTGCATCGGTGATCACGCAGCGATACTTCTGGCCATCACGTGCTTCGGTGATCGGAACAGTCAGCGTGTCCGTCGTGCTGCCGCTCTGGGAAGAATTCTGCCAGTAGTTGCTGCCGGCGTTCTGATACTGCCACTGATAGGTCAGCTCATTGCCTTCTGCAGCAACCGTAAAGGTTGCCTTGGTGCCAACCTCACCGGTGTAATCTTCCGGCTGAGAGGTGATGGTAATCTTCGGTGTTGCTTCGGTTGCATGGATTGCTGCC
>SFJM01000064.1 GCA_004555915.1 Clostridiales bacterium | reverse complement strand
AATGCGAAGGTCATTTTTCCATGTGAAAGACGATCTTCGCATTTTTCATTTTGAACCTATCACCAAAATTAGCCAGCTAATGCCATTAGCAGAATTTTCGGTTTCAGCTAATAAAATCAGGTTTCCAGCTAATGAAGCCCCATAAAGCACCTTTTGAGCTCTGTTTCCCGGCTCCCTGCTAAAATTGGCAGCCGCTTTCCTGTAAATCCATGTAAATACAAGATAAACTGTGTAAATCTATTTTCCACATTCCTGCCCAAAACCGTGCAAAACACTTTTCTCCATACATAGCGCGTTCACTCGCTGCTCTCTCGGAACAGAAAGAGGAACGCGCTTTTTTGTTTTCGGGCTGAACTTCCCGAATCCATCAAAGGAGGGTTTACCGATGAAAAAAGTTCTGACCGTCACGATGGACGGTATCCGCTACCATGCTTCCCGCCCGGCAGATTGCCGGCACTGCTTCTTCTGGAAGAACCGAAAGAAGGGCTGCGTTCTCGGTAAAGAGAACTGCTACTATCTGATCGAGCCGCCCAAAGGCCCCAGCAAGTGCGAAGGATGCCCCTACAAGCGGGCAAAGCCCTGTGTGCTGATTCCCTGCTACAAAGACCTGATGGCACCGCTGGAGAAACGAGGTGATGCCAAGTGAGCCACAAGCGAAACGAAGCCCTGCGCCATGTTCAGCACTCCATGCACCATGTGATCGCCGCTGGAGAAGGTTCTGACCGTGCCCCGGACAGCTGCAAGCTGTGTCCGTACTATCGGCCTGATTTCAAATTCCGCACCTGCCTGTACGCCCACTGCCCTTATAAGAAGCAGGTCAATGTGTTCCGTTCCACACCTGAAAAATGGGATATTCTCTATGCCCGAAAAAAAGCCGACAAGAACCACAGACCTTGATTACTTCTATGGGCAGTCCAGCGAGCTGTTCTCCTTCTACCGGATTCCCAAGCTGTTGTTTCAGGATAGCCGCTTCCAACCGCTTTCCACAGATGCCAAAACCCTGTACGGTATCCTGCTGGACCGCATGAGCCTTTCAGCCCGGAATGGTTGGTTGGACAAAGCTGGGCGGGTGTTCATCATCTATACTGTGCAGGAGGTGCAGGATTCACTGGGCTGTGCCGATAAAAAGGCCACCAAGCTGCTGCGAGAACTGGAAGAGTACAGCCTGATTGAACGCAAACGGAGGGGGCTGGGTAAGCCCGATCTCATCTATGTAAAGAATTTTTCGTCAGAATCGTCAAAAACGCCCTACTTGAATCGTGATAATGACGATTCTGGAACCGTCCAGAATACGCTTCAAGATCCGGCCAAACTACGATGTAATAAGACTGAGAGAAATAATACAGAGGTAAGCGATACTGATCCTATCTATTCCGATGAAAACGACTGGATGAGCAAACGCGCCCAACTGGAAGAATATTTTTCTCAGTCTTTGGAGGTAGACCTTCTGCTCCGGCTCTGCCCGGACGATGAGGATACCATCTATCAGATCGTAGATTTGCTGGTGGACACCTGTGCCACTAATCGCAAGCTGCTGCACATTGCCGGGGACGATAAGCCCGCCGAGGTGGTGCGCAGCCGGTTTATGAAGCTGAACGCCGACCATATTCGCTTTGTGCTGAAGTGCCTTGCAGAGAACAGCAGCCCGATCCGAAACATGAAGCAATACCTGCTCGCTTCTCTGTACAACGCACCCACCACGATGCAGCTTTCCTACCAGAACCAAACTAATCACGACTTAGCGATGCGGGGGTGATAAAAATTTCAAAGAAAGCAACTACGATTGCCATCGTCAACCAGAAAGGCGGCACCGGCAAGACCACGACCTGTGAAAATCTGGGCATCGGGCTGGCGATGGAGGGCAAAAAAGTCCTGTTGGTGGACGCTGACCCGCAGGGCAGCTTGACCATCAGCATGGGCTGGCAACAGCCCGATGAACTGCCCACTACCCTTTCCACCCTGATGGCAAAAGCCATGAACGATCAGAGCATTCCGCCCGGTGAAGGCATCCTGCACCATGCAGAGGGCGTTGACCTGATTCCGGCAAACATTGAACTGGCAGGGCTGGAAGTTTCCCTTGTCAACTGCATGAACCGGGAAAAGATGCTGAAACAGGTGCTGGAAGGCGCAAAGCACGACTACGATTTCATTCTGCTGGATTGTACCCCTTCCCTTGGGATGCTGACCGTCAATGCACTGGCAGCGGCAGATACCACCCTAATTCCCGTGCAGGCACAGTACCTGTCTGCGAAGGGCTTGGAACAGCTTTTGCAGACCGTCCAAAAAGTCCGGCGGCAGATCAACCCGAAACTGAAAATCGAGGGCATTCTTCTGACCATGACGGACAACCGCACCAACTACGGGCAACAAATCGACAATTTGATTCGGGGTGCCTACGGCAGCAAGATCAAGGTGTTCGACCAGACCATTCCTAGATCTGTCCGTGCTGCGGAGATCAGTGCAGTGGGCAAAAGCATTTTTCAGCACGACCCCAAAGGCAAGGTGGCAGAAGCCTACAAATCTCTGACTGGGGAGGTGATGGCGAATGCCGAAAAACAGCTTAAACGTGTCGCTGAAAGGGGCAGATGACATCTTCTCCACCGAAGAATCCCGGCAGGAGCAGCAGCGGGAACAGGTGCAGCAGATTCCCATCGGAGAACTGTTCCCCTTCAAGAACCACCCCTTTAAGGTTTTGGATGACGAGTCCATGCAGCGCACGGTGGAAAGCGTAGAACAGTACGGCGTACTATCTCCGCTGATTGCCCGTCCGCGCCCGGAAGGTGGCTACGAGATCATCTCCGGGCACCGCCGTCAGCACGCTGCACAGCTTGCCGGGCTGGAAACCCTGCCTGTTATCGTCCGTCAGATGGATGATGATGCCGCAGTTTTGCTCATGGTGGACAGCAATCTCCAACGTGAGAACATCTTGCCCAGTGAAAGGGCTTTCGCCTACAAAATGAAGCTGGAAGCCCTAAAAAATCAAGGTGCTAGGTCAGATTTAACTTCGTCCCAATTTGGGACGAAGTTGCGAGCGGATGAAAAAGTGGCACAGGATTCAGGTGAGAGCCGCAACCAAATCCAGCGTTTTATCCGCCTGACCAACCTTATTCCGGAACTGCTGGACATGGTAGACGAAAAGAAAATTGCCTTTAATCCCGCTGTGGAGTTGTCCTATCTGGACGAAAGCCAACAGCGGGATTTTTTAGAAGCCATGAACGACACCCAGAATGCACCGTCCCTTTCCCAAGCGCAGCGGCTTAAAAAGCTGGCGCAGGAAGGGCACTTCTCGTATGACGTTGCCTTTGCGGTCATGGGAGAAGAGAAAAAGGACGAGCTGGACAAGGTAGTCATCAAAAACGATACCCTGCGGAAATACTTTCCCCGCAACTACACCCCCAAACAGATGGAGGACACTATCATCAAGCTGCTGGATCAGTGGCAACGCAAACAGCAGCGGCAGAATGAACGCTAACACACATTTTGAATGTAAGACCCAACCGGGTCTTTCTTTTTTGCAAAAATTAGGAGAAAAAGCACTATGAACACTACCATTGATTTCAAGACCGCAAAGACCATCGACAGTATGAGCCAGCAAATCAGCCACATGGACAATGCTGTGACCGACTTCTTCAACAAGATGAGCGATGTGCTGGAGCGGCAGCTCGGCGATGATGAAGTTTACGCCGCCGTGATTGCCCCGGAGATCGAACTGACCATCACCCCGCTGGCGAACGTTCGCAGTTACCTGCCTTGCTTCGATGAAGCAGATTCCTGCTACAACATCAGCGAAGATGTGCCGCTGGCTCTCTGTTACGACCCTCGTCAGGTCATCACGCTGGCTGGCAAGCGGTATCTGTCCGGTGCTGTTGTCTTTGTCCGCTACGACACCAATGGCAGCTTTGTTGCCCTTACCACCAGTGACCTGTATCTGATCCAGTGCTATCTGGCCGAGAACAGCGTCCCTCTTATGGCTGGCCGCGAGAAGATGGTCTGCATCTGCATTGACTGAGAGGTGCAGCATGGATACTGAAATGACCTGCTATGAGAGTTTCGCAGAAGTCACGGAGGACTATTATTGCTCTGCCGTTGATGTTTTGAAGATTTTGGTTCTCCGTCTGCACGACTACCATGCTCGTTGCTTCCATTCTCTGCGGGATGCTCTGTACGACTATTTTTCTACCGATGCCGCACCGCACACTCGTGCCAATGTTTCCATTAAGCATACCGTCACCGCGTCTTGCGCTCCCCGTCCTCCCTGAGAGGATTCTTCTCACAGTTCAGTCAATGTAGGAGGTTCGCTATGAATTTAATTTATTCGTTTGTCATTTTTGAAGCCGGTGCTATTTTTGGCTTCTTCGTGGCAGCGCTGCTGAACGCTGCCCGTGCCGGGCAGGAGATCACTATCAAATTCAAGGAGGATGATAATGGAACAGAACGAGAACACTCTGTCGGTGCTGAAAATTGCACCGGGGCAGTATCCGCAGCAGGTCGAGATCGATAACGACCTGAAAGCCTTGCAGCAGGCTGTGGGTGGCTCCATCGGCGCAAGCTACCCCTTTGCTGATGACCCGGTCGCCATCGTCTATAACGATGACGCAAAGCTCACGGGTCTGCCCCTGAACCGTGCCCTGTGGGACGAGGACGGGCTGATGTACGATGTCATTGCCGGAACCTTTCTGGTGGTGGGGCTGGGAGAGGAGGACTTTGTATCGCTCTCCCCGGAGTTGGCGCAGAAGTACGAAGAAGAATTTCATCAACCCGAAGCCTTTCTCCCTCTGGGGCGTCGCCTGATGGTCATTCTGGTGCCGGATGAATCGATTCGGAGTGATGCAGAAAAGGCTGTGAGCAAGCCCCCGGTGGAACATGACCGCTAAGACGATTTTCTGCACAGGAGGTGGTAACGATGCAGGAAGAAATCGAGCATAAGACGGTCAACTTTGCCATCTCGACCACAAAACTGTCTGCTCGCACCCTGCTGCGTGGGATGCAGTTTCTGCTGCGGCAGTACGACAAGCACGCTTCGCAGGGCAAGCAGTCCATGAAGCGGCTAGTGCGACAGAACCGTGGCGTGACCAATGTGGAGATTCAGAAAACCGGCATCAAGGACTTTGACCGCTATGCTAAGCGGTATCATATCGACTATGCCATCCAGAAAGACCTGTCCTGCAAGCCGCCCCGGTATCTGGTCTACTTCAAGGCACAGGACACGGATGCCTTGAGCGCAGCGTTCAAGGAATATTCGGCATCGGTGCTGGATAAAACCAAGCGTCCTTCCGTGCTGGCAAAGCTGCACGATCTGGCACAGACTATCGCAAATCTGCCGGACAAAGTGCGGCACAAGCAGGAGGAGCGTGGCCTATGAGCAAAAAGAAGTTTTCCAAGCTGCTGGCGCTCTATCTGCCCTATGTGGTAATTGGCTTGCTGGCAACCAATCTGGGCGAGGCATGGCGGCTGGCCGTGGGCAAGGAACTGGGCGATAAAATCGTATCGCTGATGGATACGCTCCCGGCTGCATTTTCAAATCCGCTGCCCAGCCTGCACCCATTTGACTTGTTCATTGGTCTGTGCTGCGGCGCTGGAATGCGGCTAGCAGTCTACCTGAAAGGCAAAAACGCCAAGAAGTACCGCCACGGTATGGAGTATGGTTCTGCCCGGTGGGGCGGACCCAAAGATATCGAGCCGTTTATGGCTCCGAAGTTTGAGGCCAATATCATCCTGACCAAAACAGAACGGCTGATGATGTCCAACCGCCCGCCTAATCCGAAGAATGCTCGGAACAAAAACGTGCTGGTAGTCGGCGGCTCCGGCAGCGGCAAGACCCGGTTTTGGCTCAAGCCCAACCTTTTACAATGTCACAGTTCCTATGTGGTCACCGATCCGAAAGGCAGTATCGTGGTCGAGTGCGGCAATGCCCTGTTACAAAAGGGCTACAAGCTAAAGATTTTCAACACCATCAACTTTTCCAAGAGTATGCGCTATAACCCCATGGCGTACATCCACAGTGAAAAGGACATTCTGAAGCTCGTCACCGCACTGATGACCAACACCAAAGGTGAGGGTCAAGGCGGCGACCCTTTCTGGGACAAGGCTGAACGGCTTTTTCTGGTTTCACTGATCGCGTACCTCCACTACGAAGCCCCGGTTGAGGAGCAAAACTTCGCAACACTGTTGGAAATGTTGAATACTATGCAGGTTTCTGAGGACGATGAAACTTATCAGAATCCGGTAGACCTGTTGTTTGAGGATCTGGGTAAGAAAAAACCAAAATCCTTTGCCGTGCGGCAGTACAAACTTTACAAGCTAGCTGCCGGCAAAACGGCTAAGTCTATCCTTATTTCCTGCGGTGCCCGGCTCGCACCCTTCGATATTCAGGAAGTCCGGGATGCCACCATGTACGATGAGCTGGAACTGGACAAGCTGGGTGACCGGAAAACGGCGCTGTTCCTTATCATGAGCGATACGGACAGCACCTTTAACTTTCTGATCTCCATGATCTACACCCAGCTTTTCAACTTGCTGTGCGACAAAGCCGATGATGTGTACGGCGGTAAGCTGCCCATCCATGTGCGGTGCCTCATTGATGAGTGTGCTAACATCGGTCAGATTCCACAGCTGGAAAAACTGGTGGCTACCATCCGCAGCCGTGAGATCTCGGCGTGTCTGGTTTTGCAGACCCGCAGCCAGCTGAAAGCCATCTACAAGGACAACGCCGACACCATTGTCGGCAATATGGATTCGCAGATCTTCCTCGGCGGCAGCGAACCCACCACCCTGAAAGAGTTGTCTGAAGCACTAGGAAAAGAAACAATCGACAGCTACAACAATTCCGACACCAGAGGGAACTCACCATCTTATGGCACCAACTACCAAAAACTCGGCCACGAGCTCATGAGCCGGGATGAAATAGCTGTGCTGGATGGCGGCAAGTGCATCCTGCAGCTGCGTGGTGTCAGACCTTTCCTTTCGGACAAATACGACCTGACCCAGCACCCGAACTACAAGTACACCTCCGATTATGACCCCAAGAACGCCCTCGATATTGAGAAGTTCTTGAACCGAAAAGAAAAAATCCACCCGGATGATACCTTCATCATGGTGGATGCTGATTCACTCCCGCCCGCCTGATAAGACGAGCGGTTATTTTTTACCCATTGACCCAACAGGTACACCGGAAAATCAGCCTTCGCCGTGGTTTTCGGCTTTTTGCAAACGGATTTCAGGTGTGTGCAGGGTCACTTTTTCAAAACAAAGGAGATTTTTCTATGGAATTCTTTAACAGCGCAGTGGACGTTCTGAAGACTCTGGTTGTGGCATTGGGTGCCGGTCTGGGCGTGTGGGGTGCTATGAACCTCATGGAAGGTTACGGCTCCGATAACCCCGGCGCGAAGAGCCAGGGCATGAAGCAGTTCATGGCTAATTAAAGGGAACAAAAAGAAAGGAAAAGCCAATCCAGACGGTATCAGCGGCAGGCTACAAGAATAAAT
>SFJM01000004.1 GCA_004555915.1 Clostridiales bacterium | reverse complement strand
CTGCGGTTGGCGGAGCTTCGTAGACCTTCAGGTTACGCCAGCATAAGGCCCTTATAGGGCCACAACAGGCCACCGGCTATGCCGGTGGTCCTGACTGCGTGATTTTTTTGAAAAACGAATGATCCTGCCCAAAAAAATATGGAAAATGCATGATTTTATGCGGAAATGCAGGGGGATACTTGAAAAAACTTCAAAAAAATCGCAATTCGGGCAAAAAAATGGCGCGGGGCTATTGCAATACGCAGGGAAGTTATATAAAATAATCTCATACGATTATTTTTAACAAATTCGCTGTATGGCGGGAAAAGAGTGAATAAAATGCTGAATATCAAAATCGCTCCGGCAACGGAAAAGAAGGCTAAACCGGATTCCAAGCATCTGGGCTTCGGTATCTACTATACCGACAATATGTTTGTCATCGACCATACCGAGGGCATCGGCTGGCATGACGCGCGCATTGTACCGTATCAGCCGCTTTCCATCGACCCGGCTGCCATGGTGCTGCATTATGCCATGGAGTCCTTCGAGGGCCTGAAGGCTTACCGCACTCCGGAAGGCAAGATCCAGCTGTTCCGTCCGGACTGCAACGCAGAGCGTATGATTAATACCAACAAGCGTATGTGCCTGCCGTCCCTGTCTGTGGAGGATTTTGTCCAGGCTGTCAAGACGCTGGTAAAGGTAGAAGAGGACTGGGTTCCGTCTGAGCCGGGTACCTCCCTGTACATCCGCCCGTTTGTCATCGCAACCGAGCCGCATCTGGGCGTTCGTACCTCCAAGACCCATCAGTTCATTATCATCTGCTCCCCGGTCGGCGCATATTACTCCACCGGCATCAACCCGGTTAAGATCTTTGTCGAGGACGAGTACACCCGTGCATGCCCGGGCGGTACCGGCTTTACCAAGTGCGGCGGCAACTATGCTGCATCCCTGATTTCCCAGGTAAAGGCACATGATCTGGGCTATGAGCAGACCCTGTGGCTGGATGGCGTAGAGCATAAATATGTGGAAGAAGTTGGTTCCATGAACTGCTTCTTTAAGATTGACGGTACCATTTATACCGCTCCGTGTGTTGGCACGGTTCTGCCGGGCGTTACCCGCCGTTCCTGCATTGACCTGCTCAAGCACTGGGGTTATACCGTTTCCGAAGAGCGTCTGCCGATTGCAGATGTCATGAAGGCTTCCGAGGAAGGCAAGCTGGAGGAAGTATTCGGCACCGGTACGGCAGCCGTTATCTCCCCGGTTGGCGAGCTGCGCTTTGAGGATCAGGTCGCTTACATCAACAACGGTGAGATCGGACCGGTAACCCATAAGCTGTATGATACCCTGACTGGCATCCAGTGGGGTAACCTGCCGGACGAAATGGGCTGGACTGTTCCGGTTGAATAATCAGAATCGGTAAAAAATAAAATAGAGGATGAGACTACGAGTGTCTTTCGTCGGCCTCATCCTCTTTTTTGTAAAAAATGAAAGAAGGGACGAACACATGAAAAAGAGCACGAAACGTGTGCTGGCGATGTGTCTGGCCTGTCTGGCAGTATTGGGCGGTATGTTCTTTCCCGTTTCCAGTCCGGCGCAGGCAACGGACGTAATCACCGTTGGCACCAACGCAGAATTCCCGCCGTTTGAGTACATCGGCAACAACGGCGAACCGGATGGATTCGATATGGCGGTCATCAAGGCCATCGGCGAGGCTGAGGGCTTTGAGGTCAAGATCACCAATATGGAATTCAAGTCGCTGATTGCATCGCTGTCCACCGGTAGTCTGGATGCAGTCATTGCGGGCATGACCGTGACCGATGAGCGCAAGCAGTCAGTGGATTTTTCCGACAGCTATTACACCGCAAAGCAGTGCATTGTTGTTCCGGCAGACAGCGACATCAAAAGCCTGGCAGACCTGAACGGCAAAAAGATTGCGGTGCAGGAAGGCACCACCGGTGACCTGTTGTGCACACCGGCTGAGGACAATGACGTCATCACAGACGCAAACACCGAGGTCAAGCGCTTCAAGAAGGGCACGGATGCAGTTGTCACGCTGAACAATGGCGGTGTGGATGCGGTTGTCATCGACAAAAACCCGGCAGAAACCTTTGTTGCAAACAACGAAGGCAAGCTCAAGATGATTGAAGATGAGACTTCTACCGAGGAATATGCCATTGCCGTGGGCAAGGGTGATACCGAGCTGCTGGAAAAGATCAACAGCGGTCTGGCAAAGATCAAGCAGGACGGCACCTTTGACAAGCTGGTTGCCGAGTATATCGGCGGTGACACCGAGGAGGAAGAGCCTGCGGAGAATGGCGAAAAGCTGGTTGTCAACGTAGGCACCAACGCGGAATTCCCGCCGTTTGAGTACATGGGTGACAACGGCGAGCCGGATGGCTTCGACATGGCAGTCATCAAGGCTATCGGCGAGGCTGAGGGCTTTGAGGTCAAGATCACCAACATGGAATTCAAGTCGCTGATTGCATCGCTGTCCACCGGCAGCCTGGATGCAGTTATTGCGGGCATGACCGTGACCGATGAGCGCAAGCAGTCGGTAGATTTCTCCGACAGCTATTATACCGCAACACAGTGCATTGTTGTGGCAAAGGACAGCGACGTTACGGGTCTGGCAGACCTGAACGGCAAAAAGATTGCGGTACAGGAAGGCACCACTGGTGACCTGCTGTGCACACCGGGTGAGGATAATGACGTCATCACCGATGAAAACACCGAGGTCAAGCGCTTCAAGAAGGGCACGGATGCCATTGTTTCGCTGAACAATGGCGGTGTGGATGCGGTTGTCATTGACAAAAACCCGGCAGAGAATTTCGTTGCCAGCAACAGCGGCAAGCTGAAGCTGATTGAAGACGACACGTCTACCGAGGAATATGCAATCGCGGTCAAGAAGGGCGATACGGAGCTGTTGGAAAAGATCAACAGCGGCCTTGCAAAGATCAAGGAAGACGGTACGTTTGATGAGCTGGTTGCCCAGTATATTGAGGATAACACCGGCGCGGAAAAGGAAGCCTCTGACAATATTGTTCAGGAATTCCTGAACAATCTCAAGTATGTATTTGTGGATACCAACGGCTATCAGCTGATGGCAAAGGGCCTGGGTGTCACGATTGGTATTTCGATTTGCGCAGGTATCCTGGGCATTGTGCTCGGCTTTATCCTCGCGCTGATGAAGCTGACCGAGACGCGCAGGAAGCGCAAGACCGTACTGTCCCGGATTGCGGGCGCATACATCGACATCATCCGCGGCACGCCGGCGATGGTTCAGCTGCTGATTATGTTCATGGTTATTTTCCGCAGCCGGTATGCATATATCGCGGCAATCCTGTCCTTCGGCATCAACAGCGGTGCCTATGTTGCGGAGAACATCCGTGCCGGCATTCTTGCTGTGGATGTGGGACAGATGGAAGGCGGACGTTCTCTGGGCTTTACCTATGGTGAAACCATGCGCTATATCATTCTGCCGCAGGCGATTAAGAATGTCATCCCGGCACTGGGCAATGAAATGATTACACTGGTGAAGGAAACCTCCATTGTAGGTTATGTTGCCATTGTTGACCTGACCAAGGCAGGCGACTTCATTGTATCGCGTACCTATCAGGCATTCCTGCCGCTGATTGCGGTTGCGATTGTATACTATATTCTGGTAAAGATTATGACCAAGATTCTGGCTGTGATCGAAAGGAGGCTGCGTCAGAGTGATAATCGTTAAGGATTTAAAAAAGGACTTTGGCGATCTTCAGGTACTGAAGAACATCAACTGCCATATTGAGAAGGGTGAATGTGTCGTTGTCATCGGCCCGTCCGGCTCCGGCAAAAGTACCTTCCTGCGCTGCCTCAACCGGCTGGAAGAACCGACAGACGGAAAGATCTTTTTCGACGGCAACAATATCATGGACAAGGACAGTGATATCAACAAGGTACGCCAGAAGCTCAGCATGGTATTCCAGCATTTTAACCTGTTCAATCATCTGACAGTGCTGGACAATCTGATGCTGGCACCGGTCAAGCAGAAGCTGATGAGTGAAGCGGACGCGAAAAACAAGGCCATGGGACTTCTGGAGCGTGTCGGTCTGGCAGAAAAGGCAGATAATTATCCTGCCCAGCTTTCCGGCGGACAGAAGCAGCGTGTTGCGATTGTCCGTTCCCTGATGATGGAACCGAAGGCAATTCTGTTTGATGAGCCTACCAGTGCGCTTGACCCGGAGATGGTCGGCGAGGTTCTGGATGTTATGAAGGCACTGGCAAAGGATGGCATGACCATGGTCGTGGTTACGCACGAGATGGGCTTTGCCCGTGAGGTTGCTGACCGTGTCCTGTTCATGTCGGACGGCTATATCACGGAAGAAGGCACACCGGAGCAGATCTTTGACCATCCGCAGCAGGAACGCACCAGGGCATTCCTCAGCGCGGTGACGCAGAAATAAACAAAGACCTGAAAAAGAGAGGGCGCAGCCATTGGCTGCGCCCTTTTGCCGTGTCACAGCGCGAGGGGGAAAAGCATAGAATGATACAGGGACGGAACCACCGCCCTTCACATCATTCAGACAGGAGAGCATTCCTATGGCTATGGATTTTGAGACCATTATGGCCCGTGCCGGCGGACCTGATTGTCAGGAGCAGAAACCGTGTGATCGGGATCGTGACCGTGACCGGGATCGCGACCGCGACCGTGATCGGGACTGCAATCGTTGCGACCGTGACCGGGATCGCGACAAGGATCGCGACTGTGACCGTGACCGCGACCGCAGACGCAGACAGAGACATGTCCATGAGGTACTGGGCAGCACGCAGGTATTCGGCTGCTGCAATGATGCCCACAACCATCGTTTTGCAACCGTGAGTGGCGAAGCCATTCAGATCGGCGGCAACGACCATGTGCATGAGATCTGCTTCCACACGGACTTTGCCGACGGACATTACCATGAGTTCAAGGGACGCACAGGCGGAGCTGTATTTGTCGGCGGCGGCCGCCACGTCCACTTTGCTGAAGCCAGAACCGAAGAGGAAGACGGACACAGACACTGCTTCCGGGTTGCTTCACTCATTGATTCCCCGATTGACAAATAAGCACGACAGCAAAACAGGCAGCCTGCGGGCTGCCTGTTTTTTGCAAAAATATGCGATTAGGGTATAAGCGTTGACCCGGAATTGTTGGTATGGTATGATAAAAGCAGATTTTTTCGCAGATGTTTTGTGCAAAATAAGGAGGTAACGTATGAACTGGAAAAAGAGGATTACCAGCCTGCTGCTGGCTGGCGGCCTTGTGGTGGGAATGTTCCCGGCAATCACATCTGCTGTGGATGTGGACGGCGCCACAAAAAGCGGGCAGTCAGCCGGCATACCCTTCACCGATGTGAAGCAAGGTGCATGGTACTATGACGCAGTAGAATATGTATACCAGAACGGGCTGATGGCGGGTACATCTCCCACGACCTTCGGGCCGGAAAGTACCCTCACCCGTGCCATGGTCGTACAGATTCTGTACAACAAGGAAAACAAGCCATCCTATACCGGCAGTACCTCCTTTGAGGATGTGCCGGAGAACCGGTGGTATTATGATGCAGTCCAGTGGGCAGTATCAAACAACGTTACCGCAGGTGTAGGCGGCGGAAAATTTAACCCGGAGGGCCGGGTCAGCCGGGAGCAGTTTGCCCAGTTTTTGTACAACTATCAAGGCAAACCGGAGGTGCGTGGCTCGCTGGATTTCCCGGATACCGGCGATATTTCCGGCTGGGCTGTCAGCGCCATGACCTGGGCAAACCAGAACAAGCTAATCAACGGCAGCAAACAGTCCAATGGTCAGGTACTGCTCCTGCCGCAGGCATTCACCACCCGTGCACAGGCGGCATCCATCCTGCGGGGCTTTTGCCAGATGGGGAACAGCCAGATGGGGGACAATATATGCGGCGATAATCTGACATGGACTTTGGATAGCGCTGGCACGTTGACGATCAGCGGAACAGGGCAGATGTATGATTGGCTCTATGAAGCACCTCCATGGAATGCGTTCCGCGAACAAATCAAGAAAATTGTGATTGAAGATGGCGTGACGAGCATCAGCTACAGTGCATTTTATGATTGCAGCAGTGTGACCAGCGTGACGATCCCGGACAGCGTAACGAGCATCGGTGATTTTTCATTCAGCCATTGCAGCAGCCTGACGGGTGTGACGATTCCGGATAATGTAACGAGCATCGGCGATGGTATGTTTGAGTTTTGCTCCAGTCTGACCAGCATGACGATTCCGGACAGCGTGGCCAGCATCGGCAGTGGTGCATTTTATGATTGTCCCAGCCTGAAAAGTGTGATAATCGGTAATGGCGTAAAGAGCATCGGAAATGGTGCATTTTATGATTGCAGCAGTCTGACCAGCGTGACGATGGGTAACAGCGTGGTGAGCATTGAAAAAGAGGCGTTCCGGGATTGCTCCAGGTTGACCAACATAACGATCCCGGACAGCGTGACGAGCATCGGTGAGGGGGCATTTTGGCAGTGCGACAGTCTGCCCAGCATGACAATTCCGGACAGCGTGACAACCATCGGCGATAGTGCGTTTCAAGGCTGCTCCGGCCTGACGAGTGTGACGATCGGCAATGGTGTGACCAGTATCGGCGGTGACGCGTTCAGCTGCTGTGACGGATTGACAGGCTTTACAATAGACAGCAATAATCCGGCTTACAGTTCCGCAAATGGTGTGCTGTTTAATAAAAACAAGACAGAATTGGTCGTGTATCCCGGAGGCAAAACGGGCGAATACACCATTCCATCCAGCGTGACCCGCATCGGTGACAGTGCGTTTGTATATTGCCGCGGCCTGACAAACGTGACGATTCCGGACAGCGTGACAAGCATCGGCGATTATGCGTTTCAGCTTTGCGACAGCCTGCCCAGCGTGACGATTCCGGAGGGTGTGACGCGCATCGGCGAGGGCACGTTTATGGATTGCTCCGGCCTGACGCGCGTGACGATTCCGTCCAGTGTGACGGGCATTGGTTATGGTGCATTTGCCGAATGCGACAGACTGGCCAATGTGTATTATACCGGCAGTGAGGCGCAGTGGTCTGCGATTTCGATTGACGGGGAAAATGAACCTCTGACCTCTGCTGTCATCCACTATAACAGTTAAAACCACCGACCCGTCAGCTTTTGCTGGCGGGTTTGCTGTTTCTGCATATTTTTGGTCATTTGTTCAAACTTTTCCCCCCTAAAACTGCCGCGTCAAACATACAACTGTCCGCATGCGAAACGCATACAGAATATTGCCCATGAAGCACGAAAATTTTCAGGAAAATTTCGACAGTTCGGTGATTTACTTTATATGGTACAACGGGTATAATGTATTTTAATTACAATAAAATTTCTGATTGAACATTGTGAAGGGAGTCGAATCATATGGCATATTATTTTTCTGAACCGTCCCATACCTTCAGTGAATACCTGCTGGTGCCGGGTTATTCTTCCAAGGAGTGTGTTCCTGCTAACGTCAGCCTGAAAACACCGATTGTCAAGTATCGCAAGGGGGTAGAGGAATGCCCGATTTCCACGAATATTCCGATGGTATCCGCAATCATGCAGGCCGTTTCCAATGATACCATGGCAATTGCACTGGCAAAGGAAGGCGGCATGTCCTTTATTTATGGCTCCCAGAGCATTGAATCCGAAGCTGCCATGGTTGCAAAGGTAAAGAGCTACAAGGCAGGCTTCGTTGTCAGCGATTCCAACATCAAGCCGAACCAGACTCTGGCAGATGTGCTGGAGCTGAAGGAGAGAACCGGCCATTCCACCATGGCTGTTACCGAGGATGGCACCCCGAACGGCAAGCTGCTGGGTATTGTTACCGGCCGTGATTACCGTATCAGCCGTATGGAGCGCAACACGAAGGTTGCTGAGTTCATGACTCCGTTTGAGAAGCTGATTACCGCACCGAAGGATACCACCCTGAAGATTGCCAACAACATTATCTGGGATCACAAGCTGAATGCCCTGCCGATTATTGATGAAAATCAGAATCTGGTATACATGGTATTCCGCAAGGACTATGATTCCCACAAGGAAAATGCCCTGGAGCTGCTGGATTCCCATAAGCGTTACATGGTCGGCGCAGGTATCAATACCCGCGACTATGCAGAGCGTGTTCCGGCTCTGGTAGAGGCAGGCGCAGATGTACTGTGTATTGACTCCTCCGAGGGCTTCTCTGAATGGCAGAAGCTGACCATCGAATGGATTCGTGAGCACTATGGTGATACCGTCAAGGTCGGCATGGGCAACGTGGTTGACAAGGAAGGCTTCCTGTTCCTGGCAAAGTGCGGTGCGGACTTCGTCAAGGTCGGCATCGGCGGCGGTTCCATCTGTATCACCCGTGAGCAGAAGGGCATTGGCCGTGGACAGGCTACCGCACTGATTGATGTTGTCAAGGCGCGTGACGAGTACTTCGAACAGACCGGCATTTATATCCCGATTTGCTCTGACGGCGGTCTGGTATATGATTACCATATGACGCTGGCACTGGCAATGGGTGCAGACTTCCTGATGCTGGGCCGTTACTTCTCCCGTTTCGATGAATCCCCGACCAACCGTGTTGTTGTAGGCGGCTCCTACATGAAGGAGTACTGGGGCGAAGGCTCCTCCCGTGCAAGAAACTGGCAGCGGTATGATATGGGCGGTGAAAAGAAGCTGTCCTTTGAGGAAGGCGTTGACTCCTATGTACCGTATGCAGGCGCACTGAAGGATAACGTTGGCATGACGCTGGCAAAGATCCGTTCCACCATGTGCAACTGTGGCGCGCTGACCATTCCGGAGCTGCAGGAGAAGGCAAAGATCACGCTGGTATCCGCAACCTCTCTGGTAGAAGGCGGCGCACATGACGTTGTCCTGCGTGATCCGTCCCGCAACGCAGTAAAGTAAGCATTTAACCAGTGAAATGATGACAATGAATCCGACAGGTATCCGTGCCTGTCGGATTTTTTGCGCTTTGCGGCGGTATAACGGCAAAAATGTGCAAAACAGCGGTTTATATCCCCTTGACAGCATGGTATGATGGCCTTATAATGAAACCATATGATGCACTTTACTACGGTGATGTATAAAAATAAGTATATTGGAGAAGAGATACCATGGCAAGAGATCCATATAAAATTTATCTGAGTGAGGACGAAATCCCCCAGCAGTGGTATAACGTCCGCGCGGATATGAAAACCGACCATCGTCCGATTCTGCATCCGGGCACCCTGCAGCCGGTACAGCTGGCTGATCTGGAGCCGGTGTTCTGTACCGAGCTGGCTGCACAGGAGCTGAATACGCAGGATCGTTTTATCGACATTCCCGAACCGGTACGGGACCGCTACCGTATGTACCGCCCATCCCCGCTGATGCGTGCGTACTATCTGGAAAAAGCACTGGATACCCCGGCAAAGATTTATTATAAGTATGAAGGCGGCAACACCAGCGGCAGCCATAAGCTGAATTCCTCCATTGCACAGGCATATTATGCCAAGCAGCAGGGACTGAAGGGTGTTACCACGGAGACCGGTGCGGGCCAGTGGGGCACTGCGCTTTCCATGGCATGCCAGTATTTTGGCCTGGACTGCAAGGTATTTATGGTAAAATGCTCCTATGAGCAGAAGCCATACCGCAAGGAGGTTATGCATACCTATGACGCGGATATTGTACCGTCCCCGTCCATGACCACCAAGGTGGGCAGGGAAATCAATGAACGTTTCCCGGGCAGCTCCGGTTCTCTGGGCACTGCCATTTCCGAGGCGGTAGAATATGCCACCTCCCATGAGGGCTACCGGTATGTGCTGGGCAGCGTGCTCAATCAGGTGCTGATTCATCAGAGCATCATCGGTCTGGAAGCAAAGGCAGCAATGGAAAAAGTGGATGCTTATCCGGATATTGTCATCGGCTGCGCAGGCGGCGGCTCCAATCTGGGCGGCATTATGGCGCCGTTTATGGGAGACAAGCTGGCGGGAAAACAGGCTCCGCATTTTATCGCCGTGGAACCGGCATCCTGCCCGTCCATGACCCGGGGCAAGTTTGCGTATGACTTCTGTGATACCGGCATGGTTACACCGCTGGCAAAGATGTATACCCTGGGCTGCGGCTATATTCCGTCCCCGAACCATGCAGGCGGCCTGCGTTATCATGGCATGAGCCCGATCCTGTCCCAGCTGTATCATGACGGCTATCTGGATGAAGCACGTGCCGTGGAACAGACGGCGGTATTTGAAGCAGCTGAAATGTTTGCCAGAATTGAAGGCATCCTGCCGGCACCGGAATCCTCCCATGCCATCCGTGTGGCAATTGATGAGGCAATCAAGTGCCGTGAATCCGGCGAGTCCAAGACCATCCTGTTTAACCTGACCGGTACCGGTTACTTTGACCTGGCTGCTTATAAGGCATACAATGAAAAGACCATGACCGACTATATCCCGACGGATGAGGATCTGGCAAGAGGCTTTGCCACCATTCCGCGCCTGCCGGGCATTCAGGAAGAAATCTGATCGTTATAGCATGCAGACAATGGTGTCCTGTTTTCCCGAAAGGGGAGACAGGACGCTTTTTTTAGAGGAAAGGACGGATATACCGTGTTTGAACAGCAAATTACTGCGTATTTACAGCCATATGGCATGGAACCGGCGGTACAGGAGGAGATTGCTGACGCTGTGGGCAGGAGGCTGACACAGCAGCCATGCCAGCCAGCTCCGGCACTGGCAGGAAATATCCTGCGGCAGTACGGCTGGGCCGGGGAGCAGCAGAAAGCACGCTATATTGCTTTGCTGGCCGCCGCCATGCAGGAGGACAGTACAGTGCATCCGGCCTTCTCGTTTCTGGTCAGCCAGATGGATGCAACCGACCTGAGCCTGCTGGATACCATCGGCAAACAGGGAAGAATGCCGGTGCTGGACTGCTATCTGAGCCGCATGAAGAAGAGCGGAGGCTTTGCCGGAAAGCCCTGTGAGGATGTTGTCACCTCGGTTGAGCTGGTAACCCGCATGACAGAGTTTCTGCCGGAGGACGGCGATTATGAACGGGTACAGGCGGCAATGGACAACCTGCTCCGGCTGGGGCTGGTGGACATCCGCATGTATGCGGAACGGCAGGCACTGGAGGAGATGCAGGACAACCGGTATGAGGACATTTATCTGCTGTTTCAGCCGGTGGTAGATGAGACCGTGAAGCAGTTTTGTGACCGGTTTCCCCAGTATCGGGAACGCAGTGTCCGGCTGCATGCAGGGAATCTGACATTAACCGCGCTGGGAAGTCGGTTTTTACGGGTTTGCAAATGAAATTTTTTATATTGCTTGACAGAAGCGGGAACAATTGGTATACTATATGAGTCGATTTGCCGCTGTGGCGGAATTGGCAGACGCAAGGGACTTAAAATCCCTCGCTGGTTTACAGCGTACCGGTTCAAGCCCGGTCAGCGGCACCATGTCGGAGCAGATTTCGGTCTGCTCCGATTTTTTATGCAGTGAGTTTGTGTGAAAGGATAACGTAGATTGGAGCGATACAGGTGAAAATTCTGAAACAGTTTGGTATTATCCTGTTGATTACTTTTCTGGGAGAGGGACTGAAAAGTCTGCTTCCGCTGCCGATTCCGGCAAGTATTTATGGCATGGTAATCCTTCTGGCGGCATTGATGAGCGGTGTGCTGAAGCTGGAATCCGTCCGGGAGGCAGGAGAATTTTTGATTGAAATCATGCCGATTTTGTTTGTTCCGGCGGCGGTGGGGCTGCTGGACAGCTGGGGACAGCTCCGGCCGATTCTGATTCCGGCTATTGTGATTACCGTTATCATTACCGTACTGGTCATGGCAGTAACCGGACAGGTGACCCAGGTGATGATCCGCCATGGAAAGGTGGGAAGCAGGCATGAGTGAAATTCTGATGAGCTGTACTTATTTTGGCGCTTTTCTGACGATTGCGGCATTTTTATTTGGCCAGTGGTGCAAGAACAAATGGAAGCTTGCCATCTTTAATCCGCTGCTGATTGCCGTCATCATCGTGATGGTGCTGCTGTCGGCATGTGATATTACCTATACCGCCTATTATGAAGGGGCAAAGTACATCAGTTATCTGCTGACGCCGGCAACGGTATGCCTTGCCATTCCGCTGTATCAGCAGCTGGAGCTGTTAAAGCGGCATGCAGTGGCGATCTTTACCGGTGTCCTGAGCGGTGTCATTGCCAGCATGGCAGGCATTCTGGCGCTGTCTGTCCTGTTCGGTCTGACGCATGAGCAGTATGTCACCTTCCTGCCCAAATCCATCACCACAGCCATCGGCATGGGTGTTTCGGAGGAATTGGGCGGTATTGTGACCATTACGGTTGCCGTTATCATCCTCACCGGCATTTTGGGGAATATGATTGCTTCTGCTGTATGCAGCCTGTTCCGCATTGAGGAACCGATTGCCAAGGGTCTTGCCATCGGCACGGCGTCCCATGCCATTGGTACGGCACGTGCACTGGAAATCGGACAGGCGGAGGGAGCTATGAGTTCCCTGGCTGTTGCGGTTGCCGGTATCCTGACCGCATGTACCGCATCCCTGTTTGCCATGCTGTGGTAAAAATGCTCTGACAACGACAATAAGACCCGGACTGAATTCCAGTCCGGGTCTTATTCTTTTTAATCTTACTCAGCAAGATGCTTACCGTCATACCAGGTGGTATGGAACCGATAAGAATAGGTGGTTGCCCTTACACCGGTCTCAGCCAGATTATCCAGCAGATTGCGTACCAGGTCCATGTTGTGGTCACGCTGTGCCAGGCTGATTTTCAGATAGCCGTTATAGGAGCTTACCAGTACACCGAAGGGCATGGAAGCACAGGGCAGAATTGCCGCATAGTCAAGGACATACTTCTGCATGCTTTCCGGCAGATGGAATGCACCGATGTTGGTCAGGATAAAGGAATTACGGTGAACGTAGTTGCGTGCGCGGGTGCGCATGAGCTGTTCCTTTTCCTCAATGTCCATGTCAGCGTTGTGCATGGCGAAGACATTGTCACCGTTGGCCTTTGCCCACCATGCGCTGTGCTCCAGGGTACGCTGGGTGCTGAAATATTCGCTGCATTTACGGCAGGCCTCAGCAAAGGAGAGGTCAAAGTATTCCGGCAGGAACGGCAGGTCAAGCAGAGAAACAAAGAAATGGGTAGTCTCACTCGGAACCAGCGAACGCAGATCCATCGGAACTTCCGCAGCAATGCGTTCACGCTGTCCGTCTTTGAAATAGGTTTGTGCCATCGCGCGGGACAGGGCTGTCATGACATAGGTCAGCGGGGTGCCGCCGTTCCGCTTGAGGAAGGACTTCATCTGTGCGAACGGGAACGCAATTTCGGTTACCAGTTCAGCGGAATCCAGCGTTTCCTCCGGCTGCTCAATCTGGAATGACGGAACATCCTCATGATGGTTTTCACCGGAACGCGGGACATTGTTGAGCAGGGGGAAAGCATCCTCGCATTCCTGCGGATCAAATTCGGTTTCACGGGTACGGATGGTACCGTCATTTTCTACCGGCTTGCCGCACAGGGTCAGGTATTCAAACAGGACGGAACGGATAAATTCATCAAAGCCGTGTCCGTCACAGGTGCAGTGATGATATTCCAGAATAATGGTGTTACGGGTATAGCCGCACAGGAACAGATAGCCATTGGTATCCTCCGAACCCATCCAGTACGGGGACATGTGATTTTTAAACGGCAGGACAACCGGCGGTTTGTCAATGTAACGATAGGAATAAGCGGTTTCACCGCGTGTCAAACCCACAGACATCTGCGGGAAACGAATCAGAGCAAGTTCAAGAGCCTCCTGCAGCAGTTCAGGCTGTACCGGCTCGGACATACGGATGATGTGACGCGGAGAGGTGGTCAGATCCCGATGTGTTGCATACATAAAAATGTTGCCATAGGTATCCACATTCAGAACGGGATCATTATGAACAGTTTTATGGTTGGTTTTCATCATAGTACAAATCCTCCATGTAATGCAGATCATGCTGCACTCCATCGTTGATGTGTTTTCTGCTTGTTATCGCTATTGTAAACGAACAATAACAAAAAAGATAGAGCATTATTCAACATAAATTTAAATGGTGTCCAAAAATAAAACGGGGGATATGCACAAAAATAAAAGTAGAATTTTGACAGATTACACAAAATGTCGAAGTGCATGCAGGGGAATCTTTTTCTTTGGGCTGCAGAACTGTCGAAGGGGCTACAGGGCTGTCGAACGGTTTTCCGGGTGGATTTCTTGACTTTTTCCGGGGTGAATGCTATACTGAACACGCTTTCGGAAATGGTATAAAAATATCGCATATTCCGACATGAATTGCCTTTATGGTGGGGGATTTGTGCGAATATGTGGTTTTTCTGCGTTGCAGCTGACGAAGGCAGAATATGAAATGGAGGTACCTGTCATGAACAAGGGTACGGTAAAATGGTTTAATGCGGAAAAGGGCTATGGCTTCATTTCCAATGATGACGGCGGTACAGATGTCTTTGTACATTTCTCTGCAATCCGGTGTGACGGCTATAAAACACTGAATGAAGGACAGAAGGTCACATTTGATGAGGAAATGGACGAGAAAAGAGGCAAGCCGCGTGCGGTCAATGTAACTCCGCTCTGATTCTTTGAATAGAAAAAACAAAAAAGCTACAGCCCATGCAGCTGTAGCAGCAAAACATCTGTTGTGTATCATTCGGTGTCAGAGGATGCACAGACAGGTGTTTTTTTGCCGTAAATCGGGAATGCATGTGAAATGCTTGAAAACCGGCGGCATCGCGTTCTTTTTTCTCATGCGGGTGTGGACAGTTCCTATCGCATTCAATATGCAGACGGCTGTATTCTCGCAAAGGACGAAACAAAAGCGCCATCCTGAGGGATGACGCTTTTTTGCTGTATTTTTCCTTAAAACGGCATAGTTTTCCTGCGGAAGCTGCGACCCGCCAGCGCAAACAGGATGACTGCAATCACCAGCAGGATCAGGGGAAGCAGGCAGGACCGCAGGTCACTCTGCAGAATGCCGGCCGGATTAATTAAGGTATACGGTGTAATAAACCGGAGGTAGGACAGGGAACCGCCCAGATTTGCCAGCAGGCGGATGGTATAAAACAGCAGGCACGCACCGGCATTGATAACCAGTGCACCCACAGTGCCGTTGCTGCGGCAGGAGAAGAAATAACACATGCCGGCAAAGGCCAGCTGCAGGGCCAGCACACAGGCTGTCAGGATCAGAAAATGCAGGATGTCCAACTGTCCCGGATAGAAATACTCACACAGGCCGATGGTAACCACACAGCAGACTGCCAGCATCAGCAGCAGGGTGACAACCAGCACATTGCGCTGGGTTACGGCAATGCGCTTGCGGGAATTGGGGGAAGCCAGCAGGTAAGACATGGTACCGTTGGAAACATGGTGTGCCATCAGCTGTACCGATACAATCACGGTATATACCATGGGCAGGGCAAGCATCAGCATGCCATACAGGTAATTGACAATAAAAGCGGTAAAGGTATTGGTATCATTTGCCATACCCAGGATGGTCATTGCCTGTGGAAGGGATTCGGTCAGGCTGATTAAGGCGGCACCGGCAACCGGATCATACATACGCACAACCGCAAAGGCATACAGACTCATGAGAACGGTAAAAATCAGCCAGAGCGGAACGGTTTTTCTGCAGCTGTAACGGAATAATGTGAAATTCATTCGTCCTCACCTCCGTAATAATGCATAAAAATTTCCTCCAGGCTCTGTCCCACGTTATCCAGCGTGGAAACCGGATAGTTGACCAGAATCGTCAGCAGGCTGCGCAGGTCGCGGTATACCGCAACCTTTACCATACGGCCTTCCGTTTCAAGGACACTGATATTTTCACGGCACAGTGCCTGGGCGGCTTCCGCATTGTCCAGTGTAATCAGGTATACCCGGCGTTCGGTCTGCCGCAGCTCCTCCAGGGAAGAAACGGTTTTCAACCGGCCCTTTTTGAGGATTGCAATGCGGTCACAGGTTTTTTCCACCTCACTGAAGCGGTGGGAAGACATCAGGATAGTTTTGCCTTTTTTCTTTTCCTCCAGAATCAGGTCGATAAACGCATGCTGCATCAGCAGGTCAAGGCTTGCTGTCGGCTCATCCAGAATCAGGATGCTCGGGTCATGCATGAAGGCGCAGACCAGTGCCAGCTTCTGACGGTCGCCCTTGGACATCCGGCGGATCGGCTGGCGGATATCCAGCTCAAACCGGTCGGTCAGTTCCTTCGTCCGTCCGGCGTTTTTCATGCCGCGGAACCGGGACATAAAGGATAAAAAAGCTCTGCCGGTCATGTCCGGGAACAGGCAGATGTCACCCGGCAGATAGCCCAGGGTTTCCTGAATGACGGCAGCGGACTGGAAGCAGTCCCGTCCTTCAATCTGGCAGGAGCCGGATGCAGGTCTGGCAAAGCCCATCAGATGCCGGATGGTGGTTGTTTTGCCCGATGCATTCGGACCGAGAAAGCCAAATACCTCACCGGGTTCGACCTGGAAATGTAAATCAAAAACACCGCGGCCACGCCCGTAATCACAGGTCAGGCCGTTGACGTCAATAATACTCACAGAAAACCTCCCTTATCGCTGCGGCGTATCAAATACGCACAAACTTACTTCTTTATTATACTGGATTCTATCGGCATAGAAAACCCTTTTTTCGACGGAATTTGCATGCAGATTCAGATTTTCGGCAAAGACAGGTGGGTTAGCTATGGAAACACGATCAAAAAAACAGGGAATTTATTGTGCAAGTTCGACAAGAAAGAATCTGAAAATTTGTTAAGATAACAGAAAGATTACAAAGATTACAAATTGGTTACACAAAAACGGAAATTTATGATATACTAGGTAAGACGATAAGGAAAGAAAAGGAGGATATTGTGTGATATTTCACTTTTCCAAACATAAAAAGAGAATGATTTCTGCAGCACTGTGCGGCTCACTGATGCTTTCGGTTGGTGCCCCGGTGTTTGCATTTGATGAAAATACCATTACATCCAGCGTATTTGCAGAAGAGCAGATCGAAAGCAACCTGATGTCCGGAAATCCGGTCAGCCTTGCGGAAAGCGGCTATATCCTGCAGCGTCTGGGACTGGTTTCCGGTAATGAAAAGGGCGACCTGATGCTTGACAGCAAGGGCAGCCGTCAGGAGGCGTTCACCATTTTCCTTTCCCTGATGGGGGAAAAGGAAGCTGCCACAGCCGGCCAGTATTCCTATACCTTTAAGGATGTGGATGCGTGGTTCAGCCATTTTGCAGGCTACGGTGTTTACCGGCATTATACATCGGGCTACAATCAGACCACCTTTGGTGCACATGATGGAATCACAGCGGAACAGTACATGTCCTTTGTACTGCGTGCACTGGGCTATGAATACAATGTAGATTTCTACTGGTCTGATTCTGTAACCAAGGCGGTGGAAATCGGACTGTGCACCCGGAGCGATGCAGACAGATGGAATAAGAGCGCGCTGCTGCGTCAGGATATCATGGAGATGTCTTATCTGGCGCTGAATACCAATCTGAAGAACAGCAGCTGCACGCTGACCGATAAGCTGATTGCATCCGGCAGACTGACAGCTGAAGCAGCAAAAAAGGAAAACCTGAAGTTTGGCACGGTCTATTCCGCAGCACCTGCTGTAAACAGCAATGCCGGTACCGTTGCACACAGCAAGCTGCCCTCCGGCAGCTATGAGCTGCACAATACCGGCACCGGACTGGTTATGACCGCATCCGCAGCAAAGCAGGCCAATGTATCCGCAGCAGCAGATGCAAACAGCGCAAGCCAGATGTTTACCATTCAGAATAACAGTGACGGCAGCTTCCAGCTGCTGAGCAAGTCCAATACCGGTCTGGCAGTGGATGCCAATCCGACCGATGGCGCAGAGGTCATTCTGTGGAATGTAAACAGCACCGAATGCCAGAGCTTTATCGCAGTGGCAGAAGCAGACGGTGTA
This sequence comes from Clostridiales bacterium, assembly GCA_004555915.1. GTDB lineage: Bacteria > Bacillota > Clostridia > Oscillospirales > Butyricicoccaceae > Butyricicoccus_A. The sequence goes on along the minus strand of SFJM01000004.1, from coordinate 75,208 downwards.
TATTCCATCCGTCTGGCAGGCAATCCGACCGTTGCCCTGACCGTGACAAACAACAATGTACGCCTGGCGAGCTTTACCGGCGAATCCACCCAGAAGTGGAAGCTGTCGGATAACAGCGAGGATACTGCAGCGGCAACGGCAAAGCTGAAGTCCATTATGACGGTTTACCCGGACGGCAAGAGCCTGGGCAGCAGCTATTCCTTCGGCGGTGCAAGCCAGTGCATGGGATTCGGCCGCGAGGTGTTCTACCGTATGTATGGGAAGACTGCAAAGTGGAGCTATGACGGCAGCCCGAAGAGCAACGAAGACGCAAAGCTGTACAAGATTACAGCAAAATCCTCCTCCTACTCTGCAAGCAGCATCAAGTCGCTGATTAGCAAGGCAAAGCCGGGTGACATTCTCCAGATGGATTCCCCGAAGATGCATACCATGGTCTTTGTATCCTCAGACAGCAACGGCTTCACCGTGTATGATGCCAACTGGACCGGTCCGAACGAGGTCAGTGTCCGCTATGTAAAGTATGGTGCCTGGGCAAGCCGCAACAGCAACGGTATTACCGTACTGCATGCGACCAACTACCCGACAAAATAAAACAGAACATGGAAAACGGCACAGCGTAAGCTGTGCCGTTTTTGCTGTCTGCAGGTCTTATTTGTTCCATTCGGCTGGAATCTCCCGGCAATCCGTTAATCCCAATAAATAATCTGTTGTTGTATGATGTAATTGTGCCAAACGGATGAGAATGAACGTAGGAACATCACGCTGTCCGCGTTCATAATTGCTGTAGACCTGCTGGGAACAGCAGAGGAGTTTTGCGATTTGACTTTGTGACAAGTCAGCGTCTTCCCTTAGATCGCGGATTCTGGGGTACATGCTGTTCACCTCATATACACATTACAATGTGGCAGGAAATGACATGTGTTTTTACCGCAATTTGCAGTAAATGCAATTTGCGGTAGATAAAAAGATATTGTAAAGCCCGAATAGAATTTTTTTGCGGTTTTATGCAATTTTTTCTGCTTTTATACGGTAAAACCGAAAGGGTGTCATTGTCCTTCAAAGTAAGGAAACACGATACGGATGAGAGGCAGAGCACGATTGGAAGACAGGTGCAGGATGACATGCATATAATGGGAATCCGTGTGATCTGTGGGGTTCGGGCAGGGAATTTCACACTTTCGATGAAAAACAGGAGAAAGGCGGAACGCATGGGATTATGAGAAAATGCGTGCCAGTTTACAAAGCATCCCCCAGATGTTATAATGTGAAAAGATAAAGTGCAATTGAATCGGGAAAACCTGTGATTTTTTCTGTAAATCAACGGTTGAAAGGAGAGATCTGTATGAAAAAGAAGCTGTTGGCATTTGTACTGGCACTTTGCGTCATGGTGCCATACAGCAGTGTGCTGGCAGGAAATCCGGTATCCGGGAATACTGCCAATGTACAGCAGACGATTCAGGATACCATCATTTTTATCAATCCGTTGTATGCGGATACGGTGACACAGGATGACCTGTCTGCGGCAGTACAGCAGAAAGCGGTACGCACTGACAGTGAGCCGGTGTACAGCACATCGGTTTCCGAGCTGGGAAAACAGATGCGGGAAAAGCTGGTTGCCAGAGAGAAACAGATTACCCTTTATTATGAAAGTGCGGAATACGATCAGGATGCCATGACAGAAATCTTTAACGAGGCAGTCCGGCATACCGGCGTACCCGATGAAGGGGATTATCTCCGCTGGCAGTATGCCGGCTGGGAGGGAAACATGTCCGGTTATGTGGATGGAGAAACCTATTTTCTTACTCTGTCCTATACGCTTACCTATTATACAACAGCGCAGCAGGAAGCGGAAGTGGATACGGCGATTTCCGATATCCGGCAGCAGCTGCAGCTGGAGGACATGAGCGATTATGAAAAACTGCAGGCGATTTATGATTACATTTGCAGCCATGTCACCTATGATGACGAGCATGTGGATGACAATAGCTATAAGCGGAAATATACCGTCCATGCAGCCATTTTTGACCATACCGCTGTCTGCCAGGGCTATGCGCTGCTGTTCTACCGGCTGGCGATGGAGGAAGGCATTGACTGCCGGTTTATCGCGGGCATGGGCAATGGCGTGAGCCATGGCTGGAACATCGTGAAGCTTGGAAGCTATTATTATAATGCAGATTCCACCTGGGATGCCGGGGAGACACAGTATCAGTATTTCCTGCAGTGTGATGAGAACTTTCAGGGACATGATCGGGAGGCAGAATTTTCTGATGAAGCCTTCCGGCAGGCGTATCCGATGGATACCATGGATTATGCGGAACGGCTGAACGGCCACAGCCATTCCTATGGACAACCGGTATTTACATGGTCAGAGGATCTGGCCTCCTGCACAGCCGTATGGAGCTGCAGTACCGGCGATGCCGTGGTGAAAAAGGAATGTACCGTTTCCAGCGGGCAAACCAGAGAACCGGACTGTACACAGGAGGGGGAAATCACCCATGTTGCTGTGGCAAAGCTGAACGGCAAACGGTATACCGATACCAAAACCACATCCGTTGCCGCACTGGGACATGCCTGCAGCGATCCGTCCTTTTTCTGGTCAGAGGACCTGTCTGCCTGCACGGCAAAGGCGGCCTGTGAACGCTGCGGTGAAATGGTGGAAACCCTATGCACAGTATCGCGGAATGTGGTTCCGGCCAGCTGTCTGGAGCCCGGCAGCGTGACGGCAGAGGCAGCAATTACGCTGCAGGACGTCACCTATACAGACCAGCAGTCCATGGTGCTGGATGCCACCGGGCACAGCTATCAGGAGCCGGAATTTCAATGGAATGAGGATTTGTCCGCCTGCACAGCTGTGTTTACCTGTCAAAGCGGAGATGACACGCAGGAGATTCCCTGTACCGTTACCAGCATGACAACCCTGCCCACCTGTACAGAAGAGGGAAATGTCCTGTATACTGCACAGGCGGAATTTGGAGGCGAGAGCTATACCGATCAGAAGCGTTTGGCAGTAGCAGCACTGGGACATACCTATGGTGAGCCAACCTTCCGGTGGTCGGAGGATTATGCATCCTGTACCGCCATGTTTCCCTGCAGCGTATGCGGTGACACCATACCGGTTGCCTGTACAGTTTCTGCCGCAACAGGCGGAAAGACTGCGTCCTGTGTGCTGGAGGGCAAAACCTATACTGACTTTGTGGAGGGCCGTGTGATCGGCGTTGAGCACATCTTTACGGATGTCCCTGCAGTCGCATGGTATCGGGACTGCGTCCAGTTCGTCTATGAAAACAACATCATGAGCGGCGTATCAGACACGGAATTTGCACCCAGGGAGCCACTGACCCGGGCACAAATTGTACAGATTTTGTATAATTATGAAAAAAAGCCCCCGGTGGAAGGGGAAATGATGTTTACGGATACGCAGGATCAGAGCTGGTATTACAATGCCGTCCTCTGGGCAGGGCAGAAGCAGGTGGTCAGCGGTTTCCCGGATGGAACCTTCCGGCCGAAGAACAACATTACCCGGCAGGAGCTGACGGTCATCCTGTATAATTATTCCGGCAGGCCGGAGGTCAGCGGTTCGCTGGATGCGGTCTTTGCGGATCATGAACAGATTGCCGGATGGGCAGCGGATGCCGTCCTTTGGGCATATCAGAACGGCGTGGTCAGCGGTATCAAAACCGACAATACCCTGCAGTTCAATCCGAGGGGCAATGCGACCCGGGCAGAAGCAGCGGCAATGATGAAAAACTTCATGCAGTGAAAAATCCCCTGTTCCATGTTTTGGAGCAGGGGATTTGCTTATCTTTTACGGTTGCCGCGGTTGCGGGCATTCCGCTTTTTTCTGCGGTTTTTGCGTCGGTTTCTTCCCGCAATAAAGGAAAGAACCAGATAAAGGACAAAGGCGGCAATGAGGATGCCTGTGATGATGCGGACAGCAGTCAGCTGGAAGAAGCGTGCGATGCAGTCCAGTGCGTACAGGATCGTGGAGCGCTGTACCTCGCTGAGCGCAACCAGATCTGCTGTGGCACATTCCATACCCTGATAGGAATAGGTAACGGTGCCCAGCTTGTCGCCCTGCGCAATCGGTGCGTCATAGCTGTCCTGAGTGGAGATGTTTACCTCCAGATCGGAAACCTCCGCATCGTTTGGAATCAGGACGGAAACATCCTCTGCGGTAACCAGTGTCACATGGTCTGTGCCGCGGCCCAGGCGAACCGGGCATTCCGTCACAGCAGAACCGGCTTCTGTCGCGGTTTTCAGACGGAAATTGTCGAATGCCCACTCGAACAGGCGCTTGGTTTCCGTAAAGCTGCCGGCATATTCACTGCCGGCCTTGGCGCCCAGAACAACGGAATAGTAAGTATAGCCGCTCTGCTTGGCATAGGATACCAGGCAATAGCCTGCCTGGGAGGTATGTCCGGTTTTGATGCCATAGCAGTTGTCATAATAAATAGAGGAATAACTGCTCAGAATCAGCTGGTTGGTGGTATAAATGATGCGTTCCGCATTCATATTGGTGGCCGGAAGCTTTTTCTGTGCGGTATTGACGATGGTGGCAAAGGTAGAATTCTGCATGGCCTGCTGTGCAATCAGGCACAGGTCATACGCACAGGAATAATGGTTGTCATCGTGCAGGCCATTGGGGTTGGCAAAGTGGGTATTCACACAGCCCAGCTCCTTGGCACGGTCATTCATCATCTGCACAAATTCATCCAGCGAACCGCCGGTAACACGGGCCAGGGCATTGGCGGCCTCATTGCCGGAGGGGAGCAGCAGGCAGTACAGCAGGTTTTCCACGGTGATCTTTTCACCGACCTTCAGGCCCGCATTGCTGGCACCGTTTTTTACATCGGTAAAATCCTCGTCCTGCATGGTGACCACATCGCTCAGGTTGCACTTTTCCAGTACCAGCAGCGCAGTCATAATCTTGGTAGTAGAAGCCGGGAATTTCTTTTCCTTCTCGTTTTCTGCATGGATAATTTCACCGGTTTCCGCATTGACAAGAATGGATGCACCGGCATCAATGGAAATTTTGGGAGATTTGCCATCGGTTTCCGGTTCTGCTTCATCTGCAGCGGTATCACTGTCAGCAGCGGGCTGAGTATTGTCCGGGGTATCGGACTGTGCATCCTCCGGCTCAGCTGCATCGGTATTGGCAGCCGGTTCTGGTTCATCTGCAGCGGTATCACTGTCCGCAGCGGGCTGGGTATTGTCCGTCGAGGTGTCATCGGTTGTCTGTGTTGCTGCCGGAGCGGGATCGGTGGTTTCCGGCTCTGCGAAGGATGGCACAGCCATTCCGGTCAGCAGGGTAATGGAGAGCAGCAGAGCTGCCAGTTGTTTTTTACACTTCATCACAAGGTTCCTCCTGCGTATCATCCGGTTCAGAATGTTGTTCCGTGTTTTCCGCTGGCTCCTCCGGAGATTCCGGGGACTCCAGGGTTTCCGGGGACTCTGATGTTTCCGATGCTTCCGTGGCTTTGGGGGTTTGTTCCAAAACCTCGTCATCCTCCCACAGGTCAGCGAACTGGCTGAGGTCATCGGAAATCAGCGGTTTCTGCGCTGCAGGAGCTTCCTTTTCCTTCGGCGCAGCGGGCTTTTCGGTTTCCTTTTCTTCAAAGAAGAAATCTGCGTCCGTAAAGCGTCCGCGGATACGGGCAGGCTTGGGCGGTCTGCGGCGCAGCGCATCGTATTCAAACCTGCGGCAGCTGCCGGCCATGGCAACAATGCCACGATAGGAGCATACACCCTGATATTCATTATCCGGCTTACAATGTGCGCAGTAGGCACAGTGCGGCTCGATGGATTCATTGTATAAGCAGTTCCTTCGGAACAAATTGAACATAGAAAATCTCCTTCTTCTTTCAGGCGCTATGTAGAATATTATAGCGCATCTTGCGTTTCGTTTCCAGATGTACAATGAGAAAATATTGCTGAAAATCCGGTTGCCGTACAGCAAATTCCTGTCGGTGTAGGAGATGAGATTAAAATAGCAGAAAATGGGATAAAAAAACGCAAAGCAGGGCGGAAATGCATGCATGCATGCATTTTCCATGGATACAGTGCAAAAAGGGCAGCCCCTCTGTGGCGGCTGCGGTCTGGAACAGCACAGACAGCCCGCCAAAGGCACAGAGAAAGGAGGCGGCAGCCAGCCTTGCTCCCGTGGAACCGGCAGCTGGGGTCAGTCCGGCAAGCCCCTGTGTCAGCTCCACGCAGCCGGTGGCAAGGCTTTGTATGCCGGCTGCGGACAATCCACAGCCGGACAGCAGCGGAAGTGCCGCGGTGCATATGGCAGACAAAATGCCGGTCAGCCGCAGCAGGCACAGGACAACGGAAAAAAACAGGATAAAAGCGGAAACCATCAGGCAGGACCGTCCGGCGGATAAGACAGACTGGGTCAGCAGGGAACAGAATGGCAGCTGCTCCGGCAATGGCCGGGATGGGGTGGCAGGTGGAAGCTGCCCGGGCCGCAGCAGGAAGGCGGTCACAAGGGCGGAGAGAATATGGATGCAATACAGCAACACCCCAAGCCTGACGGAATGGAACAGGCCGCAGCCGCACATGCCGATCAGGAAGGCCGGTCCGGTATTGTTGCAGACCGAGGCCAGCGCGGCAGCTTCATCTTTGGTGCACAGCCCGCTGTGCCACAGCTCTGCCGCCATGCGTGCCCCGGCGGGATAACCGCCCAGAAAACCCAGAAACAAAGCAGCCGCCCCGCAGCCGGGCAGATGGAATACATGCCGCATCAGCGGGGCAAACTGCTCCCCCAGAGATTGTGCCAGACCGGAGGAAATAGCAAGGGAGCTGGCGGCAAAGAATGGAAACAGCGATGGAACCGCAGAAGTCAGACACAGCTGCAGTGCGCCCTGTACTGCCTGGGTACAGTCGGCGGAATAACGGCACAGCAGCACCAGGAACAGCAGGCTGCCCATGCAGGCACACCATTTTTTCATCCAATCCCTCCCATCTATTGCTTCATCCTATCGGAATCTGGCAAGAATCATGCCTGTGGCGCATACAAATTCTTAGAGCAGAAGGGAGGACACATGTGCGGAACAGATTTTTCCCTGGGCGGTACATCCATCCAGCTGGACGGCAACCGGCGGATTGTCATGACCGGACGCTGTGCCATTTTATTATATAGTAAGGAAGAAATGCAGGTTCGATGTGGAAAGCTGATTGTGCGTGTCACCGGTGACGGGCTGGAGCTTCGTACACTGGATGAGGATGAACTGTCCATTATCGGCCTGATTGCAGAGGTTGGCTTTCTGACAGGAGAGGGGTAGGCTTGTGGTTGCAGGTTGGATTCGGCTGGCTGGCGGGATGCTGGTCATCCGTGTGCGCGGTGCGGAGCTGGAACGGTTCCTGAACCTGTGCGCGCGGGAGCATATTACCCTGCTCAGGCCGGAACGGATAGATATTGATGAAATGCGGGCCATGATCTCCCTGCAGGATTTTTACCGGCTGGCACAGGTGAAAAAACGGACACGATGCCGGGTGCATATTGTGAAACGCCGGGGATTGCCGTTTTTTTTCCAAAAGCTGCGGAAAAGATATGCCCTGTGGGCAGGCCTGCTGCTGATGTGTCTGGTATGCTATGAGCTGTCCACACGCATCTGGCTGATCCGTACCAATATGGAGCCGGCAGTGGATGCCAGTGCGGTCATGCAGGAGCTGGAGCAGCTGGGCATTGGCATCGGTACCAAAAGTGCGGATATTGACGCCCGGGCGGTACGGCTGCATATGATGACCGAGCTGGATGAACTGAAATATTTTTCTGTCAACATCAGCGGCAATACCATGGAAATTCAGGCGGCGGCGGTGACCGATCCGCCGGAAAATGAAACAGATTCCGGTATCCACAGCGTGGTGGCAAGCCGGGATGGCATTGTGGAAAAAATGTCGGTGCATCGGGGCACCGAACAGTGCAGCATTGGGGATGCCGTGCTGCAGGGACAGGTTCTGGTGGATGCGCTGGTGGAAAAGCAGGGACAGCTGGATGAAACCCGGCTGGTGGATGCCAATGCGGAGATCTGGGCATCCACACGGTATTATGTTACCCGGAAAATGGCGCTGGAAGCGGGCCAAAAGATCAAAACCGGGCAGGAAAAAAGGCGGTATGCCATATGTTTTGGAAAAACACGCATAAATTTGTTTTTCAGCAGTAGTCTAACCCAGGGGAATTGTGATAGAATAATAACGACTGAGGAGATCCGGCTGAATGAGTATCTGGTGCTGCCGGTTTCTTTGTGTTGTGAAACCACCGTGCCGTATGCCACCAAAACCGTATTGCATGATGCCGGGGAGGTACAGGCAAAGCTGGAATACGGCGCAAGGCGTTCGGTGGAGCAGCAGATACAGGAGGGCAATCTCACCTCCATGCAGGCAGACCTGAGTACAGAGCGGGATGCGGCTGTGCTGCATGCCACCATCTGGTGCTATGAACAGATTGGTGAACGGGTGGAGGATGGACGGACAGAAGCCGATCTCCCGCAGGATGAACAAACAGAAAATGACGAACAGCAATAACAACGAGGAGAGCGAAAAAATGGCAGAAATCACCATGCACATTGATTCAATCGACCTGATTATGGGCATCTTTGGTGCGTTTGATGAAAATATGAAGGTACTGGAAAAGGCGTTGGATGTCACGGTGCTCAGCCGGGAAACCGAGCTGAAGGTGACCGGCAGTGACCCGGCAAATGTGGAGCTTGCGATGCAGACCATCAAATCCCTGATGCAGCTGGCAGAGCGCGGCGAAAGCATCGGTACCCAGACCGTACAGTATGTCCTGGGACTGGTCAGGGATGGCCGGCAGAACCAGGTGGCGGAAATCGGCAAGGATGTGGTATGCATCACCGCAAAGGGCAAGCCGATCAAGGCCAAGACCTTAGGACAGAAACGGTATATGGATGCCATGCGCACCCATACGGTGACCATCGGCATTGGACCGGCAGGTACCGGCAAGACCTACCTGGCTGTGGCGGCTGCCGTGGCAGCTTTTCGGGATAAGCAGATCAGCCGGATTATCCTGACCCGTCCGGCTGTGGAGGCGGGAGAAAAGCTGGGCTTTCTGCCGGGCGACCTGCAGAGCAAGGTTGACCCGTATCTGCGCCCGCTGTATGATGGCCTGTTTGACATGATGGGTGCGGAAACCTTTAACAAGCTGCTGGAACGGGGCAGCATTGAAGTAGCGCCGCTGGCCTACATGCGCGGACGCACGCTGGATGATTCGTTTATCATTCTGGACGAAGCCCAGAACACCACGCCGGAACAGATGAAAATGTTCCTGACCCGTATCGGCTTTGGTTCCAAGGCGGTGGTCACCGGCGATATCACCCAGATTGACCTGCCGGGTGACCGGGTCAGCGGATTAAAGGAAGCAGTTCGGGTACTGAAAAATGTGGAGGACATCGCCCAGTGCCAGCTGACTGACCGGGATGTGGTGCGGCATGAGCTGGTACAGCGCATTGTCCGTGCTTATGAAAAGTACGAGCAGCAGAAGGCGCTCAAGGCGAAGGAAAACGCCGCAAAGCGCCGTCCGCCGGTGAGAAAGTGAGGAAACCATGGAACATCGAATCCGAATTACACCGGAAGCGGAGGTTGACGGGCTGGAGGCTGTGTCCGAGCTGATTACCCGCTGCGCCATGGCTGCACTGGAGGCGGAACAGGCGCCGGAGGGCTGCTTTGTGGATGTGACCATTGTGGATGGGGAAACCATCCGGGAAATCAACCGGGAAAACCGGGACAAGGATGCCGTGACCGATGTGCTGTCCTTTCCCATGCTGGAATTTTATAACGGAACCTGGCCGGAGGATGTGGATCTGGACCGCAATCCGGAGGATGGCTCCCTATTCCTCGGGGATATGATTTTGAATTATGACCGTGCCGTGGAGCAGGCAGAGGAATACGGGCATTCCGTGGAACGGGAATGCGGCTTCCTGACTGTGCATTCCATGATGCACCTGCTGGGCTATGACCATGAGCGCAGCGAAGAGGAACGCCAGCTCCAGCGCAAGCATGAGGAAGGGGTTTTATCTGCCCTGCATCTGACCCGTCCCACCGACCAATATGAAAAATAACTGCTGTCAGGAGAATATACATGAGTGTAAAAAAGAGCGCTATCATTTCCATTGTAGGCAAGCCGAATGTGGGAAAATCCACCCTGCTCAATCAGCTGGTGGGTACCAAGATTGCGATTGTATCCAATAAACCCCAGACTACCCGCACCCGGATTACCGGTGTGCTCACCAAAGGGGATTGCCAGTTTGTCTTTCAGGACACGCCGGGACTGCATAAGCCCCGTTCCCGTCTGGGAGATTATATGGTAAAGGTCATCAATGACACTGTCACCGATGTGGACATTGCCGCGCTGGTGGTGGACCCGGTGCCCCACATCGGCCCGGCGGAGCAGGAGCTGATTGACCGCATGAAGCAGTATCATATGCCCTCCGTGCTGGTCATCAACAAAATTGATACGGTGAAAAATGAGGACCTGCTGGCAGTCATTGCGGCATATTCCCAGGCACATACTTGGGATGCGGTGGTGCCGCTGTCGGCAAAGACCGGTGAAAACTGCGAGATCCTGTTTGAGGAATTTGAGAAATTTGCCATTGAAGGCCCGCAGCTGTTCCCGGATGATATGCTGTGTGACCAGCCGGAACGCCAGCTGGTGGCAGAGATTATCCGGGAAAAAATGCTGCTCAATCTGGATCGGGAGGTGCCTCATGGCACAGCGGTGGCTGTGGAGCAGATGCGTGAGCGGGACAACGGAATGATGGACATTGCCGCCACCATTTACTGTGAGAAAAAGAGCCATAAGGGCATTATCATCGGCAAGAGCGGCAGCATGCTCAAGCAGATCGGTGCCCAGGCGCGGACAGACATCGAGGAGCTGCTGGATACCCGCGTGTATCTGCAGCTGTGGGTCAAGGTCAAGGAGGGCTGGCGCAACAACCAGTACCAGATGCGCAACTTTGGTTACGAAAACGAGTAAAAGACAGGATATACCTCTGCTGGCTCCCTCATGGGACGGAGAGAGTTTTTATATGATCCTGGCAACAGCAGATGAAAACAGAAGGGACTAACAGCTATGGCACAGCATGTGACGGTAAAGGGACTTGTCATCCGGGAAACCGACTTTGGGGACAATGACCGGTACATTACCGTGCTGACAGAGGAACTGGGCAAAATCGAGGTGCTGTGCCGCGGCATCCGGCGCAAAAAAGGCCGGCTTGCGGGAGCCGTGCGGCTGTTCTGCTACAGCGAGCTGACGCTGTTTTCCGGCAGGCGGTATACCCTCAGTGATGCGGAATTGGACACCACATTCTGGCGCATTACGGAGAATATTGAGCATTATGCCCTGTGCTGCTATTTTGCCGAGCTGGTGAATCAGACCACAGAGGCGGAGCAGAAGGTGGAGGGCCTGCTGCCCCTGTTCCTGCGGGCACTATACGCACTGGACAGGCAGAACCGTCAGATTCAGGTGGTCAAGGCGGCCTTTGAGCTGCGGCTTGCCGCCATGATGGGCTATCTGCCGGAGCTGAACGGCTGCGGCGCATGCGGGGAAACCGAATGCGACAGCTGGTCGTTTCTGCTGGAAAACGGTGCGCTGATGTGCCATGACTGCCGCAAACGGGTAGGCGGGACCTATTTTTCCGTGCCCCAGGGCGTGCTGGATGCCATGCGGTATATCGTTTCCTGTCCGGGGAAAAAGCTGTTTGCGTTTGCGGTCAGTGAACAGACCGCACAGCAGCTGGGAACCATCTGTGAGCGGTATCTGCTGTACCATCTGGACATCCACTGCAAGACGCTGGACTTTTATCATTCCCTGTTTCAGCTGGGATGAGGGGAAAGGAGAGAGGGACGATGAACGCAGGCTATCGAACATGGCTGCATCGTGTGCTGGAGCTGGGAGCATGGCTGGCACTGCTGGGCTCCCTGCTGATTGCGGTTTATGGCATCTGCACGCTGCCGGAGGAAATTGCAACCCATTTTGCATTGGACGGCACGCCGGACGGCTATGGGTCTTCCGGGACGCTGTTGTTGTTTCCGCTGCTGATGATACCCTGTCTGGGAATCATCAGCCTGATTGCGCATATGGTAGATCCTACATGCTGGAACATGCCGTTTGAGGTGAAGGAAGCCTGCAAAACGGAGGTATATGGAGACATACTGACGATGCTGCATGCCATTCAGCTGGAAATTGCAGGGTTTATGCTGTATACGGAGATTCAATGCTATCGGCAGAGCGGCAGGGGATTTCTGCTGGCCACGATACTGCTGATGATTGCGCTGGCAGTTACCATCATCGGACTGTGTATCCTTGCGTACCGGCATAACCAGTGAGTGATGTCCCAAACGGAAAACAATCTTTGGAGTTCAATATATTATGAGTAAATTATCTGAAAAAAGCCTGAGAATACTGGAATATTACACCATTCTCGATCAGCTGGCAGAGCATTGTGTCAGCCGGAAGGCCAAGCAGCAGGCAAAGAATCTGCGTCCTCTGCATGACCTTGAGGATGTGCAGGAGCTGCTGACACAGACAGATGACGCAAAACGCATGCTGACGGCAGCCGGTACGCCTGCATTCGGCGGCATCCGTGAGGTGGAACCGGCGCTGAACCGGGCGAAAATGGGCGGCGTGCTGTCGCCGCGGGAGCTGCTGGATGTTGCGTCTCTGTTGCATGCAGCCAATCAGGTGCGCAAATATGGCAATGAACAGCAGGATAATGGCCTGAAAACCTCGCTGGACCCACTGTTTGCCAGAATCAACAGCAATAAATATCTGGAGGAAAAAATCAGCCGCGCCATCATCAGCGAGGAGGAAATTGCCGATGCGGCATCCTCGGAGCTGGCGAACATCCGCCGGCAGATGCGGCAGCAGAATGTGCGCGTCCGTGAGACACTGAACCATTTTGTTTCTTCCTCCTCCTATTCCAAATACCTGCAGGAAAACCTGATTACCCAGCGTGACGGGCGGTATGTAATTCCAGTCAAGAGTGAGCACCGGGGCGACATTCCGGGCATGGTACATGACGTTTCTGCCTCCGGTGCCACGCTGTTTATCGAACCGGCGCAGGTGGTTAACGCAAACAACCAGATTAAAATCCTGCAGGGCAAGGAAAAAGCCGAAATTGAACGTATCCTGGCAGAGCTGACCTCGGATGTGGCAGGTTTTGCGGATGCCATCGGCGCAGATTATGATGTACTGTGCAAGCTGGATTTTATTTTTGCCAAGGCAAATTATTCCTTCAAGCTGAATGCCTGTGCACCGCAGCTCAGTGAAACCACACAGGTAAATCTGGTTCGTGCACGACATCCGCTGCTGGACCAGAAAAAAGCCGTGCCCATTGATATTGCGCTGGGTTATGACTATGACACGCTGGTTATCACCGGACCGAATACCGGCGGCAAGACGGTCAGCCTCAAGACCCTGGGTCTGCTGAGCCTGATGGCAGCCTCCGGCATGCACATTCCTGCCAATGAGCAGAGCACCGTCTGTCTGTTCCGCAACATTTACGCGGATATCGGCGATGAGCAGAGCATTGAGCAGTCGCTGTCCACCTTCTCGGCACATATGAAGAACACGGTTGCGATTATGGAGAAGTGCGGGCCGGATGACCTGATCCTGTTTGACGAGCTGGGTGCCGGTACTGACCCGGAGGAAGGCGCGGCACTGGCGGTTGCCATCATCGAATATGGCAGACAGATGTGCTCACTGGTGGCGGCAACTACCCACTATTCCGAATTAAAGGTATTTGCCCTGTCCACCGACGGCGTGGAAAACGCATCCTGTGAATTTGATGTAAAAACCCTGCAGCCTACCTATAAGCTGCTTACCGGCGTGCCGGGCAAATCCAATGCCTTTGCCATTTCCAGACGGCTTGGCCTGCAGCCTGCCATCATTGAACGGGCAAAGGAACAGATTTCCGCGGAAAATGTCCGGTTTGAGGATGTACTGGATCGTCTGGAGCGGGAACGCCACCAGCTGCAGAAGCAGCGGGAGGATGCGGACCGCCTGCGCCGGACTGCCCAGTCGGAAAAGGACAAGGCAGCAAACCTGAAGGATCGTGCGGAGGATGAAACCGACGCGATTCTGGAAAAGGCACGGGATCAGGCGGCACGCATCCTGCGGGAGGCCCGGCTGGTATCGGAAAATGTTTTCGCCCAGCTGGATGACATGAAAAAGCAGGCCCAGACCAATGCGGCGGACCAGAATCTGGCGGCGGCACGTGCCGCACTGCGCAGCACGCTGGGCAAGGCGGAGAAAAATGCCAACAAGCGTGAGAAAAAACAGGTGGAGCCGGAAAGCATCCGCCCGCTCAAGGCAGGCGATACGGTCTACCTGCTCAATGTGGGCGTACAGGGCACTGTGCTCAAGCCGGAAAACAAGGATGGCATGGTCTATGTACAGGCGGGCATTATGAAGGTGAACGTACCCATCAATGAGCTGCGTCTGGAGGAAAAGAAAAAGGATAAACCCAAAAAGGCATACCGTGCCCCGTCCGGACATGCGGCAGAAATCCGCCGTTCTGCGGCAAAGAGCGAGCTGGACGTCCGCGGTATGATGGTAGAGGAAGCCCTGATGGAGGTAGATCGGTATATTTCCGACTGCCTGATGTCGCATCTGGATGTTGTTACCATCATCCATGGCAAGGGTACCGGTGCGCTGCGTGCCGCCATCCAGCAGCATCTGCGTCATGACCGGCATGTGAAATCCATCCGCAACGGACGCTATGGCGAGGGCGATATGGGTGTTACCATTCTGGAACTGAAATAAGGCATATTGCCGGAAAAATGGATGAAAAAGCATTTTTTTGTTGGCATTTGCGACACAGAATCTGATTTGCTTTGAGAATCATCTACAAATTCCGGCAGGAAAATGCTCTCTTTTGGTACAAAAACATATTGACGAAACCGAAAAAAACAGGTATGCTATAAATGACATAGGGCTTCAAGGAAAACAAGCCCGGAAACATGTATTGTATTGTGCAGGTTTAGTTTTAATTTTGTTTATAGGAGCGATGTTGAAATGTTTTCACAGGAAGTTCAGGTTACGAACCAGGTTGGACTGTATGCACGTCCGGCAACATTTTTTATCCAGTGCGCAAACGGCTTTAAGAGCACCATTCTGGTTGAAAAGGAAGAGCGCAGAGTGAATGCAAAGAGCCTTCTGGGTATTCTTTCCCTGGGCATCACCAAGGGCACCACAATTACTCTGATTGCTGATGGCGTTGATGAAGTTGAGGCAGTAAATGCACTGACTGATCTGATTCAGTCCAATTTCAGCGACTCGAACTTCAGCGACTGATTTCAATCCAACGCACGAACAGATGACACCGCTGGTTTTGCGGTGTCTCTTTTTTTTCTCACAGCGGAACGGGTGCTTTTGTTTTTCAGGAGGAGGGAACATGGATGGCCACACGTGAGGAATTGCACCGGAAGGTGCTGACCCTGCCGAAGGAACCGGGTGTATATATCATGAAAAACGCCCATGGACAGGTTATCTATGTCGGCAAGGCAAAGGTACTGAAAAACCGTGTGTCACAGTATTTTCAGAACGAGGCAAAGCATACGCCGAAAACCCGGAAAATGGTGGAAAATATTGATAATTTCGACATCATTGTCTGCGGCTCTGAGTTTGAGGCACTGGTTCTGGAAAACCAGATGATTAAAAAATACAAGCCGAAATACAACATCCTGCTGAAGGATGACAAGGGATATCCCTTTATCCGTGTGAATACCGACCAGCCCTATCCGGTATTCACGGTGGTCAGCAGCCCGAAAAAGGACGCGGCGCGGTATATCGGGCCGTATGCGGGACGGGGCGCCGCATTCCAGGCGATTGACACGGTCAGCCGTGCCCTGGGGCTGCGGGACTGCCAGCGGGTGCTGCCACGGGATATCGGCAAGGTGCGTCCCTGCCTGAATGCCCAGATGGGCCGGTGCTGTGCCCCCTGCGCCGGTGCGGTGTCACAGGAGGACTATGCCCAGCGCGTGGCACAGGCGATGGATGTGCTGGAGGGAAATTATGAACAGCTTGCCAGCCAGCTGGAGCAGGACATGTACCGGGCAGCTGAGGAAGAACACTTTGAACAGGCGGCACAGCTGCGGGACCGGATGCGTGCCATCCAGCGCGCGGGACAGCACCAGATGGTGGTAGCCAGCGGGTTCTCGGATATGGACATCATTGCCTTTGCCCAGGGCGAGACAAAGGGCTGTATCGTGGTGCTGCACTATCTTGCGGGCAATTTCCATGACAAGGAATATGTGATGCTGGACGGCACCTGCGCCGAGGACGGACGGGAGCTGCTGGAAAGCTATATCAAGCAGTATTATTCCATGCGCGGTGTGGTACCGGGACTGGTACTGATTTCAGAAGAAATTGAGGATATGGCAACGGTAGAGTCCTTTTTGCGGTCGGTGGCAGGCAAAAAAGTGACATTGGCCGTCCCGCAGCGGGGCAGGCGGCGGGAGCTGATGCAGATGGCAAAAAAGAATGCATCGGAGGAAATCACCCGGTCGGAAACCTCCACCCAGCGCAGGCAGAAATCGCTGGAGCTGTTCGGCAAAATGATGGGGCTGGAGCAGATACCGGTCAGCTTTGAAGCATATGACATTTCCAATCTGGCGGGTACCAATACCGTCGGTTCCATGATTGTATTTGAAAACGGCCAGCCCAAGCGCAGCCGATACCGCCGGTTCCGCATTGAATCGGTGGCGGAGGGGCAGGATGACTATCAGGCGATGGAGGAAATGCTGACCCGCCGGCTGCAGCGCTGGAAGGATGGGGACGAAAAATTTGCCCAGCTGCCCAGCGTATTCATGATTGACGGCGGATTGGGGCATGTCCGTATAGCGAAAGCGGTGCTGGACCGGTTTGGCTGTGACCGGCCGGTATTCGGCATGGTCAAGGATGACCACCACCGTACACGGGGACTGGTGGCACCGGACGGCAGGGAATTCAGCATTGCCACCACACCGGCGGTGTTTGCGCTGGTGGGACGGATGCAGGAGGAGGTACATCGGTTTGCGATTACCTACCAGCGTTCGCTGCGGCAGTCTGACGCGGTGCGGTCGGAGCTGGACCGTATTCCGGGCATCGGGGAAAAACGCAGGACCGCCCTGCTCAGAAAGTTCAAAAGTGTCAAACGCATCCGGCAGGCACAGCTGGAGGAGCTGGAAACCGTGCTGCCCCATGGGGCGGCTGTATCGGTGTACGAGTATTTCCGGAAGGGAGAAAAGCCATGAGAGTCATCAGCGGAAGCGCAAGGGGCAGGATTCTGGAGCCGGTTCCCGGCAGGGATACCCGGCCCACAACGGACAAGGTAAAGGAATCGGTATTCAATATTCTGCAGTTCCGGCTATATGATGCTGCAATGCTGGATTTGTTTGCCGGAACCGGACAGATGGGCATTGAAGCACTGAGCCGCGGCGCGGTAAGGGCAGTTTTTGTCGATCGTGCGCCAAAGGCCATTTCCGTTATCCGAAAAAATATCGCAGCGGCACGGGTAGAGGACCGGGCGGAAGTCCTGCAAATGACCTATCAGCAGGCATTGCACAAGCTGCAGGGGCAAAAATTCGATATTTTATTCCTTGATCCGCCATATGGGGGCGAATTGCTAAATTCTGCACTGAATGCTGTAGAATCGTTTGACATCCTGTCGGCAGATGGTATAATAATATGTGAAAGTTCCGTTGAGGATACTGTCATATGTCCGGATACCTTTTCTGTGTACCGGACCTACCAGTACGGAACGATTCGCCTGACGGCATTGTGCCGCAGGGAAGAAACCGAATGAGGCTTTGGACAGCAGTTCAGGGTCGGAAAGGCAAGCCATATGAGAATAGGGGTATATCCCGGCAGCTTTGATCCTGCCACACTGGGACATCTTGATATTATCCGCCGCGCATCCAAATTGTTTGACAAGCTGATTGTGGCAGCGATGGTGAACGGAGAAAAGAACTCCTCGTTTACCATGGAGGAAAAGGTGGATTTTCTAAAACGTATGACACGGGATATCCCCAATGTGGAAGTGGAATGCTTCAGCGGCCTGCTGGCGGATTATGTGCGGGAAAAGCATGCCTGCGCCATTGTCAAGGGATTACGTGCCGTTTCTGATTTTGAATATGAATTTCAGATGGCACTGGCAAATAAAAAACTGAATCCGGAGCTGGATACCGTCTTTCTGATGACGGGGCAGAAGTATCTGTTCCTCAGCTCCACCATCGTTCGTGATATCGCGCGGCATGGCGGCGATATTTCCGGCCTTGTCTCGCAGGAAATCTGCGAGGACATCATGAAAAAACTGGATCGGACGAAATAAACGCATTGGCAGAAAGAGAATGTCAAATGGAGGGAAACTATGGTAGCTGTTTTGGAAGAACTCGTAAATTCGCTGTATGATATGATTCAGGAAGCACGCAGCGTCCCGCTGAGCGCGGAGAAATGTATGATTGACCGGGAAAAGGCACTGGATATTCTGGATGAAATCCGTACCAATATGCCGAAGGATCTGGAGATGGCACGTGCCATTGTGGAAAAGCGCAACGATATGGTTGCTGCCGGCAAGAAGGATGCAGAGGAGCTGCGCAAAAAGGCAGAGGAATATGTGCGCAAGACCGTCAACGAGAGCGCCATGGTGGCAGCTGCCCAGCAGCAGGCGGATGAAATCGTTTCCACGGCGGAGAAGCAGGCCGCACAGCTGCGCAATGCTGTGAGCAGCTATTGCAATGAAAAGCTGGACGCGACAGAGGCCTGTGCCGCAGCAACACTGGAGGAAATCCGCAAGTGCCGCGCACAGTTTGATACAGTAAACCCGAAATAATAACCGGTTGTACAGGGGCAGAGGATGTAAGTGTTGCGTCCTCTGCCTGTTTTTGTTTGTGTATCAGGCGGAACAAAACCGGTGATCGCGAACACATGTTCGAAAGTTCGGAATTTGTTCACATTTACCGGAAAAAGTCTGATTTTCCGGATAAAAAAATCAAACATCTCCTTGCATTTTATTAATACAGAACGTATAATAAAACCATGGTGGGGGAAGGTGGCGGAAAAGACCATGCTTCACCATGAAAACGGAGCGGGAGGGCGTCGAAGTGAAAGGCGAGTATCAGCATACCCTGGACGCAAAGGGACGCCTGTTCATTCCGTCAAAGCTGCGCGAGGAGCTGGGAGAAGGCTTCGTCGTGACAAAAGGGCTGGATGAATGCCTGTTCCTGTACCCGCAGCATGCGTGGGAACAGCTGGAGGAGAATATCCGCCGGCTTCCAATGTCAAAATCAAGAGGTTTGCAGCGGTTTTTTCTGTCGTCCGCTGCGGATGTTACGGTAGATAAACAGGGGCGTATCATCGTCCCATCCGTCCTGCGCGGCTATGCAGGGCTGGAGCACGAGGTCACGATTATCGGCGTGGGTGAACGTGCCGAAATCTGGGACAGACAGGCGTGGGAGAATTATAACAACAGACTGGATGCCGGCAGTATCGCGCAGGCAATGGAAGAACTGGGATTTTAAGGCGGAGGCTTTGTGAGAAAATGGACTTTAAGCATGTTTCAATTTTACTTGAAGAATGCCTTGACAGCCTGAAGATTCGTCCGGATGGGATCTATGTGGATGCCACGCTGGGCGGTGCAGGACATTCTATGCACATTGCGCAGCGGCTGACAGAAGGCGGACGACTGATCGCCATTGACCGGGATGACATGGCACTGGAGCATGCCAGGGTCCGGCTGGCGGATGTGATGGACCGCGTAACACTGGTAAAAAGTGATTTTCGGAATCTGGATCAGGCCATTGCCTCCTGTGGTGTCAGCCAGGTGGATGGCATTCTGTTTGATCTGGGTGTTTCCTCTCCGCAGCTGGATATTGCGGAACGGGGATTTTCCTATATGCAGGATGCCCGCCTTGACATGCGTATGGATCAGCAGCAGCAGCTGTCGGCTTATGAGGTTGTCAATACATGGGACCGCGCGGACCTGCGCCGGATTCTGCTGGAATACGGCGAGGAACGGTATGCACCGCAGATTGCGGCTGCCATTGACCGTGCGCGGCAGGAAAAGCCGATTGAAACCACCCTGCAGCTGTCGGACATCATCCGCGGGGCAATGCCGCCTGCGGCACGGCGGGAAAAACAGCATCCCGCCAAGCGGAGCTTTCAGGCCATTCGCATTGCTGTCAATGATGAGCTGATGGCGGTACAGGAAGCCATGGAGCATGCGATTGACGCGCTGGCGCCCGGGGGACGGCTGGCTGTGATTACGTTCCATTCACTGGAGGACCGCATTGTGAAAACAGCATTCCGCAATGCCGCCCAGGGCTGTACCTGTCCGAAGGATTTTCCGGTATGCGTATGCGGAAAGAAAGCAAGAGTCAGGCTGGTGGCACGTAAGCCGCTGCTGCCGTCGATGGAGGAAATCGCTCAAAATCCCCGCGCACGGAGCGCGAAATTGAGAGTATGTGAGAAATTGTCGGAGAAATAAGGGAGAGCGGGTTCGATTATGGCTGAGAATTTCAGGCACCGTGGTGGAACGGGTGCTGTTTATGATACAGATGTCAGGAAGAAGAAGCGGGAGCGCCTGCGTGCACGCAGACGCAAGCAGCGGCTGCGGATGCTGGTTATGGGCATCATGTGTATTGTGTTTGCTATCGGTGCCGTATCCACTGTCAGTTGTTATGTCCGTGTGACAGAGCTGAAGACTGAGGTGGAGCAGAAGCAGGAAACACTGGCACAGCTGGAAAGTGAATATGTTTCGCTGAATGCGAAAAAGCAAAATGCCGTGAACCTTTCGCAGGTGGAGGATTATGCAGAAAACGTATTGGGGCTGGTGAAGCTTGACCGCAGCCGGGAGGAATATCTCGAGTTGCAGAAAACCGACCAGGTGGAGGTCAATGAGGCGTCCAGCGGCGTGGAAAAACTGGCATCCAGCTTCGTCAAGAGCTTTAATGCGATTTTGTCATTTTTACGGTAACGCATCATATACATAAGGAAAGCAGCGGGAGTGAGAAGTGTAATGACCTTCTGACTCCTGTTTTTTGTCACAATGACGATGCAATGGCAGCGCAGTTGTGATATAATCATAACGTATTCCAGCAGAACCGCATGGGGACGGCGCTGCAGCAGCGATTGATTGGAGAATAAACGAATGGCACGTAAACGGTCCAGCAAACAAACGCAACGGTCCAACAAAAAAAAGCTGTCCATGCGCGGACGGATTTTTATCTTGATTATTGGTTTTGCCGTACTCGGCTTTCTTGCTGTGGCGGCGAAGCTGTTTTATCTGCAGATCATCAACACCAATTTTTATCAGAGCAAGGCAGCGGAAAACCAGACCAAGGATCTGATTATCACCCCTACACGCGGCACCATTTATGACCGCAATATGACAGAACTGGCGGTCAGCGCCACAACACAGGAAATCAGTGTGGATCCCTCTGTCATCCGTAAAAAGGGTACGGATTCCGCGAAAGGCAAAACCGATGCGGATGGCAAAACGATTCCTGCCACCGATAAGGAAAAGGCTGCGGCACTAAAAACCTATCAGGAGAAAATCGCCGTCATCCTGTCGAAGCATCTGGAGCTGGAGTATACGGAAGTGCTGGAAAAAATCCAGCGCGATGTATCCTATGTCCGTATTGCCCGCCGGGTGGATGCGGATATTTCGGATGCAATCATGCAGGAGCTGAAAGAAAACGAACTTTCCGGCGTCTATACCACGGAGGACTCCAAGCGGTATTATAAATATGGAACCTTTGCCTCCCAGGTCATCGGCTTTACGGATGATGACGGCGAGGGCCTGTACGGTGTGGAGCTGCAATATAATGATACGCTCAAGGGCGTTGCCGGCCGGGTGGTCAAGGCGACCAATGCGCTGGGTTCGGATATGCCCTATGATTATGAAAAATATGTGGCGGCACAGGACGGCGACGGCGTTGTGCTGACGCTGGATGAGGGCGTACAGCATTATCTGGAAAAGCATCTGGAGCAGGTGCTGGCAAGCACGGATGCCAAAAAGGGTGTCTGCGGCATTGTCATGGACATCAAATCCGGTGAAATCCTCGCCATGTCCACCAAACCGGATTTTGACCTGAATGCCCCCCGCACCATCCCGGAGAAATATACCTCCCTGATGGCGGAGCTGGATAACCTGAGCGGCGATGAATATAAGAAAAAATACAGTGAGATCCTGCTGCGGCTGTGGCGAAACAAAGCCATTAATGATACCTATGAGCCGGGCTCTACGTTTAAAATCTTTACCGTATCCACCGCGCTGGAGGAGGGTGTTGTGTCCAATGAAAGCACCTTTGTCTGCGGTGGCTCCAAGGTAGTCAAGGATCGCACCATCAAATGCTGGAAGAGCGGCGGGCACGGCACGCAGGTATTGCGTGATACGCTGGCCAATTCCTGCAACGTGGCAATGATGGATATCAGCGCCCTGATGGGTACAGATATGTTCCGTAAGTATTTTGAGGCCTATGGCATGATGGAAAAGGCCAACATCGACCTGCCAGGTGAGGCAACCGGTATTTTCTTCGATGAAATGGGTGAGGTTGACCTTGCAACAGCATCCTTTGGCCAGAACTTCCAGGTAACGCCGCTGCAGGAGCTGTGCATGGTGGCTGCTGTCTGCAATGGCGGCGATCTGGTGACACCGCATATGGTCAAGGAAATTGTGGATACCGAGGGCAATGTCCGGCAGACGATAGAAACCGAGGTCAAGCGTCAGGTGATTTCCCAGGAAACCAGTGATATCATGTGTGAGTATCTGGAAAATGTCGTTGCGCATGGTACCGGCCAGAATGCCTATGTTGCAGGCTACCGCATCGGCGGCAAGACGGCAACCTCCCAGAAGCAGCCGAAGAGTGATAACAGCCTGCGTATCGCATCGTTTATCGGTGTGGCACCGATGGACGACCCGCAGTATGCTGTGCTGGTTATGATTGATGAACCGCAGACCTCGGAAAAGGGTGGCGGTGCCATCGCGGCTCCGGTTGTCGGACGCGTCTTTGAGGATATTCTGCCGTATCTCGGCGTAGAAGCCGCTTTTTCCGAGGAAGAAGCCGACCGTCAGGAAATCATTGTACCATCTCTGGCAGATAAATCGCTGGAGGAAGCAAAGGAAACGCTGGATGAGCTGGGACTGGAATACCGTGTCAAGGGCGATGGGGATACCGTTACCGACCAGCTTCCGGTAGCAGGCATTGCGATCCAGCCGGACAATACCGTGGTATTGTACTGCGGTGAGGATAAACCTGCCGATAAGGTTACCGTACCGGATGTCAGCGGTATGAGCGTTGCAGCAGCACGCCAGCAGCTGGCGGATTACGGATTATATATGAAACAGAACGGTATTGCCAGCTGGCGTACTTCGGGCGCTTCGGCAGCTGTCACGCAGAGTCCTGCGGCAGGCAGCTCGATTGCAAGGGGTTCGGTGGTCACGGTAGCCTTCGGCAATAACGTAACCAGTCAGGAATAACCGGGGAGGAGAAAAAATGAAACTGGAAAAAATCCTCAGCGGCGTTGCAGTTCTGGAACAGACCGCAACCGCTGCATGTGAAATTGGTGAACTGAAGTATGATTCCCGTCAGGTCAGACCGGGCGACGTATTTGTTGCGATCACCGGCTTTGAAACCGATGGACATAAATATATCGGCAAGGCGATTGAGCTGGGTGCCAGTGTGGTTGTCTGCGAATATATCCCGGAGGGCGGCATTGCGGTGCCGTATATCCGTGTAAAATCCTCCCGCCGTGCACTGGCACAGATGGCAGCAAATTATTTTGACCATCCGGCAGCCAGCATGACCATGGTGGGCATCACCGGTACCAACGGCAAGACGACAACCACCTATTTAATTAAGACCATTCTGGAAGCACAGGGGCATACGGTAGGACTGATTGGCACCAACCAGAATATGATCGGTGAGGAAATCCTGCCCACGGAGCGCACTACGCCGGAATCCTTTGAGCTGCAGAAGCTGTTCGCCCGGATGCGGGATGCGGGCTGCACCCATGTGCTGATGGAGGTATCCTCCCATTCGCTGGTGCTCGACCGTGTGTATGGCATTCCGTTTGCCGTGGGTGCGTTTACCAATCTGACACAGGACCATCTGGATTTCCACAAGACCATGGAGGCCTACCGGGATGCCAAGGCACTGCTGTTCCATCAGTGCAAAATCGGCGTAACCAACAGCGACGATGAGGCCGGACGGTATATGCAGGCACAGCAGGCCTGCCCGTTCCTGTCCTATGGCGAGACAGACGCAAGTGACCTGTATGCGGATCACATCCAGCTGCATGCGGACAGCATCAGCTTTGACTGTGTGGCGGAGGGTGAGGTTGTGCCGGTGACTCTGGGCATTCCGGGACAGTTTACCGTATATAATGCACTGTGCGCATTGTCCTGTGCCAAGGCATTGGGTATTCCAGTCGTAACAGCAGCAGCCGCACTGCGCAGCGCCCACGGCGTCAAGGGCCGTGTGGAGGTCGTGCCTACCGGTACGGATTATACCGTGCTGATTGACTATGCCCATTCCCCGGACGGTGTGGAAAATGTGCTGAAGGCTGCCCGCGGCTTTACCAAAGGCCGTCTGATTGGCCTGTTTGGCTGCGGCGGTGACCGTGACCGTACCAAGCGTCCAAAGATGGGCGCCATTGCGGCACGCCTGTCCGACCTGTGCATTGTTACCTCGGATAATCCCCGTACCGAAAAGCCGGAGGCCATTATTGATGACATTCTGGAGGGCATGAAGGATACCACCACACCCTATGAGGTGATTGTCAACCGTCCGGAGGCCATCTGGCATGCGCTGGATATTGCAAAGGCCGGCGATACCATCGTGCTGATGGGCAAGGGCCATGAGACCTATCAGGAAATCAACCATGTGAAGCATCATCTCGATGAGCGGGAAGTGGTTGCGGAATATTTTGCCAACAGGAAATAAAAAAGCACGGCAGGCGGCTGTCTGCGTGACAGAGATAAAGGGGAAAGCATATGAAGATGATTACAGCTGCACAGGCGGCGCAGTTTGCCGGCGGTGTGGTAGTCGGGGACGGAGATACGCCGATTCTGGGCGTTTCCACCGATTCCCGTTCCATTCCGGCAGGAAGCCTGTTTATCCCGATCCGTGGCGAACGGTTTGACGGGCATGACTTTTTGGAAAAGGCAGTGGAGCTGCAGGCGGCGGCAGTGATGTCGGAAAAGGACATTGACCTTCCGGTTCCGGTGATCCGTGTAGATGACACACGCCGTGCACTGCTGGCGCTGTCCGGCGGCTATCGTTCGCTGTTTGATATCCCGGTTGTGGGTGTGACCGGCTCGGTGGGCAAAACCACCACCAAGGAAATGACAGCCGCTGTGCTGGCGCAGAAATACAATACGCTGTATACCCAGGGCAACCTGAACAATGAAATCGGTATGCCGCTGACCCTGTTCCGCCTGGAGGAACAGACCGAAGCCGCTGTAGTGGAAATGGGCATGTCCAATTTTAAGGAAATTTCCCGCATGACGGTACAGGCAAAGCCGAATGTTGCGATTGTTACCAACATCGGCACGGCACATATTGAATTCCTTGGCTCCAGAGAAGGCATCCGGGATGCCAAGCTGGAGATCCTTGAGGGACTGCAGGAGGGCGGCACTGCGGTGCTCAACGGCGATGAACCGCTGCTGTGGTGTAAAAAGAACCGGATTGCTGCCAATACGCTGTATTTTGGCATAGATAATCCCGCATGTGATGTGCGGGCGGAGCATATTGAGCTGGCAGGCGACCATGTCAAGCTCACCATTGTACATCCGAACGGCAGCTTTGATGCCGTGATTGGTACCGCCGGCCGGCATAATGTATACAACGCGCTGGCAGCAACCGCAGCCGGTCTGTGTCTGGGGCTGTCTCATGAGCAGATTGCCGCCGGTCTGAAGGAGTTTCAGGATATCCACCAGACCATCACCCAGGAAAATGGCTACACCATCATTGATTCCTGCTACAATGCAAGCCCGGACGCGGTGGAAGCCTCACTGGATGTGCTCAAGAGCATGGACATTCCGGGAAAACGGTTTGCGGTGCTGGGCGGCATGCGTGAGCTGGGTACCTTTGCGGCGGCAGAGCATCAGCGCTGTGGCAGGAAAATCGCGGTATGCGCGGATTATCTGTACTGCTATGGCGACGGTGCGGAGGATTACCGTCTGGGCGCTGTGGAAGCCGGCATGCCGGATGCAAACATTCATATTCTGCATTCCCATGAGGGCATTGCGGGAGCGCTGAAGCGTGCGGCAAAGCCGGGGGACGCGCTGCTGTTCAAGGGCAGCCGGTACTGGAAGATGGAAAAAGCCCTGGAGCTGTTCCGGGAGAAATAAAAGAAAGGTATTTGTAACATGACGACCATTATTGCTGTGTCGGTCATTGCGTCGTTTCTTATTGCGGCGGCAATCGGTCCGGCCCTGATTCGATATCTGAAAAAAATGCATTTCGGACAGAAAATCCTGTCCTATGTCCCGGAGCACGCGGGAAAGCAGAACACGCCGACCATGGGCGGCTTTATGTTCATCATCAGCATCACGATTGTGACCATTGCTGTCAATCTGGTGATGGGTGGTGTCAGCGTGCAGTCCTTCACCGTGCTGGTGCTGTCGCTGTGCTACGGCGTGATTGGCTTTATTGATGACAGCACCAAAATCCGCAAGGCGGAAAATGAGGGCCTGACCTCCGGCCAGAAGTTTGCCCTGCAGCTGGTGCTGGCGGTGATTTTCCTCAGCGTGCTGCATATGGGCGGCTATCTGATGCCCAGCCTGTACATCCCATTTGCCGGTGTTTCACTGGATATCCCGTGGCTGATTTATGTGGTCATTGCGGCATTCATCATGGTCGGCTGCAACAACGCGGTCAACCTGACCGATGGCCTGGATGGTCTGGCAGCAGGTGTCACCCTGCCGGTAGCGGTATATTTCATTGTCATCGGTGCGATTTCCGGCAACCTGCCGGTGGTTGTATTCGCTTCCGCACTGGCAGGCGGTCTGGCAGCCTTCCTGATTTTCAACTTCAATCCGGCAAAGGTGTTCATGGGCGATACCGGCTCGCTGTTTCTCGGCGGCGCAGTTGCCGGTCTGGCCTTTGCCTGTGACCAGCCGCTGATTCTGGTGCTGGTGGGTCTGATTTATGTCATTGAAACCCTGTCCGACATCCTGCAGGTTGCGTATTACAAGGCAACCAAGAAGCCGGTGCTGGACGAGAATGGCAATCCGGTACGGGATGCCAAGGGAAACATCAAGATGCAGGGCAAGCGTATCTTTAAAAAGGCACCGATCCATCATCATTTCCAGCTGTGCGGCTGGGGGGAAAAGAAAATTGTATTTGTATTTGCCGGCATCACCGTACTGATGTGCATTCTTGCTTATTTCGGTGTTGCACCGCGGTATCTCTGATGGGAAACCCATGACGGAAACGGAGGTGATTCCACATGCCTGCAGCGTATCGTTCGGCAGGAAAAAAGCCTGCAAAACGGCGTTTGATCTCCCGCAGTTCACAGAAAACGAAACAGAATGTGAGAGGCGGAAAACCGAATAAACGGACTGTCAGGACAGGGAAGGCACGGCAGCGCAACAATCACATGCAGCAGTACCGGCAGAATTCCCCACTGATTCAGAGTCTGTTCCAGCAGCGGCAGAAAAAGCTGGATGCCCCCATGCTGCTGATTACGCTGATGCTGCTGGGCATTGGATTGATTGCACTGCTGTCCTCCAGCTATCCAAAGGCATATTACAGCAGTGACATCGGCCCGTTTTATTACTTCAGCCGCCAGCTCATGTTTGCCGTTGTCGGGCTGGCAGCCATGTGGGTTGTTTCCTGCTATGATTATCATAAGTACAAATACTGGGCAAAGTGGATGTATCTGGTATCCCTGATTATGCTGGTGCTGGTACTGACGCCGCTGGGCACCTCACTGAACCAGGCGCAGCGATGGCTGTTTGGCTTCCAGCCGTCAGAAATCGCAAAGCTGGCGATTATCCTGCTGTTTGCCACCGTGGCGGCAGGCAGGCCCAAGAGTGTGCATTCCTTCAAAAGCCTGATGCTGTATGCGGTGCTGATCGGCATTTATATTGTGCTGCTGGCACTGGAGCCGCATATGTCCGCGGCAATGATTCTGGTTGTCATTGCCTTTACCATTCTGTTTGTGGCAGGCATGCGCATCTGGTTCCTGATTCCGGTGGGCATTGCCGGTGTGATTATTTCCATTGTGGCTTATATTTCCATGGATCATGTACGCACCCGTCTGCATGCCTTTCTTGATCCGTTTTCCGTTGCTTCCGACAAAGGCTGGCAGGCCGTACAGTCGCTGATTGCCATTGGTTCCGGCGGTACCTTCGGACTGGGATTGGGACAGAGCCGACAGAAGTTCCTTTATCTGCCGGAGCCGATGAACGATTTTATTTTTTCGGTTGTCTGTGAAGAACTGGGCTTTGTAGGCGCGGTATTGATTCTGATTCTGTTTGCGTACTTTGTATTCCGTGGCTTTTATATTGCCATGCATGCAAAGGAACGCTTCGGGGCACTGGTTGCCGTAGGCATTACCATGCAGTTTGCCTTCCAGATCCTGCTGAATCTTGCCGTTGTGTCCGGTCTGTTCCCGGTCACCGGTGCGTCGCTGCCGCTGTTCAGCTACGGTGGTACGGCATTGATGATGCAGCTGGTGGAAATCGGTATTTTATTAAATATTTCACGCAATATTCCACCGTCCAGACGGGATTGACGGTGGGAATGTTTGGAGAAAGGAGCAGTCCTGATATGAAATTACTCATTACAGGTGGCGGTACCGGTGGTCATGTCAATCCGGGTATTGCCATTGCCAAATATGTCCAGTCACGCCGCAGTGATGCCGAGGTACGCTTTGCAGGTACCGCTGCCGGCATTGAATCCAAGCTGGTTCCGCGGGAGGGCTATCGGCTGTATACCGTGGATGTACGGGGATTGAAGCGTTCCTTCTCCCCGTCTGCGATTATGTACAACATCGCAACTCTGGAAAAATCCCTGACGGCAACCGCAAAGGCGAAAAAGATCCTGAAGGAATATCGTCCGGATGTGGTGGTTGGCTGCGGCGGCTATGCCAGCTTCCCCATGGTGCATGCGGCACAGCAGCTGCACATTCCCACGGTTCTGCTGGAGGTAAATGCATTCCCGGGTGTTGTGACGAAATCCTGTGCCAAAAAGGCAGACCGTGTCCTCATCAGCTTTGAGAACACCCGCGGCCTGCTGGAGGACCGGCCGAATATCCATCTGACCGGTGCACCCATCCGCGGGGATATCATTTTTGCTGACCGGCAGAAGGCACGGGAAAAGCTGGGCCTTGGAGAAAAGGAAAAGCTGGTGGTATCCTTCTGGGGCAGCCTTGGCGCACTGTACATGAACCGCCATATGGCAGGCTTTATCCAGCTGGAGAGTGTGCATGACAGCTTCCGCCATATCCATGCAACCGGTGCCGCTGCATATAAATGGCTGCCGGACAGCGTAAAGGAAAAAGGTGTGGATCTGGACAAGCATCCGAATATTGAGCTGCGGGAATACATCTACGATATGGCAGATGTGATGGCGGCAGCGGATCTGGTGATCTGCCGTGCGGGTGCGGCAACGCTGGGTGAGCTTTGCGTGCTGGGCAAGCCGTCCATCATTGTTCCATCCCCGTATGTGGCGGAAAACCATCAGGAAAAGAACGCGCGTACCCTGGAGCAGAAGGGTGCATGTAAGGTGATTACCGAGCCGGAATGCACACCGCAGAAGCTGTATGATGCGGTAACCGAACTTCTGTCGGATGACGCGAAGCTGGAGGAGATGAGCCGCTGTGCCAGAAGCATGGCGATTTTGGATTCCAGCGAGAAAATTTATCAGCACATTTTGCAGGCTGCCCGCAAGTAACGGCAGCCGGAGAGGAGGGGAATATGGCGAGGCAGAGCCGTTCCCAACGATCACAGACACCCACAGGCAGTGCCGGGAGAAGTCCCCGTACCTCACGCAATTACAGACAGACCATGCAGCAGCGTGCCAGACGGCGCAGACAGGGAAAAATGGTGCGCCGTGTGATTTTTACACTGCTGATTGCCGCGGCAATCGTCATGGCGCCGACCGTATTTTTCCGGGTTTCCAAGGTGACGGTTACTGGTGATACACGATATACCGATGAGGAGCTGGTACGCACCAGCGGTGTGCAGGAGGGGGACAATATGTTCTTCCTGGATACCGGACATATTATTTCTCTGCTGGAAGCAAAATATCCGTATCTGGATACCATCCGGCTGCACCGCCGGATGCCAAGCACCCTGCAGATAGAGGTGACAGACCGTGTCCCCATTCTGTCGATTGAAAACAACGGCAGCTATCTGCTGATGGACCGTGCGGGAAAGGTGCTGGAGGAAACCGGTTCCGTGGCAGAGAATACCACGGAGGTGATCGGCGCATCACCGGACGGCCTGAAGCCGGGAGACTGGGCAGAGGATGACGCCGACGGCAAGAAGGATCAGAAGCATGAAAAAATTCTGGCTGTGCTGCGCCTGATGGAGCTGATGACACAATATGAGATGCAGGATTGCATCCGCAGCGTGGACATCGACAAGGCATATGATGTGCGCGTACAGTATGAGGATCGGTATACGATCCTGCTGGGCAGCATGGACAAGGAAAAGCTGGAGCATAAAATCCAGTTCCTGCAGGCAATCCTGAAGGAGCCGTCCCTGCCGGAAAGCGGGATTATTGACCTGACCGGTGATTCTGAGGCACGCTATCGCCCACAGGAGGATTCCACCTCCAATAAGACGGTTGTGTTTGAGGATAAGACGGAGGAGCCTGCGGAAACGCAGACACCGGACGATACCCAGACCACGCCGGAAACCGATACGGACAAGCCTGCGGAAACAACGCCGGAAACGACGGAAACCACACCGCCGGATACGGGCACCACGGAGGACACGCCGCCGGATACCGGTACGGAGGAAACGCCGGAATCCGGACAGGGGGACAATACCGCTGCGGTAACGATATGGACAGACCGACGCATGTGAAAGCTGTTCGACATTGGATAATATTACCATACACGGCTTTGCACAGCGTTAAAAATACGAGGAAAATAAGAAGTTTTTTTGAAGAATGCGCCATCTTATCTTGCAAAAACAGCAGGAAAGAGGTAGAATGAAGAAAATAGGTTTTTCAGAATCTTTGCCGGCTTCGGCAGAGACTTTTACTGAGTGAAATTGGAAACTACTTCATATAAACCACGGAGGAGATCAGACATGGGTTTCGAGTTTGAAATGGATTATGATACCGTTGTCAACATTAAGGTTATCGGTGTTGGCGGCGGCGGCAATAATGCGGTAAACCGCATGGTTACCAGTGGTCTGCAGGGTGTTGAATTTATTGCAATCAATACCGATAAGCAGGCACTGAACCGTTCGGAGGCTGCAGTCAAGATTCAGATTGGCGCAAAGCTGACCAAGGGACAGGGCGCTGGCTCCAAGCCGGAGACCGGCCGCAAGGCAGCAGAAGAGAGCCGTGAGGACATCGCAAAGGCTCTGGAAGGCGCACACATGGTATTTATTACCGCAGGCATGGGCGGCGGCACCGGCACCGGCGGCGCACCGATCGTGGCACAGATTGCACGTGAGATGGGCATCCTGACTGTCGGCGTTGTTACCAGACCGTTCAGCTTCGAAGGCAAGAAGCGTATGGAGCAGGCAAACGCAGGCATTGAAAACCTGAAGGAAAATGTTGACTCCCTGATTGTTATCCCGAATGAACGCCTGAAGTATGTCTCTGAGCAGAAGATCAGCTTCAAGAACGCATTTGAAATTGCAGATAATGTACTGCGTCAGGCAGTTGCTTCCATTTCCGAGCTGATTACCGTCCCGGGTCTGATTAACCTGGACTTTGCGGACGTTACCTCCGTGATGAAGGGCGCAGGCTACGCGCATATGGGCGTTGGCTCTGCTTCCGGCAAGGACAAGGCAGAGGAAGCTGCCAAGATGGCAATTCAGTCCCCGCTGCTGGAGACCTCCATCAACGGCGCACATGGTGTCATCCTGTCCGTCATCGGCTCCGATGACATCGGTCTGGATGAAATTGAACAGGCTGCAAGCATGGTGCAGGCAGCGGCACATCCGGATGCGCACATCATCTTCGGTGCTTCCATTGCGGAGGATGTGGATGACGAAATCCGTGTTGTTGTCATTGCAACCGGCTTTGAAAATACCCCGATCGCCAAGCAGGAGCAGTCCGCTATCTTCTCCAACGCAAAGAAGGCGGCTTCTACCTTTGCCGCTCCGGCACAGACCTTCTCTGCTTCTCCGGTAGCGCCTCCGGTTGCACCGGCACAGCCGCAGCAGTCCCAGGCACAGGCAAGTGTTGCGGATGGCCAGACGCTGGATGCAGATGATCCGTTTGCGGATATCATGAAGATTTTCAGCAGCAAATAATTTTTTGCTGACGGAATCGCGTTTATTCGAGCTTATACACAGTTGATCGGCCCTTCTTCTTCGGAGGAAGGGCTTTTCATCGGAAACAGAACATATGGGAGGTGTGGCCTACGGTTGAATATTTGAAATCGGAAGCCGGGAAGATTGTCCGTCTGGATGAAGCCGTTCCCGGATGCTGGATTAATATGGTCAATCCGACACAGGCTGAGGTGGAAAGTGTCATTGTTTCACAGCAATTGGATGCCGGATTTGTCCGGGCCGCACTTGACCCTGAGGAATCCTCCCGTGTGGAGGTCGAGGATGACCAGGCCCTGCTCATTGTCGATATTCCGGTGGAAGAGGAAAGCGACAGCATTACGCGGGATGTGCAGATGTATGCGACGCTGCCAATGGGCATTGTGGTGGCAGAGGATGTGGTTGTCACGGTCTGTCTGGAGGAAACCAGCGTGACCCGTGATATCGCCTCAGGAAAGATCATCCGGGGCGTGCATACTGCCATGCGTACCCGCTTTGTGTTTCAGCTGCTGCTGCGTGTGGCAGGACGATTCCTGAATTACCTGCACCGCATCGAACGCAGCTTTAATGAGATTGAGCGCAGGCTGTATGACAGCCAGGAAAATGAGGACCTGATGCAGCTGCTGGGCCTGCAGAAATCCCTGGTCTATTTTTCCGCTTCCCTGAAGGGCAATGAGGTGACGATGGAAAAGGTCCTGCGCGGACGGATTCTGAAGCTGTATGAGGATGACCGGGATTTGCTGGAGGATGCCCTGATTGAGATTCGTCAGGCCATCGAGATGTCCGGTATTTATTCCACCATTCTGGCAGGAACCATGGAAGCCTATGCATCGGTTGTATCCAACAACATGAATGATATCATGAAGGCGTTGACGGTAATCACGCTGATTATGACCATCCCGAATATGGTATTCGGCTTCTATGGCATGAATGTTTCGCATCTGCCGGGCGCAATCAGCTTTATTCCGCTGATTGTTTCCATTGTGGCATGTGTCATCGCATGGCAGTTCCTCAAGAAACATAAGCTGTATTAAGTTTCATTGGATGAAAAAATAAGGAGAAAAGCATGACGACAAAAACAATTCCTTCGGTGGTTTCGCTTGCCGGACTGCTCAAGAGTATTTTTGTTTCCGGCAGATTCAAAAAGGATCTTCCGATGCAGATTGTTGATCCCAAGGGCAACAAGGTCTGTGAAATCCATGAGGAGGACCCGGAACGCTGGATTCGGACCAATTATAAGGACAGCATTGCCTGCACACGGAAGCTGTGCACCCGTTCCCAGTGGGATAAGATGGATATTGTCCAGCAGGTTCGCCTGTGCGACTGCTGGGAGGCACTGGCTGTGATGGAATATCTGGATGTCGGCTATGATGACGGCAACCGGTTTGAGATTGACGAATACGAATGTTGAAATGATGCGGCGAAAAAAGAGGTTTTACACAACAGGCTTCTTTTTTCGTCTGCTTTTGTGATGGAAGAAAAAAGAAAGGTTTGAGTTTATGGCTGAGACTGTAAGACAGGAAAATAAAATGGGTGTCATGCCGGTAAACAAACTGCTGATTACCATGGCACTGCCGATGATTATTTCGATGCTGGTACAGGCAATGTATAATATTGTGGACAGTATCTTTGTATCCCGCATCTGTGAGGACGCACTGACGGCGGTTTCACTGGCATTTCCGATGCAGAACCTGATGATTGCTGTGGCATCCGGTACTGGTGTGGGCATGAATGCACTGCTTTCCCGTTCTCTGGGTGAGAAAAATCAGGAAGGAGCCAATGCTGCGGCAAAGCATGGTGTGTTTCTTGCCATATGCAGCTATCTGGCATTCCTGCTCTTTGGCCTGACGGCATGCGGCTTTTTCTTCCGCACCCAGACGGACAGCGCAGTCATTACCCAGTATGGTGAAACCTATCTGAGCATTTGCTGCATCTGCTCCATCGGTATCTTTATGCAGATGAATTTTGAGCGCATCCTGCAGGCTACCGGACGTACCTTTTATTCCATGATTACCCAGACGGTCGGTGCTGTCATCAATATCATCATGGACCCTATCCTGATTTTCGGCCTGTTTGGCATGCCGGAGATGGGCATTGCAGGCGCTGCAGCCGCTACGGTTTTCGGACAGATTGTGGCAAGCCTGCTGGCAATTTTCTTCAATATCAAGGTCAATACAGATGTCAACCTGAATTTCCGCGGCTTCCGCCCCCATGGCCGTATCATTCGCCAGATCTATTCTGTGGGCATTCCGTCCATCCTGATGATGTCGATTTCCTCCGTCATGGTATACGGCATGAACCGTATCCTGCTGGCGTTTACCTCCACAGCCACCGCGGTATTCGGCGTATATTTCAAGCTGCAGTCCTTTATTTTCATGCCGATTTTTGGTATGAATAACGGCATGGTTCCCATTGTGGCGTATAACTACGGCGCGGCAAAGCCGGACCGTATTATCAGGACCATCAAGCTGGCAATGACCTATGCGGAGGTGCTGATGCTGATCGGTCTGGCAGCCTTCCAGTTCATTCCCGACACACTGCTGGGATTTTTTAACGCTTCGCCGGACATGCTGGCCATTGGTGAGCCGGCGCTGCGCACCATTTCCTGGAGCTTCCTGGTGGCAGGCATCTGCATCATCTGTTCCTCCGCATTCCAGGCACTGGGCAACGGCATCTACAGCCTGCTGGTATCCTTTGCCCGCCAGCTGGTTGTCCTGCTTCCGGCAGCCTTCCTGCTGTCCCTGACCGGGGAAGTCAATGCAGTATGGTGGTCGTTCCCCATTGCGGAAATTGCTTCGCTGACCTGCTCCCTGCTGTTCCTGCGGCGCATCCATCGCAAAATTCTTGCCCCGCTGTATAAACTGCAGAACAAACGCGAAGCAGCATAATGGCAGAATAAGACTATGGCAGAGCATCCTTTCCGGTGTATCCGGCAGGGAAGCTCTGTTTTTTTGACTGTAATTGACGGATAATGTGGGATTTGATATAATTTTTTACAGATCAACATGAGAGGAAGTGGATATTCCATGCAGGGACTGGAGGAACGGCTGCATCAGCAGGAGCCGCTGTTTGGCGGCTGGTATTTGCGCGGGGAAATCGGAAGCGGGAGCTATGGCCGTGTATACCGTGTGGAATGTCAGGATTTGTTTGGCATGGTATCCACAGCTGCACTGAAGGCCGTGGAAATCCTGCCGGAGCATACCTTAGCCGGTTCACCGGAGGAGCTGCGGCAGCTGGCCTATGACGCTGCCATGAGCGAGGTGGAAACCTTGTACCGGCTGCGGGGGCTGAGCCATGTTGTCAGCATGGATGACCATGCCGTATTTGAAATTGTGGAAGATGGCAGGGTTGTGGGCTATGACCTGGTGATCCGTATGGAGCTGCTGCACAATGTGGGCCAGCAGATGCGCCGCAATGGGGGCAGGCTGCAGTCGGTAGAGGAAGCACGAAAGCTGGGCAAGGATATCTGCCGGGGCCTGATTTACTGCCACCAGTCCGACATCCTGCATCGGGACATCAATCCGAACAATATTTTCCAAAATGATTTTGGGGATTACAAGCTGGGGGATTTCGGCATTGCCAAGCAGCTGGACGGCACGCTGCATGCCCGGACCGCCATTGGTACCAAACAATATATTGCACCGGAGGTGCTGCATCGGAAAACCGGGGAGCTGCAGGCAGAGCGGTATGATACCCGGGTGGATCTGTATTGCCTGGGACTGGTGCTGTATCAGCTGACCAATGACGGCTACCTGCCGTTTTTCTATGAAGGACTGCCCCAGAGTGCCTGGCAGGAGGCCATCCAGCGCCGTCTGGACGGGGAAATGCTCCCACCGCCCTCACAGGCGGATGCCGCCTTCGCACAGGTAATTTTAAAAGCCTGTGCCTGGAAGCCGCAGGAGCGGTATGCTTCCGCACAGGAAATGTACGACGCGCTGTGCGGACTGGAGCAGAAGCCGGTGGAACAGCCGCAACCGCAGGAGACTGCACTGGATTTCTGGCAGCCGGGACAGCCGAAGGCATCCCTGCTGCATACCTTCGGCCTGGCCGTGGTTTCCACACCGGAGATGCGGTACATTGCGGACAAACTGGATTTCCAGCCGCAGCAGCAATCCCATGCACATGGGGGCGTACTCACCCCACGGGTGGCAGCACGCCTGCCTGCATGGCATATCCGTGCCCCATGGTTCCCGTTTAACAGCCTGCAGGTGAAGGAGTATGCGTCGATTGCTGACCGTGCCTTCCGGGGACGGCGGGATCTGGTTTCGGCACGCATTGGCGGAGCAGTATCGGAAATCGGCGCGGAGGCATTTGCACGGTGTACCAGCCTTTCGGAGGTGCGCTGTGAGACCGGTGTGGAGAAAATCGGAAAACGGACCTTTGCCCAGAACCCACGGCTGACCCGCTGCCAGCTGGCAGATTCGGTGCAGATATTGGAGGAACAGGCATTTCAGGGCTGTACGGCACTGGTATCCCTGCGCCTGCCCAATGCCGTGGAAACGCTGCCCGATGCGCTGTGTGACGGCTGTACGTCCCTGCAGCAGGTAGCCATGCCGACGGCACTGCGCAGCATCGGAGAAAAGGCATTCCATGCAAGCGGCTTGCAGAAAATCCTGCTGCCGGACAGTTGTATCCGTCTGGGTGCCGGCGCCTTTTCCGATTGCAAACGGCTGACCTCCGTACAGGTATCCCTGCGGCTTGCGATCATTTCCGAGGAATGCTTTGCGGGCTGTACGGCGCTGGCACAGTTTGATTTTCCGTTCCGTCTGGCGGAAATCCGTGACCGTGCCTTTTACGGCTGCACCTCTCTGACCAATGTGGTGATTCCGGAGGGCGTGCGCCGTATTGGGGAACAGGCATTTGCCTGCTGTGACAGCCTGAAAACCATACGGATTCCCTCCTCTGTCCGGCAGATTGGGGACAATGCCTTTTTCAGCAGGGCAAAACGCCGGCTTGGCGGCAGCAGGGTACAGGTGATTGCGAATGAAAACAGCTATGCATGGCAGTATTGCCAGCAGAATGGCATTCGGGTGCGTGAACCATGAACGAAACAATACGGGAACAATTATACGCGCTGGCAGAGGATGGCTATCGGGAGTTCAGCTCCGCACTGGTTCCAGGCTGCGGTACCATGCTGGGCGTACGGCTGCCAAAGCTGCGTGGGCTGGCAAAGGAAATTGCCGGTGCATATCAATCCTATCTGGCAGAGCCCTGCGGGGAGCTGTTTGAGGAGGTCATGCTGCGCGGTATGGTCATCGGCTGCATGAAATGCCCCACAGAACAGCGGCTGCAGTACATCCGGGATTTTCTTCCGCTGATTGACAACTGGTCGGTGTGTGACAGCTTCTGCTGCGGATTAAAGGAAGCAAAGAAAAAGCCGGAGGTCTATTGGGCGTTTCTCCTGCCATATCTGCACAGCGAACAGGAATTTGCCGTTCGGTTTGGTGTAGTGATGCTGCTGGCGCATTTCGCCCGTGGCGCATGGCTGCCGAAGGTACTGGAACAGCTGGAGCAGGTAACCCATACCGGTTATTATGTCAAAATGGCAGTGGGCTGGGCGGTTTCCGTATGTTATATTCAGGATGCCGATTTCACATGGGACTGGCTTCAGACCGCCGGGCTGGATGCGGAAGCGAAGCATAAGGCCTTGCAGAAAATCATGGATTCCCGCCGGGTTACGGGAGAAAACCGGGAACGCATCCGACGGCTGCGGGAACAGGAAAAGAAAGCATAATAAAATGCCGTTTACCCGGAACACTTCGGATAGACGGCATTTGTTTCAGCTTTCTTCAGGTTTCCAGACAAGCTGGCGGTACAGGTCAAAGACTTCTGGTAAATGCTTTTTGAGTGACAGCGG
Organism: Clostridiales bacterium; assembly: GCA_004555915.1. GTDB lineage: Bacteria > Bacillota > Clostridia > Oscillospirales > Butyricicoccaceae > Butyricicoccus_A. Next base: position 36,889 of record SFJM01000004.1, on the reverse strand, counting down.
ATGGCCATTGGCACCGATGAAGCAGTGGCCGGAGGTAGCCGTGCCGCACAGCTCATTGGTGGCGGCATCATAAAATGCGTAGGACAGTGACATGCGTACCGGTGTGAGCCGGGTGATACGGACTTCCACACGGCAGGTCTGGCCGAACCGCATCATGGATTTATACTCACAGCTGACAGACAGTACCGGAATGGAAACGCCATCCCGTTCCATACATTCGTAGCCATAGCCTGCATCCTCCATAAAGGCAATCCGGGCTTCTTCCATCCAGCGGATGTAATTGGAATGGTGGACAATGCGCATGCCATCGGTTTCATAATATTGAATACGATGTTCATAGGAATAAATCGGATTCATAACAGACTCCTTTCTGATTTCAGACTGTTTTTAGCATACCGCAAATTGGAGAAAAAGAAAAGAAAAAAATGACCGGGGACAGAATTTGACAGGAATCTCCCATCATACTATCAGAAAATATGTATGATTCCGCAAGTGATTTGCAAAAATACTTTGTTTATAATTTACAAATGGGCGGAATCATATTATAATAAAGAAGATAGCACAAACAGGAAAACAGCACGACTGCTTTTGTGTAGGAAGGCTGTATTGCTTTAGGCAATATCCGAAAACAGCATTTCAGATATGCCTTCGTACAAACGATTGAGATAAGGAGAATACGCAATGGAGAAGAAAAAGGTCACAAGGCGTCGTTCCGCACCGAAGGAGGCACAGGCTGCAATTACCTCGCCGTTTATCACCGAATTTGACCAGTATTTATTCGGTCAGGGTGTACATTATGAAATCTATAAAAAGATGGGTGCCCATGCCGCTGAAAAAGATGGAGAAAAGGGTATTTATTTTGCCGTCTGGGCACCGAATGCGAAGAGCGTTTGCCTGACCGGTGATTTCAATGGCTGGGATACACAGGCCAATCCCATGAAACGGCTGGAGCCGCTGGGCATTTATGAACTCTTTATGCCGGGCATGAAGGAAGGCGACCTGTACAAATATGCGGTAACCGGACAGGAAGGCAGAACCGTCCTGAAGAGTGACCCGTATGGCTTCAGCGCAGAGCTGCGCCCGGGAACAGCCTCCAAGATTGCTTCCATTGATGACTTTAAATGGAGTGATACACGCTGGATGGACCAGCGCAGGAACTTCCAGTTTAAGAAGGAAGCCATGTCCATTTATGAGATTCATCCGGGCTCCTGGAAAAAGCATGCACCGGAAAATGAAGATGATCCGGGATATTATACCATGCGTGAGCTGGCGCCGGAGCTGGTTGCCTACCTGAAAAAGATGGGCTATACCCATGTTGAGCTGATTGGTATGGCAGAGCATCCGTTTGACGGCTCCTGGGGCTATCAGGTTACCGGCTACTATGCACCGACCTCCCGTTATGGCACGCCGAAGGACTTTATGTACTTTGTCAATTATCTGCATAAGAATAAAATCGGTGTCATTCTGGACTGGGTTCCGGCACATTTCCCGCGGGATGAGCATGGACTGGCAAACTTTGACGGCTATCCGCTGTATGAATACGGTGATCCGAAGAAGGGCGAGCACCCGGACTGGGGTACCAAGATTTTTGACTACGGACGCAATGAGGTCAAGAATTTCCTGATTGCCAACGCCCTGTACTGGCTGAAGGAATACCATGTGGACGGCCTGCGTATTGATGCGGTAGCTTCCATGCTGTATCTGGATTACGGCAAGCAGGATGGCCAGTGGATTGCCAACCAGTATGGTGAAAATAAGAATCTGGAAGCCATTGAATTTTTCCGCCATCTGAATTCCATCGTGCACCAGAATCATCCGGGTGCGGTGATGATTGCGGAGGAATCCACGGCATGGCCGATGGTTACCGGCTCGCCGGTTGATGGCGGTCTGGGCTTTGACCTCAAGTGGAACATGGGCTGGATGAATGACTTCCTGGAATACCAGAAGTGTGACCCGTATTTCCGCAAGTACAACCATAACAAGATGACCTTCTCCATGACCTATGCCTATAGTGAGAACTATATTCTGGTTATTTCCCATGATGAGGTTGTACATCTGAAATGCTCTATGCTGGAGAAAATGCCGGGCACGTATGAGCAGAAGTTTGCAAACCTCAAGGCTGCGTATGCCTTTATGATGGGCCATCCGGGCAAGAAACTGCTGTTCATGGGCCAGGAATTCGGCCAGAAGCATGAATGGAATGAAGCGACAGAGCTGGACTGGGGCTGCCTGCAGGATGAGAAGCACGCTGCACTGCAGGAATATGTGGGCCAGCTGCTGAAGCTGTATCAGAAGTATCCGGCCCTGTACGCCATGGACGATACCTGGGATGGCTTCCAGTGGGTCAATGCAAACGATGGCGACCGCAGCATATTCAGCTTTATGCGGTTCTCCCCGACCAAGCGCAACAACCTGCTGTTTGTGGTGAACTTCACCCCGGTAGACCGTCCGGATTACCGTGTTGGCGTACCGAAGAAAAAGCGGTTCACCAAGATCTTCAGCACCAATGCACCGGAGGTTGGCGGTGCCGCAGATACCACACAGAAGAGTTACAATTCTGTGAAGGGCGAATGCGACGGACAGCCCTATTCGTTTGAATATCCGCTGCCGGCATATGGCGTAGCAATCTTCAAGTTCTAAAATTTTGCAAATAAAGCACCTCATTTGTCAGCAAACACTGGCAGATGAGGTGTTTTGATTCCTATTTTTCGGATATTTAAAAATCTTCTATCGTCGGCGGGTCAAATTCCGTCTGTACCAGCCGTGTGGTGCAGGACGGTGGAGAATACTGCCAGCGGGACAGATGCCCGCTCTCGATGAAATACGTCAGTGGAGGCGGTGCCGCCGGAGACTGGTTGATGTGGTCAATCAGATTCAGCTTGATTTTCATACGTTCCGGCAGGATGGATTTGATGTAACAGGATACGGTTTCACCCGGCGTGACCGGGAACCGCTGTTCTGCCAGACCGGAAAGATTGGGGGTCAGCTCGACAAATACGCCATAATCCTCCACGCTGCGGACAATGCCGCAGACGGTTTCCCCTGATGTGAACTGTGCCGCGTTTTCCTCCCATGTGCCCAGAAGCTCCCGATGGGTCAGGCAGATGCGTCCGGTATCCGGGTCAAGGCTGGAGATGACAGCCTTCAGCTCCTGTCCAATGCGGACACGGTCAGAGGGATGGAAAATCCGGCTGACGGAAAGATTTTCAATGCCGATCAGTGAGACAATGCCGCAGCCTGCATCCACAAAGGCACCGAATGGCTCCAGGTGGGTCACACGGACATCAATGATATCACCGGGACGATGCTGTGTCATCAGATGCTGCAATGCCTGCTGCTGGGCAGACCGGCGGGAAAGATAAGCTGTATGCTGTTCAATATGCTGTACCTGAAAGCACACCGGTTTGCCCACGCGGGATAAAATCGCGATTTCCCGTGTCTGTCCCGTATCAATACCCAGTGCACATTCCTCCCGCGGGATGATGCCGGTCATACCATCCAGCGCGACAATCAGGTTATGCCGTGCGTCACAGCGTGTCGCAGTGGCTTCCAGAATGCTGCCGTCCTGCATGGCAGCGTATAGCTCCTCCCGGTGGGGAATCGAGGTTTTCAGGCTTTCCGGTGCATAATATGGATGCATTTGCTCCCTCCGTTCTCTATCATCCGTCGTTTTGAACCTGTCTGCTTTGACTATATGCGGGAAACCGGAAAATTATAGCTGGAAATCTGTTAAATTTGCCTGTCCGGGCAGATGGATTGGCTGATGACTTTTCCGACAGGCTCTGGCTTTCCATGGACAGGTATGGTAAACTATGGATAGGCAAACGAGGAGGCGATGAGAAATGGATATTCGTCTGGGTGATATCCTGACAATGAAAAAAGCGCATCCATGTGGCAGCAAGCAATGGGAAGTTCTGCGTGTTGGTATGGATTTCCGGCTGAAATGCACAGGCTGTGGACATATGATTATGATACCGCGCAGCAAGGCGGAGAAAAATATCCGCAGTATCCTGCATGCGGATGGAACAGAAAGCAAGGGATGAACGATGCTGATTCATGGAAAACAGATGCATTTACAGTGTACCACAGAGGATATCGGACGGTATGCCATCCTGCCCGGTGATCCGGGGCGCTGTGCGGCCATAGCGGCCTATCTGGAGGATGCCCGTCTGATTTCTTCCAACCGGGAGTTTCAGGTCTGGACAGGAAGCCTCTGCGGGGAACGGGTCACGGTATGCTCTACCGGTATTGGCGGGCCATCGGCTGCCATTGCACTGGAGGAACTGGTGGAATGCGGCGCGGATACCTTTATCCGTGTGGGTACCTGTGGCGGTGTGGACGCGGCTGTCCTTGGCGGGGATGTGGTTGTGGCAACCGCAGCGGTCCGTCAGGAGGGCACTTCGCGGGAATACCTTCCGCTGGAATATCCTGCCGCAGCAAGCTATCCGGTGGTGCGTGCGCTGGCAGATGCCTGTGAGCAGCTGGGGTATCGCACCCATGTGGGTGTGGTCCAGTCCAAAGACAGCTTTTATGGGGAAATTCGTCCGCAGGTCATGCCGATTGCCGGACAGCTGCAGGCAAAATGGAACGCATGGACGGCAGCAGGCGTGCTGGCAAGTGAGATGGAGTCCGCCGCCCTGTTTACCGCAGGCGCAGCGCTGCATGTGCGCTGCGGCGCGATTCTGAATGTACTGTGGAATGATGACAGTGAACAGCCGGATGTACCGGAAGGGGCGGCAGAACGCGGCATTCGCGCCGCTGTGGCAGCCATCCGCAGGCTGATCCAGATGGATAAAAAACAGTAATTGCAATACAAATCAAATGACGATCGCTCCGGGCAGCACAGGCTGTGGAACGGTCGTCATTTTTCTGTTTACATTTTCAGTTGTACTTATCGTACCGGGAAATCTGCCGGCAGCGGTGCGGGACGGTCAAAGGTAGTTTCCATGACACCGAACTGCTGCGTCTTGGCACCGGACAGCATTTTTTCCATGACCTCCAGGGAATGCAATGCCATAGCGCCGCTGGCACGTTCCGGACGGCCTTCTGCAATCGCCAGTGCGATGTCTACCAGACCGATACCACGGCTGTTTTCCGCATGGCTGGTGGAGGCAAACGGGCGGGTTACCGGCACATGAATCCAGTCCTTTTTCACATCGAACCAGTCACGGGGCTGCTGATACCAGCGGTAATTTTCCTCTGTCCGCAGCAGGATATCGCCGCCGAAAATATTCGGGCCATCCAGCGGGTCAATATCCGGCAGGCACAGCGTGCCCTTGGTGCCATAGATTTCAATGCGCGGCAGGTTGGAATCCCATACATCAAAGGAGAAGATAGCCGTACCGATGGCACCGGAAGCAAACTGCATCAGGCCGGTGGTGTAGGTATCCACCTCCACATCAATCATTTCACCGCGAAGGGGTTCGGAGGTAATCGGACGCTGGTCAAAGGTACGCTTGGACATGGCACAGCAGGACTGTACCGGTCCCAGCAGGGAAAGCAGGGCAGTCATGTAATAAGGGCCAATATCCATCAGCGGGCCGGCACCCTCGTGATAGAAGAATGCAGGATTCGGATGGAAGGTTTCGCCGCCGTGGTAAATGACAAAGGCAGATGCGCCGATGACCTCACCGATGGTACCGGCATCCAGAATATCCCGGCAGGTCTGCAGACGTGCACCAAGGAAGGTATCCGGTGCACAGCCAATGCGCAGCTGTTTGGAAGCTGCCAGCTCCAGCAGCTCCTTGCCCTGTGCATAGGTAAAGGCCAGCGGCTTTTCGGTATATACATGTTTGCCGCATTCCAGAGCCAGCTTGTTCAGCGGATAATGCATATCCGGCGTGGTCAGGTTGAGAATCAGGTCAACATCTGCCTCACGGATCAGCTGTTCCGCACTGGCATAGGCATGGGGAATACCATACTGCTCTGCCTTGCGCTGGGCCTTCTCCAGAGAACGGGAGGCACAGGCGGTAATGGTCACATAGTCACTGTATTTCTGCAGGTTTGTCAGGTACACATGGCTGATATCGCCAAGGCCGACAACACCAATACGAAGCGTTTGCATAGGTAAAAACCTCCTTTTCCTTGTTACCAATAGTATATCAGTTGGTCGGACGGACGGCAAGAGCAGTGGAAAAATTCAGCAATTATTTGAAAGTTTGCAAATTTTTTGATATATTCCGACGCGGATTCCCTATGCAGAAATACAAAAAAGGATGGCTTATGCCATCCTTTTTTTCATCAGTTAACCGCCGCTTCCGACTGCGGAGCCGCTGCCGGAGGAAGGTGTTTCCGTATCATTGTCAAATACGTTTCGATACTGTACAATCTTGTAGTCATGCAGGTCAGAAGCTGCCATATCCAGCGGGACATAAGCTCCATCGCTGTTCATGCAGCCGGAGGAGGAGATAACCGGATACTGCTCCTTCAGGCTGTATACATATTCCTGATAATCGCTGAGCTGTGCACCGGCAACCTTCATCGTCAGAGGGCCGAGGTAATTGGCGCTGATACGGCCAATATTTTCGTAATCCTCTTCACTGATATCATAGTTTGCCCAGATGAAGAACGGTACGGTGTGCTTATCCATTTCGGTTTCCGCTACCGTGCGCAGGGAACCGTTGGTCAGGTGATTATAGAAGGAATTTTCGATGTACGGCATGTGGTCGCCAAACAGAACAATGATGGTCGGCTCCTCCTGCTCACGGAAGTAGTTGACCAGATACTCAATGGCACGGTCAGACTCCTGAATCAGGGACAGATACTGCTTGGTGTACGGATAGATGGAATCAAACTCAAATTCCACGTTTTCCGGGAAGTTGTCATAGGTAGTATCATAGCCGCAGTGGTTCTGCATGGTTACATTGAACATAAACAGCGGGGCATCCGATTCCGCATTGTTTGCTTCATAGGTTTCAATGACCTTGTCAAAGGAGGATTGGTCACTGACATACCGGCGGAGATATTCCGTGGTTTCATCGTCAAAGCACTCAATATCCAAAAAGGTATCAAACCCAAGCATCGGATAGGCATTTTTGCGGTTCCAGCCGGAGCCGTAATACGGATGCAGGCCAACCGTGCGATAGCCCTGTTCTGACAGGACAGAAGCCATGGATTCTGTGTCGCCATGGATGTACTGCAGCATCGGATAGCTGCCACCCTTGAAAAAGGCATAGGAATTACTGGTCAGGAATTCATATTCGGAATTGCAGGTGCCGCCGCCAAAGGACGGGACAACCAACTGGCCGGTAATGGTATTTTCCTGCCCGCTGAGGGAATGGACAAACGGCATGACATCGTTGGTATTTTCCAGTCCCAGATCACCGAGAATCGACAGGTCAGCAAAGGTTTCATCCATGATCGCAATGATATTCGGCTGAACCGTGCTTTCTTCAGCGGTTTCCTCTGGCGGAACAGAGGAAAGGATGGTGGATGCAGTTTCCTTGGAATAATCTGTCGGTTCTTCCACAAACAGCGCATCCATGTTGATGGTGAAATTCAGAGCCATACCGTTTTTACGGTTGGCAGTTACCTGCCGCCATGCACTGATATAGAAGTTTCCGCTGCCAATGGTACCGAACAGTACAAAGCCGGCAATCATGGTTGCGGAAAGCGCAAAGCTTTTGGCACGGGTCCGGATTTTCTGCTTTGGGAATTTCATGAAACGGATGGTAAGAAACCACCAGATAACACAGCCAGCCGTGCAGGCAATGATTTCTGCCGGAAGGGTCCAGGTAAAGCCGCTAAGGGCTTCCGCCGCGGTACCGATTGCATAAAGATCCCATGGGACAATCGGCGAATTGCGGATAGCAATGGAATAATGGTTACAGATGCCAAAGACGAGGAAAACGAAATTTAGGAAAATGATAGTAAAACGGGGGCGTCCGGTAATGGCGCGGAACAGCATGAACATACCATAATAGAACAGGATATTTGCCCAGAAGGACAGGCTTGCCGGGTTCAGGCATTCACTGTCCGTTCCGCCGTATTCCAGGATTTCAACCATGATAAATGTTGCCAGCGGCGACAGATAAAAGAAGAATTCCGGAAGATGGGACGCAAGGTACTTCTTACACAGATTTGACTTTTTTTTCATTCGAAAAGCGCCTCCATTGGACTTAAAACACGCATATTATATCGTTTTGCCGCACAAAAGTCAAGGGACGCTGCAACAAACGGCAGCGCCCCATTGTGAAAATGTATAATTATTGTAAAATCCAATAATACTTACTGTTTATGTTCCAAAAAAGTTCAGGAAAGCAGCTTTTTGATGCGGTTGACAGCTTCAATGGTATTTTCGCGGTTGCCAAAGGCAGTCAGACGGAAAAAGTTTTTTCCGTTTTCACCAAAACCGGCGCCCGGGGTACCAACCACATTGGCATTTTCCAGCAGATAGTCAAAGAATTCCCAGGATTCCATGCCGTTCGGGCACTTCAGCCAGATGTACGGGGAGTTCTTGCCGCCGGTATACCAGATGCCCAGCTCATCCATGGCTTCTGCCAGAATGCGAGCATTTTCACGGTAGTAATCCAGATTCTCCTGTACCTGCTTTACGCCTTCCTCGGAGAAGATGGCAGCGGCACCGCGCTGTACAATATACGCAACACCGTTGAACTTGGTGGTCTGGCGGCGCAGCCACATCTTGTTCAGGTTCATGCCCTCACGCTCCAGCTGTACCGGAACGATGGTGTAGCCGCAGCGGGTACCGGTGAAGCCGGCAGTCTTGGAGAAGGAGCAGAACTCAATGGCACAATCCTTTGCACCTTCGATTTCATAGATGGAACGCGGCAGGTCTTCGGATACGAAGCACTCATAGGCAGCATCATACAGGATGACCGCATCATTAGCCAGCGCGTAGTCAACCCATGCCTTCAGGCCGGCACGGTCATAAGCAGCACCGGTCGGATTGTTCGGGGAGCACAGGTAAATGATGTCAGCCTTGACAGACGGATCCGGCAGCGGCAGGAAGCCGTTGGATTCATTTGCGTTCATATAGATGATCTTGCGGCCTGCCATAACGTTGGTATCCACATATACCGGGTAAACCGGGTCCGGAACCAGCACAACATTGTCCTTGTCGAACAGGTCGAGGATGTTGCCAACATCGGACTTTGCACCGTCGGATACAAAGATTTCATCCAGCTCCAGCTGGGTATCCCGCATGCCATAGTAAGCCTGAATGGACTCCTTCAGGAAATCATAGCCCTGCTCCGGACCATAACCGCGGAAGGTGCCCTGCTTGCTCTGCTCGTCAACAGCCGCGTGCATGGCGTCGATGGCAACCTGCGGCAGCGGCAGCGTAACGTCACCGATGCCAAGACGGATGACATTCTTATCCGGGTTAGCCGCAGTGTAATCTGCAACCTTCTTTGCAATCGTGGAGAACAGATAGCTCTGCGCGATGTTCGAGAAATTATGATTCATTTTCATGGGTTTCTTGACTCCTTTTCTTTGATGCTGCAATAAACGCCTTGAACAGCGGATGTGCGCGGTTCGGACGTGATTTGAATTCCGGATGGAACTGAACACCTACATAGAACGGATGTGCCGGAATCTCCACGGTTTCGACAAGCTCGCCGGACGGGGAGGTACCGGAAATCGTCATGCCGGCCTGTTCAATTTCCTCACGGAACTGATTGTTGAATTCATAGCGATGGCGATGGCGTTCAGAAATCAGCTCCTGCTGATAGGCCTCTGCCATCTTTGTACCCGGACGAATCTGGCAGGGATATGCGCCCAGACGCATCGTACCACCCTTCTTGGAAACACCGTGCTGGCTTTCCATCAGGTCAATGACACAATGCTGGCTTTCCGGCGCAAATTCACCGGAGTTGGCATCCGTGTAATGCAGCACATTGCGTGCATAGGAGATCACCGCAATCTGCATGCCCAGACAGATACCGAAGTAGGGGATATTGCGTACACGGCAGAAGTTTGCGGCGCAAACCATGCCCTCAATGCCGCGATGGCCGAAGCCGCCCGGCAGAATGACACCGTCACTGCCCGAGAGCAGCTTGTCCACGGTGGAATCATTGATTTCCTCGGAATCCACCCAGTCGATGTCCACCTTCACACCGTTTTCGAAGCCCGCATGCTGCAGGGCTTCCGCAACCGACAGGTACGCATCATGCAGGCGGACATACTTGCCCACCAGAGCGATTTTTACCGTGCCCTTGCGGTTGTCAATGCGGTCAATCATTTCATACCATTCGCTCATGTCGCTCTTGCGGCAGGCCAGCGCCAGCTCACGGCAGACAATGTCACAGAAATGGCTCTGCTCCAGCATCAGCGGTGCCTGGTACAATACCGGTACCGTGCGGTTTTCAATGACACAGTCGGGCTGTACATTGCAGAACATGGAAATCTTGTGGCGGATGTCATCGGTCAGCGGCTGGTCCACACGGCAGACAATCATGTCCGGCTGGATGCCCAGACCGCGCAGCTCCTTGACGGAATGCTGGGTAGGCTTGGATTTCGGCTCGTCCGAACCGGAGATAAACGGTACCAGCGTGACATGGATAAACAGGCAGTTGCGGCGGCCGACTTCAGTGGAAACCTGCCGGATTGCCTCCAGGAACGGCTGGGATTCGATATCGCCGGTGGTGCCGCCGATTTCCGTGATGACAACGTCCGCATTGGTCTTCTTGCCAACGGAATAGATGAACGACTTGATTTCATCGGTAATATGAGGGATGACCTGCACGGTTTCGCCCAGATAATCGCCCTTGCGTTCCTTGTTCAGAACATTCCAGTACACCTTGCCGGTGGTCAGGTTGGAGAACTTGTTCAGATCCTCGTCAATAAAGCGCTCGTAATGTCCCAGATCCAGGTCGGTTTCCGCACCGTCATCGGTGACATATACCTCACCGTGCTGGAACGGGCTCATGGTACCCGGGTCAACATTGATATACGGGTCCAGCTTCTGTGCCGCAATTTTCAGACCGCGTGCCTTGAGCAGGCGGCCAAGGGATGCTGCGGTAATGCCCTTGCCCAGACCGGAAACCACACCGCCGGTCACAAAAATATACTTGGTCATGCTTCCACGCTCCCTTCAAATACCGTTGTTGCGGAACCGCTGAGGAACACGGCCTCATCGGTATAACAGATGGTCAGGTCACCGCCACGCAGGTGGATGGTGATGTCCTCACCCTTGGGGCAGAAGCCGTTGAGCACAGCTGCAACCGCAGCCGCACATGCGCCGGTGCCGCATGCCCAGGTTTCACCGCTGCCGCGTTCCCAGACGCGCATCTGCAGGGTGTGGTCGTCAATCACGCGGATAAATTCCGTGTTGATGCGTTCGGGGAACATGGTGTGGTTCTCAAAGGACGGGCCGATTTTCGGCAAATCCAGTGTGCTGACATCCTCCTCCACAAAGACAACACAGTGGGGGTTGCCCATGGAAACGCAGGTGACAGCATAGGCCACGCCGTCCACCTCCAGCGGAACGGCAACTGCCGTTTCACCGGTATATCTGGTCGGGATTTCCGACGGCTTCAGGATGGCCTTGCCCATGTCCACACGGACACTGCTGACCTGGCCGTTTTCCGTCTGCATTTTGAGCAGCTTGATGCCGCTGAGCGTTTCCAGCGTCATCTCCGGCCTGTCAATCATGCCGTGGTCGTACATATATTTGCCAATACAGCGGGTTGCGTTGCCGCACATTTTTCCTTCACTGCCGTCCGCATTGAACATGCGCATTTTTGCGTCTGCAACCTCAGAGGGGCAGATCAGGACAATTCCGTCGCCGCCGATACCGAAATGGCGGTCAGACAGACGAATGGAAAGAGACTCCGGCTCCATGACTTCCTGCTCGAAGCAGTTAAAATAGATATAGTCATTGCCGCAGCCATGCATTTTAGTGAAATTCAGCTTCATTTGCGTCTTATCCTCAACTAAAATTGTGAATTTTGATACAATAGTACGATTTCTTGTATCTGAAATACATTCAGGTACAATTATACCCTGATTAGCCGGTCATTGCAAGAGCGCAAAACAACAACTTTTACGGGGGGAACCACGGGAAGCATTGACTTCCGGCAGCGGGAGCTGCTGTCTGACCCGACCGGCTGCAGGGGAACGGAATCCGGTATCCGGCGTCCGTTTCATATGTGTGAATCAAGAGAGGGGGATTTATGTAAAGGAACGGATAATTTCCTCCGCAATATCCCGTTTGGTCTGGCGATAATTCATGGCCTGTTTTTCGATATAGGAATGCGCCTGATCCTCGCTCATATGCTTTTCCGCAATCAGCAGACATTTGGCGCGATTGATGACACGCATGTCCTCCATCTGCCGGCGCAGCCGGTGATTTTCCTTCTGCAGGGTGTATACCCGCATGCGGGAGGAATTCACCAGATGAAGGGACTGATAAAACATAGGGCGGGAGATTGGCTTTGTCACAACAAAGACGCCATCCTGCTCCACACGCTCGGAAACCGAATCCGACAGCTCGGATTTCACCAGCATCATCACACCGGAAAGGGTGTTCTGGCAGGCATAAATGGCGAAATCGTGGCCGAATTCATCCGAGAGAGGCGTATTAATCAGGATCAGGTCAACATGGTTTTCAATCAACAGGCGACGGGCTTCGTTACAGGAACCTGCAACCAGAATCCGTTCCGGCCGCCAGCCGCCGGCCTGAATCAGGCTCAGCAGCATATCCGCGCTTTTTCTGGAAGTGGTAACCAGTAAAATGTTTTCCATATTGACACCTCCTTTTCGGACTGGTATGTGGTGGCTGACAGAACAGCGTGTGCTGCCAGCCGGCTTGCCCCATACGGTCAGTACGAATAAAAATAGAGGGAGTCAATCACAGAGGACTTGTCCGAAGCATCGGCATAACGGTTCCATTCACTGGTCTTGGCAGAAAGGTATGCGTCAATGATTTTCTGGGGAAGGGCACGCTTGACAAAGTCACTGTTTTCTGCCGCACGGATTGCCTCTATCAGGGTACCGGGCAGGGAATCGTATTCACGAACCATGGAGGATGGCACATCGTACAGGTTCATGTTGCACGGGTCGCACAGCTGCAGGCCACGCTCAATACCCTCCATGCCCGCACGGATCAGCAGGGTAAAGGCAAGATACGGGTTGGTGCACGGGTCCGGGGAACGAAGCTCCATGCGCTGGTTGATGCCGTGTGCCGCCGGAATACGAATCAGCTGGGAACGGTTCTGATGGCTCCATGTGATGTAATGGGGAGCCGCGGCAGAGCCCAGCCGTTCATAGGAATTGACCAGCGGGTTCAGGAAGGCGGAAATCTCATAGCAACGGGTCAGGATACCCATGATAAAGCTTTCCGCAACCGGACTGTGTTCATCCGCGGAAGCGGAACGGAACAGATTTTCACCGTGCTGGAACAGGGACAGGTTGATATGCAGGCCATTGCCCGGCTGGTCACGGAACAGCTTGGGCAGAAAGGAAGCATACAGGCCATTGACAGAGGCCATGGTCTTGACCACACTGCGGAAGGTAATCAGGTTATCTGCCGCGGCAACGGCGGAATCATAGGCAAAATCAATTTCATTCTGGCCCGGGCCGGTCTCATGATGGGAAGCCTCCGGGCGGAGATTCATTTCCTCCAGCGTCAGGCAGATCTGACGGCGGACATTTTCGCCCTTGTCCAGCGGCGCAATATCCAGATAGGTGGCGTTGTCATGGGGCGTTTTGGTGGGCACGCCTTCTTCATCCTGCTTTAGCAGATAGAATTCACATTCTGTTCCGATTTTTGCGGAATATCCCAGCTTTTTCAGGTCATCCTGTGCCCGACGGAGTACCTGTCTGCCGTCGCCTTCGAAGGGGGTGCCGTCGGGATATTTGATGTCGCAGAAAAAGCGGACAACCCGTCCGTGGGACGGACGCCACGGCAGAATCGACAGGGTGGACGGGTCCGGGAACAGCAGCAGATCGGACTGGTCGATGTTCATAAAGCCGCGGATGGAGGAAGCATCAAAGGAAATGCCCTCCTCAAAGGCACGGGACAGCTCACGCGGCATGATGGAAATGTTTTTCTGGGTACCAAAAATATCACAGAATGCCAGACGGATAAATTTCACGTCATTTTCCGAGACATACTGCATTACCTCCCGGAATGTATAATCGTTCATAGAATCCTCCTAAATCCTCTAAAAATACAGTTTTACAGCAGTGATTGGATATAAAGAACTATCGGATGTTATACCGGAAAAAGAGAACCGCCACTGCCGGGGAATGGATATGGTTTTTTCTCAGAATAAAAACCATAAACGGACAGCAGGGTGGGTATATACCTGCTGTCCGTCATTATACCACAAAAAACTGTGGAAATCAGTTGAATGTATACATGCGCTTATAGGGGCTGTTGGAGTTCGGGGTCAGCACATAGAACTTCTCCTTGAGAATTTCATCCGCATTGCCGCCGAAGTTATCGCAGTATTCCTGGACAAAGGAGCGGATGGAAGCCTTGTCTTCGTCGGTTGCCACCTCAGCCTTGATCTGAACCGGGATATCCGGATCCTCATCGCAGCGGAGGAACATGCGTCCGCCATGCATACCGGTGCCGCAGAAGAAGCCGGTGGGCTGCTTGCCCTCACAGCCCTTGCCGAGGACAACAATCACGCCGCCTGCCTGATATTCCCCCAGGAAGGAGCCTGCCTTGCCGCCGATGACCAGCACCGGGATATGATCCCGATACTGCTTCATGTGGATGCCGGCACGGTAGCCTGCATCACCGCGAACCAGAATCATACCGCCGCGCATGCCGTAGCCGGTGGTATCGCCACAGTTGCCGTCAATGATGATGGAACCGCTGTTCATGGTATCGCCGGTAGCATCCTGCGCGTTGCCGTTGACCAGGATGGTGGAGCCGTCCAGATAGCAGCCCAGCGCATTGCCCGGGGTACCGGTGATGATGATGTTTTTGCCCTGCGAGCCCGCTGCCACATAGCGCTGGCCAATGAGGTTATCCAGGAAAATTTCGGAATCCTCACAATCACGAACCCAGTCATTCAGGGCCTTAAAATGCATGAGATCTACATTGAGTTTCTTCATAATTTGATTCGTCCTTTCCCTTAGTGCGGCTGTGCAAGCTTCTTCGCACGCTCAGACTTCGCAAATGCCATCAGCTGCGGATGCTCACGAATCAGGTCAAAGTTGATGGTGTCCAGCGGAACCTGATCGCGGATCAGGGAGGTGTAAATGCCGCCGCGGTCCACATCGCCGATCAGGATAAAGCCAACAAGCCTGTTGTCACGTACCACCAGCTTCTTGTAGCTGTTCTCTGTGCTGGTGACATATGCCTCGCCGTCATAGCTGCCGGCGGTAATCATGTGCAGGCCCAGGAAGCCGGATGCGTTCATCGGGAAGGCAGAATCAAATACCTTGTCACCGCCTGCCATGTTGACGCCTGCGGCCTCGCCCTGCTGGTATGCGTTGGGCAGGATTGCCAGAATACGGTCGGTATCCGCTGCGATGTCATGGGATACGGTGCAGTCGCCTGCGGCGTAAACATCCTTGACGGAGGTTTCACTGCGGGCATTGACCAGAATGCCGCGGTTGACCTCACAGCCAATTTCCTCTGCCAGCTGGGTATTCGGACGAACGCCGACAGCCACAACCAGCACATCGAAATCCAGCTCCAGACCGCTCTTGCATACAGCGTGATGGGGCGTGGAGAACTTTGCCACGGAATCGGACAGGTAGAACTTCATGCCCAGACCTTCCAGATAGCTCTGGAGGAAGGAGGAACCGTATTCATCCAGTACATTCGGCAGGATGCGCGGTGCCATATCAATGATGGTCAGGGATTTGGACAGGTGCAGGATACCTTCGGCACACTTCAGGCCGATCAGGCCGGCGCCGATAATCAGCACATCCTTATCCTTCTGGTCACCCAGCAGGCCTGCCAGGCGATGCGCGTCATCCAGCGTCATAAAGGAGGTCTGATCCTCCACGGAATCCAGTCCTTCCATGGGCGGGACAAACGGGCGGGAACCGGTGCAGATGGCAACCTTGTCATAGGAAACCGTCTCGCCGTTTTCCAGTACGACTTTTTTGGCGTTTTTATCTATTCTGGTTACCGTGCGGCCCAGCATGGTGGTAACCCGATTGGCTTCGTAGAAGTTATCCGGACGATAATGCATCTTATCTTCCGTAGTCTTTCCCAGCAGCAGATAGGAGATGAGCGGACGGCCATAGGTAAAATGCGGCTCGCTGGAAATCAGTACGATTTCACCCTCCTGATCCACCGAACGGATCCCTTCCACCGTACCGATTGCGGCAGTTGCATTGCCGATAATGACATATTTCACTTTGCTCACCTCTCCTCAAATACGATTGCGTTGTTCGGACAGCCTGCTACACACTGAGGCGTGCCGTCCGCATTCTTGGTACATAGCTCACACTTCTGTACCGCACCGGATTCGGAGGTGCTGATACAGCCATACGGACAGGAGAGCACACAGGTAAAGCAGCCGACACACTTGTTGGAATCAATGGAAATGACACCATCCTGAATGGAAAGCGCACCGGAGATACAGCCCTTGACACAGAGCGGATTGTCACAGTGACGGCAGGATACGGCAAAATTGATGCTGTCGCCTTCCTCTACACGGATGCGCGGGAAGATATCCCGATCCTTGAGGGCTTTTACCATGTCCTGCATGCCGGAATTGGCAAAGGCACAGTTATATTCACAAAGATGGCATCCGAGACACCATTTTTCATTTACATATACTCGTTTCATGCGGATCATCCTCCCTTATTCGCCTGCATGCTTGATGCCGA
This sequence comes from Clostridiales bacterium, assembly GCA_004555915.1. Lineage (GTDB taxonomy): Bacteria > Bacillota > Clostridia > Oscillospirales > Butyricicoccaceae > Butyricicoccus_A. Next base: position 20,128 of record SFJM01000004.1, on the reverse strand, counting down.
GGATTTCGAGCTCCTTCTCGTTGAGGCCGATACCGCGGAGCATCAGTCGGTTGCCGCGCAGCGCTTCAATGGAGTTGATACCCATGCCGCCCATCATTTCGCGGATTTCATGGCTCCATGCCGTAAGGAGGTTTTCCAGTCTTTCACTGCCGATATCCGGATTCAGGCGCTTTACCAGCTCCGGACGCTGGGTTGCAATGCCCCAGTTGCACTTGCCCTTCTGGCAGGTGCGGCACAGATGGCAGCCCAGGGAAAGCAGGGCTGCGGTTGCAATGTAAACCGCATCTGCACCCAGTGCGATGGCCTTGACGATATCTGCGGAATTGCGGATGGAACCGCCAACAACAATGGATACGTTGTCGCGGATGCCCTCATCACGCAGACGCTGATCCACTGCAGCCAGTGCAAGCTCAATCGGGATACCTACGTTATCGCGGATACGGGTGGGAGCCGCGCCGGTACCGCCGCGGTAGCCGTCGATGGCGATGATATCCGCACCGGAACGTGCAATGCCGGAAGCGATTGCCGCAACGTTGTGTACGGCGGAAATCTTGACGATAATCGGCTTTTTATAGGCAGTAGCTTCCTTCAGGGAGTATACCAGCTGGCGCAGGTCCTCGATGGAATAAATATCATGATGGGGAGCAGGGGAGATGGCGTCGGTTCCCTCCGGAATCATACGGGTACGGGAGATGTCCTCTGCAACCTTGGCACCCGGCAGATGGCCGCCGATGCCCGGCTTTGCGCCCTGGCCGATCTTGATTTCCACTGCTGCACCGGCATTCAGGTAATCCTTTTCCACACCGAAACGGCCGGATGCAACCTGTACAATGGTGTTGGGGCCGTACTGGTAAAAGTCCTCATGCAGGCCGCCTTCACCGGTGTTGTAGAAGGTACCCATGTTCCGGGAAGCACGTGCCAGCGATTCATGGGCGTTGTAGCTGATGGAGCCATAGGACATGGCAGAGAACATGATCGGCACATCCAGACGCAGGCGCGGGGACAGGTTCGGGATGATCTTGCCGTTTTCGTCGCGTTCGATGGTGGTAGGCTTCTTGCCCAGGTAGGTACGGATTTCCATCGGCTCACGCAGCGGGTCGATGGACGGGTTGGTAACCTGGGATGCATTAATCAGGATCTTATCCCAGTAAATCGGATAGTCCTTCGGGTTGCCCATGGAGGACAGCAGGGTGCCGCCGGATTCTGCCTGACGGTAAACCTCCTGGATGACCTCGCCGGTCCAGTTGGCATTTTCACGGAACTGGTGGTTGGTCTTGGTAATCTTGAGGGCACGGGTCGGACACAGGGATACGCAGCGATGGCAGCAGACGCACTTGCTTTCGTCCGAGACCATCTTTTTCAGGTCGTGATCGTAATGATGTACTTCCTCTGAACACTGTCGTTCGCATACCCGGCATGCAATGCAGCGATCCGGATTGCGCAGCACCTCAAACTGGGGATATAAATACTCAATAGCCATGATGGATTATTCCTTTCCTTGCGCGTCTTCGTTTAAGGTTACAATAACCGGTTCACCGCCGCGCGGTGCCCAGATCTTATCCAGCTCCGGCTGGATGACGCGGATTGCCGCTTCTTCCGATGCAATGTATACGTCCTCGCCCTTTTCGCCCACAACCATGGAGCGCAGCTTCAGGCGGTCGTTGAGCGCCATGACACCGCCGGTGAAGCCCAGCATGATGGAGAACGGGCCGTTAATCAGCAGGCCGGCAAAGGCGTCGCGCAGGTAGGTGTATTCCGCACGCTGCTCCGGCGGCATTTTTTCAATGGTGGACCAGAACGGTGCTGCCACAACATGGGCAGCCTCTTCCAGGGACAGGCCCTTTCTGCGCACCAGATAGTCGAAGATATAGGTAATGGCTTCGGTATCGGTCAGCAGGTCACATTTATAGCCGTGCATTTCAATCGAACGGCGGTTGGCATCATAGGATGAAATTTCACCGTTGTGGACGATAGTAAAGTCCAGCATGGCAAACGGATGGGCACCGCCCCACCAGCCCGGTGTATTGGTCGGGTAACGGCCGTGGGCAGTCCAGGAATATGCTTCGTATTCTTCCAGGCGGTAGTACAGGCCGACATCCTCCGGGAAGCCGATTGCCTTGAATACGCCGCAGTTCTTGCCGCTGGAGAACACGTAAGCGCCCTTATATTTATGGTTGATGTTGGTTACGCAACGTACCACGAATTCATCCTCGGACAGCTGGGTTTCAATCAGCTTATACCGGCGGGGGACAACGAAGTAACGCCAGATCAGCGGCTCATCCGTAATAGACGGATGCTTTCGGGTCGGAATGCGGGACATGGATGCGATTTCAAAATGTTCATTCAGGAACTTCTCGCAGGCATCCTTGACGTTCGGCTCATCATAGAACAGATGGAACGCATAGCAGTCTGCATATTCCGGATAGATACCGTAAGCTGCGAAGCCGCCGCCCAGACCGTTGGAACGGTCATGCATCACGGAGATGGAGCGGATGATTTCAGTGCCATCGGTACGGCGTCCGTCCTTGTGGAAGATGCCTGAGATCGCACATCCCGAAGGGATATGGTACTGACCCTCTTTTAGCATGGTAAATTCCTCCTAAATTTTAACCTCACATTATCTCACATTAATAGGATATATGATTCGGGCAGAAATAATAGATCGTCGCCTGTATGCAGGAAATGATGCAATCAGATGTCAAAATGACGGCAAAAGCCGGGGATCTTGCTTCCCGGCTGCATAGCAGGCAAAAAAGAAAAAGCGCTCATTTCACAGGATACGAATACTGGTATCATAGTATCGCATACTGTGAAATGAACGCCTTTGTTCACTGCACCTATTCTATAATAAATGCAGGAAAACGTCAAGCGTCTTGCAAAAAAATCTGCTCCATTTTACGGATTTCATACAACTTGCATAGAAAAACTACTCAAAAATAAGAATCCCTCTGTCAAAATAGTAAAACTTCCCAAAATCCGGCAAAAAGATGAAAAAATGGAGTTGACAGAGGCAAAAGGTGGCGATATAATAAACAGCGTAAACAGCAACGGCGCTGTGGATATCCCTTATCCGCGGCGCCTCTTTTGTTATATCCTGCAGTTTACATGACAGAGTAAGTCATTTATATTTACGATACATGCATGGAGGTGCGTTGTACAATGAGTAATATCCCGGAAATTTTCGGCGAGAACGTGTTCAATGAAAACGTAATGCGCGACAAGCTGCCGAAGGAAGTATTCAAGAAGCTGATGAAGACCATCGACCTTGGTGCTCCGCTTGACGTAAGCATTGCGAATGTTGTTGCAAACGCAATGAAGGATTGGGCAGTAGACAAGGGCGCAACCCACTACACCCACTGGTTCCAGCCGATGACCGGCGTTACCGCAGAAAAGCATGACTCCTTTATCAGCCCCACCGCAGGCGGCAAGGTTATTATGTCCTTCAGCGGCAAGGAACTGATCCAGGGCGAACCGGATGCTTCTTCTTTCCCGTCCGGCGGCCTGCGTGCTACCTTTGAAGCCCGTGGCTACACCGCATGGGACCCGAGCTCCTATGCATTTGTCAAGGACGGCACCCTGTACATCCCGACTGCGTTCTGCTCCTATACCGGTGAGGTTCTGGATAAGAAGACCCCGCTGCTGCGTTCCATGGACGCAATCAGCAAGCAGGCATGCCGCGTGCTGGGTCTGTTCGGCAAGGATGTCAAGCGTGTCACCACCACTGTAGGCCCGGAGCAGGAATACTTCCTGGTTGACAAGAAGTATTATGACCAGCGCAAGGACCTGATCTTTACCGGCCGCACCCTGTTCGGTGCCATGAGCCCGAAGGGCCAGGAAATGGATGACCATTACTTTGGTACCATTAAGCCCCGTGTAGCTGCTTTCATGGCTGACCTGGATGAGGAGCTGTGGAAGTATGGTCTGCTGGCTAAGACCAAGCACAACGAAGTTGCTCCGGCACAGCATGAGATTGCACCGATTTTCTCCACCACCAACATTGCAACCGATAACAACCAGCTGCTGATGGATATCGCAAAGAAGGTTGCCCTGAAGCATGGCATGGTTTGCCTGCTCCATGAGAAGCCGTTCGATGGCGTAAACGGTTCCGGTAAGCATAACAACTGGTCCATGTCCACCGATGCAGGTGAGAACCTGCTGAATCCGGGCAGCAACCCGAAGGATAATGCACAGTTCATGCTGATTCTGACCGCTGTTATCGCTGCGGTTGACAAGTATGCAAAGCTGATGCGTATTTCCGTTGCTTCTGCCGGCAATGACCATCGTCTGGGCGCAAACGAAGCACCTCCGGCAATTGTTTCCGTATTCCTCGGCGACGAGCTGGAGCGTATTGTCAATGATATTATCGCAGGCCATGAGACCGAGGGCGCAGGTGCATCCAAGCTCCAGCTGGGCGTTACCACCCTGCCGGTATTCCCGAAGGACAACACCGACCGCAACAGAACCTCTCCGTTCGCCTTCACCGGCAACCGTTTTGAGTTCCGTATGCCTGGTTCCTCCCAGAACCTGGGCTGCATCAACATGATGCTGAATACCGCTGTTGCTGACGTATTCCGCAGCTATGCAGATGAGCTGGAGAAGGCTGAGGACTTCAACAAGGCACTGAACGCACTGGTTAAGCGTGAGCTGACCGAGCATCAGCGTGTCATCTTCAACGGCAACGGCTATGATGACAGCTGGGTAGAAGAGGCTGAGAAGCGCGGCCTGCCGAACCTGCGCTGCACACCGGAAGCACTGGCTTGCTACGATGAGTTTGTCGATGTATTTGAAGCTACCGGCGTCCTGAGCGAGACGGAGCTGATGTCCCGTAAGGAAATCCTGCTGGAAGAGTATGAAAAGCTGATTAAGATTGAGTCCCGCACCATGGTCGACATGGCAAAGAAGGACATCATCCCGGCAGTTGCTGCTTATGTCAAGGAGCTGTCTGACATCGCATGCAACAAGAAGACCCTGGGTCTGAGCACTGCGGTAGAGGTAAAGGAAATCGAGAAGCTGTCCGCCCTGTCTGCTGATGCATATGACAGAGTAGAAGACCTGATTGCTGCAATCGAAGGCGGCAGCGATATCGAGGACGTACAGAAGGCTGCGGACTATCAGCATGACACGGTTATCCCGGCAATGGATGCCCTGCGTGCTGTTGCGGACGAGATGGAAGTGAACACCGCTGCCAAGTACTGGCCGTTCCCGGCTTACGACAAGCTGCTGTTCGGTGTAAACTGCTGAGCATAATCATGCACACAACAGCATATTGATATTCTGACACAAAGACGTGTTGCCCAAACCCGGAATGGGGGACGGCAGCACGTCTTTATTTTTTGCAGGAAGGCATGGAACAGCCTCATGGCAAATACCATGGTTCCCTGCGGCATACAGGATACATAGCGCGAAGGTACTGTGTATCGCAAATTTTTACAATAATAAGATGAGGTAATGGATCATGGATACGACAAGTATTATGACAACATTGGCGGATCATGCAGCCGCCATAGACACATCCTGGACTCTGCTGGGTGCCGCTCTGGTATTCTTCATGCAGGCAGGCTTCTGTATGGTTGAGACCGGCTTTACCCGTTCCAAGAATGCCGGCAATATTATCATGAAGAACCTGATGGACTTCTCGCTGGGCACGCCGATTTACTGGCTGTTTGGCTTTGGACTGATGTTCGGCGGTTCCGGTGCACTGATCGGCGGTCTGGACTTTATGACCAACGGCGGCGATGGCGGTTATACCACGCTGATTTTCCAGACCGTGTTCTGTGCAACCGCTGCAACCATTGTTTCCGGTTCCATGGCTGAGAGAACCAAGTTCTCCTCCTATTGTATTTATTCGGTTATTATCAGTGCGATTGTTTACCCGATTTCCGGTCATTGGGTCTGGGGCGGCGGCTGGCTGGCGCAGATGGGCTTCCACGATTTTGCCGGCTCCACGGCAGTACACATGGTCGGTGGCGTTGCTGCACTGATTGGTGCTGCATTCCTTGGCCCGCGTATCGGCAAGTTTGATAAGAACGGCAAGGCAAGAGCTATTCCGGGTCATTCCCTGACACTGGGCGCTTTGGGTGTATTCATCCTGTGGTTCTGCTGGTTCGGTTTCAACGGCGCTTCCACCGTTGCCATGACTGACGGCGCATATGAGACTGCATCTTCTGTTTATGTTACCACCAACCTGGCTGCTGCTGTAGCAACCGTTACCGTTATGTGTGTTACCTGGGTTCGCTATGGCAAGCCGGATGTCTCCATGACGCTGAACGGCTCTCTGGCAGGTCTGGTAGCAATCACAGCAGGCTGTGACCTGGTTACTCCGTTTGGCGCTGCAATCATTGGTATCTGTGCAGGCTTTGCTGTCGTTTTCGGTATTGAATTTGTTGAAAAGGTTCTGAAGATTGATGACCCGGTTGGCGCTTTCGGCGTACATGGCGTGAATGGCGCACTGGGCACCATCCTGACCGGCCTGTTCGCAAAGGAAGACGGCCTGTTCTACGGCGGCGGCACACATTTCTTCCTGGTTCAGGTTCTCGGTGTTGTTGCAGTTGTTGCATGGGTTGCCGTTACCATGACCATCGTATTCTGGGTGATCAAGCACACCATCGGCCTTCGTGTAAGCGAAGAAGAAGAAGTTCGTGGTCTGGACGTGATGGAGCACGGTCTGTCCTCTGCCTATGCTGACTTTATGCCGATCCCGACTGTCAACGGTTTCTACAAGAATGAGGAAGAGGCAACTGCTGTGACGGTTCCGGTGGAGGAAGCTGTTCCGGCAACAGCGGTTCCGTCCACGACGACAGACGGCCACAAGCTGACCAAGGTGGTTGTCATTTGCAGACAGTCCCGTCTGGAGGTGCTGCGTTCGGCTCTGGAGGAAATCGGTGTAGCTGGTCTGACGGTTACCAACGTACTGGGCTGCGGCGTAGAAAAGGGCGCAACGGAATATTATCGTGGCGTTCAGATGAATGCAACCCTGCATCCGAAGACCAAGGTGGAAATGGTTATCAGCCGTGTACCGGTTGAGACCGTTGTGGATACCTGCCGCAAGGTTCTGTATACCGGCCATATCGGTGATGGCAAGATCTTTGTCTATGACGTACAGAATGTTATCAAGATTCGTACCGGTGCAGAGGGCTACGATGCACTGCAGTATGAAAAGTAAAATTACGCATCCTTCTATCAATCCCTAATACATGTTCTGCGGAAAACCTGCATTGCTTCGGCGGTGCAGGTTTTCCCCTGTTTGGGCCGGTTGAGGGTGGGATGCTGTTTTTTGCATTGTATTTGCCGCGGCAACGTATTATAATAGGTTCATGTATCCTGATCTGGAGGAAGAATGATGAAAAAACGACAAATCGGCATACTGCTGGCGGTGTTGCTGGGCTTGCTGCTGGCCGGCTGCGGCAAGCAGAAGAAACAGGACTACACCCAGGATTTTTATGCGATGGATACGGCAATGCGGATCACGGCATATGGTGACCGTGCGCGGGATGCCGTGACAGAAAGCGTATCCTATATCAATATGCTGGAAGCGGATATTTCCCGCACCAGGGAATCCAGTGATATTTTCGCCCTCAACCACGCGGAAGGAGAGCCTACGGAGCTTTCGCAGCAGACCGCGGACATTTTGCAGGAGGCGCTTGAGCTGGCTGCACAGACAGAGGGACGGTTTGACCCTACCATTGCACCACTGTCGGATTTGTGGGGCATCGGTACGGAACAGGCAGCAGTGCCTGCACAGGAGGAAATCGACAACGTCCTTCCGCTGGTGGATTATACAAAGGTTTCACTGGATGGAACCACAGCCTCCATCCCGGCAGGGGCAGAGATTGACCTGGGCGGCATCGGCAAGGGCTATGCGGCTGACCATGTCATCGAAATCCTGAAGGAGAATGGAGTGGAACAGGCGGTTGTGTCCTTGGGCGGCAATGTCTATGTGCTGGGGGAAAAAGAGGATGGCATTCCGTGGAAGGTCGGCATTACCGATCCGGAGAATCCCGGCGATTATTTTGCTTCACTGTCGGTTTCGGATACCGCCGTGGTGACCAGCGGTGATTATGAACGCTATCTGGAGGCGGACGGCAAGCGGTACTGCCATATTTTCGACCCGGAAACCGGTTATTCCGCAGAGACTGACCTGCGCAGTGTGACGGTGGTCTCATCCGATTCCACCAGCGCGGATGCGTATACCACGGCATTGTTTGTCATGGGACTGGAGGAAGCGATGGCATTCTGTAAGCAGCACCAGATCGAAGCGGTTTTTGTGTGCAAGGATCATACCGTCCATGTGACGGATGGATTGAAGCCCTCCTTTGAGCTGCAGAGCACGGAGTATACCTATGCGGAATAACACGAAGCTTCGGTTGCGATGGGGAGATTTTTTGATTTTTCTGGCCATTGTTGTGGCAGCCTGCGGCATCTGGATTCATCTGGCTATGCTGCAGACCGACCAGACCTATGGGGAAATCTGGGTGGATGGTGAGCTGTACCGGCAGTTCCGCCTGGACGGTTCGGTGCAAAAGACCATCCGGCTGGAAGGAAAGGCTACAGAGGTTACCATTGAGGTGGACGCAACGCAGATGCGGTTCATAGAGTCGCAATGCGCGGACCATACCTGTGAGCAGACCGGATGGATTTCCCGGGTGGGACAGACGGCAGTGTGCCTGCCCAATCGGGTGATGCTGAAAATTACCGGCAGCACGACGGATGCAGATGCGGTTGACGTGATTGCCCAGTGACGGGAGGAAACAACATGAGTCAAACAAAACGGATTGCCCTGTGCGGCATGCTCAGTGCGCTTGCACTGGCGCTGTCCCTGATGGAGCGCATGATTCCGCTGGAGCTGCTCATTCCGATTCCGGGCATCAAGCTGGGCCTTGCCAATGTGGTTACCATGTTTGCCCTGCTGTTTCTGTCACCCAAAGAAGCGTATTCCATTTTATTCTGTCGTGTGGTGCTGGCATCTCTGTTTGCCGGGAGTGTGACACAGTTCCTGTTCAGCCTGCTGGGCGGGTTACTGGCGCTGACCACCACCTGGCTGCTGCTGCACCGGTATGACAAGTGGTTTTCTTTTTATGGCATCAGCGCCGCATCGGCAGCCATGCACAATTTCGGACAGATTCTGGCGGCGATGCTGGTGATGCAGACAGTTGATGTGATTGCCTACCTGCCGCTGCTGCTGGTGTCATCCATTCCCATGGGATTTGTCACCGGTGCGATTCTGGAGGTTTTGCAGGGGCATATGCAGCACCTGCGGCTGTTCCGCCAGGATGATTCCATGTAAATGTTCTGCGATGTATAAAATTCTGCGTATACCGGAAAACTAACAGCAAAATTTAGCCTTTGGAGGTAATACGCATGAAAAAACGAATGGGAGCATTGGCTCTGGTTCTGTGCCTGATGACAGCAATGCTGGCAGGCTGCGGCACAGCCAATACAACGGGATCCACAACCACCGATACCACGACTTCGAATGGTACCACCGATACTACGACGACAACGGATACCGGCTCCGGCTTCGTGGACGGGAATGGTGACGGCATCATTGGCAACGATGGTACCGGCTATGATGACAATGCCACAGGAAACAATACAAATGGTACCGTGACCGGAGATGTGGAAAGTGCGGCAGATGATCTGGGCCGTGCCGTGGAGGATGGTGCCGAAAATGTGGGCGACGCCGTGACCGGAAATGTTGACAACAATACGGGAACCAATCATACCACAGGAAATACAAACAACAATACGGCAAACAATAACGCAAACAGATAAGGAAAAAGCCCGTGTTTCACAGAAACACGGGCTTTGATGTTGTGAGGATAAAACGGGATCAGCCTTCGCCGAGCAGGCACTTGTAGCCGTTGCTCTCGATGGCGTCCAGAAGGGTTTGTCCATGCTCCTTGCCGCCGACCTCGCAGACCACATGGACAATGGCTTCGTCAATGTCCAGATTGGCATTGACACGGTCATGCTGGAACATGATGATATTGGCGTTCTGGGAGGCAATGATGCCGGCCAGCCGCTCCAGGGAACCCGGCACATCCGGCATAATGATGGAGAATTTGATGTGGCGGCAGCGGGTAACCAGACCCTTTTCCACGACACGATGGATGAAGCTTACATCAATATTACCGCCGGACAGCAGGCAAACCACCTTCTTGCCGGAGAAATCACGCTTGCCGGACAGCAGGGCAGCCAGAGAGGATGCACCGGCCGGTTCTACGACCTGCTTGGTACGTTCCAGCAGCAGCAGGATGGTAGCTGCGATATCGTCATCAGAAACCGTCATCATATCATCAACAAAGGCGTTGATGTGTTCCATGGTCTTAGAGCCGGGGCACTTGACGGCGATACCATCGGCGATGGTATGTACGGATTCGGTTGCATGGACGCCATCCTGACGGAAGGACTGGGCAATGGCCGGAGCACCCTCTGCCTGTACACCGATGACCTGAATGCGGGGGTTGATCTGCTTGACACAGGCAGCCACACCGGACAGCAGTCCGCCGCCGCCAGCCGGAACCAGAATAACATCCACAGCCGGAAGGTCACGCAGGATTTCCAGACCGATGGTACCCTGTCCTGCCATGACATCCTCGTCGTCAAAGGGATGGATAAAGGTAGCGCCGGTTTCCTCTACGATTTCCATTGCCTTGGCATAGGCATCGTCATAGCAGGAGCCGGACAACACCACATTGGCGCCATAGCCCTGTGTTGCGGATACCTTGGCAATCGGAGTGGAACGCGGCATGCAGATGGTAGCCGGAATGCCGATTTTATTGGCCGCAAAGGCAACACCCTGTGCATGGTTGCCTGCGGAGGAGGCAATAACGGATTTCAGGCCGCCTGCCTCATACAGCTTCATAATTTTGTTGTACGCACCGCGCACCTTGAAGGAGCCGGTTTTCTGCTGGTTCTCACACTTGAGATACACTTCCGCTCCGGTCATACCGGAAAAGGTGGTGGAAGAGGACAGCGGAATATAATGAACAACAGGCTGCAGGCGCTGTGCAGCCTCGTCAATATCCTTGATACTGATCATGGAAACATTCCTCCATATGGGATTTAGATTTTTTGTCAACTGTTTTTTATTTTAACACCGGTCTATAGCGATTGCAAGGGTTATTGAACCGGTTGAACTACAAATGATCCCCCGGATATGCCGAATCTTGAAAAATATGCCAGTATACAATTATATAGGCCGGACAGGAGAGGAACAGGCCTTCCGGACTGCTCCGGAAAGAAAATCATAATGGGCGAACGGATTCCGGTTGTATTTCCCAAATTTCCCTGCTATAATGTATCATAGATAAAAATTTCAGATGAAATGGGGTTTTTTCGATGGCACATTATGATTTGAAAACATCACAGCTGCGTGATTATGTAAACGTGCTCAAGGCAGGTGACACCGTATCCCTGACCGGAACCGTATATACGGCACGTGATGCCGCACATAAAAAGATTCTTGCGGCACTGGAAGCCGGGGAGCAGGTGCCTTTTGATATTCAGGATTCGGTAGTCTATTATGCAGGCCCGACACCGGCCAAGCCGGGACAGGTAATCGGCGCATGCGGCCCGACAACCTCCGGCCGTATGGACCCGTTTTCTCCGACACTGATTGAAAAAGGACAGGTCTGCATGATTGGCAAGGGTGTCCGCAATCAGGCGGTACATGATGCGATGCAGAAATATGGCTGTGTTTATATGGTTGCAATCGGCGGCGCAGGTGCCATTATCGCGGATTCCGTGCGTTCCCTTGAGGTTGTCGCATATGACGAGCTTGGATGTGAGTCTGTCAAGCGGCTGACGGTGGAGAATTTCCCGGCAATTGTGTCCATGGATGCACAGGGCGGAAGCCTGTATGCAACCGGTATTGCGGAATTCCGGACAGCTGACTGAGCGTGTAACGATATATCTGACGGATGAAGCAGGCAAGGCAATACCGACACAGATGCGGTGCTGCTTTGCCTGTATTGCATTTTAGCAGGAAAGGCCCGTTGACAGGCATGGCGGAATATGCCGGGAATGGTGTCGTGGAATTTTCTTTATGACGGAAATTTGACAAAAACATGAAAATTGTCACAAATTTACAAAGATTAAACGAAAAAATTATGTGAAATACACATAAGGAAGGGCGGTTTGTTCCAATACTGGACATGTTTGAAACCGAAAAGTCAAAACAAGTAATCAAAGACTACACAACATGTCATCATTCGTACTGACAGGGGGTGGGTATTCCCCGTTTGACATTGATGCGTTGTTACGATACAATGCTTTTGTTAAGAATACGACAAACTTTCATTTTTTCTGGGAGAGGGAGAAGCGTCCATGAGAAATTTTGAAACTGACGTCCAGATGATCAAATATAAGGTATTGCGCGCGGTTGCGGAGCATGCCCTGAATGAGAAAATGGACGATGTATATTACTCTGTACCGCTGGAGGTTATACCGGGAAAGAAGCCGACCATGCGCTGCTGCGTATATAAGGAACGTGCGATCATCAGTGAGCGTGTACATAACGTACTGGGTGGTGAGCGCGGCAGCAACGTGATTCAGGTCATTGATATTGCCTGCGATGAATGCCCGGTTGACCGTTATACCGTCAGCAATGCCTGCCGTGGCTGTCTGGCACATCGCTGCATGAAGGCCTGCCCGAAGGGTGCCATCACCAAGGGCAAGGACGGCAAGGCGGAAATTGATCCGGATAAGTGCATCCATTGCGGACGCTGTGCAAAGGCATGTCCCTATGGCGCGATTACCGAAAATGTCCGTCCCTGTGAGCGTGCCTGCAAGATTGGCGCAATTAAGATGAACGACCAGCAGAAGGCGGAAATCAACTATGATAAATGTATCAACTGCGGCGCCTGTGTGAGCCAGTGCCCCTTTGGCGCAGTAGTGGATAATTCCTATATTGTCGATGCCATCAACCTGATTAAGCAGGCGGATCATCGCGGTTACTATACCGTGGCAATCGTTGCTCCGGCAATTGCATCCCAGTTTCAGAATGCCTCTCTCGGACAGGTAAAGCAGGCGCTGCGCAACCTGGGCTTCCATGACGTTGTAGAAGCAGCGCTGGGTGCAGATATGGTTGCCAAGAAGGAAACACAGGAGCTGGTGGAAAAGGGCTTCCTGACCTCCTCCTGCTGCCCGGCGTTTGTACGCTATATCAAGCAGCATATGCCGGAAATGGCGGAGCATATTTCCCACAACCTCTCTCCGATGGCAGAGCTGGGTAAATATATCAAGGAAAACAGTGCATGGCCTGTTAAAACTGTCTTTATTGGCCCTTGCACCGCGAAGAAATATGAGCAGAAGCTGGACAGCGTCAAGCCGTGGATCGACTGTGTCATTACCTTTGAGGAGCTGCAGGCACTGTTGGATGCCGCAGGCTTCCCGCCGGAAGAGCAGAGCAATCAGCCGATGACCGATGCATCCTATTATGGACGTGTCTTTGGCCGTTCCGGTGGTCTGACCGAAGCAGTTGTACAGAGTGCAAAGGAACAGAATGTGGATTTTGTTCCCAAGGCAGCAGTGTGCAGCGGCATTGAACAGTGCAAGGTTGCGCTGCTCAAGGCAAAGATGGGCCGTCTTGCCGAGAACTTTATTGAAGGCATGGCCTGTGAAGGCGGCTGCATCAATGGTGCTGGTGTTATCAGCCATTCCCCGAAGGATAAGATGACGCTCGACCAGTTCGCAAAGACCAGCGAGAAGGAAAGCATTAATATGTCCATTGGCAGCTACGAAACCAAGTTCTGAGAATCTTCTTTCTAAATTTCCCTATATGCCGCCGGAGACGTTGTCCTCCGGCGGTTTTTTTCTGTGTTCAACAGCCAGTCCCGCGCATAGGATGGGAGAGATATTATCCGGAAAGGGGAGCATGCTATGCCAACGGTATTTCTCAGTCCGTCCACACAGGAATATAATCTGTTTTACGATGGCGCGGGCAGTGAAGAGTATTATATGAACCGGATTGCCGACGAAATGGTACCGTATTTACAGGCTTCTGGAATTAATGTTGTCCGCAACACCACGGAGGATACCGCGCTGACCAGTGCACAGAAATCCAATGCGGCAAATGCGGATTTGCATCTGGCAATCCATTCCAATGCCGCACCGGAGGAACTGTCCGGGCAGCTGCGGGGGACGGACGTATATTATTACACCGGCAGTACGCAGGGAGCCCGGGCGGCGGATATTTTTGCCAACAATTTCAGCCTGATTTCCCCCACGCCGCAGCTGGTGGATGTGATACCCACCACACGGCTTGCGGAGCTGCGACGGACAGCCGCGCCGGCTGTTCTGATTGAAATTGCCTATCATGACAATCCGGATGATGCCAACTGGATTCGCGGCAATATCCGGGATATTGCCAGAAACCTGTCGGTATCGGTGGCAGATTATTTTGGCGTGCCATTCCGACAGGCCTAAGGATGGTGGAAGGCTTTGAGAAAACCCAAAAAAGGGCAATGGCGGCTGGAGGCTGCCTTTTTAGCGGGACTGATCCTGTTTGCTGTTGTGGGGGCCAGTATGGAACAGAGGCTGGCCAGACCGGTCTCCGCACAGGATACCGCCGTGCCGCTGCCGGTCGCCATGTATCACAGCGTGACGGATCAGGGAGAGTCTCCGGGGGAATATGTGATTTCCCCATCCATGCTGGAGAAGGATTTGCAGTGGCTGTCACAGCATGGCTATGAGACCGTCGTGGTGGGAGATCTGGTGTCCCATGTGGAAAACGGGACACCGCTGCCCGAAAAGCCGGTGATGCTCACCTTTGATGACGGGTATTATAACAATTACCGCAATGCTTATCCGCTGCTGCAAAAATATGGCATGCAGGCGGTGCTGTCGCCGGTGGGCACGCTGGTGGAGCAGTTTACCGAGACCGATGACCCGGAGGAGCATGAGGTATGGTCGTACTGTACCAGCGGGGAACTGCAGGAAATGGCAGCATCCGGCGTGGTGGAAATACAGAACCATTCCGATGATTTCCATGAACTCACGCCACGTCGCGGCTGCCTGCGCAAGAGTGGGGAAGATGAAGCCACGTATCGCAATATTTTCTTTGAGGATACCCGGAAGGCACAGGAGCTGTTTCGCTCCATCGGGATTTCACCGCCGGTGTGCTATACCTATCCCTATGGCGCACGCAATGCGGAGACCGATGCGCTGGTACAGGAATACGGTTTTGTGGCGTCCCTCAGCTGTGAGGAGGGAATTACCTGCATCACACGGGATGCGGCAAGCCTGAAAAACATCCGGCGATACAATCGTGACGGACGGATCAGCAGCGAACAGTTCTGGCAGAAGGTACTGGGACAACTGGAGGAGGTGAGCTGACATGCGGGACTTTCCGCAGCCATCCTGTTGCCGTATTGTGGATTTGCGATGCAAGGAAGTCATCAGCGTCTGTGACGGCAGCCGGCTGGGGTATGTCAACGATGTGGAAATTGATACCTGTTCCGGGCGGCTGGTCGCCATTGTGGTGCCGGGGCGGGCAAAGCTCCGGCATCTGGGCAGACGGGAGGATTTCGTCATCCCATGGGATGCCATCTGCCGTATCGGAGATGACATCATTTTGACAAATTTTTCCCCGGACTGTGAGCACAGGCGGGAGAAAAAGGATTTTTTTGAGAAAAAATAAAAAGTTTCTCTTGCGTTTTGACATTGCATATGATAAAATCATCTGGTATGAAAAATACACACACATCGCGTAAAGCGGCGTGGTGCCCTGCAGGCATAGAATGCAGGGTCGCTGCCAGATGGAACGATGTGGAGGAAAAAACTAAGGAGGACATTTCAATGTCAGTTATTTCTATGAAGCAGCTGCTGGAAGCAGGCGTGCACTTCGGTCATCAGACCAGAAGATGGAACCCGAAAATGGCTCAGTACATTTTCACCGAGAGAAACGGTATCTATATTATCGATCTGGCAAAGACCGTTAAGAAGCTGGAGGAAGCTTACTTCTTCGTTCGTGATACCGCTGCTGCAGGCGAATCCATTCTGTTCGTTGGCACCAAGAAGCAGGCACAGGACGCAATCCGTGAGGAAGCTGAGCGTGCTGGCATGTACTATGTAAACGCAAGATGGCTGGGCGGCATGCTGACCAACTTCAGCACCATGCGTACCCGTATCGCTCGTCTGAACCAGCTGAAGAAGATGCAGGAAGACGGCACCTTTGATCTGCTGCCGAAGAAGGAAGTTATCAAGCTGCAGCTGGAGATTGCCAAGCTGGAGAAGTATCTGGGCGGCGTAAAGGACATGAAGAAGCTGCCGGGCGCTATGTTCGTTGTTGATCCGCGCAAGGAAAAGAATGCAATTGCAGAGGCTCGCAAGCTGAAGATTCCGGTAGTAGCTATCGTTGATACCAACTGTGATCCGGATGAAGTTGACTATGTTATCCCGGGCAATGATGACGCAATCCGCGCGATCAAGCTGATCTCTTCTACCATGGCTAACGCTGTTCTGGAAGGCAAGCAGGGCGAACAGCTCGCTTCTGAAGAGGCAGAGGAAAAGGCTGCTGAATAAGCTTTTATTTTAAATGATATCAGGAAAAGCCCGCCGCGTTGATCGGGCGGGCTTTTTTCACAAAAAACGGAAAATAACCAGGGAGGACACACATCATGGCATTTACTGCAAAGGATGTTAAGGCTCTGCGCGAGCAGACCAATGTTGGTATGATGGACTGCAAGAAGGCACTGACCGAAGCTGACGGTGACTTCGACAAGGCAGTAGAAATTCTGCGTGAAAAGGGCCTGGCTAAGGCTGCCAAGAAGGCTAGCCGTATTGCTGCTGAAGGCATTGTAAGCATCGAAGTTTGCGACGAGTGCGGCGCTGCTGCAATCGTTGAGGTTAACTCCGAGACCGACTTCGTTGCAAAGAACGCTGACTTCCAGAAGTTCGCTTCTGATGTTGCAAAGGTTGTTATCGCTGAGAATCCGGCAGACGTTGAAGCACTGAAGGCTTGCAAGATGGGCGATACCGACGTTGCAGGCGCACTGCAGGACAAGGTTCTGACCATCGGCGAGAACCTGCAGATCCGTCGTTTCGAGCGTTACGACGAGACTACCGTAAACGTTGGCTACACCCACATGGGCGGCGTTATCGGCGTTCTGGTAGCTCTGGAAGTATCCGACAACCTGAAGGGCAACGCTGCTGTTGCTGAGCTGGGCAAGGACATCGGCATGCAGGCTGCTGCAATGCGCCCGCTGTTCATGGACAAGTCCGATGTTGACCAGGCTACGCTGGACAAGGAGAAGGAAATCCTGCTGGCTCAGGCTATGGAAGAGAACAAGACCGCTGCTAAGCCGAAGCCGCAGCAGATCATCGAGAAGATGGTTATGGGCCGTATCGGCAAGTACTACGAGGAGAACTGCCTCCTGCAGCAGGCTTTTGTTAAGGAAAACAAGGTTTCTGTTGAAAAGCACATCGCTGCTGTAGCAAAGGAACTGGGTGGCACCATCAAGCTGGCTAAGTACACCCGTTACGAGAAGGGCGAAGGCATTGAAAAGAAGCAGGACGACTTCGCTGCAGAAGTTGCTTCTATGGCAAAGTAAGTCTGCCTTTCGATAACTGAAAGCATGATCCGCGGCCTCCTGCCGTTGTGCAGGAGGCTGTTTTCTGACAATGATAATTTACTCGGTTACAGTTTAATCTACGAAAGTAAAAGAGAGGGGATTTTTTACTATGGCACCCAAAAAAGGCAATCTGCTGACCTACCGCAAGGATATCAGCGTGGTAGACGCCACCATCCGTGACGGCGGCCTGTGCAATAATTTTTATTTTGACGACCAGTTTATCCGTGACCTGTACCAGACCAATCTGGAGGCAGGACTGGATTACATGGAATTCGGCTATAAGGCATCCAAGGACCTGTTTGACCCGGAGGAGTTCGGCAAATGGAAGTTCTGCGATGACCAGGATATTTATGACATCGTTGGCGACAACGATACCGACCTGAAAATTGCCGTTATGGCAGACGTGGGTCGAACCAACTATAAGCGTGATATTGTGGAGCGCAGCAACAGCCCGGTGGACCTGATCCGTGTTGCAACCTATATCAACACCATGCCGGCTGCCATTGAAATGATTGAGCACTGCGCAAAGATGGGCTATGAGACCACCTGCAACATCATGGCAATCTCCAAGGCACGCAAGGAGGACCTGCAGGCTGCACTGGATATGGTAGGCGAAAGCCCGGCCAATGCGGTTTACCTGGTGGACAGCTACGGCGCACTGTATCCGGAGGAAGTTTCTGCCATGTCTGAAATGTATCTGGAGCATATGGACAAATACGGCAAGCAGGTTGGCATCCATGCGCACAACAACCAGATGCTGGCGTTTGCCAATACCATTGAGGCCTGCTCGGTGGGTGTCAGCATGCTGGACGCTACCATGAATGGTATGGGCCGCGGTGCCGGCAACTGTATGCTGGAGCAGCTGCTGGGCTTTTTGAAGAACCCACGGTATCAGCTGCCGCCGGTACTGCGTTTTCTGGAAAAACATATGGACAAGCTGCGTGAAGAAGGCGTACAGTGGGGCTATAACACAGCCTACCTGCTGACCGGACGGCTGAACATGCATCCGCGTTCTGCCATCAGCTTCACCAAAGAGAAGCGTCAGGATTATGTCCGGTTCTATCTGGATCTGGATCAGGAATAAGCATATTGAAAAAAACAGAATGCCATGCGGGGAAACTCCTGCATGGCGTTTTTTGTTGCGTGGAAGCGTGATTTTTTGTGCATTGTGCAACTTAACAAAAAACAATTTATGTAAAAAAAGTGCATTGTGCAGAAGTTACATATGCTGTATAATAATGTCATAATAAGAAAATTATAATATGGGATGGGGTATACAGCCTTTTGGTTATGGACGGACAGATGGAGATGATATAGGATGACCTTACGGAACCTGCGGATTTTTCTGGCGGTTGCCGATTGCGGAAGCATGAGTGAAGCGGCAAAAAAAATGCATATTGCACAGCCGTCTGTCAGCGGCACCATTGGTGAGATTGAGGAACAGTATGGTGTGCGCCTGTTTGAACGGCTGGGACGCAGGCTGTACATTACCGCAACCGGTACACAGCTGCGGGAGTATGCAAGGCATATCCTGTCCATGTATGATGCAATGGAGCAGCGGTTAAAAAATGCCGATGAATCGGATATGCTGCGTGTGGGCGCCACGGTCACGGTGGGAACCTGCATTCTCGGAGATACACTCAGACGGTACATGTC
The DNA here is from genome assembly GCA_004555915.1 of Clostridiales bacterium. Lineage (GTDB taxonomy): Bacteria > Bacillota > Clostridia > Oscillospirales > Butyricicoccaceae > Butyricicoccus_A. The sequence continues at coordinate 899 of SFJM01000004.1, read as the reverse complement.
AGAAACCGGTAACCAGGCGCCCAAGGTTGTTGTGGATAATACACGGGTAATGGAACAGATGCTGCTCAAAAGTGAGCTGGATGTGGCGATTGTGGAAGGCAAAATCACCAGTCCGGATCTGGTCACCCAGTTTATGATGAATGACCCGCTGGCGCTGGTCTGTGCCCGGGACAACAATCCCTTCGGCAGCAGAAAAGCCGTCAGTCTGGCAGATTTGCAGGATATTCCGTTTATCCTGCGCGAAAAGGGAAGCGGTACCCGGGACGTATTTGAAACTGCCATGGGGCATATCAATATCCAGTGGGTATGCAACAACAGTGAAGCGATTCTGCGCGGCACGGAAATGGGCTTCGGCATGACGGTTATTTCCCGCCGGCTGGCTTCGGATCGTCTGCGTTCCGGTTCTCTGGTGGAAATCCATGTCGCCGATGCTTCACTGGAACGTCAGTTCAATATTGTGTGGCATAAAAACAAATATCTTAGCAACAGCCTGCAGCAGTTTATTGATGTCTGTGCGCAGTACGGCAGAAGTCTCGAGGATTAATATGGCAAGAAAAAGGCTCTCCTGTTTGAGGGTGCAACTTAGGGATTTTCAGAAGACGAGAATTTTTGAGTGACACCTTCAGATAGTGGGCCAAAACGGAATAGCGACCATGCAAGAGTAGAAATGCTCCTGCATGGTCGTTTTCTTTATGCACAAATTCAGCCGCTGATGTTTGTCAGTATTATGCCTCCGAATTGACTTGCAGACTGTCCGAAAACTAAAGGAAAGGATGGTATAGAGCTACAGGATATGGTATAATAATTGCAACAAAACCACAACGGAGGGCGCGGTTATGGGATATATTCAGGGAACTGATCGCAATCAGATAGTCCTTCTGCCTGACACCCTCGATGAC
>SFJM01000063.1 GCA_004555915.1 Clostridiales bacterium | reverse complement strand
CCAGTTCAATCGCATCATTTACCACTTTTTTGAATTGCCTGTATTTTTTCGGATTGGCAATGGTATAAATCGGCGGCTGGTCAGCCAGAAATGTGTTCTTCGATTCATCCATGACCTCGGATATCCATTCCATATAAGCACTTTCATCCTCAACATCTGTATCTTCAGTCCCAGCATCTGTCCTGTCCTCTGACAAATACAGGGCCTCCTGACGCCGGTGCATTTCTTCCAACTGCTGTTCCCATGCCGCTTTTGCTTCCGAATAAAAATACCGTTCAATCTTCATTACCGCCCGCCTCCCGATCAGGATATAATACCAATAAAAACTGTTACGGAGTCTGATCCTCTGTCAGTTCCAGTATCAGCCTTGCTCCAACTTTTACGCCTTCCATAAACGCTGCACGCTCGCACTCCGCACAAACGCTGCTAACACTTGCCATGAGTGATTCTACGGTTTCTCTGCAGGAATCCTCCGTTTCCTCCAGAGAACTCATGAGCTGATGTTCCAGTTCTGTAAATTGCCTGTGAAGCTCCTCATTTTCCACGGGCTCATATTCCGTAAAGAAATGATAGAGCAACTCAAGCAGGGAATCCACATCCCCATGGTAATCCACCGGATATTCTGCGAGATAGTTTCTCCATTTTTCTATGACCTCTCCGGATGCACCGGAACGCAAACCTGTTTGTTTCATTTTCACATCAGCCTCCACCCGTCTCTTGATTTGGTGTGATGATGTTACCTCTGTTTTGAGTGGATATCCAGTAGCTAATTTGCCGAATTATTCCCCTGACAGAGCCATTATACTATATTGTGAATATATCCACAATATCCAATTTACATTGGGCATTCTATAATGAACGTATCCCACATAAGGCGGTGATTGTTATTATAGATTTCAGCCCATTATGGCGTACCATGAAGGAAAAGGATGTGACACAATACCAGCTTCTCAAGCAGGGCATTGATAACAAAACGCTGGATTCCTTTAAGAAAAACAAAAACATCACCCTGCTCACTTTGGAAAAGCTGTGCCGGATTTTAGACTGTACCCCCAATGATATTGTTCAATTTCTGGATAACGAGTAATGCTGTCGAATTATTGTTCGGCGGCATTCTTTTTTGCGCAAAAAAGCCGGCAGGCGCGGCATATTTCTCTATGCCGTACCTGCCGGTTCGCTTTCACGATGTTTTTCTGTTTTCTTCTGCCCGCCAGAACCGGTCATGAATGTAGCAGGAATGACAGCAGTATTTTCTCTCTTTATTGCCATAAGAAATAAACGGACGGCCACAGTACGCGCAGGTCAAATGGTAATTGGCGCTTTCCTGTCGCATGATATCCTCCGGATGTGCCGACCACCATTCCCTCCTGCACTGTTCCGAACAGAATTTCCTACGCCGTCCTGTTTTCGGCTGGATTACTTTGCCGCCACAATTCGGACATAGTCTGACAGCTGTTGTATCAATTCGTTCCATTGTATCGCTCCCTTCACGAAAGAAAACGGACAACGGTACAGCGTTTTCTGCTGTCCAATCGTCCGTTCACTCTATCAATCATTGCATTATTCCCCGCCGCACGAGACCTCGGTGCCGTCCAGAAAGACCACCTTCAGCACACCATCCTCATACACAACAATGTGGCTCAGCGTGGCCAGCATCATATCCAGATTCGGCATATCGTTTTCACTGGCTCCGGCAGATAATTCCTGAAACCGTTTTCCCCGATAGCGCACAAGCGGGTTTTCATCATTTTCCATACGGCGCCATTTCTGCATGAGTGCATCCTGATTTTCCAGTATCGCATTCCACGCCATGTGATATGCTTTTTCCAGAACAGCTTCATCCAGATGCCGGTTTTCACAACCAATCACGCCTTTGACCCGATACCGTTCACTGCACTGCCAGACCTTCCGCACGCCCTTTGTACTTGTCCAGCCCTTGCGCACATACGCCTTTCCACAGCTCCCGCATATAACCTTGCCGGAAAACGGATTTTGTGCGGTGTTCTGGGAATAAAATTTCAAGCTGTGCTCCTCCCGGTATTTCCTTCGCCGTTCCTGCTCCAGCTGAACTGCCTCCCAAATCCACGGCTCAATAATGGCTTCATGGTCGTCATGAATTACGGTTTTCCGCAGTTCCCCATCGTTGTTCTTGCGCTTCTTCGTCAGGAAATCCACGGTATAGCTCTTCTGGAGAATCGCGTCACCTTTGTATTTTTCATTTCCCAGCATGCTCTCCAATGTAGTGGTCTGCCATTTTGTCCTGCCATCCCAGTTTTTGATGCGTTCCTGTTCAAAAATACGGGCGATATAATTCGTGGTCTTTCCATCCAGAAATTCCCGATACAATCTCTGCACAATTTTCGCCTGCCGCGGATTGACTACCAGATTGCCGTTTTTATCCCGGTCATACCCCAGAAAGCGCTTGGTTGCAATGGTATACTGCCCCTGCTCAAAGCGCCGGCGGATACCCCATGCGGAGTTTTCTGAAATTGACCGGCTCTCATCCTGTGCCAGCGAGGAGAGAATTGTGAGCAGAACCTCTCCCTTTGCATCCAGCGTGTTGATGTTCTCCTTTTCGAAGATAATGCCGATTCCGAGCCCTTTCAGCTCCCGGACATAGTTCAGACAGTCCAAGGTGTTCCGGGCAAACCGGCTGATGGATTTCGTGATAATCAGGTCAATCTTATGTGCCCGGCAGTCTTCAATCATACGGTTAAAGGCATCCCGCTTCTTTGTACTGGTGCCTGTGATTCCCTCATCCGCATAAATATCGACGTATTCGTACTGGGGATTGCTCTGAATATATGTCCTGTAGTAGGAAACCTGATTTTCATAGCTTGATTGCTGTTCTTCTTGGTCGGTTGACACACGGCAGTATGCGGCTACCCGGATCTTCTCGGATAACCGGTTCTCTGTGGATGCCTGCGTCAAAGTCTGCTTTGCTGGTATAACAGTAATGCTTCTCGCCATCGCGTATAACCTCCTCTACAACTGTTTTTTCTGTGATTTGGGGGATCTCTTCATCCCGTACATGAATGCCTTTGCAAGCGGCTTTTCCGTGCAGGATATACGTACTGCACCACCATTCAATGCGCTTGTTATGCACCTGCTTGCGCCGGAGTGTTTTGCCGCAGTATGGGCAGAACAGCATCCCGCTCAGCGGATACCGGTTGCTGTATTTCTCGGAACCGGACATGCCGCGCTTTGCCTTCCGCGTCTCCAGAATGCGCTGTACCTCGTCCCATTCCTCCACGGTCACAATCGGTTCATGATCCTCCGCAATATAATAGGACTGAACCTCGCCGTTGTTGCGCACGCTCCGGTTGCGCATATTTTCCGGCGTGTAATATTTCTGGAGCAGATAATCGCCTTTGTATTTCTCATTCCGGAGCATGTCCAAAATCGTCCGGTCTGCCCATTTGCCGCCGCGCACGGTCGGCACGCCCTCCTGATTGAATATCTGCGCAATGCGGAACGCGCCATATCCGCTCAGGTACATGTGGAAAATCCGTCTCACGATTGCCGCCTGTTCCGGATTGACCACCAGTTCCCCGTATTCGTTTTTATCATATCCCATGAAGCAGGTTGTGTTGATGATAGGCTCCCCGTGTTCAAACCGTTTGCGCACCGTCCACCGGTTGTTCTCGCTTGTACTGCGGGATTCCTCCTGCGCAAAGGATGCAAGGACAGACAGCATCAGCTCACCCTCATGGGAAAGTGTGTGGATATTCTGCTCCTCAAACAAAATACCGACACCAAGTTCCTTCAGCTCACGGACGTACTTCAGGACGGTGACGGTATTTCTTGCGAATCTCGATATGGACTTTGTCAGAATCAAATCAATGCGATGCTCTCTTGCATCCTGAAGCATGTTCTGAAATGCAGGCCGATGCTCACTGTAGCCGGAAATGCCCTGATCGGCGTAAACGCCCACGAACTCATATTCCGGATTTGAAGAAATCAGCCGTTCATAGGTTGTCCTCTGGTTGTCCAGTGAGTCCTCCTGTGCATCACTGGCCGTGGACACGCGGGCATAGGCGCAGACCCGGAGCTTCTGTCGTTTTACCTGCGTATTCGCCCCTAAAATCTCAATTTTCACGTTGCCTTCCTCCTGTTTTTTTGGTATGACATATATCACTCAAATCAATCTGAAAGTCAAGCATTTTTATCCTTTTTCGTTGTTTTCGGAAACAGGTCAGTGCAAAAAGAAAACCGGGCGGTGCAATGCTGCACCGCCCCATTTTTCGTCAAATGCGCTTTGCGTAGTCCAGCGAGATCCAGCCTTCACCGGACTTCAGCTTTCCCCATCCGGCTTTTGAACCTGTACCGGATTTGGTCTGCGTGATGGTAAACACGCCCTTGCCGGTTTTCTTTCCTGTCCTGGCATAGTTCGTACCCGGTCCCTTTCGGATGTTCAGATTCGAAATAGAGACCTGAACCTTGAATGATGCTGCCGAGACGGGAGCGCCGGTGGATGCATTCGGCTTGCCGTTCAGAATGGACTTCACTTCCGCCTTGAACGCCGCCCATTCTGTGTTCTCCTTTCCCGCCATCTGTGCCGGGCAGTTTTTGCCGGTGACGTCCCAGTGGCGGAGCACATACGTGTCCACCTGATTCGCCGAAATGCCGAGCATCCGGCACAGATACGCACAGAGCTGCGCCGCATTCTGTTTCGTCTTTGCGCTGACTTTGTAGCCGCCGCTGGTGCACATCTCAATGCCAATGGAATTTGTGTTGCGGCAGGTCTTGTGCTTATAGGAATTTGCGCCGACATGCCATGCACGGTCTTTCAGGCGCACCGACTGCACGATATGGGAGTCATCCACAAACAGATGCGCTGACGCACCCGCACTGTTGTTTTTGAAATAATTGCCGTTGCCCGTGGCAGTATCTTTTGCATTGCCGGTATAATGCACCGCCAGAAAAGAAACGGTACGGCTGGAGCAGGGTGCATAATTTTTAGAAGAACACGCAATCCTGCTCACAGTAATGCCGTTGATTTTGTCCCTAATCCATCCAGTTGTAATTGTTTTACTCATTGTCCATATCCTCCTGTTCCGCATCCTCATGCAGTTGTTCCAGCACATCCAGCAGTTTCGCCGGAACCGGCAGGCCTAAATGCCCGGCGTTTTCAAGTACCGACACGCCTTCATTCGAGATATAGAAAAACAGCACCGCCGTGCGAACAACACAGCCGGTGCCAATCACATGCATATCCAGAATATTTGCCATGCCTACCAGAACAAAGATCAGTACCTTCCGGCAGATTCCTTTGAATCCGACCTCGCTGGACAGCTGTTTGTCCGAAACCGCGCACATCACGCCGGTGACATAATCCGCGACGACAAATGCAATGAGCGCATACATCAGTCCATCGCATTCACCCAGAAACCAGCCCAGCCAGCCGCCAATGACGGCAAACACCAGCTGGATTCCATTCCAAAATTCCTTCATAAACAATTCCTCCAGTGTGTAATTTCTTCTATCTGAAAAGAGGCTGTCCGAAGACAGCCGCCTGTGTTGTTATGCTGTGCGCTTCCAGACATAGACCGCGAGATATGGCGGCATATTGTTGTGCGCAGAAGACCCTCCGGTGTTGTCCAGTGCAACTGTTGCGCCCCATGTTTTGACCGGAGACGAATTATTGACAGAACCTACCGTGAGCGCATAGGTTCCGTATGTCGGTGTCCAGCTCGTTGTGCCGGAGCTGTTGTACACGTAAGACCGATGGGAATGTGACGGCATCTCAGAGGTGGTCAGCTTATGTGTCGCTTCGCCGCCCGTAGTGCCTGCTGCATATGCATCACCGGCAGAAAGCAGAAATTTGTCTTTGATGCGCTCCCATGTGCCTCCCCATGCCGTTGCCGGATCGAAATTTCCATCGGTTGTTTCATAAATTGTGCCAACAGGATGGCAGTAATCCAGCATGGAAACCGCTGCATCGGAATGAAACGACAGCTTCCCGCGAAAAATGGCAGGCAGATTGACGTCAAAGCCCTCTGTATCCGCAACCTTGCCGAATGCAATGCCCATACCACCCTTCAGGAAAGAAAACAACGTCATCGCCGCCGGGCCTTTGCCAGCATAGGCGAAAGACCGAAACGCATCGGTTGCAGTCAAAATAATGTCATATGCCGCAGCTTTATCTGCTGAAAACTTGTATGTGCCATTTAAAACGGAAAATTTTCCGGAATAGCTGGTCAAAGCAACGGCCGTATAGCTTGCTGCTGTTGTTTTCTTGTATTGCAGCTTGTACGCCGCGGTATTGGCTGTACTTGCAGCAGTACCAAAATCTGTGATGGATGCCGAAAATGTGACCTTTAGATATGTGCCTGTTGCAGACAAATTTCCAGACGAATCGCACCGCTTTGCGGTAAATGCCGTAATGGATGGCGGCGAATATGCCAGAACCGTAATGGATTGTGTTGTACTCGCCGTGCGCCCACGGGAATCCGTCACAGATGCTGTAATCGTCAGACTGCCCGTACTCGTGAGTGTATCTGAAACCACTGACGCTGACGTTCCTGCTGTATACTTCTTCCCGTCAATTGTCACATCATAACCGGATGCTGTCGCGCTGTACTGCATCGTAACCGTTGCTATGACCTTCACACAGGACAATCCCTGAATATAGGCGCCATATGCCGATGCATAGCCGTTATTATCTGAAACCGCAATGGAAATCGACGGCTTCACGCTCGCCGGAATGGCGCAGGTGATGGTTTTCGATGCGTTTCCCAGCGCGGTACTGCCGGAATAGGTCTGGATTTTGAGCGCCACGGAAACCGCTGTACCGGAAGGTGCCTGCGATGCCAATGACAGCGGCGGCGTCCATGAAACAGAAGCCGCGCTTGACTTCGTGCAAATCGTACCGGATGCGGAACCACACGTATATGTGATCGTGTGTGTAAAACTGGAATCTGCCTTGGTCACAGTTAATGTCTGCGCTGTTCCCAATGTGCCGTTGCTGGCAGATAACGTGTTGGATCGTGCAATTTTTGTCAGAGTTGCCGAGCCAGAGGTTGACACATTCGATACATAGCTGCCGGACAGCGTTACCTGTATATTAAGAGAACATGAGATGGAAATTGTTTTGCTGCCATCTGTGCCGTGTGTGATATCCGCTACCGTCTTGGTCATCAGCGTCTTTGTTTCGCCGCCACTGATGCCCACTGTGCAGGTGCTTGAATATTTTGTTCCGTTGATTGTCAGGCTTATTGTTTTGGATGCAGAGGAAGAAATATGATATGATCCTGTGGCTTTCAGCTTTGCCGTAACCGTGATATCACTCTGATTGTTCGGCGCGTCCACATTACTTTCTGTCCACTCCACAAGCAGCGTATAGCCTGTGCTGAATACCTTAGAAAAACTTCCTGATGCTGCCATATCAATTACACTCCTACATATTCGCAGTTCAGATTGCCGGAGCTGTCCAGCATAAGCTGATAGCCGAACAGCTTGAGCCGGTCTGTGACCGTCAGCTCCGGCGTAT
>SFJM01000022.1 GCA_004555915.1 Clostridiales bacterium | reverse complement strand
GGTTGATAGGTCAGGAGTGGAAGTACAGTAATGTATGCAGCGGACTGATACTAATAGGTCGAGGGCTTGACCTGAATTATGATTTGGGTAAACTCGGAATAGCTTCTGTCGAGTTCATCGTTGTTCAGTTTTGAGGGTGTAGAGATACAAACTCAATAGTAGGTGTTTATTGTGGTGAGGGTACACCCGTTCCCATTCCGAACACGGTAGTTAAGCTCATTTACGCCGAAAATACTTGGCTGGTGACGGCCCGGGAAAATAGGACGATGCCTACATAGAAACCGGAACTGATTTTCAGTTCCGGTTTTTTTCTATTTCTTGACATGAACGATGACATCGACTACAATATTTAAAAAAATGGTGGGTGCTGGTATGTATGATAAAGAATTAGAGTTATATGAAGAAGATGAATGTCTTACCATAGAAGAGCATATTGAGACCTTTTTTGGCGGATTTCATTATGTATGTCACGAAATGTGTGATGATGGCATTCATGTAGATGTATATGTCATTGAACCGGATGAGCAAAGGGATTTTTATACATTGGTGACAGTTGGCATGGGTGCGCATGAGATGAATGTTCCTGCTGATCCAATATTCCGGAATAAAGCAAGAGCTGAGCTGATGCTTTGTCTCCCGTCTGACTGGGAACTGGAAACTGGTGACTGGGCAGTTCAGATGCTGATGGAACTTGCACACTTTCCAGTAGATGAAAATGCCTGGCTGGAGGCAGGCCATTCGATAGAATTGGATGGACCTGTGGACGAAGCTGCTGCATTTACCGGTGCGATTCTCACCAGTACATATGTGCAGGAGCGTAAGGCAGACAGTTGTATGCTTCCCACTGGTGACACAGTTCAGTTTTATCAGGTGATCCCATTGTTTCATGAAGAGATCCGTGCATATGCGGGAATGGATCTTGTGGATTTTACGGAGCAGTGTCTGAGCTATATTGGCTTTATTGTTGATCCAAAACGTGAAAATACCTGTATTACGGTGGAACGGGAATATTCGGAGATTCAAAAACTGGTATTTGGCAATCTGGAACATTGTATGGATGATGCGGAATGGCATTACAGTAAAATTGAAGAGAAAGAGCTTCCATTGAATGAGGCCACCGGATACCAGCATCTGGCGATTTATCTGCGATGGTGCATGGAGCATCAGCTGATGAGTGCGGCATTTATGCAGGCATATGGAGACATTGCCGACTATGTGAGAGAACAGGGAAGCCGGCCTGACAACCGTCTGCTGTTGGAATGTGATTTACGCCATTTTCTCCGTGAAGAGTTTGAAGGTGTTTTACACCCGGCGATGTTTAACAAAGAGGGACAGGAATTTGCTGCATGGTACTATGGAGAAGATGCAGAAGAACCGTATTTTCCGGCGGATATAGATCGGTATGCCTGCGCCTATTTTGGGGAGGAACGGTATCACAGTGATGTTTTCCAGGATGAAGCTTATCTGTTTGTCCCATGGGAGGAACAGTATTATCAGAATATGGCAAAACTGATGAACAAACGCTTCCGTCAGTGGAAAGCAAAAGCATAAAAATAATCCCGCACACGTGGAGTTCATTTCCATGCATGCGGGATTTTTCAGCTGTTTACTTGCTCATTGCCTTGGATTTTTTCACGCAGACATCAATGGCATCAATGACCGCGGCACGCATGCCGCTGCTTTCCAGTGCGGCTACCGCTTCGATTGTCGTGCCGCCGGGGGAGCAGACATTGTCCTTGAGTGCGCCCGGATGCATGCCGGTTTCCAGTACCATTTTGGCGGAGCCAAGTACAGACTGTGCGGCAAAGGTATACGCCTGCGCACGCGGCATGCCGTGCAGCACAGCAGCATCTGCCATGGCCTCGATAAACATGTACACATAAGCCGGAGAGGAACCGCTGACACCGGTGACTGTATCCATCAGGCTTTCCGGAACAACCTCCGCCTTGCCGAAGCTGTTGAGGATTTGCAACACAATCTCCTGATCCGCCGGTGTCATGGCTGCATTGAAGCAGACCGCAGACATGGCTTCCCCAACCAGTGCCGGTGTATTCGGCATGACACGAGCCAGTTTGACGGGCTTGCCAAAGCGTGCTTCATTGGCGGAAATGGTTTGACCGGCAGCAATCATAATCACGATGGCATCCGATTTTACTACATCACGAATCTCTGCGATGACCGGTTCATACAGATATGGCTTGACGGACAGCACAACAATATCCGCCTGTGCAGCAGCTGCGGCGTTGTCTTTCTGCATGGTATGGATACCCAATTCCTCCCGGAGCGCATCCAGCTTGGGAGCAGAGGGATTGCTGGCTGTGATCTGTTCGGGCTGGGCCAGACCGGAGGAAACAATGCCTCCGATCATTGCTTTTGCCATATTTCCGGCACCGATAAAGGTAATGGTCTGTCTGATACTCATAGGGATATGTCCTCCTGTTTTGCGTGAATGGTTTGTCCGATATGCCGGCACAGATCCGGTGCGGCATCCGGCTTTGCAATGCAGGCAATGCTTGCCTTTAATCGTTCCAGACGGCCCGGGCAACGGAACAGCAGATGCAGGGCATCGGAAATCTGGAAGGTTTTGGTGATATAGATGGCGGCACCATTTGCCTGTAAAAATTCTACATTGCGGTCCTCTACACCGGGAAGCGGGTGAATCATCAGCATGGGCAATCCCTTTGCCAGGGACTCACTGGTGGTGATGCCGCCCGGCTTGCTGAGCAGACAGTCTGCTGCATCCATAATTTCATCTACATTTTCCACATAGCCAAACACCTTTAGCGGGTTGCGGGTTTCCAGAGCGCAGATTTGCTGATACAGCTTTACATTGTTGCCGCAGATGACCACCATCTGTACATCAAAGGGCAGTTCTTCCATGGATGCAATGTAATCCGGAATATCGCCAAAGCCCATACCGCCGCTCATAATCAGAACTGTGGGCAGGGTTTCATCCAGACCAAATTTCTGACGCATCTCCAGCCGGTCATGTGACTGACGGAACCGGCTGCGGATGGGAATACCAAAGGGCAGCACACGGGAAAAATCAATTTCCCGCCGCCGAAATTGTGGCTCCAGATATTCACTGGGCGCAACGATATAGTCAAAATATTCCACATCACACCAGTAATTTTGTACCGTAAAATCAGTGATGATGCCATAGCAGGGACAGGTGACAGCACCGCGTTCCTTGAGCAGGTCTACCGCCTGGGCAGCAAATACCATGGTACAGACAATACAGTCCGGGTCATAATCATTGATGGCATGACGCAGACGGGATGCCAGAAATTCATCTGCCAGTCGGGAGGGCGTGTATTCATTGAATTCCTTTTCATCATTGTGGTCATATATGGTGGATGCCACGCCATGCATCCGGGACAACGTCTTCATCGACAGAAAATAACCGCTTGCCGTGGCTTTTTTCAGCGTTGGGCTGATGTATTCAAACATATCCAGAATGGTACATTCCGCATCCGGATACATGTCGGTAAAGCAATCCGCCACTGCGCCGGCAACCGCATTATGGCCATTGCCGAGAGGCGCGGTAAGAATAAGCAGTTTCATAAAAAATCCTCCTGTTTGTCCTACACATAGTATAAAGCAATGATACAAAAATGCAAGTCTCAAAAAAAGAGGACATGAACAGGAATTCATGTCCTCTTTGACGATATGGGGTGAAAATTTGTGTTTACAGGAACGGACGCATGGTTTCCTCCACATGGTCACAGGTCATCAGACCGGACATGATGCAGGCGCCGGCAGCACCGGCCTTTAAAACAGAAGGATATCGTTCCGCGGTAATCCCACCGATACCAAAAACCGGCAATGTGGTAGCGTCACATACCTGCCGCAGGAAGGATACGCCCCGGGGCGGCACGCCAGCCTTGCAGTCGGTAGGAAAGATATGTCCGGCCTGTACATAGGTAGCTGGTGTACCGGACAGATGTGCCGCTTCCTCCGGGGAATGCAGGGAGACACCGATGCGGTCAAAGTCTGACAGGGAATCCTTGTGCTCCATCAGCATGGCAAACGGAAGATGGATACCACGACAGCCAATCCGGCGTGCCACATCAATATAACTGTTGATGTGCAGCGGCACCTGATAACGCTGACAGACAGACAGGCAATCCCGGGCCAGCGCTTCATATTCCGATTCAGACAGATCCTTTTCCCGCAGCACAATACAGTACGGATGCTGGGAGGCAATGCGCTCCAGCCGTGTCAGGAACGGTTCCCGGCACAGCTTTCGATGGGTGACACAGATCAGCATCAGCCCACATACATGTAGTCGGAGAATACCGGCTGAAGACCCTGGTCGAGAATTGCCTGACGTACTTCATCCACATCACGGCCGTCGTCAATGATAAACTGTGGATCGCCCTTGGATTCCCCTTCGTCGATGTGCTCGCCGATGCCGGTGGATACACCTGCGGAAATCTTGGTTGCGGCAATGTTGATGATGCCATTGCGGAAGCCTGCACGCTCACGGGTAGAAATCGTGATGCTGGCAAAGGGCATAAACAGGCGGTAGGCACAGACAATCTGAGTCAGCTGGGTCTCGTGCACGTCCTTCGGATTGATTTTGTCATTGTTGATGATCGGACGCAGGCGGGGACAGGAAAAGGCAATTTCCGCATGGGGATATTTTTTCTGAATCAGATACGCATGCATGCCGGTGGCAAAGGCATCCTTGCGGAAGTCATCCAGACCCAGCAGTGCGGCAAAGCCTACACCGCGCATGCCGCCCATCAGTGCACGCTCCTGCGCGTTCAGGCGGTACGGGAAAATACGCTTGTGACCGCCCAGATGCAGGGTTTCATACTTGTCCGGGTTGTAGGTCTCCTGGAATACCGTCACATAGTCCACGCCGCATTCGTGCAGATAGCGGTACTCATCCGAATTGAGCGGATAAATTTCCACACCGATGACGGTGAAATATTTGCGGGCAATCTTACATGCTTCACCGATGTACTCTACCGGAGACATGGAGCGGCTTTCACCGGTCAGAATGAGGATTTCCTTCAGGCCGGACTTGGCAATGGCGGACATTTCCTTGTCCACTTCTTCCATATTCAGCTTGCCGCGGCGGATCTTGTTGTGGCAATTGAAGCCGCAATAGATGCAGTAGTTTTCACAATAATTCGCAATGTAGCACGGGGTAAACATCATAACGGAGTTGCCAAAGTGCTTGCGGGTTTCCTGCTGGGCCCGGGCTGCCATCTGCTCTACATAAGGCTGTGCGGCAGGGGAGAGCAGTGCGGCGAAGTCCTCCGGCGCCAGGACATCCTTGGACAGCGAACGGATGACATCCGCAGCGGTATATTTTGTCTCGTCATAGCCTTCACGGGCCGCAAGAACCTGGTCAATGATGTCACCGGGGACAATTTCCATGCCCTCCTGATACTCCATATGATTGGTTTCACGGGTGATATATTTTGCGTTGATGATTTCGCTCATGATACCGTCCTCCTTAGTCTGCCAGGAAGCCGGTCAGCGGAGAGGAAGCAGATGCCTTTTCCAGAATACGGCCCATGCCGGCCAGGTAAGCGGTGCGGCCTGCTTCAATGGCCTGCTTGAATGCGCCTGCCATTGCAGGAATATCGCCCGCGGTTGCAATTGCCGTGTTGGACATGACCGCAGCACAGCCCATTTCCATTGCCTCACAGGCCTGGCTCGGCTTGCCGATACCTGCGTCAACGATAATCGGCAGGTCGATTTCATCCACGAGAATCTGGATAAATTCCTTGGTAACAAGGCCCTTGTTGGTGCCGATCGGCGCACCCAGCGGCATGATAGCGGCAGCACCTGCATTCACCAGGTCACGTGCTGCGTTCAGATCCGGATACATGTACGGCATAACTACAAAGCCCTCCTTGGCCAGAATTTCGGTGGCCTTGATGGTTTCATAGTTGTCCGGCAGCAGGTACTTGGACTCATGGATGCATTCGATTTTGATGAAATCGCCGCAGCCTACCTCACGGGCAAGGCGTGCGATGCGGACAGCTTCCTCCGCATTGCGTGCGCCGGAGGTATTGGGCAGCAGGGTAACACCCTCCGGAATGTAGTCCAGAATGTTGTCAATGCTGCCAAGGGTTGCACGGCGCAGGGCAAGGGTGACAATCTGTGCGCCTGCATGTTCTACTGCTGCCTTGATGAGGTCAAGGGAGTATTTGCCGGAACCGAGGATAAAGCGGGAAGTAAATTCATGTCCGCCGAGCTTGAATGTATCAGTCATAATAAAATCTCCTTTAGGGAATAAAAATATACAGGAATAAAATATGGAATGGTTATGGGGTATCAAGATCCAGCAGCAGCCGCAGAACCATATTGGCCTGATGTCCCGCACATACTGACACACGGGGAGCCATCAGCCCCACACCGTTTTCCGCTGCTGTTTTTTCATCTCCGCACACATACAGGCGGGACATGCGCCGTTTGGTCACGATTTCATTACAGGAACCGTAACCGGCCATGCCGGATCCTGCCACAATGCGAATGTGTCTGGTTTCACTGAGCAGGGTGGAAACCAGTTCCGCCTTGCAGTCCGGGTTATCAAAGGCCTCACAGACAATATCACAGCCGCCGAAGATTGACACGGCATTGGAGGCATTAATGCGTACCCTGTGGTGCTCAATGTGGATAAACGGATTGATTTCATGCAGCAGCGCTGCCGTGGCCTCCGCCTTGGGCATACCCAGATGGGAAACATAATAATTCTGCCGGTTCAGATTGCTTGGCTCCACGGTATCAAAATCCACCAGAATCAGGTGTCCCACACCGGTTCGGGCCAGCATGGCGGCAATATTGGAGCCCAGTCCGCCCAGACCGGCAATGCCTACGCAGGCCTGCTTCACGCGGGCATGGACCTGGGGGGAATGGCGGGACGCCATCATGTGCTCCAGGACATCCTCCGGGGGCATCACGCCTTTTTCAATCACCGTGATGCTGTCGCTGTCACGCAGCGGCTGTTCCTCTGCGGTCTGGAAGCCGTTCAGGATGACAACCGAAGCGGTGGGCAGCTGCTGGTGTGCCGTCTGCTGGAGCAGGGCACCGTCCGGTACGGTGAGCGGCTTGCCGTTACAGGTGATGTGCAGCATCAGCCGCCACCCATGAAGCAGACGATTTCAATGACATCGTCCTCATGCAGGGCGTAGGTATCATATTGTGCCTTGGGGACAATGTCACGATTGACCTCCACGGCAATGCGGTTTACCTGATAGCCCTTCTGCTCCAGCAGCTTGCTGACAGTCAGACCCTCCGATGCGGGAATGGATTCACCGTTCACTTTCATGCGGATTCCTCCTTTCAAACAACAAAAATGACAAAGAAAAAAGACCATCGGCTCTTCGGAAGTGATGGTCTTATAACATTCTGGCTGTGCAATAAATCCTCAAAACTCCCTACGCCGGTGCTAACCGTAACAGGTTCAATGAGTAAGGAAGCACAATATTCCACTCTCAGCCGCTTGCCGCGGCTCCCCAGTTGAAGAACGATGTTCAGTTGTCTTTCTGAAGGATATTATACGGCAGTGCGGAACAAATGTCAAATCTTTTGTGTGATTGACGGATATCGCGGAAAATGTTACACTGAAAGTATCAACAATGCCGCAGTCAGCGACAGAAGAGAAGGAGAGAAAATGATGCAGTATACCATTGAAAATGAGCTGTTTACCGTAGTGATTGACAGCAAGGGCGCAGAACTCAGCTCAATGCGGTCCAAAGCATCCGGAACGGAATATGTCTGGCAGGCAGACCCGTCCATCTGGGCACGCCATGCACCGATTCTGTTCCCGTTTGTCGGCCGTTTGAAGGATAAGACCTATACGGTGGGCGGAACGGAATACACCATTACCCAGCATGGCTTTGGCCGTGATCTGGAATTTGCCTGCACCGCACAGACGGATACCAGCATTGATTTTACCCTGACACCGAATGATTACACCAGCCCCATGTATCCCTTTGATTTTGCCCTGACGGTACGGTACACACTGGATGGCAACACGCTGAAAAAGGAGCATATCACCACCAACAACGGCGATACCGATATGTACTATGAGGTCGGCGGACATGATGCATACAATGTGGCACTGGAGCCGGGGGAAAAGATGGCGGATTATTATGTTGACTTCGGTGAAGGTGATGCGGTATATCCGCTGATTAACGATGACACACTGATGATTACGAAGGAAAAGCGTACCGTACCGCTGCAGGACGGCAGGCTGTACCTGACCAGTGAGCTGTTTGCACTGGATGCGCTGATTCTCGATGATGTCAACACCCATTCGGTCAGCGTAAAGAGCGATACCTCCGCCCATTGCATCCGTATGGATTTTGAGGATTTCCCATACCTGGGTATCTGGAGCAAATATACCGGAACGGATACGAATTATGTGTGCATTGAGCCGTGGAGCACTCTGCCGGATGCGGCATATCTCGACCATGCACTGGAAAATAAGGTGGGCGTGCGCTGCCTGAAGCCGGGTGAGACTGAAACCCTGGCCTTCTCCACAACGATTACGGAATAAAAACACAGAGGCTCCCGTTTCCGGGAGCCTCGCTGGTTTCCCCATTACTTTGCCCGATACATGGCGGAAACCCGTGCGTGATCCAGCACATGCCCGCGCATGGCGTGGATCATCTCATTGAGATAAAATCCCGGCTGAAGGTCAAGCTTGCAGTCCAGCGCATAAACCGTCAGGTCATATACATGATCCTGATCCGGTGGAGCCATGCCGCCGTAACAGGAGGCCTCCTCACGGGTTTCATGGCTGGCAACACTGTGTTCACTGGTACAGCCCTGGATAAAATCCGGGTTGTTTCGGCTGATATCCTCCGGCACCTCGGTGTCTGTCAGGTTGCAGATGGTCCAGTGAATCCAGGTAAAGCCGCATACCGGGATGGCATCCGGGTCATCCAGGACCACGGCAAAGCTGACGGTATTCTCCGGCGCATCCGTGATAGAAAACGGAACCGAACGAACCGGCTTGCCGTCTGCAGCCAGGTCACAGCTGAATTTTCCGAACCGGTCGTCCCAGTATCCATTGGTAATGCCTGTACTTGTTACGTTCATGGATGAAACCTCCTTGTTCTCTGATTTATATCTATTATAACAGCTTTCCAAGAGGAGCACAAACAATTGTCAGGTAAACAGAGGAAAAATGCTTGTAATTTGCATGGCAATTGTTTATAATTGAGATATTGTAATTTTCTTCGACAGGAGGTGTAGACTCAAATGATGATGAATTTCTTACTGGAGGCAGCAATGCCGGATGCCAGTGCATATCTTTCCTTCGTCCCGCTGCTGCTGCTGATCGTGCTGTTTTATTTCCTGCTGATCCGTCCGCAGAAGAAGCGTGAGAAGGCAGAAAAGGCGATGCGTGAATCCATTGTAGTTGGCAATGAGATCTGTACAATCGGTGGTATTGTTGGCCGTGTTGTGAAGGTCAACGACGACGACATCGTTGTGGAGACCAGCGGCAGCACCCGCATGCGCTTCAAGAAGTGGGCAATCCGCAATATCATTGAGGATGAAGAAGCATAAAAATTCACGTATGATTGGTACATTTCCCGCGTACTGTGTTGCTGAGAGCATCATGCGGGAGGGATAGTATGAATCATTCGGAAGCAAAGGACAGACCGGTTTTCTGGGCGGCGCCAATGCTGCTGGGACTGCTGCTGATTTTCGGCGGCACACTGGCGGGCGCGGCACTGATATCCTCCGGAAAGCTGTCACAGCAGCTGGAACCACTGGCAGCCTATATCCCATTGGTTCTGGGCGGCCTGGGCGCAGCATTCTGGGGGGCACGGCGTGCACCGGCACAGAAGCTCCTGATGGGGCTGCTCATTGGACTGCTCCTGCTTGGCTGTCTGCTTCTGCTGGGGCTGACACTGCGTGACGCGGCGTTTTCAGCACCGGCTGCCGGAATGGTTTCCGGCACATTACTCACTGCCTCGCTGCTGGGAGCGATTTCCGGCGCGGCAGTCAAAACAAAAAAACGGCGCAGATAATCTGTGCCTGAGATTTATCAGGAAAGGAGAAATTGACTATGACTCACATTAAGACTCTGAACACCTGCACGTTTAAGGAAACTGCTGCTAAGGGCGGCTGCGGCGAATGCCAGACCTCCTGCCAGTCTGCATGCAAGACTTCCTGCACTGTTGCAAACCAGAAGTGCGAGCACGAGAAGTAAGTCATTCCTTACTATCAGGACAGACTCGGGACTGACAGCCGTCAGTCCCGAAATTTTTTAACAGGGAGTATACATAATTATGATACATCGTTTTTCCATGAAGGGTGTCAACATCCTGATGGACATCAACAGCGGCTCTGTCCATGTGGTGGATGACGCTGCCTATGCGCTGTCTGCTGTTGTCGCACCGGGCATGACAGAGGAATGTCCGGAGGATATCCTGCGCAGCCTGTCTGACCAGTTTACCGAGGAACAGCTGCGGGAGGCTTATCGTGAGCTGTATGAGCTGGAGCAGAATGGCTATCTGTTTGCCGATGATGACTATATCAACATTGCGGCGGCGATTCCTACCGGTGCCCCCATCAAGGCACTGTGCCTGCATGTGTCCCATGACTGCAACCTGCGCTGCAAATACTGCTTTGCCGAGACCGGAGATTTCGGCATGGGCAAGCGTATGACCATGGATTTTGATGTGGCAAAGAAGGCTATTGATTTTGTCATTGAAAAGTCCGGCGCACGCCGCAACATTGAAATTGACTTCTTTGGCGGCGAACCGCTGATGGCATGGGATACGGTCACCAGGACCGTGGATTATGCCCGTTCGCTGGAGAAGGAAAAGAACAAGAAGTTCCGTTTTACCATCACCACCAACGGCCTGCTGCTGGATGATGAGAAGATTGATTATATCAATAAGAATATGGACAACTGTGTCCTGTCGCTTGACGGCAGAAAGTGCGTCAACGACGAAATGCGTCCTACCGCCGGCGGCGTAGGCAGCTATGACGTGATTGTGCCAAAGTTCAAGAAGCTGGTTTCCCAGCGCGGAAAGGATCGGGATTATTATGTCCGCGGTACCTTTACCAGCAAAAATCTGGACTTTACCAAGGATGTGCTGGCCATTGCGGACGAGGGCTTTGACCAGCTGTCCGTGGAACCGGTAACCAGTGAACCGGGTACCGGCTATGATATCAGTGAAAAGGATCTGCCGCGTATCGGTGAGGAATATGAAAAGCTGGTGGATGTCATGCAGGAGCGCCGCAAGGCAGGCAAGGGCTTCAACTTCTTCCATTTCATGGTGGATCTGCAGCAGGGACCCTGCGTCATTAAGCGTCTGCGCGGCTGCGGTGCGGGCTATGAATATGTAGCTGTGACACCGGATGGAGAAATTTATCCGTGCCATCAGTTTGTGGGCCATCCGGAATTCCTGCTGGGCACGCTGGATGACGGCAAATTTGATATGGATATTTCCAACCATTTCTCCCGGCTGAATGTATGCACCAGACCGAAATGTCAGGACTGCTGGGCAAAATTCTATTGCTCCGGCGGCTGTGCGGCAGCAAATTTCAATATGAACGGAGATATTGAAACGCCCTATGAAATGGGCTGTGAACTGCAGAAAAAGCGTCTGGAATGTGCAATTTACCTTAAAGCGGCGGAAATGCTGGAAGATTAATTTGGCAACCTTCCAAAATAAAAAAACTTTACGAAAATCCGGTTGAAATTTGAAGAAATCCCTCTATAATGTTTAATAATAAAAAACGGATAGGATCTCACATGTCCGTTATCCGTCCATGCGAATCTTCCCCTCGCCGGGCGGGAAAACATAGTAGAGGTGATAATTATGCCACATAGTATTGGACTTGGCATGATCGGTAAAAGCGAGCTCTCCGATCGCCTGTTGGAAGGCATTTTACGAAATAATGTTGTTTCCGGAAAGAATATCCATGTTGCGGAAAAGGATGCAAAGCTGCGTGACCATTATCTCGGTCTGGGCGTTGACTGCACGCCGGATGTTTCCGCGTCCATGCTTCGTTCGGAAATTATGATTCTGTCCGGTGTGAAGAAGGAATTTTCTACGATGCTTTCCTCCTTCTGCGGTACCACCCGCGGCAGAGTACTGGTTTCCATGATTCCGGGACGCAGCTGTGAATATATTCAGGAACGTGTTGCCAAGGCAACCCATGTTGTCTGCGTAGAAAGCCGGGAAGATGAGGATGGCAAGCATGTGAGCCATCTGACCTATTCCCCGCGTTTTCCGAATCATATGAAATCTGCAGTGGAGGATATTTTCCGTTCGATCGGTGAAATTGAAACCGAGCAGCTGTAATGACAACCAAATAACACAAGCATAACAGATACAGGCTGAGAATATGTTGTTAGCAGGGAACCGGAAAGGGGAACAGCGATGAGACAGCATATTTTCGGCTTTTCTGTTGTCCGGCGGCTGCGGCAGTCACCGGTTTTTGCCTTCCTGCTTGCTGTGCTGCTGTGCGGCATGCTGGCAGGCTGTATTACCGGCATGCATATCCCGCAGGGGAATGAAACCTATGTCAGTGAGCTGGCACAGCTGTTAGCCAGCAACGCGGCAGGGAAAATGCCCTCCGTCCGTACGGTTGCGGCATGTCTGGCAGGCGCCTATGGCTGGATGCTGGCAGCAATCATTCTTGCGGCAATACCGGGGAGGCTATTGTGGATTGCCCTTCTGATGGCGGTACGTGGTTTCCTGCTGGCATTTGCTATGGCAGCGGTGCTCACACAGTCCGGCCTGTGGGGACTGTATATCTGCCTGGTTTCCATCGTC
Organism: Clostridiales bacterium; assembly: GCA_004555915.1. Lineage (GTDB taxonomy): Bacteria > Bacillota > Clostridia > Oscillospirales > Butyricicoccaceae > Butyricicoccus_A. The sequence continues at coordinate 20,443 of SFJM01000022.1, read as the reverse complement.
ATTTCTGCCGTGCTGTGGCTTCCTGCCATGCTGCTGGCCGGTACGGCGGCGTTGGATGTGGGCATGAACCGGGAACGGAGCAGATACCTTTTCTCACTGAAGCGCAATGGGAGCGTGCTTGTGCTCAGTGCGATACTGCTGCTGGGTTCCGTCCTGTGGCGGCTGCTGGCCGTTCCGGTGCTGCTGGGATTTGCAGGTGCATAGAAAAAGACGTGTATGGTCTGACCCGTACACGTCTGATTTTTTCTAATCATTACAGCCCCAGTACAATGCCCAGTACGGCTCCGGCGATGATGAAGACAATCGGATGCACCTTAGGCAGTTTGACCACACAGAGCAGCGCCATCACATAGACCGCAACCGGCACAATCCGGATCAGGTCGATGACGGAGCCGCTTGCCTGAAATGCATTTACGTCAAACAGGGAAAGCAGGAAGACCTCAAACATCGCACCGGCAATCAGACCTGCGGTAGCCGGACGGATGCCGTAGAACACATGGTTTACCAGCGGGGAATCCTTGAATTTTTCCATGAAATGGGAGACAATCAGGATCACCAGATAGGACGGCAGAACCAGAGAAAGGGTGGAAACAATGGCACCGGGAACACCTGCGGCATGAAACCCCGCATAGGTGGACATATTAATGCCGATGGGGCCGGGGGTGGATTCCGAAACGGCAATCATGTCGGTCAGCTGGCTGACGGAATACCAGGAGTGCCGCAGGGCAATCTGCTTGAGGAAGGGCAGGGTAGCCAGTCCGCCGCCGATTGAGAATAAGCCGGTTTTGAAAAATTCATAAAACAGCTGTACATATACCATGGCTTAACCCTCCTTCTTTTTTCCGCCGCCCAGCAGGAAACCGGCTGTACCGCATACCACAACCGCAATAATCGGGGAAACATGGAACAGGGCAACAGCGGCAAAGGTAAAAATCAGGATAAGCAGCGTGGCAATGTCCCGGACATTTTTACGGATCATGGTGTAAATGGTTTTGGTGACAAGAGCACATACCACAATCCGGATACCGGAAAAGGCATGCTGTACCGCTTCGTATTCGGCAAAATGCGTCAGGAAGGATGCGATAACGGTGATGATGATGAGGGATGGAAAAACCATGCCCAGGGTGGTGAAGACGGCGCCCAGAGGGCCGCGTTTGCGGTTGCCGATGTAGGTTGCCACGTTGACTGCGATGACACCCGGGGTACACTGTCCGATGGCATACATATCGGTCAGCTCATCCTCGGTACACCAGCCTTTTTTTTCTACGACCTCCCGCTGCAGGACCGGCAGCATGGCATAGCCTCCGCCGAAGGTAAACGCTCCCACACGGGCAAAAGTCAGGAACATGGATATTAATTCACGCATGAATGGTCAGGACTCCTTTATTTTATCTTGTTCAGGTCATCAAAGCTGACCTGCTGATCTGCCAGATTGTCGATGGCAAGGCCGGAACGGCGGGCATACTGTACCGTATAAGCCGTACCGCCGGGTGTCCCGTCAAAAAAGCAGATACACCGGCTGCTCTGCTCCACCAGAAACCGGTCGCGCAGGGTGTAGCATTCCCGGGCATACTTTCCCGAAACCGGGAACACCTTTGCCGCATGGGACAGGACGGCATGATATCGCTGCTGCCATTCCGGTTCCCAGTACTGTTCCATGCCCGGATAGGCAACGGCTGCCCACAGGTCAATGGCACAGCCCTGCTCTTGCAGCTCCAGTACAGCCTCTGCTGCCCACAGGTCAAAGCCACGACTCATACCGGACAGAAAATGCCGGTAACCGGCACAGGATGCCGCCTGAATGGACTGGCGCAGACGCTGCAGCAGCTCCGCAAAGGCAGGGGAACCTTCCGGCAGATCCGGCGGCATTTTTTCCGGACGATAGCCGGAAAAGCAGCAGATGGAGGATTTCATTGCAACACCTTCTTTATGGCAGGGATACATTCCTTATCATACTACGATAGCCAAAAAAAAACAACCGATTTGAAATTGCCGCAGTTTATATGGTATAATATCCAAAAGATAGAATGAAAAGACAGAAATCTGCGAAAAAAACAGAAACAGGCGATATTCCTGATACAGATGTGGAGGAAACCGCAGAAACGGGCTTTCACTGGTGGGGGAAGTATGGTATACTGATACAAACAAGGAGAGAAAAGGAGGGGACCGTTCTGCCGAAGAAAACAAGTTCCGGTGCCGCAGAGCACCCGATCAGGCAGATTGCAGGTGCCATGGTGCGCAGTTACTTTACGGACGGCATCCCAAAGGCATCTGCGGAGCTGTCCTATTACCTGCTGTTTTCGATTTTCCCAATCCTGCTGGTTGTGAGCACACTGATGTCCTTCCTGCAGATTTCACAGGTGACCCTGCTGCGGTTTCTGAGCCTGCTGCCCGGTGATATCCAACGCATCATTTCCCCGATCCTGACACGGTATTTCGGTAATTTGACGCCGTTTACCTTTATCAGCCGGATTATCCCGTTCAGCCTGCTGGGTATTTATTTCATGAGCCGGACCATGAGCTCCCTGCTGCATACCGTCAATCGGATTTATAACATTCCCAACCGGCGCGGCGGCATCGGCCAGCTGATTTTTGAGGTTATCTGTGCGGCGGGCCTGATTTTTGCCATTGTATTTACGTTTGTGCTGTGGATTCTGGGACGGAATATCCGGCAGTTTGTTTCCCAGTATCTGCATGTGCAGATTCCCAGCCAGCTGCAATGGCTGTGGAGCAGCGGCCGGTTTATCATCGCAATCGGCTTTATGTTCCTGCTCGTCCTGATATTGTGCTATCTGTGTCCCAATTGCATCATGAAGCTGCGGGATGCATTGCCGGGCGCGATTTTTACTGTCCTGACCTGGATTGTATGTACCGTGCTTTTTTCGTTCTATATTACGCATATCAGCCAGTATGATGCGCTTTATGGCTCCATCAGTGCGATTATGGTTCTGATGCTCTGGATGTATCTCGCCGGGATCATCCTGATCCTGGGATTTGAGCTGAATCTGATTCTGATGAAGCGCAGCCATAAAAATTTCATCTGCAAGGGAAAGCCGTGGTATGTACGGGCGATCTCTAACCATACAAGAAAAACAAGCAGAAAACGATTGAGAAGGAAGGTACGTTAAAATGAAAGTAGTAGCATTTAACGGAAGCCCGCGTAAAGGCGGCAATACGGAAATTTGTCTGAAACTGATTGAGGAAGAGCTCAACAAGCAGGGAATTGAAATGGAAATTGTGCAGGTCGGCACCAAGGCAAAGCCATGTACTGCCTGCTATCACTGTCTGGATGCCGGTGACGGTTACTGTATCCAGAAGGACGAGGTCAACAGCTGGATTGACAAGATGACCGAAGCGGACGGCATTATTCTGGCATCCCCGGTTTATTATGGCGGCATTGCAGGCGGCATGAAGTGCTTCCTCGACCGCGCATTCCTGACGGCAGGCAACAAGCTGCATCATAAGGTGGGTGCGGCTGTGGTAACCCTGCGCCGTTCCGGCGGCCTGGAAACCTACCAGCAGCTCAATGCATACATGAACACCATGGAAATGGTCATGGCAACGTCGGATTACTGGCAGATCGCACATGGCATGGAAAAGGGTGAGGTAATGCAGGATACCGAAGGTGTAGAGGTTATGCAGAAGCTGGGCCGCAATATCGCATGGCTGCTCAAGCTGATCGAGCATGGCAAGGGTGTCATTGATCCGCCGGAGACCGGTGCGCGCACCATGACAAACTTTATCCGTTGAGACGGTTCTAAAATGAAAACCCACCATTGTTTTGGTGGTTTTGTGGAAATTGAGCCGCGGAGCCGGAAAATAAAAATATTTCGTTTGACAAAACGAAACACTATGATATAATGAAGCCAAAGGAGCGGATTCCGGCACATTCACCCTTTCAGTACCGGATTCCGGTTAAGGCATTTACTTAAGCTAGGAGGCTATTTACTATGACCAGAGCAATTCGTGTAAAGAATACCGAAGACATTCAGAAGATCAACAAGATCGTTACCAAGTTCCCGTTTGATGTATGGATTCACGGCAAGTCCGGTATGGTAGACGCAAAGTCCCTGCTGGGTATGTTCCTGCTGAGCCTGAACGAGCCGCTGAGCCTGGTAATTGAGGATGACATCGATGCCAAGCTGGTTAAGAAGCTGTTCAGCGATCTGGAAGATTACCTGGACATCGAAGACGACGATGAATAATTGAAATGATTCCCGACAGCAGAGCATGATTGCTCTGCTGTTTTTTTGCGCAGCAAAAAGCCGGAAACAGGGATTGTCCTGCATCCGGCTTGTGTTTTGGGTTATGCATCATATTTGGCACGCAGATAGGCAATCAGTGCCGGTGTCCGGTGGTCAATATCCTCCTGTGTCACACCGCGCAGACAGGTAATTTCATCCTTGAGCCGATCAGAACCGGTAACCAGGCAATAGCCCGTGCGGGTTTCCGCACAGACGCGGATGGGCATGGGCTTCCAGCTTTGCCCAAGGCCGGCAGTGCGCTGCTCATACTGGGCCTTCTGCCGTTCATACAGCCCCTGTCCGGCACCGGTGTCCTGTATTTCTGCACAGAACAGTGCCAGATGGAGCACATGGACCAGTTCCATGGCACCCTCCAGACGGCGGTCCCAGTCGTGATGCAGGTAGGAGGCGTCTTCGGGGAAATGCGCTTCAATCACGGACAGTGCGGTGCGGGCATAATGGATGCTGGTGTCCGGCAGCCGGGTAAAGGCATAGCGTGTGCCCAGCTGTTCGAGTACCGTCTCCAGCGGAACCGCACAGGGCTGGAGTCCCGGCAGATGCTGCTCCATCAGCTGGTCTACCACATCGGCTGTCCGGCTGTCAATCCGCTGTTCTGTCAGCATATCAAAATAATCCATATAATCCCTCCTGTTGTCAGTATAACAGAAAAACAGCCGGAGTGGAAGCCGCGTTGACATTGCCGGAGGGTTATGCTATGATTTTTTCGTTGGAAATGCAAACACAGCAGCCATACAACGGGGGTTATGGCTGACGATATCATGTCTGCCCGGGCGGACAAGAGGATGACGAATGAACAATACGCATCGTGCAAAAAACGAACAAAACCGCGCAGGACAGGCTGGCGCGGTGATCTGTGGTGCCTACGGACGGGGCAATACCGGAGATGATGCCATTCTGGATGCGATCCTGCAGGAGCTGCATCAGGTGGATCCGGAGATACCGGTATGTGTGATATCCCGCAATCCGGAGGAGACCCGCAGCAAATATCCGGTAGAGGCCTGTTATACATTCCGTCTGCGGGAAATCTGGCGGGAGCTTGGCAAAGCGGAGCTGTTTCTCAGCGGTGGCGGCAGCCTGATCCAGAATGCGACCTCCAGACGGTCGCTGTATTATTACCTTCTTACGCTGCTGATGGCAAAAAAGCGTGGCTGTAAGGTCATGATGTATGGCTGTGGTATCGGTCCGGTTTATGGCAGGTTCCACCGCTGGGCTGCCGGACGGGTGGTCAACAGTTGTGTGGACGTTGTCACGCTGCGTGACGATGATTCCGTCCGCGAATTGAAAAACATGGGGGTCCGGCGGCCGCGGATGATCCGTACGGCGGATCCCACGATCAGCATCTGCCAGGCGGAAGCCGGGCAGACAACGGAGCTGCTGGAGCAGCTGGACATACCGCCGGATGGCGTATATATCGGCTTTGGGCTGCGGCAGTGGAAGGGCTTTGACCAGGCGGTACCGGAGATTGCCCGTGCTGCACAATATGCCTGGGAACAGCATGGACTGATTCCGGTGTTTATCCCGATGGAATATCCGAAGGACTGTGAAGCGGCGCAAAAGGTGATTCAGCATTTACACTGCCCGCATTACCTGATTTCCAGGCAGATTCCCATCAGCCAGACCATTGGCGTGCTTTCGCGTATGTCCGCAGTTGTGGGCATGCGCCTGCATGCCCTGATTTTTGCCGCGAAAAACGGCGTGCCGAGCGTCGGCATTTCGTATGATATGAAGGTGGATGCCTTTTTGAAATCCATCGGCTGTGAAGATGCCGTGCTGCACATACAGTCCCTGACGGCAGAGCAGCTGATGGAACAGATTGACCGCGTGGTGCGGACACCGGAACACAGCCGCTGGAACAGGATTGCGCAGCAGCTTGCCGCGGAGGAGAGTGAGAACTTGAAACAGATGCGTGCGCTTCTGGCATCGGAAGAACCGGAGAGCGAAAGAGAGACAGATGCCATGCAGGGGGATGCATTGGGCATAAAATCGAATAAAGTTTATCTCACCAGCCTGCACCTGAAGCATGGCGGTGTGGAGATGGTTATTTCCACGCTGGCCAATGCATTGGTGGAACAGGGCTTTGAGGTGGAGGTATTGTGTACCTATCGTCTGGGAGAGCCGGTGTATCCGCTGCATGACAAGGTGGTTGTGACCTATCTGACAGAGGATTCCCCCAACCGGCAGCAGTTTTCCGAAGCGCTGCACAGCAAAAATCCCATCGGGATTGTCCGAGAGGGCATTCGCGCCGTCCGGACGCTGTACCATAAGCACAGCACCATGAAGCGTGCGATCCGGCAGATTCGGGAGGGCACGGTGATTGCCACGCGCAATGAGCACGCCATCCTGCTGTCCAAATACGGTGCGCCACAGGTGATGAAAATTGTCCAGCTGCATGCAGACCATCAATTTAACAAGCAGCTGATACACGATTTCCAGACCAAATATCAGAATATTGATTATTTTGTCCTGCTGGCAGATCAGACCACCCGGGAAGTGCGGGAATTTATGGAGGGGCATAACAGCAGAATCCAATGCCTGACCATCCCAAATTTCATCGAGCCGCCGGAGATCCAGCCGGTTTCCCAAAAGGAAAAGCAGGTGATTGCAGCGGGCCGCCTGCATGCGGACAAGGATTTCCCGTCCCTGCTGCGTATCTGGGCAAAGGTGGTTCCGTCCCATCCGGACTGGATGCTGAAAATTGCCGGTGAGGGTGAGCTGGAGCAGATGCTGCGGGATTACGCAGTACAGCTGCATGTTGAGAACAATGTGTGCTTTACCGGCGCGCTGGACCACCAGGTGCTGCTGGAGGAGATGGCGAAATCCGCCTGCTTTGCCCTGACTTCGGTTTCCGAAAGCTTCGGACTGGTTCTGGTTGAGGCGATGTCCTGCGGCACGCCGCCGGTTGCCTTTGACATCCGTGTGGGCCCGGCAACGATTATTGAGGATACCATCAGCGGATTCCTTGTGCCCGACCGCAATGAGGAGCTGTTTGCGCGGCAGCTGATGCAGCTGATGGATAACAGGGAGCTGCGTGCCGAAATGAGCGAAAATGCCACGGAACGGGCGAAGATTTTCTATAAGGATCATGTTTTGCAGCAGTGGCTGAAGCTGCTGGGCAGATAACCTTCCGGACGGCATGACCTGTGGGACAGGTCAGCACAAATAGGTCAAAAACTGTCGGAAAAGTATTGGATTCGTTGGTAATTTTTCCGAGATTTTTACAAAAGTAAAACAAAGTATTGCACTTGATGAAAGTCTGTAATACAATAAAAGTGAACTATCAATCCCTTTTCCAATCTGGCAGAAAGGAGTCCTGAGGATATGTTTGTTGTATGTTCCATGAACAGAACAAATGCCGTACACTGCGTGAAGCGGTGTTTTCGTCAGGGCAATTTTTGGAGCCTTTTTGGGACTGATACCGGTCTGTAAGGAACAATTTGCAGGGCATCGTATATCTGTTACGGTGTCCTGCGTTTTTATTGGAAAAAATGATTGACTGTTGATTCAATGCTTGAAGGAGTTATTGTTATGAAAAAAGTTTGCATTGTTATGGGATCTGACAGTGATCTCAAGGTAATGGAAGGCTGCATGAACAAACTGGATACCTTCGGTGTTCCATATGATGTGCGCATTGTTTCTGCACACCGTACCCCGGCGGCAGCAGAACAGCTGTCCCGCAACGCTGTGGCAGACGGTTATGGCGTCATCATTGCGGCAGCAGGCAAGGCTGCTCATCTGGGCGGCGTGCTGGCTGCACAGACCACTCTGCCGGTGATCGGCGTTCCGATCAAGTCTTCGTTCATGGACGGACTGGACAGCCTGCTTTCCATTGTACAGATGCCGTCTGGTATTCCGGTGGCAACAGTTGGCGTAAACGGTGCAGACAATGCGGCAATTCTGGCTGTACAGATGCTGGCACTGAGCGAGCCGGAGCTGAGCGAGAAGCTGGTACAGTTCAAGGCTGACATGCAGGCTGCTGTGGAAGCAAAGGATGAAAAGATCCGCGCACAGTTCGCAAAGTAACCTCGGGATATCCTTCGGGACAGTCTGCCGATCAGGGGCGGCTTGGCCCCAATCGTCGGCAATCATTCGCACATTTTCCCCTGACAGCCGGGTGATATCTGCAAAACATCAGATATGCTCCATGCTGTCAATCGCATTTACGTTTGAAATAAGGCTTTAGAATGAAATATAAAATGAGAAAAGCAGCACATACACCCTTTGGTATGGGCGATAAGCTGCATGAGGAATGCGGCGTTTTCGGTGTTTATGTAAACAAAGAGGACGTCGGAAAAATCAGCCCGTCACATGACGCGTATACAGCCCTGTTTGCGCTACAGCACAGAGGGCAGGAGGCCTGCGGCATCGCGGTCAATGATGACGGTGTCATCCGCTGCCATAAGGATATCGGCCTGGTCAACGAGGTTTTCAACCAGAAGATTCTTGACGGACTGCAGGGTACGATGGCAATCGGACATGTCCGTTATTCCACCACCGGCCAGCCGGCACGTGAAAATGCCCAGCCGGTATGTATCACGCACTGCAAGGGCAATCTGGCCATCGCACACAACGGCAATCTGGTCAACGCCGGCAAGCTGCGCAAGCAGATTGAGCTGGATGGCGGTATTTTCCGTTCTTCCTCGGATACGGAGGTTCTTGCCTATACCATTGTACGCGAGCGCCTGAAGTGCGGCAGCATTGAACAGGCTGTGCTCAATTCCATGTATAAAGTTGAGGGTGCGTATTCCCTGGTCGTCATGTCTCCGCGCAAGCTGATTGCGGCGCGTGATCCCCATGGCTTCCGTCCGCTGTGTATCGGCAAGCTGATGCATTCCTATGTATTTGCATCGGAATCCTGCGCACTGGATGCGCTGGGCGCGGAATTTATCCGTGATGTGGAGCCGGGTGAGCTGATTGTCATTGAGGATGGCGAGATGCGTTCCATGCACTGTGATATTCCGTGCGATCACACCATGTGTGTGTTTGAATATATCTATTTTGCCCGTCCGGATTCTGTGGTTGACGGCGCTTCGGTTGCCTATGCGCGGCAGGAGGCTGGACGGTACCTGTTTGAAGAGCACCCGGTTGACGCAGATGTTGTCGTGGGCGTACCGGACAGCGGTATTCCGGCAGCAATCGGTTATTCCAAGGCTTCCGGTATCCCGTATGATGTGGGCCTGATTAAAAACAAGTACATCGGCCGTACCTTTATTCAGCCGGGACAGGATAAGCGGGAACGCTCTGTCCGCATCAAGCTGAATGCACTGCGCAACAATCTGGAGGGCAAGCGCGTCATTCTGGTGGATGACTCCATTGTCCGCGGCACCACCTGTGCCCGTCTGGTAAAAATTCTGCGCAATGCAGGTGCAAAGGAAGTCCATATGCGTATTTCCGCACCGCCGTTCCTGCATCCGTGCTTTTTCGGTACCGATGTGCCGGACCGTGAGTACCTGATTGCTTACGGACGCACGGTAGAGGAAATCCGCCAGCTGATTGGCGTTGATTCACTGGGTTATCTGTCGCTGGAAGCGACAAATAAGATTGCAGTAGGCGCGCATTGCGGCTTCTGCAACGGATGCTTCAGCGGAACCTATCCGGTTGAAGTTCCGGACACCGTAGAAAAGAATATATTTGAAAGTGGGATTGGTGAAAATGGTTAATAGTCGTTCTGAAAGCTATAAGGCAGCAGGTGTTGACGTAACTGCGGGTTACGAGGCTGTCAAGAAAATGAAGCCGTTTGTTGAGAGCACATACATTCCGGGTGTTCTCGGTTCGATTGGCGGCTTCGGCGGTATGTTTGAGCCGCCGGTACAGGGAATGGAGCATCCGATTCTGGTTTCCGGTACCGATGGTGTAGGCACCAAGCTGAAGCTGGCATTCCTGATGGACAAGCATGATACCGTAGGTATCGACTGCGTTGCCATGTGTGTCAATGACATTGCATGCTGTGGTGCACAGCCGCTGTTCTTCCTGGATTACATTGCTGTGGGCAAGAACTATCCGGAGCGCATTGCAGAGCTGGTCAAGGGTATCGCAGAAGGCTGCAAGCAGGCAGGCTGTGCACTGGTTGGCGGCGAAACCGCTGAAATGCCGGGCTTCTATCCGGTAGATGAGTACGATATGGCTGGCTTCTCGGTTGGCCTGGTAGACCGTGACAAGATGATCGACGGCACCAAGCTGGCAGTCGGCGATGTGCTGATTGGTGTTGCATCCTCCGGTGTACACTCCAACGGTTATTCCCTGGTTCGCAAGACCCTGGGCATCAATGAAAAGTCCGTACAGCGTTACATTGCCGAGTTCGGCAAGACCCTGGGCGAGGAGCTGCTGACTCCGACCAAGATTTATGTGAAGACCATCCAGTCCCTGATTAAGGCAGTGGATGTCAAGGCAATGAGCCATATCACCGGCGGCGGCTTCTACGAAAACATTCCGCGTATGCTGCCGGACAACATCAGCGTATCCATTGAAAAGGCTGCTCTGCCGACACCGGGCATCTTCAAGCTGATTCAGGAGACCGGCAATATTCCGGAACGGGATATGTACAATACCTTCAATATGGGTGCAGGTCTGGTTGTTGCTGTTCCGAAGGATCAGGCAGACAAGGCTCTGGAAATCATTGCGGCAGCAGGCGAGCAGGGCTACATTATCGGTGAGTGCAAGGCCGGCGCAAAGGAAGTCGAATTATGGTAAATATCGCTGTTCTGGTTTCCGGCGGCGGTACAAACCTGCAGGCGATTCTGGACGCACAGGCACGGGGCGAAATCAAAAACGGCAGGGTTTCTGCCGTGATTTCCTCCAATGATACAGCATATGCGCTGGAACGTGCCAAAAAGGCCGGCGTACCGGGTTATGTCATCAAAAAGAAGGATTATCCCTCCGGCGAGGTATACTGCCGGGAGCTGGCGGCATTCCTGCAGGAAAAGGATATCGGCCTGGTGGTTCTGGCGGGCTTTATGACGGTGCTGGATGCATACTTCTGCAAGACCTTTGAAAACAGAATCATCAATGTGCATCCGTCCCTGATTCCGTCGTTCTGCGGGGATGGCTTCTATGGACTGCATGTCCATGAGGCTGCACTGGCAAAGGGTGTCAAGGTCACCGGTGCCACGGTGCATTTTGTCAATCCGGTTACCGATGGCGGCCCGATTATCGCCCAGAAGGCGGTTTATGTGGAGCCGGGTGACACGCCGGAAATTCTGCAGAAGCGTGTGATGGCACAGGCGGAGCACATTCTGCTGCCACATGTGGTATCGCTGTTCTGCGAAGGAAAACTGTCTGTTTCGGAAGACGGCATTGTTTCGATTTCCGAATAACATATATACACAACACTGATAGAAGGAAGATTGTTTCATGGAAATTTTAGATCTTGGCGCACAGCTGCGCAGCAACAGCTATCCGGGCCGCGGTATCGTCATCGGCCGCAGTGCAGATGACAAGTCTGCTGTCATTGCCTATTTTATCATGGGCCGCAGCGAGAACAGCCGCAACCGTATCTTCTCCGAGACCGAAGACGGCATCCGCACGGAAGCATTTGACCCGTCCAAGATGGTGGACCCGTCCCTGATTATTTATCATCCGGTTCGTGTCTATGAGGGTGCAACCATTGTCACCAACGGCGATCAGACCGATACCGTTCGTGATGGTCTGGCAGCAGGCAAGAGCTACATTGAGGCACTGCGTACCCGTCAGTTTGAGCCGGACGGCCCGAACTATACCCCGCGTATTTCCGCGGTTGTTGAGCCGAACGGCGCCTATGAGCTGTCCATCCTCAAGAGCTTTGATGGTGATCCGGCATGCAACAAGCGTTTCTTCTTTGAATATGATGCTCCGCGTGCAGGCCTGGGTCATTTCATCCATACCTACATGGGAGATGGTTCTCCGCTGCCGTCCTTTGAGGGTGAGCCGGAAACCGTCCGCATTGAAGGCGATCTGCATACCTTTGCTGATATGGTATGGGACAACCTGAACGAAGAAAACAAGGTATCCCTGTATGTCAGCTTCATTGATCTGGAAACCGGCAAGGCATCCAGCATCATCCGCAACAAGCACTGCTGAGAGGAGAAACTGAAATCATGACTGAACTCGCACTGAAATATGGCTGCAACCCGAACCAGAAGCCGTCCCGCATTTACATGCAGGAAGGCGAGCTGCCGATTACCGTTCTGAACGGCAAGCCGGGTTATATCAACTTTATGGATGCGTTCAACAGCTGGCAGCTGGTTCGTGAGCTGAAGGCAGCTACCGGCATGGCATCTGCTGCTTCCTTTAAGCATGTCAGCCCGGCTGGCGCCGCTATCGGCACCCCGCTGTCCGATGTGGAAAAGCAGATTTACTTTGTAGATACCGAGGAAGAGCTGTCCCCGATTGCCTGTGCCTATATCCGTGCACGCGGTGCAGACCGTCTGTGCTCCTATGGTGACTGGGTTGCCCTGTCGGATACCTGTGACGCGCAGACTGCAACCTATCTGAAGTATGAGGTTTCTGACGGCATCATTGCACCATCCTATACCGATGAGGCGCTGGAGATCCTGAAGAGCAAGCGCAAGGGCGGCTATACTGTCATCCAGATTGATCCGGATTACGAGCCGGCAGAGATCGAGCGCCGTGAAATCTTTGGCATCACCTTTGAACAGGGCCACAACAACCTGAAGATTGACGAGGAGATGCTGGCAAACATCGTAACCGAGAACAAGGAGCTGCCGCAGCAGGCAAAGCTGGATATGATTGTTTCTCTGATTACCCTGAAGTACACCCAGTCCAACTCGGTTTGCTATGTTAAGAACGGTCAGACCATCGGTGTCGGTGCAGGTCAGCAGAGCCGTATCCATTGCACCCGTCTGGCAGGCAACAAGGCAGATAACTGGTTCCTGCGTCATCATCCGAAGGTACTGGGTCTGCAGTTTGTGGATGGCATCCGCCGTCCGGATCGTGACAACGCCATTGACGTTTACACCTCCGATGAGTACGAGGATGTATTGGCAGAAGGCGTATGGCAGACCAAGTTCAAGGTAAAGCCGGAGCCGCTGACTGCTGAGGAAAAGAAGGCATGGATTGCAACCCAGTCCGGTGTTACCGTTGGTTCTGACGCATTCTTCCCGTTTGGCGATAACGTAGAGCGTGCGAAGAAGTCCGGTGTTGCGTATATTGCACAGCCGGGAGGTTCCATCCGTGATGACCATGTGATTGATACCTGCAACAAGTATGGTATTGTCATGTCCTTCACCGGCATCCGTCTGTTCCATCACTAAGCATCAATAAAACAACAGAAAAAGTCAGGTGCGTCTTGCGCGTGCCTGACTTTTGGCAGTATATAAGGAGGATTTCCAATATGAAAGTACTGGTTATCGGCGGCGGCGGACGCGAGCATGCAGTGTGCATGACACTTGCAAAAAGCCCGAAGGTAGATAAAATCTGGTGCGCACCGGGCAATGGCGGTATTGCGGCTGTTGCGGAATGTGTGGACATTCAGGCAACCGATATTGACGGCGTTGTTGCGTTTTCCAAGGCAAACAACCCGGATCTGGTTGTTGTCACACCGGATGATCCGCTGGCACTGGGCATGGTGGATGCGCTGGAGGCAGAAGGCATCCGTGCCTTTGGCCCGCGCAAGAATGCGGCAGTCATTGAAGGCTCCAAGTCCTTTGCCAAGGACCTGATGAAGAAATACAACATCCCCACAGCAGGCTATGCGGTATTTGAAAACAGTGACGAAGCCATTGCCTACATCAGGGAAAATGGTGCGCCGATTGTCATCAAGGCTGACGGCCTGGCGCTGGGCAAGGGTGTTACGGTTGCCATGACCGAGGAGGAAGCCATTGCGGCAGTAAAGGATGCCATTGACGGCGGACGCTTCGGCGGTGCCGGTGCACGTGTTGTCATTGAAGAATTCCTGACCGGCCCGGAGGTTTCGGTTCTGGCATTTGTGGATGGCAAGAACCTGTCTACCATGCCGTCCGCACAGGATCACAAGCGTGCCTATGACAACGATGAAGGCCCGAATACCGGCGGCATGGGTGCATTCTCCCCGTCCCGGTTCTATACCGATGACATTGCGCAGACCTGTATGGAGACCATCTTCAAGCCGACTGTTGCCGCTATGGCAGCAGAAGGCCGTCCGTTCAGCGGCGTACTGTATTTTGGCCTGATGCTGACCCCGAAGGGCCCGAAGGTCATTGAATACAATGCCCGTTTCGGTGATCCGGAAACGCAGGCAGTCCTGTGCCGTCTGGACAGTGACCTGTTCGACATTATGAATGCTGTCATCGACGGAAAGCTGGACGAAATGGACATCCAGTGGGCAGACAATGCAGCATGCTGTGTGGTTCTGGCATCCGGCGGCTATCCGGTAGCGTATGAAAAGGGCAAGGAAATCACCGGTCTGGAGGATGTAACCGAATCCATCGTATTCCATGCCGGCACTGCGGTAAAAGATGGTAAGATTGTCACCAGCGGCGGCCGTGTCCTGGGTGTTACCGCAACTGCACCCACACTGGATGAGGCAATCCGCAAGTCCTATGCGGATGTGGAAAAGATCCACTTTGACAAGGCACATTACCGTCTGGATATCGGTATCAAGAAGGGATAAGAGGTGGAGCAAATGGAAGAACTGAAAAACCGTATCCTTTCCTGCATGGCAGATGTTATCCAGCAGAATGGCTTCCGTACCCAGTTTTTTGATGGCAAGGACGGCAATCCGCCCATGACCCGTGTGGAGCTGAACCGTCAGGGCAAGGTAAAGCAGGATGTTATCATTGACATGTGGTTCCCGCCGGCAAACATGGCCCGTGAGGAAACCTCCCTGTTCCAGATGCATGCAACCATGTTCCAGATTGAACCGGGTGCCATGGACCGCAATCTGCCGGAATTAAAGCGTGCGCTGTTCTATATCAACAATTTCTGCACCATCGGACAGTTTGGCCTGTTTGAGGAGGATGGCGTTATCTATATGCGCCATAATATTGTGGTCAACATGAAGGATGATCCGGAACGGATTATCACGGATATCTGTGATTATTTCTCCCTGATGCTGACCGGCGTACAGCGTTTTGTGGATGCCATTGCACAGATTGCCATGGGTGCAGTCAACATTGAAATTGCAAAGGACATGGATCTGCTGCCGAGAATCTGATGCAGTTCGGAAAAATGATACAAGTAAAACGGTATAGCCTGCGGGCTATGCCGTTTTTTATCAGAGCGCAACAAAAGGACGGAGCGAAAACTCCGTCCTTTTTCTCGTTCCATCTGTTTTTGGTTATTACAGGAAAATATACTTGAGTACAAACAGAACCGCCAGAACATACATCAGCGGGGTGATTTTCTTGGACTTGCCGCAGATCAGGTTGATGACAACGTAGGAGATGACACCAACAGCAATGCCTTCCGAAATGCTGTATGTCAGCG
This sequence comes from Clostridiales bacterium, assembly GCA_004555915.1. Taxonomy (GTDB): domain Bacteria; phylum Bacillota; class Clostridia; order Oscillospirales; family Butyricicoccaceae; genus Butyricicoccus_A. The sequence continues at coordinate 4,781 of SFJM01000022.1, read as the reverse complement.
GCATGGCAATCAGGCAGAGGTAAGCGGGAATTGCTTCGGTCAGGTCGTCGAAGTCAATTTCCACCACGGCGGAAATCATCAGGAAGCCCACAAAGATCAGTGCCGGAGCAGTAGCAAAGCTCGGGATGGTGGTAAATACCGGAGCGAGGAAGATGGACAGCAGGAACAGGAAACCGGTCACAATAGAAGCAAGACCGGTGCGTCCGCCTTCTGCCACGCCGGAGGAGCTTTCCACAAAGGTTGTTGTGGTAGAGGTACCCAGTACGGCACCGGCAGAGGTCGCAATTGCGTCAGCCAGCAGCGCCTGCTTGATGCGCGGCAGCTTGCCATTGTCATCCAGCATGTCTGCCTTGTTTGCAACACCGATCAGGGTTCCCAGCGTGTCAAACATATCCACGAACAGGAAGGAACAGATAATGACAATGAAATCAATGATATGGATATTTGCACCTGCCAGATTGAAGCACTGTCCGAAGGTCAGGCGGATAGCTGTGATGTCAAAATTCGACCAGGACGGAATCAGGGAATAGAACCCGTTTTCCACATCAATCAGGTAAATACCGGTCAGCTGGCACAGAATGCCCAGAATCCATGTCACAAAAATACCGATCAGGATGGAGCCTTTGACCTTCTTGACATACAGGATGGAAATGAGCAGCAGGCCAATGACAGCCAGCAGCGCACCAATGCCCACGGTGTTGAAACTTTCCGTGAAATCCACGATGGTTACCAGTGTTGCACCGTCCACAACCAGCTTGGCATTCTGCAGCCCGATAAAGGCAATAAACAGGCCGATACCCACGGATACACCCTTTTTCAGCTGCAGAGGAATGGCATTAAAAATTGCCTCACGGACATTGGTCAGGGAAAGGACGATAAAAATCAGACCTTCCACAAATACGGCCAGCAGGGCAGCCTGCCAGGAGTATCCCATGGTACCACAGACCGTGTAGGCAAAATAGGCATTCAGGCCGAGACCCGGCGCAAGGGCAAAGGGATAGTTTGCCAACAGTGCCATGGCAAAACAGCCGATACAGGCTGCCAGAGCCGTTGCCATCAGAATGGCATTGGTGTCCATGCCGGAAGCAGATAGAATGGATGGATTGACCGCCAGAATGTACGCCATGGTCATAAAGGTCGTAATACCTGCCACAGCTTCTGTGCGGACAGTTGTGTGGTTTTCTTTGAGCTTGAATTGTTTTTCAAACATCTTTTTCCCACTCCTTTTCATTTGTTCAGTTCCTGTCGCCAGGAACGATGTGTATTTTTTTATTATAACACATTTTTGAAAAAAGTAACATGTTTCGTCAGGAATGGATTGATTTCCAAGAAAAAAATCGGAGAGGATCTGTGCAGAAGACATTGACAGATACCCGGAGGGGGTATATAATCAAGATACCCCAAGGGGGTATCTCACCGAAGGAGGTGCTGTCATGGAAGAAAAAACATGCTGCTGTAAAAAGACAAAGGAGCGCACACCGGAGGAATACAAAAGCCTCATCCACCGGCTTAACCGGATTGAGGGACAGATTCGCGGCATCCGGGGCATGGTGGAAAAAAATGCGTATTGTACCGATATTCTGGTACAGTCTGCCGCAGTGACAGCGGCTGTCAATGCCTTCAACCGGGAATTGCTGTCCAACCATATCCGTACCTGTGTGGCACAGGATATCCGGGATGGGAAAGATGAAGTGATTGACGAGCTGGTGGCAACTTTGCAGAAATTGATGAAATAAAGGAGGCTATTCTGTGGGAAACTATATCATTCTTGCGGCACTGGCTGTGATTGTGGTGCTGGCAATTCGTTCCGGCAGGAAGCATTTGAAGGGGGAAGGCGGCTGCTGTGGGGGCAGTGCGGATACCGTTACGGTGGAAAAGAAACAGCTGAAGGGACCGAAAATCGGTGAAAGGATTGTCCACATCCAGGGAATGAAATGCGATAACTGCCGGAAGCAGGTGGAAAAGCAGTTCAACCGGCTGGATGGTGTTGTGGCAGAGGTCAGCTGGAAAAAAGGGATTGCTGTCCTTTCGCTGGAGTGTGAGGTCAGTGACAGTGAAATCAGCCAGGCTCTTGCATGGACGGAGTATACGATTACCAGCATTGAGCCGGGGAAAGGATAAACAATGGAGCAATATTCTGTTACAGGAATGAGCTGTGCGGCGTGCAGCACACGTGTGGAAAAGGCCGTATCACAGGTGGAGGGCGTTACCTCCTGTTCCGTCAGCCTGCTCACCAATTCCATGGGCGTGGAAGGCACGGCGAGCCCGCAGGCTGTGATTGCAGCGGTGGAAGCAGCCGGCTATGGCGCTTCCCTTAAAGGAGCAGCACAGGCATCCCGGTCCGTGACTGCGGAAGAACAGGCATTGGAGGACCGGGAAACACCGGTATTGAAACGCAGGCTGATTGCATCCCTTGGATTTCTCATTATCTTGATGTATGTTTCCATGGGACACATGATGTGGGGCTGGCCGCTGCCCGCATGGTTTGACAATAACCATGTCGCTATGGGCCTGGTACAGCTGCTGCTGTCCGGTATCATCATGGTCATCAACCAGAAATTCTTTATCAGCGGCTTGAAAGGCCTGGTGCATCGTGCACCCAATATGGATACCCTTGTAGCACTGGGTTCTATGGCTTCGTTCGTATGGAGCGTGTATGCGCTGTTTGCCATGACAGATGCGCAGGTCAGGGGCGATATGGATGCGGTCATGACCTATATGCATGAATTTTACTTTGAATCTGCTGCCATGATCCTGACGCTGATTACCGTGGGCAAGATGCTGGAAGCACGCTCCAAGGGCAAAACCACCGATGCGTTAAAGGGCCTGATGAAGCTGGCACCAAAGACAGCCGTAATCATACAGGATGGAACCGAAGTCGAGGTTTCCATCGAGCAGGTCAAAAAAGGAGATATTTTTGTTGTCCGTCCGGGTGAAACCATTCCGGTAGATGGCTTTGTTGTGGAGGGGAGCAGTGCGGTCAATGAAGCTGCTCTGACCGGTGAAAGCATTCCGGTGGATAAGGAAGCCGGAGACCCGGTTTCCGCGGCAACCATCAACCAGTCCGGTTATATCCGGTGTGAAGCCTCCCGTGTAGGAGAGGATACCACACTTTCCCAGATCATTCGGATGGTCAGCGATGCCGCTGCCACCAAGGCACCGATTGCAAAAATAGCCGATCAGGTATCCGGCATTTTCGTCCCGGCAGTCATTGCCATTGCCATTGTCACCTTTGTCATCTGGATGCTGGTGGGACAGACAGTCGCCTTTGCGCTGGCTCGGGGTATTTCGGTTCTGGTTATCAGCTGTCCTTGTGCGCTGGGACTGGCAACGCCGGTAGCCATTATGGTGGGCAATGGCAAGGGTGCGAAAAACGGCATCCTGTTTAAAACGGCGGTTTCGCTGGAGGAAGCGGGCAAGGTGCAGGTTGTGGCACTGGATAAAACCGGTACAATTACTTCCGGTGAACCGAAGGTGACCGATATTCTTCCGGCTGAAGGCTATAACGAAACAGCGTTTCTCACTCTCGCTTATGCGCTGGAGCGGAAAAGTGAGCATCCGCTGGCAAAAGCCATTGTACAGCGGGCAGAAGAAGTGGGACTGCATGTGGAGGAGGTCACCGATTTCCGGGCACTGCCGGGAAATGGTTTATCCGGCACATGGAACGGCTCCGCTGTCTATGGCGGCAACAGCCGGCTGATCGGCAGCGTAGCAGACATTCCCCAAAAGATGCAAAAACAGGCGGAGCAGCTGGCAGAACAGGGAAAAACACCACTGTTTTTCAGCAGAGACAGTAAACTGGCAGGTATCATTGCCGTTGCGGATGTCATCAAGGAGGACAGCCCGCAGGCGGTGCAGGAGCTGCAGCATATGGGCATTGAAGTTGTCATGCTGACCGGCGACAATGAACGGACAGCGAAGGCAATCGGCAGGCAGGCAGGCGTGGATGAAGTCATTGCCGGTGTCCTGCCGGACGGCAAGGAAGCGGTCATCCGCTCCCTGCAGCGCAAGGGCAAGGTTGCCATGGTGGGTGACGGCATGAATGATGCCCCGGCACTGACCCGTGCGGATATCGGCATTGCTATCGGCGCCGGTACCGATATTGCCATAGATGCGGCAGATGTGGTATTGATGAAGAGCCGTTTGAGCGATGTACCGGCAGCTATCCGCCTGAGCCGTGCCACGCTGCGCAACATCCGGGAAAACCTGTTCTGGGCATTTGCCTATAATGTCTGCGGCATTCCACTGGCAGCAGGTGTGTTTATTTCCGCATTTGGCTGGAAGCTGAACCCAATGTTCGCCGCGGCAGCCATGAGCTTATCCAGCTTCTGTGTGGTTTCCAATGCGCTGCGGCTCAACTGGTTTGACATCCGCAATGCATCGAAGGATAAAGCAATCAAATTAAAACGAAAAGCAAAGGAGCAAAAGACAATGACGAAGACCATGAAAATTGAAGGCATGATGTGCCCACACTGTGAAGCACGTGTAAAGAAGGCGCTGGAAGCCATTGACGGCGTCACCGAGGCCGTACCGAGCCATGAGACCAATACCGCTGTGGTCACCCTGAGCAAGGATGTGGCAAATGAGGTACTAAAAGCTGCGGTAGAAGCACAGGATTATCCGGTGCTGGGAATTGAATAAAGTGCTGGATGCAGGAGCAGGACATGAGCAATCGTGTCCTGCTTTTTTTGTCAATATACCACATGCTATGCATGTGGTACAAAAAGCTTATAGCTATACAAAGACCTCCCATGATACAATAACTGAGGTTCCCCAACCGC